>JAZNAS010000001.1:0-82880 GCA_045586625.1 Treponema sp.
ATATGCACTCAAAGCCTTGGATTACAATATTTATTTCTCCTTTGCAGGAAATTTAACCTATCGGAATGCACGTAATCTCCATGAAACTGTTTTGAACATTCCGCTCGATCGCATTTTGATTGAATCAGAGGCACCATTCATGGTACCAGCCGAATTCCGGGGAAAGCGAAACATGCCGGCATACCTGCCTTCTACCGCCAAGTTCCTGGCAGAAATGCTGGAAATGGATCTAGAAGAGCTTAGTGTTCAGCTTTGGAAAAACAGCTGCAGGTTCTTCCGTCTCCCCGAATAATCCCATGCTGTATCATCCCGTTACTATTGGAAGCCTCACCATTCCTGGAAACCTCTTTTTAGCTCCAGTGGCAGGTTATTCAGACAGAGCCTTTCGTTCTGTCTGTCGGGAAGGCGGGGCGAATTTTGCCTACACAGAAATGGTGTCTGCGGAGGCCTTAACTCGTGGTTCAGACAAGACCCATCAGCTGATGGTACGGGCTGCCAACGAAGAAACCTATGCGGTACAGCTTTTTGGAGGAACACCGGAGGTAATGGCTCAAGCGGTGGAGCAAGTCCTAACCCAAGAAGACAAGGAAGTGGTTCCGGAGGTAATTGACATTAATGCTGGCTGCCCCGTACCTAAAATCACCAAAACCGGAGCTGGCTCCTCCCTTACTCGTTGCCCGGAGCAATTGTACAAGGTTGTAGCAGCCGCTGTTACTGCCAGCTCATCCTTGGGAGACAAGCAGGTTCCCGTTACCATAAAGATTCGCTCTGGCTGGGATGCCCAAACCATGACCTGGAAGGAAGCAGCCCTTGCAGCCATAGAAGCAGGAGCGGCAGCCCTCACCATTCATCCCCGCACGCGGGCACAAGGCTATGAAGGCAAGTCCGACTGGAGGATTTTGGCAGAACTAGTAGCATTGATACAGGCAAAAACCAAAGGAAAGGTTCCTGTCTTTGGCAGCGGGGACATTTTTACTCCAGAAGATGCCCAACGAATGCTGCAGGAAACCGGCTGCCAGGGAGTAATGTTTGCCCGTGGCGCCATGGGAAATCCCTTTATCTTTGCACAAACCCGCCAGCTTTTGGAAACAGGCTCCTACGATGAAATTGAGCCTACAGTTCGTATACAAGCGGGAATTCATGAGCTGCAGTGTTTGATACAGGACGCGGGAGAAGCTTCCGCCTGTAGACAAATGCGAAAACGATTTTGTGCCTATTCAAAAGGAGTGTCTGGAGGAAGCCGTCTACGAGAAGCTATTGTGGCGGCTACTACAGAAGCCGATTATATTTCTCTCTTTCAGCGGGAAGGATTGCTTTAGTACCCTTGAAAAAGCCGTCAATGCAATGTAAAATAGATATGTATGAATTTCTTGAAATTTTTTACTTCTATATTTGACTCTCTTTTTAAGTCTTCGTCAAAGGATGGTAAGGCAAAATCTGAGCTTAAGCATATAGAAAACGAATTAAAACTCCACGTTCCCACCATTTATAAGAATGGAGCACTTATGGCTAATGTGGCGGAAGCTTTTGTTTTACTCTATACCAACACAAAGCACATCGAAGAAATTCTATCCAGCACCATCAAGTCATCAGACCCATCCCGCGCTAGAGCCTTTGCAAATCGCCTTATTATGACCGGTCTTTCCTCTGAGACCCTTGAGCTACAGCAAGGCCTTTCCTTTGAGGCCCGAAAAGAAGCGGTGATAATGGCAGAAAATGAAAACAAGGTTTTCGCCGACCAAGCAAAGGCCTTTGAGCAATTCCTAAAAATATTTGAACAAGAAGAATTTACTCAAATCAATCAAATCATTGCAAAGCTCTATCAGCTTTTTGACATTTGTCGCTTTAACTTTTTTAGGGCCATCAGAGCCTTTGTCCCCAATTTTACTGAGCATACTGATTTGGAAAAGGTTGAAATCAAGAACGTTCCCATCCAGGAGTTAGAAACCCCACTCATGGACTTATACTTTGTAGCGAAGGATTTCCAAATAACCAGCAGCATGGCAAAGGCCATCATCGCCTTGGAAACCATTCATGCCGGTGACAGGAAAATAGATCAGGACAAGATTCTCAATAACCTGAAAAAAATCTCTTATATTTTTCGACACATCCTTCAGCCTACAAGCCTGCACCAGCTGGTCATGCTCAGCAAGCAAGATCCAGGGCTGGTGCTGGAATCAGCGCGCTACAATAGCACTGCTTTGCAAAGCTACATTGAACATGCAAAAAAACAATTCGAGGCGGATACCAACCGCATTCGGATGGAGGTTCAAGATGAAATTGTAGCCGGAGAGATAAACAGTCTTTTCAAGGACAGGGAGCAGGAGGTTCTAGCTGGATACAACAGCGAGCAGAACGAGTTCCTGCTGCTCAACGGCACCTCGGCCTTCACCCTGATTACTCCTATGCAGATACTCAAGACCTTCCTCTTGATCTACGCAGATTCCCATATTCAGTCCCTGCTGAACGATATCGTAATCGAGGGATTCTTCTACAATCCTACCTACAAAACAGAGTTTTCTACGGCAGTGTTCTCCGTACTGGAAGCCCACGAACGAATCAAAAACTTTGAAAATTCCTTTGATCGCAACAATGTCAATGATATTGCAGTTATCAGAGGGTATGTTGCCGATGCCCAGGGAAATCCAGACTTTTCCACCAAGCTCCTTCAGGCCATTACGAGAATCAATACAGAGGCAAAGAAAATTCTTCAGGAAGAAGTAGCCCACCTCCTCAATCTTCAACATTTTCTTTCCGATATGCTGGAGGATGCAAGGCTCATCAGCCCAGTAAACATTACCAATATAAAGGTGTTGCTGGCATCATCCCGCAACAAGGATAATGCGGTTCAGCTGGAGAACCAGTTGCCAGACTGGCAGATATTTTTTGGCATAATGAAAAATTATGTTGTTCTAGGTGAAAAAGAGAAGCAATAGGCATGGAAAAAGAACACCCAATGACTATTGAAGATTACAAGGCAGTTATTTCTCAGCAGGAACGGCACATATATAATCTGAGCCAGCTTTTGGAAATTTCAAAGTCCTTCGCCTCCACATTGGAATCTGAAGCCTTGTCTGAAGCCCTGTTATATACCTGTCTGGGACAAATGCATGTGCTGGCCGCTGGAATTTTCAGCTTAAAGCAGATTGGCTCCTCCGACTACCGCCTTGACGAAGGTGCCATTGGTTTTGACCTTCATCCTCAAATCAATTACGCTTTCAAGGAGACGGAGGGTCTCATCCCCTTTTTATACGAAACTGCAAGGAGTGCATCCATAGAGGAGCTCGAATCCGTCCTTGAAGGGACCTATGACCTGACCATCTTGAAATCTCTAAATGCGACCCTGGCCGTTCCCATGATTTACCAAAAGTATATTGTGGGGGTCCTTGTTTTAGGCCAGCGGATTTTTGGAGAGGAGGAGATGGCCTTTACAAAGGAAGAAAAAAAGCAAATCCTTGACATTGCCACCCTGGCAGCCCTATCCATTAATACCACCATGCTTATTGAGCAGTCCTCCACAGATATGCTCACCCATTTGAAGCTCCGTCATTTCTTCTTCAATGTGGTGAACAACAGGATGGCTACTGCAATGGAAGCAAATATATCCCTGGCAATTGTCATGCTGGATATTGACCATTTCAAACGCTTCAACGATATTTATGGCCATGCCTGCGGTGACTTCGTGCTGCAGCGAATCGCCTGCATACTGCAGGATAACATTCGTTCCGAGGACATTGTTGCCCGGTATGGCGGAGAAGAATTCGTACTTATGCTCCATGATGTGACAGAATTTGAGGCGGATAAGATTACAGAGCGAATCCGTGCAGCGGTAGAGCACGATGACATCGTTTTCAGCGACATTCACATGCAGGTAACCCTTTCTGCAGGCTATACCGTATTTAATCCAGAAAAAACCCAGGGCAAAAAGATACGTTTGGAATATCTTGTAAATTTGGCAGACGAGGCCATGTACAGCTCCAAGCATCAGGGCAGGAACCGAGTAACATATCTGCCCCTAAATTGTTAAAATTGAGGCAGGAGCTTTTCACCATGAATCTTCTAAGGAAAATACGAACCCCCTTTCGGTATGTGTTTTTTAATGCGACCTTTTTTCTTATCGGAATTAACCTGTTAGTATTCCTCCTTACCAACACAATGAGAGGGCTCAGCAACTATCTAGCCTTGAATGTTATTCTTGTCCATGAATACAACATGTACTGGCAATTCCTCACCTATATGTTCGTTCACGGAGATTTTAGCCATCTGTTCTTCAACATGCTGGGACTGTTCATCTTTGGCATGGCAGTGGAGCAATCCTTAGGCTCAAAGGAGTTCCTCTTAATTTATTTTATATCAGGACTTTTCTGTGGGGTCGTCTCCTATTATTTTTATCTCTTTTCTGGTGCATACTTTGTGTTTTTGCTGGGGGCCTCAGGAGCCATCAACTCCCTGCTCTTGGCCTATGCAGTCATTTTTCCTCGGAACAGAATCTACCTGATGGGGCTGCTACCAATTCCAGCCCCCTTGCTGGTGGCAATTTACTCAGGAATCGAGATAGCAAACCAGCTGCTGACACTGCAGCATGGTGTTGCCCACATGACACATCTGGCCGGCTTTGCCATCGCCTGGCTTTATTTCGTAGTAAGGATGGGAATCAATCCATGGAAGGTTTGGAAAGACGCATATCGGTAAAACTCACAATCCTCATTCTCCTTTTTGCACTTTGCAGCAATCAGATTTTTGCAAAGCCTACAGCAGGCCCTGCAGAAGAGGAATTGATTCGATTTTCCCTCTGGGCCACCTTGGAGGCCTATCCAGAGGCAGGGGAAGTTGTAGATATGCAAAATCCCTTTGCCCATCCCATTAACCGCCTCAAAGAAATAGTTCCATTTTTTTTAGAAGGCATGGTTTGTGGCTGGAGCTTTACCTACACCCCCTCCGACAAGACACGCAATGTAGAGGAATTTTTTGAATTTAAGCTCCTGCGAGAATTTCCAAACATGGAATCCCTTATCAATTACACTGAGCCTTGGGTCGAAGAGAATAAATTGCAGTGCTGGATAGAATTCCGCTGTCCCCCTCATCTTACTGCTTGGAGAAACAGCTGGAAAACCCTTGGCTACCATCGCATTTCAGGCCGTGGACAGGGAAAGCTCATAGATGGTTTTGACGGCATTCACGAAGCTGCCACCATGGCCCTAAAGGAAGCAGTACGAGAATATGCCCGATCCATCACAAAAAACAAGCCCAAGGAAATTACCGGAGAAGTGCTTGTAACTGGCCTCCCCAGTATTGGTTTAAAATCTGGTAGATATATTGTTGACCTTGATTTTTTTCTCAATGTGAGTAGAATAATAAATTATACAATATATTAATTTTCTGCCATGGAGGTCATGATGTTGAAGTATGTTGTAAGTTTACTTTGTGTATTGTTCGTATTTAGTGGAGCATTTGCCACTGAAGATGTCGAATCACTCCTAGCCCCTGAACCAGACTACACCAAAACAGAAACAGTCCAGGGAAATATTACCAGCGATTATCTCAAGAAGGGTGGTGGAAAGGTTGTTATTGAGTACATGCCCGCCTATGATGAGGCTCGCTTCAAGTATTCTTGTCCTACTCCACTGTTTGAGCAAAGCACTGCTATGTTGGCTATCAAGGAATCCATTGAGTCTTTTGTACGGGAACGTGGATACTACTTCTACACCTACCTTAAGCCAGATGACACCTATTATGATGGTGGTTCAAACACTGTAATCTATACATCCTATATCAAGTTGTTGAAATAGTCGGAGATATTGATGGATATTCAGGCCCTCATAAAAAATTTGCACCCCCTTGAGATTCGGGTGCTGCTAAGGTATACACCAAGCGATGAGCTGACATCAGCTTTATTGCAAAAAGAACTGGATTACAAGGAAGGACATGCAAATCAAGCCTTTTCATGGCTTTCGGGCAAGAATATTATTTCCGTTGTACGGCGGGAGCCCCACACCTTTTTTGAGCTTACAGACTTAGGACGTGAGTATGCAGAAAAGGGGACTCCCGAAAGCAGAATCGTATCCTTCCTGAAGGAGTCTGGCCCCCACAGTTTGCCAGAAATCGCTTCCACCTTGAGCCTAGAGAACAAGGATGTGGGAAGTGCCTTCGGGATGCTGTCCAAGCAAGGTGTTCTTGCCATGGACGGAGAAAAAAAGGCGGCCTACACAGGTGCTCCTCTGCCAGACTCCTTGACTGTTACGGCAGAATTGCTGAAAAAAGCTGTTGCAGCAGAAGGTTGGCTTCTGGATCAGGCCAACCTTTCTGACGAAGAAAAGAAGAGTATGGGCGGTTTGGCAAAAAAACGTGGTGCCACCGATGTGCCCTTCCGTATGGTAGAACGAGAAACTGTCGTCTACAAGCTGGAGCCCATAGCCACTGAGATAAAGGCTGGTTTGGAGCAGGCGGGTATCACCGGAAACGAAATCGGTTCCCTCACCTCCAAGATTCTTGCTGACGGAAGCTGGAAGACAGGAACCTTCCGAGGATATAACATCGCAGTTCCGCCTGCACGTATCATTCCAGGAAGAACAAATCCTTACGTGTCATTCTTGGAAAGCGTTAAAGACAAGCTGTGTTCCCTAGGATTTGAAGAGTTTGATGGTCCATTGGTAGAAACCGAGTTCTGGAACTCTGATGCCTTGTTTATGCCCCAGTTCCACGCAGCTCGTGATATCCATGATGTATATTACGTCAAGAATCCTACCCACGCCAAATTCATCGAGGAGCCATATCTTTCTAATGTAGCCGCCGCCCACGAAAATGGTGGTAATACAGGAAGCCGTGGTTGGAATTATAGCTTTGACAGGGATTTTACCCGCCGCTTGATTCTCCGGAGCCAAGGAACAGTGCTTTCCGCACACCAGCTGGCAAAGGCAAGGATTCCTGGAAAGTACTTTGGTATTGCCCGCTGCTTCCGCTACGACAAGGTTGATGCCACCCACTTGTCTGACTTTTACCAGACAGAGGGAATCGTGCTGGGAGATGAGGTAAACTTAAAGACCTTGTTGGGCTTCCTGGAAATGTTTGCCGTAGAGATTGCAGGGGCAACTGATGTAAAGTATGTTCCTGGATACTTCCCCTTTACCGAGCCTTCCATCGAGGTGCATATCAAGCATCCTGTCTTGGGGTGGTTCGAGCTGGGTGGCTCTGGAATCTTCCGGCCTGAAGTAACCAAGGCCATGGGCATTGACGTACCAGTGCTTGCTTGGGGAATCGGCATTGACCGCATGGCTTTGATGGCCTTGGGCTTGAACGACTTGCGGGAATTATTCAGTGAGGACATCGAGCAGGTTCGTCTACGAAAAGCTCGATATTAAATTTGTACAAGAACAGCTTGATTTAGTTCGGCTGGGCTTGCAGCTTTTAAATTTCTATAAAACTGCACAAGGGCTGTCTTATACGACAGCCCTTTTTACTTGCGTTTTATTGATTTTAGCTATATACTATTAGGCAAGAATTACAAAATGCCAAACTATGTCATTTTGAAATCTGGAGATTGTAATGGCACAAACAGTACCACAAATGTTAAAAGAAACCACCCTTCAGTATCCTAATGTGGCAGCTCAATATGCAAAGGATGAAGAGGGGAATTTTCAACCAGTAACCTATCAGCAGTTACTCGATACAAGCTATCACTTTGGTGGTGGCCTGCTTTCCCTTGGAACGGTACGCGGAGAGCATGTTGGACTCCTGGCAGACAACCGCAAGGAATGGCTGCAGGCAGATATGGGAATTATGGCTATTGGTGCCGTTGATGTTCCCAGAGGCTGTGATGCCACAGAGCGTGAGCTTCGTTTTATCTTTTCCGCAACTGAGTGTAAAACCATCGTGGTAGAAAACGAGGCACAGGTTCTAAAAGTGCTGGAATTCAAAAAGGATCTACCACAACTTATTCGCTTTATCAGCTTTGATGCAGTGCAGGCAGAGACAAAGGCAAAATCCAAGGAAGCAGGAGTAGAGGTCCTTCAGTTTGAAGAGGTTTTACAGCTGGGTGCAGAGTATTGTCAGCAAAATCCCGGCAAGCTTGATGAGGAGCTGGACAAGGGAAGGTCAGAGGATTTAGCCTGCGTGATTTTTACCTCTGGAACTACGGGGGAGCCCAAGGGTGTCATGCTGACCCACGGCAATTTCCTTGCCCAGTTACCAGATTTAAAAGTTCGAATCTATCTTCATCCTGGAGAGCGGGCCCTTTCTGTTCTCCCCGTGTGGCATGCCTTTGAGCGATTGTGTGAATACGTTGTTCTGTGCCAGGCAGGAGGTCTGTGCTATTCCAAGCCAGTGGGAAGCATTTTGCTTGCTGACTTCCAAAAGATTAATCCCTATATGTTGCCAGCAGTGCCACGTGTCTTTGAGGCGGTATACGAGGGGGTAAACCGTACCATGCGCAAAACTGGTGGCGTGGTATACGCCTTGTTCAAGTTTTTTGTGGCAGTGGCAAAGCTACAGTCAAAAATCCATCGTCGCCTTTTTAGACAAACGGCCCGATTCAAGAATGATTATCTGCTCTTGTCTTGGATAGTGCTTTTCATTCCCTGGGTGCTGCTGTATCCACTAAAGGCTCTTGGTGGAGTCATCATCTTCAAGAAGATTCGTGCCAAGCTGGGAACAAACTTCCGTGGTGGTATATCTGGTGGTGGTGCCTTGCCTCCTCAAATTGATGAGTTCTTCTGGGCCATTGGTGTAAACTTGGTGGAAGGCTATGGCCTTACAGAAACAGCCCCTGTCGTTTCCGTTCGCCCCTTTAAGGCTCCCGTATTTGGAACCATTGGTCAGCCCTTGAAGGATGTGCAGGTGCGCATTGTGGATGAAAACGGCAATGTTCTGCCAAAATGCCAGAAGGGAACTGTTCAGGTAAAGGGCCCCACCGTCATGAAGGGCTACTACAAGCGAGAGGATCTGACGGCCAAGGTAATCGACAAGGACGGCTGGTTTGACACCGGTGACATAGGCTTACTGACCCTTGGAGGAGAATTGGTGCTGCGTGGTCGCATCAAGGATACCATCGTATTGCGTGGTGGAGAGAACGTGGAGCCCCTTTCCATTGAAATGCGGCTGAACAATTCCCGCTTTATTGCACAATCTATGGTGGTGGGCCAGGATCAACGGTTCTTGGCAGCCCTCATTGTACCTTCTGAAGAAGAAATTGTAGGGTATGCCCAGGAGCAGCAGATCCCTCACAATTCCTACAGCGAATTGCTGAAAACTCCAGAAATCAAAAAACTCATTGATACAGAGATTCAGACTGCAATCAGCGCCAAAAACGGCTTCCGCTTGTTTGAAAAGGTTTCCCGCTTTGCCATCCTGGAAAAGCCCTTTGTGGTGGGCGAGACCCTCTCTGCCAAGCAGGAAATCATGCGGCACAAGATTTCCCAGCTCTACGAAAAAGAGATTGCCGAATTGTTCAAGTAATTTGACTAGGGACGAGAAAAACTCCAAGGTGTGGAACCTTGGAGGTTTTTTTGGGATATCAAGTAGATGAATGGAATGGGGTTTTAGGAATCACTTTCAACAAGGCTTCAAGTCCTCATAGCAAGCCCCCATTCAACCTTGGACTCCATGTTATTTTCCATACCTTGAAGTTTGCTCTGCAACCTTAAGGTTGCCATAATCATCATTTATAGAATAGGAAGCAGGGACTTCTGCGTCCTCAAAATCTGCAATAACATCTGTCCAAAGCTCACATTGGCTGATAACTGTTTTAAGGGCATCATCTTGGCCTTCTGGCGGATATTTATATTTTTTCAACAGTTTTTTGACAATCATACGCATTTTTGCTCGGGCAGACTCCTTCTTCTGCCAGTCGATGGTTTTGTTTTTACGAAGCGTTTCCGTGAGTTCTTTTGTAAGGGCAACAAGCTCTTCGTTGGAATAGAAGTCTTTAACTGCTTCGGGTTTTGTCAAAGCATCATAGAAAGCAAGCTCTTCATCTGTAAGTCCCAGCTTGTTTCCTTCTTCACTTGCACGGAACATTTCTTTTGCAAGCTTTAACAGCTCCTGAATTACCTCTTCGTTGGTAAGCATACCATTTAGATAACGGTTTAATGCCTGCTGTATTAATACACTGAATGCTTCTGATTTTACAAGGTTTGTTCATTTGTACACTTCTACTTGGTCATCAATCAGCTTTTTGAGCATTTCCACTGCCAGGTTCTTTTCCTTCATCTTTCCGATGTTTTCAAGAAAAGTCGGATCAAACAGGTTTACTTTTTCGCCAACATCAGAGAAAAGGTTTATGACACCATCTGATTTTACAGAGTGAGTCAGCAGCTCGTTTATCCGTTCATTGATTTCCTTGAGAGAGAATTTCTTGTTGCTTGGATTATACAAAAGCCGCATTACAAGAACTCGGACAGCCTCAAAGAAAGCCGCTTCAAGGCGCATATTCTGCTTTACCATTGAAGAACAAAGAGAAAGAGATTGCTTGAGCATCAATGCCTCTTTTATAAATGACTGTTTCTGTTCTTCTTTATTCGGAGCAACAATAAAGTTTACCGCTCCACTGATTGTCATACCACGCTGTAAATCAGAGCCCTCGTAAAACGGTGTATAATCATACCCAAAGAAAAGGTTCCGGCAGATTTCTAGCTTTTCCTGAAACTTGGGATATGCACATTTGGCAACATCCATTTCACCGTAATTTTCACGGTCACGCACAGTGTAGTCGTTCATTGCTTGCTTTAAGGCGCTTGCAATTCCAACATAATCTACAACGAGACCACCCTCTTTATCTTTGAAAACACGATTTACACGGGCAACTGCCTGCATAAGGTTGTAGCTTTCCATTGGCTTGTAAACGTACATTGTTGCAAGGGAAGGAACATCAAAACCAGTAAGCCACATATCAACATCAATTGCAATTTTTAGCGGGCTGTCATTGTCTTTGAAGCGGGCTGCCAGCTCCTGTCTTCGAGTTTTGTTTCCAATGAATGCACGCCATTCTTCTGGATCCTTGTTGCTTTCTGTCATTACAAGAGCAATTCGTGCATCATCACTTGGAACCGCAATCTGCTTTGAGCCCACTGTCACCTGTGAGGTTGTTCCCGCCCAACTCGGTCTCAATTCCAGGATGCGATTAAAAATCTTCATCGCAATAGCACGGTTATAGGCAACAATCATTGCCTTTCCAGTGTACAGATACTGGCGTTCGTTTTCGTAATGTTCAAGAATATCATCAACAAGGGAGTTGACTGTTTTTTCATGGCCGAGGATTGCTTCCAGCTTGCCAAGCTCACGCTTACTCTTTTCAATCACTTCTTCGTCAGCATTTTTGGCCAGCACACTGTATTCTGCATCAATCTGGGCAAGAATTTTATCATCAAGCTTAAGTTTGATAACACGACTTTCGTAATACACAGGACGTGTTGCACCATCCAGCACAGCCTGTGTCATATCGTAAACATCGATGTAATCACCAAAAACTTCGATAGTGCTGCGGTCTTCCCGGGAAATGGGAGTACCAGTGAAGCCAATATAACTTGCGTTAGGAAGACTGTCACGGATAATTCGGGCGGTTCCA
The DNA here is from genome assembly GCA_045586625.1 of Treponema sp. Classification (GTDB taxonomy): domain Bacteria; phylum Spirochaetota; class Spirochaetia; order Treponematales; family Treponemataceae; genus Treponema_F. The sequence goes on from JAZNAS010000001.1 coordinate 11,558, forward strand.
GTGGCCGTTTTTACAATGGCATTTCCGTTTTCATCAAGTAAAACTTTTCCGTCTTTATCTTTTACTGTTCTGATTTTTTCTGTCAGTCCGTACTGTCCACGATGTGCCTCGTCTGCCATAACGATGATATTTCGCCTGTCGCTTAAAGCCCCCTCACCTTCCTCGAATTTCTGCATTGTGGTGAAGATGATTCCGTTTGCCTTTCGTCCTTCCAGCGCAATGAACTGGAATACAAACAGGCTGTATAACTTATACACCTTAAACCTGTGGATTTTTTTGTGTTGACAAAGTAGCTCATTATATTTTTACATGTGTTGTAACTTCCCACATCACTACTTTCTATACAACCACATGCCTGTCTTTGAGATTTATCTTTTTTAAAATCATATTGCAATGGACTTATTCTATTAATCAAATCTGCATTGATACAATGTCCATGTTCAATTCCCACACCTGATAAATCTATTTCTTCACAACAAGATTCAATTTTATATCATATTTCTTTCCCATTAAGGAAAGATAAAAAGCAAAATCCCTCATTTTTTGTACCTGTACTTCAGGAATACCATGAACAATAAGACTCTCTTGATTACCTTCTTAAAAGAATATCTGTCTCGCCAGGCTTGATAGATGTATTTCCACACAAGAGTGTTTGAGTAAGAACATTATCATTAATTGGCTTGTTTAAGACTTCCATATGATGATTTGGAAATTTATTTTTAAGTACATCAATAGTTGCGTTGAGTGTAAATTCTCTTGAATCTGTTCTCACATAAATTGTTGCATCTTCTTTCATTAACGCAGCACAATTTCCAAAAACTGTCTCAAGAAGCTCTATATATTTTTCTTTATTACTAAATCTACCTTTGTGAGAATCCTTTAGATATTCAGGCTCAGCAGAACCTCCTAATAACCACAAACGCAACCATTGATCCATAAAGTAATTTGTTATACCACAGTATGGTGGTGATGTAAAAAGTAAAGAATATTGAGAACGTTCCTTTTGAATCAGTTTCTCTGTTATATCACAACTATCTCCCAATCTTATTACGCTCTTAGATCTTTTCGGAAGACCATATTTATATCTCCATTCAATTTTCTCCTTTATTACTTTATACGGATCTACTTCTGGAGGAGTTATGAGATTATTTTTTTGCCACCAATTAATTGAATATTGCATACCAAGTGATTTTGTAAGTCTCATTTGATTTGAAAGACCTTCTCCAATATTTGCATGTAGGTAAATTGCTATAAATGCCATTAAAGTTCTATCTGCATTATTGTGTTTCCAGTCTAAATTTTTTCTTGCAGATAATAAAAATTTTAATACCTCATCACAGTAGCACATCCTATAAAATTCGTGGTATTGCAAAATTTCTTCAGCATAATTTTCTCTGAGATTATAAATTTCTTCTAATCGGATGAGAACATTATTCTTACGAGCTGGATGGAGTTTTACATTACTATAAAGCCAACCAAGAGGATTAATATCAATACCTGTACCTTCTCGTCCTAAAACGCTTCCCGCATAAATACTGGAACCACGTCCACAGAATGGATCAATAATTTTATCCCCTTTTTTAGAATATTTGTTCACAACATCAAATGCAAACTCAATAGGAAACATTGCATAATATGGCCCAAATCTTGACCAACGTGCCCCTGGAGAACTATGTCCTTTGTAATATTTTAATAACTCTTCCATAATTATGAATACTCTCTTTCAATAATTTGTCTTGCGATCTGTTCAAACAGTTTCTGGCCCATATTGAATGGAATTGCAGCCTCTGCATGAGCAGAAATCAATGGAGTTATAGAATTGGGATATCGACTCGAAACAAGGCTATCTAATAATTCCATAACATCCTTTAATCTAGAAAACTGAGAGGGTTCAGCAGTTAGTAAGTTTTTTTCATTCTTTGAATACGATGCAATAACGGGAACAAGTCTTTGACCAGAGGATGTTTTATAGAAAAACTTTCTTCCGTAATATGTATCTTCACCATAGATTTTTGGGCTATCAGAAAATATGATATTTTCTTTAATGTAATTATCTGTAATTAAGAATGCAGATTCTCTTGGGAATATATCTTCTATACCTTCTCGATTTGTATCAAGATCCTGAAAATGATTACAGAATGTTCCTGATTTTTCAATTCCTAAAATTATCATATCTTGATTATTAATCTTTTTCTGAATCTCATTAATTCGGCAGATTTCTTTGCTAATACAACTAGCTAACCAAGAAGGTGTACTAAATACAGCCAATGGTCCATCTATAAAGAATGCAACTCGTCTTAAAGTTCCTAGCCAACCTTTTTTTTCAAATGAACGAAGAATATTTACAAACCAAAGCTTTTCAAAAGCTGACATAATTTGTCCAAATAATTCACCATTTGAACCAGAAGGATTCATTAATTCATGTAATCGTAATGCATCTGTAGAATACAATGGTTTTCCAGAGGCTACATGTATATAAATCCCATGTTGAATAACAAGTGGTTCATCTTCATAACCTTCAATCGGACATTTGGGAGGATTCCCTTTATTTTTTTCCTTTATATCTAAAAGATATTCGTATGTATCAAGAAGTGTTTCTCCGCCGTTGGGAAAGGCACTTGTATCTTTTAGCTCTTCATAAATCTTTCTTCTAAGAAACTCTTTAGGAGCTTCGGTTTCTGATGTAAATACATTACAACCAGGGAAAACTGATTCAAAGGTTGAAGCAGTTTCGGTTTCCCTTATAGCCCGAGGATTTGGAAATTTCTCCTTTTCTAATGAACGAATTTTAGCTAAATCAATTAAAACAGAAGCAATTGTTAGACAACCATAATTTGCATTAGGAAAACCTTTTGTTACCGAGGCCTCTGCAAAACTACCATCTATAGCAAGAATTAAATCAGGCTTTGTATTGTTCGTATCATCCAAATCTTGCTTTTTTGTAACGTTGCTTACAACATCATTGGCCTTTGTTGCAATATCTCTAATCTGTAAGTCTTCGAGAAATTGTTCGACTTTTTTACTTGAGAATAATCTTCTTAATGGCTCATAATGAGCAAATTCACCTTCAAAGCTCATAATGTGTCCTATCTAGTCAAGTCTGCTGGTAATTCGAACTTATCAATCTGTACAGGAATTACAAACAAGTTACTAAGAGTTTTTACACGTAAAAAACCTTTATCCTGTGCACGTCTAATTGATGGTTCAAAGTCTGCAAAGTCATAATACTTACAAAGCTCACGAGTTTCATCTGTATTATTCAAATGGCTTATAAACCAATTTGAAGTATTCTTCAGAATATTTTTTTGAATTGAGCTAACTTCCTGAGTTGCATATACCATTCCAATTCTATATTTTGCACCTTCCTTTGCAGTTCGAACCCACATGTCTGACATATCAAGGTCATTACCTGCAGGCAAAATATTATGAGCTTCTTCAACATATACAAGAATTTCAGGAATCTTCTCATTACCATTAATAAATTTCTGCTGATTATTCTTAAAGATTTTTGTGATAATTCTATAGGCAGAAGACTTATTCAGTTCAGGATCTCCACAAGATTGGTCGACTATAACAAGTTTTCCTTCAACTAAATCCTTATAAATATCATCTGCATAGTCTGAGGATGTATCAGCACTGTGTTGCGGAATAGCTTTGCCTATTTGTCTTGTACCATTTTGTCTATCGAAGATACCAAGAGTCTTTTTTAAATCATCATCAGCCCAGGCATGTCCTTTTTTATTGATGTAACCAGTTTCAAAAGTTTTATATTCATCATTTTCTGCAATAAATTTATTTAATGATTCAAAAGCTATTGCTAACTGATCCAAAGAAGGATTTTCTTGACCTAATATTTGTGAGGCAACTAAATAATCATTTGCATTATCGCTATTACTTTGAGCCATCGTTTGTAATAACTCTTTATTAAAGAGACTCTTTGTTGTAATGTATAATCCGCGTTTTGGAACGGCAAATCCAGCTTTTGCAAGTACAGCTCTGTATACAAGTACTTTCCTATTGTAACGGGTTTTTACAGAATGATTTGAATCGTAGTCATCCGGCTTATCAAAATTTACTTGAACAAAATTACTAATATACTTTGAAGTGTCTGCTGCTAATATTGTATTTATGATATCCTTACCTATAGAAAGATTCTCATCCAAATAGAAATTTAATAGCATCATTTTTCTGTCAGGGTCGTTTGGATGCCTTGTAATACCATAAGTAACAACCTCATTCTCTTTATTTGCTTCTGGAATCATTTTCCAAACATTCTTTAATGCGTTATTGTTATCTTGTGCATTTTCATTTGCATATTCACCATTAGGATCAAAAATGATCTGGCCAATTCTTAATGGCTTATCAGGTGTTTTTCTAAGCTCAAATACTGATTTTGCAATAATCTTGGTTGTATTTGATTTACCAGTACGAGTCATACCGAACAAGGCTGTTTTCTGAGAAAGTAAATCTGCAGGATATATATACACTGGAACATCATCTATGTTCTGGAACCTGCGATTTGTTGAGGCATAGCGAACATTACCAATCTTAACTTTGTTATCAGAACCATATTTTTCAATATTAGCAATTTCAGTATAAGGGTCTATATAGTTAATGATTTTTTCGAGGGCTTTTCCATTCGGTTTATAAACTTTAAGTCCATGGTTCGGATAATAGTTAGAAATATCACTACCAAAACGTAACTGGAGTTTCCCTTCTGAATTTCCTGCATGTTCATCTAGATAAAAAGTTCCAATAATTCTACACTGAATACCAGCAAAGCTTAAAAGATTCTTTGTTCTGTAATCCATTGTAGAATTATCATCATAGTTTTTAGATGAATCACCACTTACTCTCTGGGCTGTTTCAACACGAATTCTTTCTGCTTCAACATCTTGTGGTAAAGTTGTCGAATCCATTACTCTTAGGAGTATAAAAGAGGTATCTTCATCTTTATAGTCAACATCATCACAATTTGTTGGGTCAAGGCGTGAAGCTATAAGAAAACTTAAACTTGGGATTCCACCGACATTATGTCTGAAAGTATCATGAACAATAACCTTAGCTGTTTCATAATTTATAGAATACAAATCACCAACAAGCTGTCCTTGCTGCAATAATTCCTGAATCCACTGTTTTGTATCGACTTTTTTGTTATTGCTTATACTATTTTCAATAGCATCCTGAATACCCATTTTATCTATCTCCTTCAAAAATTCATTATACATAATATGAAAAAACTTGTCATTTAGAGTGTGCTAGTCTTTTTCTTTTTTTGAACTATGTATTGAATTCGAATCTGCAACACTCAATAATCCATAATTTGGATCAATATCATATGCTAATTTATTTTTTTTCTCCAGAACTTCCGTCTTCATAACCTTACTACCAGCATACATTTTGTAGACCATCGAACTTTCCACCGCAATCTCTTCTGCGGCCTCTGCCTTAGCTTTTACAACAGCGTCATCTAGCATGTTATCACCTTTTACTTCTATGATCTCATAGGAATCATCATCCATCTTTGCAATAAAATCTGGATAGTAATGACGAACTCGATGAGATTCTGGATCAACATACTGGATTCCAAGTTCACTCTGATCACTTGTAAACATACCTGTAAAGTAAACCTCTTTTACCTTATTACTCTTTATGTATTGATTAAACAACTCTGCTTCTGGTTGTGAATCAAAACAATATGTATCAGCATGGAAACTTTTATTTTTATAAGCTTTGTATTCAGGATTGTTTTCACAAACAACTAAATTCTCATCTGCTTTAAATTCATAATATCCAGAATTCTTAGGCTCCTTTAAGAACAACAACTTTTTTTCTTCAGTTGTTTTTGTACAATCAATTTTATAAAGATGATGAAATAGCTTTGGTACAAGAATGTCATAAATGATATCGTTATACAGATTTACTTTTTCAAGAATCAGATCAATTCCATCTTCTGCGTCTTCAAGAAGTTGCTGAAGTTTTACACAAGAAATATTCATGTAACGAGAAAGTTCACCTACAAGAGAGAATAAGCTGAATTCTGTACGCTCAACATATTTATCTGCTGATTCTTCTTTTACTGTGGAAGAACTTGTCATTCCATGCTTAACGTAGATTTTTGATTCGTATTTGGATAAATCAATTTTATCAAGACCAAAATTGATTGTTCCTGTCTTTTCATTTTCAGACAAAGAATATTCATGGTGAATTACTTTTACAGGCAAATAGCGTGGTGGAGGATTGACCTTTACATGGTATGTCTTCTTTTCTTTTTTTTCATTGTTACTCAAATCCTTGATTGACATATTAAAGTTTGCATTTAGTTCTGCGTCGAGAATATCCATATTCTTCTTTGATAAAAAAATCTGTGCAGTATATTGTTCTTTAGTTATTGAACGAAGACAGCGCATCGTGCTTTGAAGAACAAATACTTTAGAGAAAGAATCTCTGAACAAAGCGACAGCAAAAAGCGAACGACAATTCCACCCTTCCGTTCCTTTTTCACAGAGAATTATAAACTGTTTCTTTGAACCTTCTGTATTCAAAATATCAAGATTATTAAAGTTGTTGATATCTTCTTCTTTTGTGTATTTTGAATCTCCTACATTTACAATTACACTTTTTGCAGAGAGTCCATATTCCGCAATTGCTTCTTCTACAATTGGTTTTACAACATTTACAGCTTCTTCAACTGTTGCTGCATAAATCGCCATTTTTGGAAGAAGTCCTTCGTATGTTTTACCTTTATAGGTATCCATAAATCGTTTAACTGATGCAACAAGGAAGTCTTTGTCTTTTACATTATCAAAACCTTGTGGATTTGCATCTTTCAAGTAACCTGTACGGATTGCTTCGTGAAGACCGCATGAATACACTACTTCGGGTAAAACTTTTTTCTTCACATACGGTGTACCAGTATAATTATAGCAAGCAACAATTGATGAACCATCTTTAATCAACTTGTCATTAATCATATTTATCGTCAAGCGAAGTGAAGTAGATGCTTCACCTTCTTTCTTTTCATGGAGGGCTTTTTCAAGATTTGCACCAAACAAGTGGTGTGCTTCATCAACGTAAATACCAAGCTGTTTAAGTTTACAAAGATTCTCAAAACGAGAATTTGTAATTAAATTATTACCTTCTCGTAATTCTTCATCACCATAGAGATCTGCCAAAAGGCTTGGCATTTTCTTCAATTTTTCTCCTGCTAAAAGTGCTTTTTTTCTTTTCTTTACAATGATTTTATCAGTATTAGAAATAATGATATTAAAGTCTGAATTACGAAGTGTATTTAAACTTGTACTTGTATCATCCAGATAATGAACTTTGATATTTGCATCAAGAACTTCTGCAGCTTCTTTAGGAACAATCAAAGATTTGTCGATTGTAATGATTTCTTTTAGTGACTGAAGGACTGTTTTATCAGGAGCAAATACAAGTACATTATGACAATACTTTTTCTCTTTTTGATATTTATTTGCTAAATAAAACTCATAAAAAATACAAGTTGCCATTAGAGTAGTTTTCCCTAATCCCATAGCAAGTGCATAGATATAATTCGGATATGACTCTAAAACATTTTCCATTTGCTTTAGAGTAATTCTTGTCTGTTCTTTGGTTACATCGGCAAGCAGATCTAGCTGACCATTTTTATTAACAGAATAAAATGAGCGGTCAGAAAAGTCTCCTCGTTTATTTGCCCAATCATCAAAGATATCTTTAATTTGTTTATTGTCCAAAAACTCTTTGATAAAAACATACATTTCAAGAGCTTCAAATTGAGGTTTTCTCAAATATGCATCACCTCGATTTTCTTTATCGTTGTAGTCTAGAAAGGCCTTTGTTCTCTCATTATATCGGCTACGAATTTTCCTTCGGTTGCAAGTGTAAAAATGCCATAATTGGCGATCAAAGGCTAAGACCTGATCAAAACTATTTTTATCTTTAGTCATATTTATTCAACCTCAACTTCTACTTCAAGACTTTCAGACAAAAGGTCTGTTATCTTAACCATAATTCTTCCGGCATTTGAAGGAATTTCATAAACACCAGATACAAGGCCATCTTTTTCAGGAACATCCATTACAGTCGGTTCCATTACTGCACCGTCATAATTCCAGTCAATCATTACTGATTCTGTCAATTGCTTCCAGTTATCTACTTTTTCGCGTTCAAGAGAAAGTTTCTGCATGAGATTCATTGGATAGAAACTCTTAATAACAAGTTTGTTTCCTTCTTTTTTAATGAATGCTTCTGAATCACGCTTTAGGAGCAACGGGGACTTATTTTCTGGTAAAAGAATATCATAAATTTGAATATCAAATTTCCAGTTGGAAAGTTCAAACTGGAAACTTGCTGCAAGATCTGGTTCATGCCCCATACAAACAAGCATGATTTTATCGACAGGTTCATTTGGCTCTTCTTCCTTGCGTTTCACATATGTTTTGAACGGTAAATTTGATTTTAATTCTTCCAAATCTGCCTTGGTAGCAATACGATTTACAGGGAGAATTTTTACTTTGTATCCATCTTTTTCACCATCAAAAATAGAGCCACTATCAAACTTCTGCATCTGAAGTGCTTCAATAAGAAGCTCTTTTGCTTGCACAGGATTCTGGAAGAAGTCGTAGTTATTAACATTATAAACTTCAAACCCTGTAAACTTGTCATCTATATCAAGAGAAGATTCTATTTCTTTCTGAATACCACAGAGTCGCTTTGTTGTTGTTTGAATGGCACCAAGATTGATATCGGCACCAATAAAGCGACGGCCTAGTTTCATTGCTACAGCTTGTGTTGTTCCTGAACCCATAAAGCAGTCGAAAACAATATCACCTGGATTTGAAGAAGCCTTTATTATTCTTTCAAGCAGAGCTTCTGGCTTTTGTGTAGGATAGTTTTCTTTTTCCAATCCATTTCCTTGAATTCGATTTATATCAATCCACCAATCTTCAGGTATTTTTCCGCCTTTTGACAATCTATTTTTATGTTTTTCTTCTGCATTGTTCTCTCCATAAAGACCTGAATCACCAGCACCTCTATTAGTTCTAGCTACAGTTTCTTCAGAGTAAGGTATTAAAACATCTTGCCAATTAAAAAAATGCTCATTTCCTTTCAAATAAGCCATAATATAATCATGTTTTTGTATAAATTTTGATTTTGTCTGAGAAGCCCCGGTATAACACCAAATGATTTCATTATTTAAATTATTTGGACCAAAAATTTCATCCATTATCATTCGTAAATGTTGATTGCGATGCCAATCACAATGTAAATAAATAGTTCCCTTTTCAGATAGTAATTCTCGACAAAGAATCAAACGTTCGTACATGAATTGAAGATATTCATCATTAGACCAAATATCTCCATATTGTTTCTGTTCAAATGAATTATTATCATTTTTGATGGTTTTACCTTTAAGTTTTACAGTTTTTTTATAATCAGCCTTACTATCAAACGGAGGGTCAATATAAATCAAATCAACTTTTCCGCGGAATTCTTTAAGAAGATGACTCATTACTTGAATATTGTCACCCCAGAAGATTTTGTTAATCCAATCTTTTACTTTTCCATCTTTATCTACAAACTCTTTACTTGAACCATAGCGTTCTTTCTTCTGAGCGGGGAAATACTGTGTCGAAGTATAAGGGCGCTTTCCCTTCCACCAAATCTCTGGAAAACCTTTTATTGGTTTTGTTGCGTCAAATTCAAAAAGTTCACGTGGCTTAATTTCTTCTGGCATTATCAATAGCTCCTTATCTATTTTTTGCAGTAAAAACGCATATCACATTCATTGCATATTTTCTGGTTCTTACATCTATGATTAAAATCTTTGTTTTGAATTGAATGTACTATTTTCTCAAACTCATTTATTGTTTGTTGTACATCAACTCTGTTATTTTCAAATGTAATTTGTGGAACACCGTTTTCTTCTTCAGTGTAATACAAATGCATTTTACTAACCTTTACACCATGCTTTTGTTCCACAAGATGAGCATATACTTCCAATTGATTCTTATATTGCTGTATCTGTGACTTTATCTCCAAATCAGAAGAATTCACATCTGGTTTCTTTTGACCTTTAAAGTCAATAATTTCTACCGTATTGCAATCACCTTTTATAAGGTCTATTTTTCCTTCAAGAATATAATGCTCTTTTACAAGACTTACAGGCACTTCTGCCTCTTGAATTATATCCCAGTTATTGCTATTTCGTTCTGCATAACGGAGAACACTATTCAAAGCTGCTGTTTTTTGGGGTGCTGCAAGATATGAATGTTGATTTTTTGAAAGTGTATCGTAATTAGTATCAAACCAAAGAGCAATATTCTCTGGTGTAATTGTATCTGACTCATTCTTTATTGCTGCTTTATGAATATCTTCTATTGTTTCATGTACAAGTTGTCCATATAAAGTTGAACCCACACGAACTGGAGAAAATTCCAGTTCTTTATAAAACTTATACTGCATAGGACAATTCTTATACAAAAGAATATGGCTTGTAAAAGAAAAAGTGTCTTTTATATTTACATCTTTTATCTTTTCAAAATCAAATTTAGTTACATCAAATTCCTCTGAATCATAAGATTCAAGTTTAGCAGTATGATCTAAGAAATATTTATTCGGTTTTTTATAGTTTGTTAAAACAAGAAGACTTTCTGCTCTAGAGAATGCAGTGTAATACAACCGCCAGAAATCAAAATATTTAATCTCATCTTTTGGTTCATACGCTGTTCGACCAGTAAACTTCTCAACAATTTCTGTTACTAAAGCATTTTCATTGTCTTTACAACTTGAAGCAAGAGAACCAACTATAACAATTGGAAACTCTATTCCTTTTGATTGATGAATAGTCAGAAAAGAAACACAGCCACTTGGGGCATATTCTGAATCATCTTCATATTCACCAATACCACCTGTAAACAAAAATCGAATGTACTTTATAAAAAAATCTTTAAGAATCTTATCAAGATTTTTTTCAGTAAAAACTTCTACTCTGTGTAGATATTCGAATTTTGTAAGTAACCGAGATAAAGCCGCAAGATTCCTTGCTGGCCGTAAATCAATAACACCACTATCAATATCAGTACTTAAATAACTTTTAAATGGAACAAATTCAAGGAGTTGATAGAAAAGCCCTGCAAATGCATAGTCCGTATTCTTCTTCAAATCTGTATGGCGATTGCCACAAGTAGTAATAAATTTCAGAAGATCCATATTGTCTTTCTTATTTACAAGAATCACATCATTGAAGAATTGAACACAACCAAGATAATAATGTTTTAAGTTTCCAAGCCATTCCCATTCATCATTTTCAATCCTTTGAAAGAATTCAGGGAACATAGCAAGGATACATCCAAAGAATAATTTAATCTCTTCTCTTTCAAAGAACATTTCAGAACGAGGAGAATAAACATTGATTCCATGACTTTCCAAATAATTTGCAAGTGCAACAACTTTATCTCCTTTTACAGATTTAAACAAAAATGCAATCTGATTCAAATCTGTAATTTTTTTCTGGTCTTGGAGTTCTCTTATAAAGTTATAAATATTTTCACACCAATCATTTACATCATTTGCTAAGAGTTTTACTACTGCGTTGTTATCAGGGATATTTGAACGGTTTGCTTTAATTTGCTTATCATAACGAAAACTTTTCTCTCCATCTGTCCAGCTGAATTTGAAATTTTTGCCACTGGTAGTTACCATCCACTTATTATAAAAATCAACAATATCTTTATTTGAACGATAATTTTTAACAAGTTTTATTATTTTACATTTTCCAAACTCAAACTTTGCTGGAAACTCAAGGATATTACGAATCGTTGCTCCGCGAAAACGGTACAATCCCTGATCATCATCACCAACAACACAAACATTATCAGAATACCTACAAAGAAGCATTAAAAGTAGTTCCTGAATAGAGTTTGTATCTTGATATTCATCAATCATGAAATAAGACAATTTATCCTGTAGTTCTTTTAAAATATCTGGATTATTTTCTAATAAGGCATAAGCTTCTGTCTGAATCCTTGTAAAATCAATAAGATTTTGGTCTGCAAGAAGCTTTTCATACTTCTCCATAACGTGTCCAAGAACCCGATAAGTTTCATTTTCAGACTCTAATAATTGCTCTGCTGTAATAAATTCTTCCTGCAATTTATTTATATATTCACAGATAATCTCAGCCTTCTTCCAAACTCCACCTTTAGAAGGAAGAATCAAATCAATATTCTCTATATTATCGAAGTGATACATATTCTCTTCAACCATATAGTTTTGATCAAAAGCATCGAGCATTCTATAATTCTTTTTTAAAGCTGTATATTCCAGATATTCTTTTAGAAACCGCATACAGATTGAATGAAAGGTACCTATATACATTTCATTAATATTGGCTTTTATATTTTTCTCAAGAAGTACATTTGAAATACGAGTAATAAGTTCTTTTGCAGCTTTATTTGTAAAAGTTGCAATCATTATCTCTTCTGGTTTTACACCTTTTTCCTGAATAAGATAAATGGCTCTTTGAACAAGAGTAAAAGTTTTTCCTGTTCCAGGACCTGCAATAATAAGCAGAGGACCTTCTGTTGTTTTTATTGCTTCTATTTGGGCTTCATTAGCATTCCCAAAATCAAACATTATAGAGTTCTCCTATCTGAGCATTATGAACAACACAAATATTTCCAACTTCATAACTTAGAGCTTTACAAATATGTTGTACACTATCCTTCGAAAGGAATTCATCTTTTATGAATTTGGCAAGAAAAATCGTATCTGTTTTGTTCTTCTGTCTCATTATAGCAAGCTTCATGGTCTATTATAATCGATTATATCACGACTTGGGGGGTAGAGGTGAAAAATATCATGATTTCACAAAATATTTTTCACCTCTAATTTCTTATGCATTACCAGATTTTTTTGAACGCAAATCCTCAAGTTTTTTTAATACCGAAGGGGCATTCTTTGTAATCTTTTTTACAGTAAAGTCTTCAAGCTTATTATCACAAGTATCCATCTGGTTATTTGAGCGTTCCAAAAGTTCAACAGTCTTTTCCAACTTTTTAATAGTATCCTTAATTTCTGCAATAGCTTTATTATGATTTTCACGAGCTCTTTCAAAAGAAACAGACAAACCATTCTTGAAGACTTCAAGATTATCTTCAAAATTTGTCAAATCTCTTTCTTGGTTTTTCATGATTAGCAGCTCTCTTTGTGCATCAATTGACTTATAGGCCATTGTACGCAAAATTTGGATGATTGGAATAAAGAATTGTGGTCGTATAACAAATCCTTTGGGCACAACATGTGAAATATCCACAATGCCATCATTGTATAAATCATTGTCTTCTTCCAATGTACTTACAAGAATTGCAAACTCACACCCCTTCTTTCTCCTGTCGTCATCTAGTTTCTTAAAGAATTCTTCATTCTTATGCTTTGTTCTTGTATCTTCATCCTGATTTTTCATTTCAAACATGATAGAAAGAACTTCTATTCCATCTTGTGTAACTTCACGATAAATAAAGTCCCCCTTCGTACCTTCTCTTGCGTCGTTATCCTTGCTAAACGTCGCATTAGGAAACAAAGGTCTTACCCTATCAAAAGATATAGAACAATATTGCTCAAGACTTTCACCAATCATCTTTGTTGATTGCTTTTTACGGAAATCCTTGATCTGTTGAATCTGATCATCCTTAAACTTTAGTGCTGTTTCATAACTAGTTTTTAAAGAAGAAATCTCCAATGCATGTTCTTTATGAGCAATTTCAATATCACTCTGAAGTTTTAGAACTTTTGTCTGTTCTTCTTGAATAGCGACCCTTATCGCTAACTCTTTTTCTTTTTCCAAAGACTCCGACCTTGCTTGTAATGAAACAATAGTTTTTTCAGCTTCAGCAAGCTTTATGGTAAATTCAGCCTCTTTTTTTGTCACAATTTCATTGACTCTTGAGGTTTGCTCAAGTTCTACGGAGTTTATCTTTTCCTTTGCTGCAGCAAGTTCAGCTTTATAATCAGCCTCTTTCCTTGCGAAAGCTTCTTGCTCCTTTGCAAGAGCAATTTCAATTTCAGCAATTTTTTGACGATCTAAAATAGCCGCTCTTTTCTCCAGTTCCAGTTCAAACTGTTCATTACGAATCTCATTAGCAATAGCATCATAAGCATTCTGTTCCAAGGTGATAGACTCACCACAATTAGGGCATTTAATTTGCATCCCATACTCCTTTGCATTCACCCATAGACAGAATTCCAGACATTTGCTAAATTACTGTAGATGAGCATAATGCTTGTTAATTATTCATAAGTGCCTGTTCACTGGCCAAAGTTTATCAGGCACTTTTTTTATTTTAAAGGCACCGCCTTTATTTTCACTTAAAACGGAATTCCACTCATAAAGTCATCAATAATCGCTTTTGCCGCATCCTCAAGTTTTATATGAGTTGAAGACTCTCTCGCAGTCATTACTAAATCTTCTGTTAATTCATTCAAGGGAGAGTTCGTGTCAATCTGACATATTTTAATTATTTCAGGATACTCAAAATCACTCTTCCACTGAACAAAATAAAGTTCCTTTGCACTTACAGATTGCGAAATCGAAACATTCATGAGATACAACCTTTTTTCTTTAATTCGTACATTAAAGCAATCTGATAGTACCTGTGCTTCAGGTGTAAAAAATGAGTTATAGCCCATTTTTTTGGGTTCATATGTACCATCCTCATACTCAATAACCTTAAATAAAGGATGTTGGGCTTGGTAATGAAAATCATCAAAACTCTCAAAAGATTCTTTTTCCCATTGCAATTCATCTGCTATAGTATCCCTGATTAACTTGTCTATAAAATCTGCAAAGTATTTTTCAGTATTTGTTAGAGAGGCATAATCCACATGAATCAATGAATCTATTGAAACATCCAATAATTTTGCTACATTCACAATGAAGTCTAGGATATTGTTTGTTTTGGACTCGTCTTTTTGTAGTTTAGATAGATAGCCCGCTGTCATTCCAGCCTTTGTTTCTACCTCTCCAATTTTTAGGTTCTTCTCGGTAATCTTATATTTGATATTTGAATAGAGCTGTGATTTATCAATTTTCAAGGTAACCTCCATATACTTCTAATATAGCTATATCAAGCTAAAAAGTAAATATCAATACAAAACTTTCTCATTTGGCAATAATGTAATCACAATTTCCCGTAGCTTATCCCAATCATCCCCCTAACCTACCAGAATCCTTCTGATAACCTATCCAAAACGTGCCAATAGCCTATCAGAATAATTCTATAAGGCTATCAGAAACATTTTAATAGCCTATCAGAATTATTCCATTAAGCTATCCAAAGAATTCTATAAGCTTGCAAAAGAACATAGCCACCTGTTATCATAGCTGTATCAAAAAATGGAAGAAATTATTATACTTTCGGTTAAAATTATATTGACTTTTATTTTCACATTTGATATACATAAGTTATTGGAAAGCCTGCTCCCTTTCCATCCACCTGCACAGTGTTGTACAGGTTGCATTCAGAAGTAGGAGAAGAAAGTGATGTCTGATACCATCTTTCAGAAACGCATCCGTGAGTTGATGAAGGAAAAACGCTACTCCCAGAGGAAACTCTGCGATTTGTGTGGTATAACAGAGGCAGCCTTTAGCAGGTACATGACCAGCCAAAGGATACCTAAAGCGGAGATACTTGCTAACCTGGCAAATATCTTGGGAACAACCAGCGACTACTTGATTGGAAACGAGGCCAAGTATGGCTACGACCAGCTACGGTTCATCTTGGCATCCAGCATGGATGACTTGAGTCCCAATCAAAGAAAAGAGCTGACCTCGATCCTCATGGACGAGTATAAAAGAACGGAGGTTTGATGCAGAATATTGAAGAAAATCAGATGGCAACTCCCTATCGGTTGCCATCTTGGAGAATCCTTGAATTACTTGACATGGCAAGCCAGTTGCTCTGCCAGTATAAGTATTACGAACAGGACTTTGATTACAAAAAAATGATTACCAGCATGGGGATACGTATAAAACCCTACTCAAAATTCACTCCAGAAAACCTAGAAAAATTGAGAAAAGAAGCACTGGGAATACGCTTAGGGGGCTTAGCTCTACGGGACTATGATCCCCAGCAGAAACAATGGTGTTGCCTTGTGACCTACGATGACCAAGACCCCAACCTAGACGAGATGGAAATCACTATCCATGAGTTTTCCCATATCTATCTTGGTCATACACAACAATCTGCCCATGCAGAAGCCGAGGCAATCTGCTTTTCTGTGGCTATTCTCGGACTTTTGTGTATCGAAAAAATTACGCCAGTAGGAAAATATCTTGAATATTATAGGATGACAGGTAAGAGCCTTGTCTCCTTGATGAAAAACCAAAACCAGGAGGTGAGCTGATGCATGTGTTGTAATAAAAAAACTCCCTAAGATGCGCCAACATCTATAAGGAGTCTTTAGGTCAGAACCTGTGTATGATTCTTCAAAAAAAGTTAGACAATTGTATCATACATAGGCTCTCCGTGTCAAATGAAGTTGCAGGGTACTTTTTATAAAATCCTGCGTAAATTTTAAGTTAGGAGAGCATTAACATGCTGAATATTAAAACAATGAAGAATCCTCTCGTACAGGATCCTACAAAAGATGGTTACTGCTTTAGAAGCAGTTGTTCTCAAAAGATTTCTACACAGCAACTAGTTCAAGAAATGTCCAATTATAACTCTAGCTTTACCGAAGCTGACCTTGCTGGTATGCTAAGCGTGTTGAACACGGTGGTAACCAACAAACTCACGGAAGGATATAGTGTAGAGTTCCCCTTTGGTAACGTGTTTCCTAGCGTTAGTGGTACTTGTGCTGGAATTCAAGATTCCTTTGTTCTGGGACAAGGTAATCACCAGCTTTCATTTGGGTTTACAGCCAATACAGTAACAAAACAAACCGTAATGGCAGGTCTCAAATATAAGCAACTCCAACCAGATGCATCAACCGAAGCACGACTGTATAGACTCAGTTCTTTAACAGATAATGCCAAGGAAAGCCATGAACTAGCTCTTTCTGCGGGAAAGATTCTACGGTTGCACGGACGGAACCTTACCTTTGATTTTGATGACACCGCTCAAGGTGTATTCCTTGAAAATGAGGATGGTAAAAATCAAATGGAAAGATTCTCCAGAGCAGGAAGCAACATCATAGATCTTCTTATTCCAGAAGATTTAGCAGCTGGAGACTACACAGTCTCTATAGTAACAAAACCAGGTACTAACTACTTTACCTCAAGTATAAGCCAAGTTGTTACCGTAGCCTAACCCCACAAAAAAATCCCCCTCGCCCAGCACAAGCTAGACCAGGGGGATTGTATTCAAAGTAAGGCTTTTACTTAAGCCTGCTTCAAGTATTGGTTGATGCTGGCAGCGGCACGGCGACCATCTCCCATGGCAAGGATAACCGTGGCGGCGCCCTGTACAATGTCTCCACCAGCCCACACCTTGGGCAGGGAGGTAACACAGTTTTCGTCGGCCTTAATATTTCCCTTTCTGTTTACATCAAGACCAGGAGTAGTCTTCATCATCAGGGGGCTGGAATCATTTCCAAGGGCCACAATCAGGGCATCGCAGGAAATCTCATGCTCACTACCGGGAATTGCCACAGGACTGCGGCGACCAGATTCATCTGGTTCTCCCAGCTCATAAGAAAGGGCCTCCACTCCACGAATGCGGCCATCCTCATCTCCCAAAATCCGAGTGGGATTTTCCAGGAACAGGAACTCCACGCCCTCCTCCTCCGCATGGGCAATTTCTTCCCGGCGGGCAGGCATCTCGTTTCTGGTACGGCGGTAGATGACGGAAACCTTCTCTGCTCCCAAGCGGAATGCAGTGCGGGCTGCATCCATGGCAACATTTCCGCCGCCCACAATGGCCACGTGCTTGGCATCGTACAAGGGAGTGTCTGCATTCTTGTCATAGGCCCGCATCAGGTTGGCTCTAGTCAGGTATTCGTTGGCACTGAGCACACCGATGAGATTCTCTCCTTCTACATTCAAGAACTTAGGCAAACCAGCTCCTGTTCCCACAAAGGCGGCGTCAAAGCCCTGCTCCTCCAGCAGCTGCATCAAGGTACCTGTGCGTCCCACCAAGAAGTTTTCCTTAAACTGAACGCCCATCTTCTTCAACTGCTCAATTTCCTGGGAAACGATGGTTTTAGGCAGGCGGAACTCAGGGATTCCGTATACCATAACGCCACCAGACTTGTGGAAGGCTTCAAACACCACCACCTCGTGACCGTCACGGCGAACGTCAGCGGCGGCAGTCAGGCCAGCGGGGCCAGATCCGATGATGGCAACTTTTTTACCAGTGGCTGGGGCAATCTCTGGCAGGGTTTGCAAGTTGTTTTCTCGCTCGTAATCTGCCACGAACCGCTCCAAGCGACCAATGGCCACAGATTTTTCCACATCCTTCAGGGCCTTTCCCACGGTGCATTGCTCCTGGCACTGCTTTTCCTGGGGACAAACACGGCCACAAATGGCAGGCAATAAGTTTGTAGTCTTAATAATATCCACAGCTTTTTTGAAATCCCCATTGGCAATTTCTGCAATGAACTGAGGAATGGGAACATTCACCGGACAACCGTTGACGCAGGGCTGGTTCTTGCACTGCAAGCATCGCTGAGCCTCGACAATGGCCTGCTCCTTGGTGTAGCCAATGGCTACCTCGTCCATCAAGTGGGCACGCTGCAGGGGCTCCAACACTGGCATATCCTGCTGAGGAATAGCCATTCTATCCTTGGTGGAAAGGGGGCCTGCCTCCAGCTTCTTGTTGATAGCTTCAAGCTCTGCCACAGCAATTTTAGAAAGCTCCTCTGGTTTTACGTAACTCATTTTCCACCTCCTGCGGCAATGGCTTCTGCCTGGGCTTCCATGCGGCACTTGTGCATATCATCCTGCTCACGTCCCTTAAAGGAGCGCATTCTCAACATCATGTTGTCAAAATCCACCAAGTGACCATCAAATTCAGGGCCGTCTACACAGACGAACTGGGTCTTGCCGTCCACAGTGACACGGCAGCAACCGCACATTCCCGTACCATCAATCATGATAGTGTTCAGGGAGACGACAGTATGCACGTCGTAGGGCTTGGTGGTGGCAGCACAGAATTTCATCATGATGGGTGGTCCAATGGCCACAGCTTCATCTGGCTTGGGATTTTGCTCACAATATTCCTTCAGTGGCTCGGTAACAAGCCCCTTCCTTCCAGCTGAACCATCGTCGGTCATAATCACCAGCTCGTCGGCAATGGCCCGCATCTTGTCCTCAAAAATCAACAATTCCTTGTTGCGTGCCCCCATAATGACAATCAGCTTGTTGCCAGCTGCCTTGTACGCTTGGGCAATGGGATACAATGGGGCAACTCCGATTCCTCCACCAACACAAACAACAGTTCCCACCTTCTCAATGTGGGTGGGATTGCCCAGAGGACCAAGGATTGCGGCAATTTCTTCACCCTCGTTTAACCGAGAAAGCTTTAAGGTGGTGGCACCTACCGTCTGAAAAACCAGGGCAATCCAGCCCTCTTCGGCATTTGCATCTGCAATGGTCAGGGGAACCCGCTCCCCAAACTCCAAGTCCAACTGCACCAGCACAAACTGGCCAGCCTTACGATTTCTGGCAATATCAGGAGCCATTACCCTCATAAAAAAAACGTCTGCAGAAAGCTGCTGTTTTTCGATGATTTTATACATGTACACCCCCACAACAAAATTGGAGAAAAATTTAACGAGAAATAATACTCTTTTTTTCTAAAAAGTACAAGGACTTAAGTATTACTAAATTTTTAATTGGAAAAGTACCTGATTTCACTCTATTCGCCAAACAAAATCTTTTCTACCACAGCTTGATGGGGAATTTCAAAATACAAATCTCCATACACTGCAGAGGCAGCCACAATCTTTTTGCCGTAATTCCGTGTTTCAGTGAAGGGAATTAATTCCAAGGTCAGATCCGCAGGCAAATCTGGGAACATTCGCTTCCATTTGCGTACATTGGTAATTCCCCCGTTGTAAGAATACAGGGCATCTATGATAGAATTATCTAAACGGCCAATCAATTCTGCAAGATAAAAGCTCCCAAAGGTAACGCTGGTGGCAGGATCCCTCAAATCAAAGTCCTCAACTTTAAGCTTCCGTGCTATATCTCCAGCAGTGGCAGGCATAAGCTGAGCCAAGCCCACAGCTCCTGCATGGGAAGAAACATCTGCATCAAAAAAGCTTTCACTACGAATAAGACCGTAAATTAAATATTCTGGAAGATTATATTCTGTGGCAGCAGTAGCAATTTCTTGGATGTACAGACGAGGATAGGCCAACTGGTACATTTCCCGTGTAGTTTGGGTGTCTGCATGAAAGATTGCATTGGACATAAGCCGCAAGCCCTGGGCAGCATACTGATGGGTGCCGTACAAGGAAAGGAAGGATGCAGCTCGCTGGGCCAGCTCCAAACTGATTTTTTCATCATTTTCCTTCCATACATCGTAAATGTAGTCAGGCAGGTCAAAGGCCATAAGGCCTTCCAACAAGGCTTCTATGTTTTGGTCAGGAACAAAGCTTTCCAGCACCTTGGTTTGATACAAGCTTTGGCGCACCACTGCAGGAGACAATTCCAGCTGCATGGCAGCCAAAAGCCTGTAGTATAGCTCTCCTCCAGCACCATAGGCCATAGAAAAAAGTCCTGCTGCAACTGCATCTTGCAGGGTGATTTCTTCTTCTCCCGACTTAGAAGCCGTTTCAGCTCCGGCCACCCCTTCACTCCCGTCTTGTGCCAGATTAATCTTGCTATCGATAATGATTTGCAGGTCGGCTACAGCAAATTTCTTCAAATCCACCAAGCCCAGCTGAACAAGGCGGCCGGCAAGATAAGCATACTGAGAAACCATCTCTTGGGTGGCATAGTCTTTAATCAAAATCAGACTTTTCAGGACACCACTCCAATTTCCCTCGGTAAAATATCGTAAAATCAGTGTTTCAAAAAAGTCGCTGTAATAGGTGGCGTCGTGAATGGTGTGGACATACTCCTTCAAGGCAGCTTCTGCTTCTGAGGGCGAGATTTTAAGCTGGGTAGAAAAATAATACCACAGGGCATTGTCGTATTTTGCAGGACTGTCTGCC
The DNA here is from genome assembly GCA_045586625.1 of Treponema sp. GTDB lineage: Bacteria > Spirochaetota > Spirochaetia > Treponematales > Treponemataceae > Treponema_F. The sequence goes on from JAZNAS010000001.1 coordinate 32,723, forward strand.
ACCTCCATAGCCACCAAGAACTTTTCCAAAGCCTTTTTATTTCCAGTGCCAAGCCCCTTGTCATACAATCGACCAGCGTAAAAATTCAGGTAAAAGGCCACAAAACCAGGGCTTTCCGACTGAATCTCATCAATAGCCTTATCCAGAAACTGAGCTGCATCCGTTAATCGGTAATTTCCATACAAAAAGGTTTTGCCAATGTCAGAAAGCATTTCCGCCGGCTGCTGCACCAGCCATTGACCTGGGTTTTCCTGAGCCTCCAGCACTTCTGTCAAGAGAGCCAATGCTTGGCCATAATCCCGCTGGTACACAGCAATCCGAATTTTTATGCATCGCAGCACTTCTTCTGAGAATGCGGAGGAAAGAAAGGTATCCTTGCGAGCGTCAAAATATTTTTTGTGAAAGGATGTGATGGGTGAAAAGAAAAACCAATCCTCAATCTCCCCTGCAAAGCCCTGCTTTCCGTCCTGTTCCAAGGCCAAAAGCCGCAAATAAATTAACTCGGCAGGCTTTTCTGTAGCTTCAGCCCCAGAATCATTTCTCGTGATAGAAACAATTTGTCCATATTCCCCCGCATCATACAATATTTGAGCCAATTGTAATTGCGTAGCGTGACTAGGAAATTTTTTTGCCAGCTCCTGGGCAAGAACCTTTCGTTCATTTTCTGATGCCAGCTGACAAAGCACTTTCAGACATTTTTCTGCAAAAAAATCATCAGATTTTTTTACTCCCTTTTTTAATTGACCAAGAGCCTCTTCCTTTGCTCCCTCTTGCAGATACTTTAATCCCATAAAATAATAGGCATTATCTCCAAATTGCTTCTGGGGTGACAGAGCCTTGGTATCGGTACAACCTGTCACGGCCAGCAATAAGGCGAACAAGACGATGAGAAGAAGATTACCCTTCTGCTTCATGGGCAACTTACTGTGGTGGAATAACAAGAATGGTTCCAGCAATAATATAATCTGGATTCTTGATATTGTTTGCCGAAGCAATCCGCTGGTATAACCATGGATTATTGTAATAGGACTGGGCAATATCCCACAAGGTATCACCCCATTTTACCTCATAGCGTACCACATCAGCTTTTTTTGCCACCTGTGGTGGTGGTGCAGGAGTAACAGAAGGTGTTTCTACGATAACAATGACATCTTCTACAGCAGCAGTTTCATCTAGCTCCGGGAGGCCTTCCCCTGTGGAAGAATGAATTTCAGTAGAAGCTATACTACTTTCAGAGGATATAACCTTGTTGACGGTCCTTGAAGGAAGCAGAAAGAGAATAAACAATAATATTCCCACACAAATCAAAGCGCAAATAACACAAATAACAACGGAAATTCCACTTTTCCGTTTTCTCTCTTCTTGTTTCTTAAATTCTTCTTCCCTATGCTCATACAAATCACTAAAGTCAAAGGGGTTTGCTGAAGATGTTGATTCGTTCATATAAAAAGCAGGATCCTTAAAATCATTTTCTGAGAATAAACAAGATTCTTCCCCAAAAGAAAAATCATTTCGCAAGGGTTCTTCAAAATCAGGTAAGTCGAATTTGCTAAAATCTGGCAAGGAATCTTCGTACACAGTATCAGTCTCGCCAAATTGCTGATTATTATCAAAGGATGCAAAACCAGTGGCTGGCTCCCCAAAATCGGGCAAGTCGAAGGAAGGCACAGCCTCCTCTTGGGCTGCAGGCTCCCCAAAATCAGGCAAATCAAAGGAAGGCACAGTTTCCTCTTGGGCTGCGGGCTCCCCAAAATCAGGCAAATCAAAGGAAGGCACAGTTTTCTCTTGGGCTGCAGGCTCCCCAAAATCAGGCAAATCAAAGGAAGGCACAACCTCCTCTTGGGCTGTAGGCTCCCCAAAATCAGGCAAATCAAAGGAAGGCACAGTTTCCTCTTGGGCTGCGGGCTCCCCAAAATCAGGCAAATCAAAGGAAGTCACAGTTTCCTCTTGGGCTGCGGGCTCCCCAAAATCAGGTAAGTCGAAGGAAGGCACAGCTTCCGCTTGGGCTGCGGGCTCCCCAAAATCGGGCAAATCAAAGGAAGGAGTCTCTTCCTGGGCGGGCTCCTTCACAAGACTATTGGCTGCCAGCGTGTCATCATCTCCCAGAAGAGCATCCACATGGGCATCATCAACAGATGCAAAGCCATCCAGGTCAAAGTCTGACATATCAAAGCTATTTACATCCAAGGAACTAGATTCTGAAGCTTCCAGCTCCTCAGCTGTCAAGCTATCATCAAAGCCATCAGCATCCTCAGACCAGGTTACAGGAGCCTCTGGCAGAGGGGGCTCTTCAAAATCATCATCAGAAATTTCAGAAAGCGTATAATCAGGAACTGAATTTCTTTTTTCAGAGGGAAGATTTATTAAATCGGCCTTAGTTGTACTAGTTTTCCCAGATTCAGGATCAAGAACCTCTGCAGAAAGCATATTATTCTCATCCAGCTGGATGGTAAAGCTCATGCTAGCCTCTCCACCGGGATGAGGTACAAGCTCAGAAATTTCCAGAGTGTCCACGTATTCTGCATCTTCCATGGTTCCCAGCTCGGAACGGTACAGGTCAATGGATGCAGTGGTCTGATTGTCCTGAACAGTGGTTAATTCCATCAGTTTTTTTTGGGGAACTCCATCCTCCATAATAGGATAAAAGCTTCCATCTGCTAGCTTTATGCCGATTTTTTTGCCCATATAATATATGTTATTATTGAAACCCATTCTTGTCAAGTTTCTTTCTTGACACCTTGGCAAAGGAACGTCATAATGTATATTATGGATATTTCATCAATTCTCATTGCTGTTGTAGTTATTCTTGTTGTTCTTGTCATTCTTACTTCTAGTTCTGGCAAAAAAAATAAAAAGAATAATTCTAAAACACGAAAACGTTCTGTCATTATCAAAGATGCTACAAAAAAATTATCCCAAAATCCCCACAACGTTCCCGCTCTAACAGAATTATCGAACCTGTACTATCAGGAGCACAATTGGGAAAAGACCCTTCCCTTACTGGAACAATTATTGAACCTCGCATCCACCAACAAAGATATCGATTATTTCCAAGTTGCTCTGCGACAAGGAGTTACCGCCTTGAACCTAAAAAAGCCAGAAGATGCCATGAAGGGATTGCTCTCAGCTATTAAAATTAACAACAATAATTTTGAAGCAAATTACTACCTTGGCCAAGCATTTTACCAGACAAATGCCTATGACAAGGCAATTCCTTATTTGCGGAAGGCTTCTACCTTTGGGCAGGAGGCTCCTGGCTTGAACGAAGCCATTGGCTTGTCTTTTTATAATCTGAAACGCTACAGAGATTCCCTACCTTACCTAAAGCGTGCCTTGGAGGAAAACCCGGAGGGAAAGGTTGTTTTGTTCTCTATGGCAGATGCTATGCAACAAACAGGCTTTGGAGACAAAGCTCTCAAAGTATTTATGCACCTACGGGCAGACCCAGATTTTGGAGCCAGATCCTGCCTTTCCGCTGGTATCATGCACATGAATGGTGGTGCTCTAGACAAGGCAATCCAAGATTTTGAAATTGCCCTGCGTCATGTCAACGTTCCCCAAGATATTTTGCTGGAAATTAAATATCGATTGGCAGGCTGTTATCTCCAGGACGGTGCGGTGGATTCAGGTCTTTCCATGTTGCGGGAAGTACAGGTTATTAATCCAGCCTATCGTGATGTAAATTCCTTGATTACCCGATACACAGAATTAAAGCAGAACAAGAATCTACAAATCTATCTTACTGCTGGAAACAGCGACTTTGTAGCCCTGTGTCGCAAGCTGGTAGAAACATTCTACGGCAGGGCTGTTGTCCGTATTCTGGACATTAACGTAACAAACGACAACACCGAGGTGCTGACCGAGGTTGAGACAACGAAGTGGGAAGACACGGTAATCTTCCGTTTTTACCGCACCTCCGGTTCTATTGGTGAGCTTCATATTCGGGATTTCCACGGACGAATCAAGGATGCACGGGCGGGGCACGGAATTTGTCTCACTGCAGGCGCTTTTTCTGAAGAGGCAAAAAAATACATCGAAGGTCGCCCCATAGACTTGGTAGATAAGGCTGAGTTGATTAAGCGTCTGAAAAAAGTTGATACAATGTAATGTGACTACGAATGCTGAATCACCAACCCTCGGCACGAATAAGTACTAAATGCCGTTGGTGGTCTTCCAAAAAGGGAACCTCCAACGGTTTTATTGTATAATCGGATACAATAGAAGAAATTGCAGCCATTTCAGACTCAATGCTTTCTAGCTTTGCCTTATAGGCTGCTAAAATTCCATTCACCTTGATTGTCCGCAGCAAGGTACGAATCATCTTCTTATCCAGTGGACGAAAGGCCCGAAAGGTAGCCACATCAAAGGAACCTTCCTCCACCTGCTCTGCCTGAAGATTTTCCACCCGCACATTACGCAAGGCAAGGACGGCGGCACAATTTTCCAAAAAGGCGCAACGCTTGCTCATCCGCTCCACCAGTACAAATTGAAACTGAGGCAAAGCAATGGCAAGAGGAATACCAGGCAAACCACCACCAGAACCAATATCCGCAATTTGTACCTGTTGCCCCCCAGTCTGTCGTTCTAGAGCCAGCTCATGAATGTATTTCCAGGCAGAAAGACTATCCAGAATATGATTCACTACAATTTGCTCTTTGTTATCAGCTCCCACCAAATCGTAGGCGGAATTAAACAGCATCAATTCACGAATATATCCTTCCAATTTTTCCTGAACAGGAGGAATTTCTTCCTGAGAAAAATCCAAAGCTACAAGACCCTGCTGCAAAAGCTCCATACAACCCCCATTATGTGAGTCTAGCATATTTCTAAAAAAAAAACATTTTCCTAAAAAAAAAATTTGACAAATAGACATTTTAATGAAATACTATTCTAGTATACAACTTTTATTGCATTCAATTTTTTGGAGGATATATTATGGAAAGAACAAGCATCAAATTCTTTAATTGTATGTTGAACCACCCCAATGGACATATGGAGGGGGGGGGTATAAACGAATTCTAGCCCTTCTCTTGGTTCCAGCCTTGTTTCTGGGAGCTGCTGTGGCTGCCTCCCCTACCAACAAGGCGACAGCAGGGATGTATGGAACAGATCAGGATACCGTTTCAAGTAAAACTGGTATGAGCTCCATTGAGTTTAATAATGTTTTTGTATATGGCAACTATGCCACTGATTCCATCAATATAGGTGCTGCCACTCGTTTTTCTGATGTCTGGGTTGGATTTGAATACAGCGGAAACTTTTGGAATAACACTTCCAGTGATGTGGATGATCCTCTCAATACATTAGGAACAGCAACAACACACGGCTACGTAGGTAAATCAGAACCATCCAATAGTCTTAAAACTACCGTCCACCTTGCCAACATGCCTTTTCCCATGGGTTTTCATGTGGGATTTATCTTAGGGGGTAAATACGAGACAGGTGAATACACCTTTGCAAATAACAGCTTTACCCAACGCAGCGACTATGACAATACCTATGAGCGGGGTTATAAAAACAGCCTAACCTACACTCCCAGCCTCGGCTATAAGATTTCCATTCCTCTGGGAGACTTTACCATATCTCCTGCAATCCAGCTGGATTTAGGCATTGCCCAAAACGATGGCTATGCAAAGTATACAACATCAGATGAAAAAGAGAACTCTCTTGAGCAAAAGCAGTTGACATACCTTCCCCTTGCCTCAGTTCAGGTAGATACAGACCTGCCGCCTTGGGGGGCTGTAAGCCACTCTGTAGGTGTGCAATATGATTTTTCAGGTTCCTTTGCCCAGAACACAACCTTTACCAAGGAAGATACAGCGGGAACAACCGTTACTGAAATCAAGGCAGAGCAAAAACAAGGCCATCTTGCAATCCTGCGGTACACCCAGAAGCTTCCAATAACAGAGCGGGTACGGTTGGGCTGGCAGTTTCGTCTAAGTACCGAATTTTCAAATCAAATATTTCCTGACCGAATGATTTATGACACCAATACTGGATGGAAGCCAGTTGGAGGAACTGAAACTGTAACAACCATCAATGGTGGAACTCCTCTAAAAACAGGTGACGGTGATAACAGGGTATACGAAACAACAATCAATAGCCTCTCTCTTGTTCCCTTATTTAAGTTCGGTTTACAGTGGGACGTAATGCCTGCAAAGCTGGTGTTTAACGCTGGTGTTGAATTCGAGCCTTTCACCTTTTCCAGAACAGACATGAAGACTGTTGTAAAGGAAACTTTGAGCTCTCCCATAGGTACGGCAAAAACGGCGGAAAAAACAGACATCACCTTTGACACACCTTTGGGAAAATTTGCCACAGGTCTCACCCTCCATATTGCACCCACCGTTGTTTTGGATACAGCACTGGCCTTAGATATTAGCCGTAGGAGCATCAGCAATCTAACGGCAAACACCATTCTAACCCATAGTCTGGTGATGCTGTCACTGAATATAAGCTTGTAAGGAGATTACCCATGAGACGACTCAGTATCAGTTTATTTACAATGGCAGTCCTCCTTGGACTAATTGGCTGCGACCAGCTTCCCCTTGGATATAAGGCGGGAAGTAAAATACACGTTACCTATCAGACGATTTATGGCACAGCACCAGAACAAATCTCACGTGTCATTGATCCAGAAACGGGAGTTTCCAATCTAACATACACCAATGACATGTTGCCTCCCTTGGACAATTACACCTTGCCTGACGGACAAGTAGCGGAGTTTGGTGGATGGCAGAAAGATGGTACTAAAGTAACAGAAGGTGTACCCATCAGCTCCAACGATGTTCTGAATGCCATTTGGAATACAAAAATTGGATACCAAGGTGAGATAACTTATACCACTGGCCAGCAACTTGTCCCAACACCAAATCAAACTTTGGTCTTTGACAAGAATGAGACTGGCACTTATAGCAGCTCTAATTCCCGTATTCCAACCTTATTGGTTTTACCAAGCGGAACACTCCTCGCCTTTGCAGATAGACGCTATGAGGGTAGTGGAGACATAGGTCATAACGATACAACAAAGGTAGAGGTTTGGTGCAAACGCAGTGAAGATAATGGGAGCACCTGGAAAGATCCGGTACGAGTGACACCGCAAACTAGCGGACTCAAAACAAGCTACGGTGATGCAGGTGTTGTATATGACAAGAACACAAAACACATTCTAGCCCTTGTAGTCGGGCAACATGGTTTATGGTACGGAACACCTGAAGATTCCTCTCATATTTGGGTAGTACGCAGCACGGATGAAGGGCGTACCTGGGAAACTCCAGTGGATATCACCCATTTTCTTTTTGGAGAGAATTGTCCAGACTCTGTAAGAAAGAATTGGGGAGCTGGATTTGTAGCCAGTGGCAATGGCATCCAGCTTTCTAGCGGAAGGCTTATGTTCAGCATTGCAATGCGAACATCCTCCCAGACGGGCAGTTCAACACCGAAAGGACAATGTGTCAACTACGCACTCTTTTCTGACGACGGTGGCTACACCTGGCAGCTTTCCGACAACAGTCCCACCGACAATGGTCCAGCCAATGCGGGATATACTGGATATGGTGACGAGGCTAAGATTACAGAACTTAGCGACGGTCGTCTATATATGCAGATTCGCCCCAGCGGTGTTATGGAAGCACCTTATCAAAGAGTAGTGTCTTATTCGCATGATCAGGGGAAAACCTGGACTCCTGGTGTTGTAGACCCCCAACTTCCTTCCTCCGCCAGTAATGGGGACCTTATGTACTACACCAGTAAGACTGCAGGGTGGGACCAGGATCGCTTACTTTGCGCTTTTGATATACAACCATACAGCGGGAACAATGGTATGGACAAAATACTTGGTGTTAATGGTCAACAAATCAATCGAGCTCCAGCTGGTGGCCCAGGTTATCCTGCCTTCTTTATCAGCTATGACAACGGAAAAACTTGGCAGGGAAGGCTCTGGTATGAGGGACAATCAGCCTATTCATCATTTAACTTTCTTAATGACGGTAGCATTGGAGTTCTAGTAGAACATGGTTCATCATGGGGAAGTGGACAGATTTATTTCTTCCGAACCAACGTGGAATGGATTACAAACGGAGTGGACAAAGGTCCTGTACGAGTAAAAAAATAACCGTTATATAAACCAAAGGAGAGGATTATGATGTCCTCTCCTTTTTTCAAAATCAATTGACAATGAATGTCCGCAGGATATTCAGAATGAACAGCCGGCCTGCACAAATCAAAAGCCCTATAAAGCCTTCCAGAAAGGTGCATATTTTGCCGCCACACAGATGGCCTCAATCATGCTGACAGCAGATGCATCTCCCTTGCCGGCAATGTCAAAGGCGGTGCCGTGGTCAACAGATGTCCGCAAAATCGGCATTCCACAGGTAATGGAAATGGTTCGCTCAAAGTCATAGGTTTTTGTGGCAATGTGTCCCTGGTCGTGGTACAGGGAAAGAACGCTATTGAACCGCCCCTGCAAGGCCAGGTGAAAGACAGAATCCGCACTTACAGGACCCACCACTTGGTATCCAGCCTTTTGCAGGGCGTCCACCGCTGGAGCTATAGCCTCCACCTCTTCCCGTCCGAACAGACCATGCTCTCCAGAATGGGGATTCAATCCTGCAATAGCCATTGCACCTTCCGTTATGCCGAGCTGTCCCAAGGCTTGGGTACAACGGATGACATAATCAATGATTCGTTCCTTAGTGACAAGCTCACAGGCTTTTTTCAAGGACACGTGGCGGGTCAGGAAAAATACCCGCAGGTTCCGTACCTCAAACAAGGTGAGGGGATCAGGAGTATTGGTCAGCTCGCCAAAAATCTCCGTGTGACCGATAAAGGGAATGGAGCCTGCACGCAGAGATTCCTTGTTGATGGGAGCTGTTGCCACCGCCTGAACCTTTCCAGCCAGAGCCAACTCAATGGCTTTTTTTATATATTCAAAGGATGCAACACCACATTCAGCAGAAATCTCTCCATAGTGATAGCTTCCAGCCTCAACGCTTCCTACATCCTCCACGCAAGCCCATTGGGACTCAAGGATGGTAGCGGGCAAACCGCACCCTTTGCAGGCATCCTCCAGCACGGAACGGCTTCCCACTACATGACAAAAGGCAGCTTGCTGTACAAGAGGGTCTGCCAAAGCACGGACAACAATCTCTGGACCAATACCAGCCGGATCACCCATGGTTATTGCAACAATCGGTTTTGTAGACATAAATCCTCCTGTACTAATAAGCTTCCTCTACAGCTCTAGCCCTTTACACCACCCGCAGTCAAGCCACTTACCAGGTGCTTTTCAATGCACAAGAAGAGGACAATTACTGGAATAGTTGCAAAGACTGAAGTTGCAAACAGATACTGCCACTTGATGAAGTTGAATCCATAGAAGACATTGATTCCCACGGTGATGGGCTTGAAGATGTCCGAAGAAATCAGAGTCAGGGCGATGGTGTACTCGTTCCAGGAGTTGATGAAAACGAAGATAAGGGTTGTTACAATACCAGGAGCCGCAGTTGGCAACAAAATACGAATCAGGGCCTGCACTGTTCCGCAGCCGTCAATCTTGGCAGCCTGCTCCATTTCAGAAGAAATTGAAGTGAAGGTACCCCGCAACAGCCAGATGACAAAGGCTTGGTTAAAGGCAGCATTCAGCAGGATAAGTCCCAGAATACTGTTGTTCAGGTTCATGTTCACCATCATGCGATAGATACCTACCAACAAAACTACTGGTGAGAACATCTGACTCATGATAACCATACCCATGAAGAAGCTCTTGCCCTTGAAGTCCATGCGAGACAGGGCATAGGCAGCAGGAATTCCACAGATGATGGCCAAAAGAGAGGCTCCACCTGCCACCAAAATCGAATTTCCCAAGTACCGAATGATGGGAGCTTCCGACCAAACCTTTATAAAGGTGCCTAATTCCCAAACCTTGGGCAAGATACCACCACGGGTATCGTACATTTCGGTATTGGACTTGGAAGCAGTAATAATCATAATGAAGTAGGGATATAAAATCACTATACAAGTTATGACAATTCCGATATAAAGCAGTACACGAGTTAGCTTAAATTCTTTTCCTTTCATACTTAGCCCTCCTGCTCACCCTTTAAAGAAATGATCATGTAAATACTTGCACAAATTGTAAGAACCACAAATCCGATTACAGAAACAGCAGCAGCCTCTCCAAACTTACCAGAACTGAAGGACAAGTCATACAAATATGTTACCAAGGTATGAGTCTGATCCGCAGGGTCTCCCTTAGAGATTGTCCAAATAATGGGGAAAGAGTTGAAGACGTAGATAATGTTCAATACGGTGGAAACAGATAAACTAGGCATTACCAATGGAAGGGTAATTCTAAACAGCTTGCCCCAGAAACCAATTCCGTCTACATCAGCAGCCTCGTACAAGGCACCATCAATACTCTGTAGGCCAGACAACACGCAGAAGGTAACGAAGGGGATGGTAACAAAGATACCAACCCAACATTCCCAGGCAAAAAATGCAGCGGGAGTTGCAGTCCAGTTTACATAACTATCGATAAAACCTAAATTATACAACAAGGTGTTCAAGGCTCCATATTCGGGGTTGATGATGTACTTCCACACAACGGCCTGAATAATCAACGCAGTTGCCCAAGGGAATACGATAACGGCACGGGCAATTTTACGTCCCTTGAACTGAACATTCAATATCATGGCCAAGGTAAAGCCGATGACAGTGGAAAGGCCAACAACCACAACAGTCCACACAAGGGTATTTTTTAACGTATGCCAAAAAGTGGGATTATTGAAGATGCTAATATAGTTTGTAATACCATTCCAGCCACGATTTACACCAGCCTTACTGATTTCAGAAAAGGATGATTGAAATACGGTGACAATGGGAATCAAAATCATAACACCCATCATCAAGATACTTGGTAAAAGCCATACGTATGGCTCCACTTTTCGCATTGATTGCAGTGTTTGAGAGGTTACCTTCATTCGCTGATTCCTCCTAGCTAAATAGCGGATACGAAAACATTTTGAAAGAATTCGTATGTTAAAAAAAGGGCCTGAATCTAATCCAGGCCCTGCAATAAATCAGTATTGATAAAAGTTTCTTACAGAAACTTATTTACCAGTCACCTGAGCCTGCAATGCATCCAATGCATCCTTGGCAGAAACCAGTCCCTGGCAAACCTTCTGCTCCACATCAATAACACCATTGCGAACATCCATCCACTCTGCTTTCTGCAGGGGATAGAACTGGCAGGTGGGAAGAACTGCACAGAATGTTGCAAAGTACTCGGAGGAACCTGTCTTTGTGCTTCCGCCCTGGGTGTGCTTTTCAGCGTTCTTTGCCAAGTAGTCAGATGCGTCCAATGTTGCGGGCAGGAATCCTTCATATACCATGTAGTCGGAGTATGTCTCGCAGTCATAGAAAGCGTCGAAGAACTTGGAGATGGCGGCGGTGCGAGCAGCCTGGTCAGCAGCCTTTTCGTCCTTGAATACCATCAGCTGGTCGCAAACACCAAGACCAATTCCCTTGCCAGGAATGTTCACAGCCTCGTAGTTTACGGTGGAGTCGGCGGCAACCATGTTCATAGGACCAATCATCATAGCTACGTTACCAGCACTGAAGGAGTCCTGAAGGGGATAGCGTGTGTCTGTATAAGGACCAGCGTTTACATATCCACCGTCAATCAGGGACTTGATGTACTCAACAGCAGCAATGTTCTCAGCGGAGTTCAGGTTCCAGTTGCCGGCAGCGTCTACGTATCCACCACCAAAGTTCCAGCTGTAGTATGAGAATGCAGCCTGTCCTTCGTCAGTGGAAATGTCCAATGCCCAAGGAGTAACCTGTGAACCATAGGTAGCACGGATAGCCTCGGCGGCGGCAATAACCTCATCCCAAGTGGTGGGAGGAGCTGTGATTCCAGCACCATTCAGAAGGTCAACATTGCAGAACAAAGCACGGCAGGAAGCCAAGATGGGGAGTGCCCAAATAGTTCCGTCCATTTCGTTGGAGTTCCAGAAGCTGGGGATAATCTGAGCCTTGACAGCAGCAGAGGTGTACTCCTCGGCGGGCATCAGCAAATCGTCAGCAACATAGTCTGCAAAACCAGAAATGTTCAAAATGTCAGGCTGTTCGCCAGTTGAAATACGAGTTGTAACAACAGAGTAGATGTCGTTCCAAGAAACGATTTCGATGTTCAAGTCAATGTCAGCATTTGCAGCCTCAAAATTCTTCTCAAACTCAGTCCACCATTCCTTTGTATAGTTACCATACTGAGAGATGATAACATCCAAAACCTGCTTTTCAGCCTTCTTAGCCTCTGGCTTGCTACAGCCAACAATTGAGAGCAATGTAGCAACTACCAACAAGATTCCTACAATCTTTTTCATTCTTTTCCTCCTAAATCTTAAAAAAGAAATCATTTTATTATACATCTCTATAATCCTGCTGTCAAATTCGTTTTTTAGAATTCTATATAATTTTACCTATTTTTCGTTTTTTTATTCGGGGTACACCAAATGAGCCTCATCAATCGAATATAAGGTATTATCTAGAAAACGACGTGCCAGCCAATTTGCCATGGGCAGGTTCATATCAAGATAATTGCCGCAATCCTTTGGGCAAGCTCCAGGAACGTCACCCTGAAAATCACGGATAAACTCGTACATTTCTGTCAGCAAGGGTACCACCTGGGCAGAGGTATATTCTCCAGCCAACAGGAGGTAAAAGCCTGTACGACAGCCCATGGGACCAAAATACACAATCTTGGACCCGAATTCAGGGTGATTCCGCAAAAAGGTAGCGCCTAAATGCTCTATAGCGTGCATTTCTGCTGTATTCATTACAGGCTCCCGATTTGGGGCCGTCATCCTGATGTCAAAGGTAGTGACGGTGGAATTGCCCACGGAATCTGTGCGGGACACATATACGCCAGGCTCCAGCTTGATGTGGTCGATGGTAAAACTTGCAATCTTTTCCATACAATATGCTCCTAAACAAAATTTATGGTCTGTCTCTACTGTACCACGATTCTCTTCCCGTGGAAAGATTATTCATGCTCCTGTCCCCCAAAAATAAGTGAAACTCAAAATTCTCTATCATTTCTATAAAAATCCTCTTTTCCTCTCCCATAAAACATGATATAGTGTCCCCATATCTTAATTGAAAAAGGTGAGCAACTTATGGAAGAATCTAAACGAAAGATTCCCATCTCGTTGGGAATTACCCTTCTTTGTATTATTCCCCTGATAATTGTAACAACGGTGTCCTCAATTGTGGGTAATTACACCACCACGAAGAGCATCGAAAAGACAACATTGCAGCTGGCAGCCACTTCGATAGACAAGCTGGTGTCAGATGTCCATACCTTGATGACAAAATATCACGAGAAGGTCAGGAATCTTGCCAATACAGCCACATTGATCCAAAACCCTGATATACTGTACGATGTATCCAAAGCTCTGACAAATGACCTGCACAACAGCTTTTTCCTTTACTATGCGACTGCCGTCTCCAGATTCCAGCCGGGTGGCTTCTATGTGGACAGCAGCGACTGGATCCCTCCTGTCGACTGGAATCCCCCTGACCGCCCATGGTACACGGCGGCGACCTCCAATCCCAATTCCATCGTCATGACAGACCCTTATATCGACACAATGACAAACTCTCTATGTGTAACCGTATCCCACACATCAATCAACAATGAGGGGACATTGCTCGGTGTGGTGGCTGCCGACCTCATTCTGGACGATCTGACAAAAATCATCTCCAACTACAAAATCTCCAAGAACAGCTGGTGCTTCCTCGTGGACTCCCAGGGACTGTACCTGACCAACCAAGACAAAGCAAAGCTGCTGAAAACCATCATATCCGATGACTTTCCCATGATAAGGCAGCTGAAGACCATATTTCAGGGAGACAAGACACAATCCTTCATCCTCAATGACAATTTTGTTGCCATCTCCCCTGTGGAAGGAACCTCCTGGTATATGGTGGGAGTCGGGGAGGTCGCCGATTTCACCGAGTCCTTGAATGCCACCATCCGGCTCATCATAGTCATTACAGTAGGAATGCTTGTAGCGGCCCTGATAGCAACCCTGTTCTTTGTCCAGCACATCAAGAAGCCCTTCACCTCCATGGTGGAGCACTGCAACGAGATTGCCAAGGGAGACTTCACCTCCAATTTTGAAAGCTATACCATTCGGGAGGCAGACTCATTGTCCAAGGGATTCGAGCGGTTTTCCCAGAACATCCGTATGCTGGTGGGAAAAATCTTCAAGTCAGCATCCTCGGTATCAGAATCCTCCTCATCCCTGGCGCAGGCATCTGAATCCATCAAAGCGTCCGTGGAAAATACCGTCGCCGCCATCTCCCAGATGGACTCCACCTCCGCCAACCAGACAATAGCCGTGCAGCAGGTGGGTGGTGCAGTGACAAAAATTGTGGATGAGACTTCAAAGCTCGGCAGGGAAATCGATTCCCAGAATCAAATCATCTCCTACTCCAGTACCTCTATTGAAGAGATAGTCGCCAGCATCGACTCTGTTCATACCCGTATCAACGATGCGGCCTCACACGTGGAGGAGCTGGTAAAGCTGGCGTCCGACAACAAAAGCGCCGTAAGCCAGGCAACCCAAAACATCGTGAACGTGCGGCAGGAATCCGCCTCCCTGCAGGAGATGAACTCCGTCATATCCTCCGTTGCAGCCCAGACAAACCTCCTGGCCATGAATGCCGCCATTGAGGCCGCCCATGCCGGAGCCGCAGGAAAGGGATTTGCTGTAGTAGCCGATGAAATCCGAAAGCTGGCGGAAACTGCAGCCAAGCAGGCCAGCTCCTCCAGCTCCTACCTCAAGTCTATCCAGACCAAGATTGACGGCATTGCAGAGACTGCGGTAACCATAGACAAGTCATTCGACGGAACCATCAGGCGTATCAATGACATCTCACAGGTTGTAACCCAGCTGGAACAGGCTACTGGAGAGCAAACCATGCTTTCAGAGCAGGTTCTTCGGGCACTCAACGACATACAGGACAGTACCCGGAACATCACCTCAAACGTAGGGGAGATTACCTCCAGCACAACCAAAACGTCCCAGCTCTGCAATGAGTTGATAGCCTTGAACAATGACGTGAACTCAGGACTGAGCTCCTGCAAGGCTGCTTCTGTCTCGATGCAACAGGCATCAGACCTTATCAACGAAGTGACCAGGACCACCAAGGACTCCGTTTCCGAGCTGCTGGAAGCAGTAAGCTCCTTCCGGGTGGAGCGTCGTGCTGGACCAGTAGACCGAAGACAAAAAGCCTCTGAGCTCCCTGAAGAAAGGGAACGGAGAAAATTAAAGGATAGACGGAAAAATACGATTTCCCTAAAACCACCAACCCTATCATAAGGAGAAGATTGATGTCACAGGATTATTCAGCATTGGCTCAACTTGCAGCTGAGGATGTTCCCGCCCTGAAAAAGGAGCTGGAACGGCGTTTTGTGGAGATGTATGGCACGGATTCTGAAGGAATCCAGTTCTTTGCAGCTCCTGCTCGTATCAATATTATTGGTGAGCATATCGACTACAACGGTGGAATGGTGCTGCCCACCGCCATTGACCGATACATCTTCCTGGCAATTCGCCGGAGAAAGGACACTGCCATCAATTACGACGACATCCGTTTCCCCGGTCGTTTTACCTTTGACATCACCGAGAATTTTTCCTACAGGAAGGAAAGCGACTACTGCAACTACCTGAACGGCGTAATCACCATCCTGAAGGACAAGGGCATTTCCTTCCCTACCGGCTTTGATGCCCTGTTTTTCAGCTGCATCCCGGACGGTGGCGGGGTTTCCTCCTCCTCCGCACTGGAATGCTGCTTTGTATCCGCCATGAGCCACCTGTACGGTGGAAACATCAGCCAGGTGGACAACGCACTGATTGGACAAGAGACAGAGCATCGATTCATGAACGTTCAGTGCGGAATTATGGACCAGTTCATTATTTCCACTGGACGCAAGGATTCCGCCGTCCTCTTGAATTGCGCAACCCTGGACTATCAGTACATTCCCCTGAACCTAGGAGACTATCGCTTCATCGTCATGAACAGCAACAAGAAGCGACAACTGGCGGACTCAAAATACAACCAGCGGGTAGCCGAATGCAAGGAGGGACTGGAAATCTTGAACCAGGCTCTTTCCGCCCAAGGCAGGGCCACCGTAGCCAACCCGTGCTCCATGACGGCAGAGCAGCTGGACACCCTGCAGGAGGCTCTGAAAACAGCCGCCACCAAGACAGCTGAGCCAGAGGTGATTTATCGTCGTATGCGCCATTGCCTTACGGAAAACCAGCGGGTATACAAGGCCACCGATGCACTTAAGTCTGGCAACCTGCAGGAGCTGGGACAGCTGATGAATGCTTCCCATGAATCCTTGAAAGCAGACTATGAGACAACCGGCATTGAGCTGGACACCTTGAACCAGGAAGCAAACAAGATTCCCGGGTGCCTCGGAGCCAGAGTAACGGGAGCTGGATTTGGTGGCTGTGCCATTGCCTTGGTTCACAAGGATTCCATTCCATCATTCATTGACACAGTGGGAGCTGCCTATAAGGAAAAAATTGGCTATGAGGCAACCTTCTTCCAGTGTGCAACAGGAAGTGGAGCAGGGCCACTAGCATAATATAACAGTACTTGAAATAGCACAGAGCTCGGAATCAATGGTGAGCGTGGAGGACATGAGGATGATTTATGATTTGATTCGACAGTTGGTAGAATATGGACTGGAATGTGGTCTGGTAAAACCAGAGGATACAATCTATACGGTAAACAGACTCTTTGCACTATTTAAGCTGGAAGGCGATGAAGCTGCCATCCCTACAGGGGAAGCAACCGTTCCCTCATCTGGCAGCAATCATAATCTGGAGCAAATCTTGGCAGCCATGATGGACTGGACCTTTGACAATGGTTTGTTGGAGGAAAATTCCGTAGGCTACCGAGATCTCCTAGATACAGCAATCATGGGCTGCCTCACTCCTCCACCCTCCCAAGTTATAGCTCATTTCAAGGCCCTGTACAAGGAATCTTCCCAAGCAGCCACCAACTGGTTCTACGACTTTTCCCAAAACAACGACTATATCCGTCGATACAGAATTCAGCGGGATATGAAGTGGGTGACACCTACAGAATATGGAGACTTGGACATTACCATCAACTTGTCCAAGCCAGAAAAGGATCCCAAGGCCATTGCAGCAGCAAAGCTCAAGCCCCAAGCAGGCTACCCCAAGTGCCAGCTCTGTGTGGAAAACGAAGGATATGCCGGCCGCCTGGATCATCCTGCCCGCAGCACCCACCGCATTATTCCCGTAACCATTCAAGGGGAGCCCTGGGGATTCCAGTACTCTCCCTACGTGTACTACAACGAGCACTGCATCCTGCTGAACCAAGCCCACACTCCAATGGCAATCAACAAGGCGGCCTTTGGCAAGCTCTTCGATTTTGTACGGCAATTCCCCCACTACATGGTGGGCTCCAATGCAGACCTACCCATTGTAGGAGGCTCCATCTTGAGTCACGAGCATTTCCAAGGAGGAAACTACACCTTCCCCATGGCCCGTGCTCCCATGGAAACAAGGCTCCAGATTCAACGGTTTCCCCAGGTGGAAGCAGGAATCATCAAGTGGCCCATGTCCGTAATCCGGCTACGCCACCAGGATACAGCCCTTTTGGTGGAGGCCGCCGACTTTATCCTTACCAGCTGGCGGGCATACAGCGATCCAGAGGCGGGCATTTTTGCAAAAACTGGTGACACACCCCACAACACCATCACTCCCATCGTGCGGTTCCGGGATGGAGCCTATGAAATCGACCTGGCTCTCCGCAACAACATCACCACCGATGAGCATCCTCTTGGGGTATTCCATCCCCATGCTGAATTGCACCACATCAAGAAGGAAAACATCGGCTTGATTGAGGTAATGGGCTTGGCAATTCTTCCTGCCCGACTGAAAACCGAGCTGGAGCTTTTAGCACAATTCATTGTGGCAAACAAGGATTCAGTGGAAAACTGGGATACTCTGGCTGCCGCCTTGGATGAAGCAACAAAAGAAGCTATTGTAAAGCACCTTGATTGGGCCAAGGGATTTGCCGGTACCTGTACACCAGACAATGTTCACCAAGTGCTGCAACAAGAGGTGGGAAAGGTTTTCCTTCAGGTATTGGCACATGCTGGAGTATTCAAGGGAACTCCAGAGGGAGCAAGGGCATTCCTCCGATTTACCGACAGCCTGAATTCTCTTTGACAGCAGCTTAGCGGCAGCCATGCTCACCGCAGGCATGGTCTTCTCCGTGATGATGATGGTGGTGGCCACAACAGCCACCACCGCTATCCCTCAAATCTCCGTTCAGATAGAACATGAGCGCAGCTTCTGTGGAGCCCATCTGCCCTCCAATAACCTCCATGCCACCTTCTACCAGTGCGTCGCGAGCCCCTTGGCCAATTCCACCACAAATTACCACCTGAACTCCCAGTCCAGACAAAAAATTGAACAAGGCCGAATGTCCTTCCCCATTTGTAGAAACAATCTCCTGTGAAATAATTTGTTTTCCTTCAGCTTCTGCAATCAAAAAAGCAGGTGTCTTTCCAAAATGCTGAAAAATCTGTCCATCTTCGTAGGCAATGCCAATCCTTTTCATATTGTACCCCCAAATCAACCTTACACAAAAGATACTTCTTTTTTTTCATCTAGACAATTAAAATACGGATTCCAATTCCAATCAGAATAATTCCGCCCAACATCTCAGCCTTGTCATTCAGCATGGTTCCCAAACGATGCCCCACTATAGAGGCCACTGAGCATAAAAGCGCGGTAATCAAGCCAATAAACACCACCGCAAAGACAATGTTAACCTGTACTACTGAAAAACTAAAGCCCACTGCCAAAGCATCAGTGCTGGTAGCGATTCCTTGAACCATCAAAAGCCTTAATGTTAGAGCAGTACCATCAATATTACAGCCCTCCCCCTCTGCCTTTCTCTGAGATTCAATCCCTTCCAAAATCATTCTTATACCGAGAAAAGCCAGCAAGCCAAAGGCAATCCAGTGATCCACTGCTTTGATTTGCTCGTAAAAGAGCAAACTCCCCCAAAATCCCACAAGGGGCATTATGGCCTGAAAAAAACCAAAGGTAAGAGCCATGGACAAGATTTCTTTTATTCCACATTTTTTTAAACACATTCCGTTGGTAACGCTTACTACAAAAGCATCCATGGCAAGGGCAACCGCCAAAAACACCAGCTCTCCAAAACCCATTCTATTTCCTGTATACTCCCATTATACGCAACTACAATTCCATCAGCTACCTAGAAAAAAATGAACCGGCAACAGAATCTGCCGCCGGCCTAACACTACAAGATATTCAACCTGCCTATACAATTACAACACTATTGTCTGTGTTGGAAAAGGGAGCGGGAACATACTTATCTGCTTCCCAGTCATTTTCCCAGCGCTTGCCATCCAAAAGATAGCGGTACTGATATTCCTTACCTGTTTCCAGCTTAACCTTGACGGTAAAACTACCATCTTTTTGCTTTTTCATAGGTGTATCAGAACTACTCCAGCTGTTAAAATCACCAGACAACCAAACCTCATTGGCTCCGGCTGCGGCCGCAGCAGATAGAATGAAGGTTACATTACATTCCTTCTGACTTTTCAAATATTTTTTGTCGCAAGCCATAAGATCCTCCGATTATAAAATACAAAGTGTCAATATATTCATAGTATACTACATTTTGATTATATGGTATAGTACCCATGAAATATTTCAAAGTGGCATATTCAGCCCAAGGAGCTCTTTATGAACAAGAATAGATACCTTTTTACCTCTGAATCCGTAGGCGAAGGGCATCCCGACAAGCTTTGCGACCAGATTTCCGATGCTGTTCTGGATGAATGTCTACGCAATGACCCAGAAAGCCACGTAGCCTGTGAAACCTTTGCTTCCACCGCCCTTGTTTTGATTGGCGGAGAGATTACCACCAACACCTTTGTAGATGTACAGCAAACCGCCCGCAATATTGCTCGGGAAATTGGCTATACCGACTCTGACTTTGGCTTGGACTGCGATTCCATGGCTGTGATGAATATGATTCACTCCCAGTCCCCCGACATCAACCAGGGAGTTCAGGGAACGGGCCTGGAGGAATACAAGGGACAGCAGGGTGCTGGCGACCAGGGAATGATGTTTGGCTTTGCCTGTTCCGAAACACCACAGCTGATGCCAGCCCCCATCACCTACGCCCACCAGCTTTTGCTGAAGGCCACCGACTTGAGAAAGTCCGGTGCAATCAACTGGCTGCGTCCCGACGCAAAGAGCCAAGTAACCATCGAGTACGAAGGCCACAAGCCTGTCCGTATCGACACGGTGGTTATTTCCCATCAGCATAATCCAGAAATCAGCCATGCCACCATCAAGGAGGCCATGATTGAACAGGTCATCAAGCCGGTGCTAGACCCTACAGGACTGATTGACGGCAACACCAAGTTTTACATCAATCCCACTGGACGCTTTGTGGTTGGTGGTCCCTTTGGTGATACTGGTCTTACAGGACGCAAAATCATCGTGGACACCTACGGCGGCATGGGACGTCACGGTGGTGGAGCCTTCTCTGGAAAAGATCCGTCAAAGGTAGACCGCTCCGCAGCCTACATGGCCCGCTACATTGCCAAGCACGTTGTAGCCGCAGATCTAGCCGAACGCTGCGAGGTGCAGCTGGCCTACGCCATTGGTGTGCCCTTCCCAGTTTCCATCATGGTGGACACCTTTGGAACCGGCAAGGTAGAGGATTTTGCCATTTCTGCCGCCGTAAAGGAAGTGTTCGACTGCACTCCTGCTGGCATCATCAAGACGCTGGACTTGAAGAAGCCCATTTATCAGGCTACCGCAGCCTACGGACACTTTGGCCGCAGTGAATTCAGCTGGGAAAAAACAGATAAACTGGAACAACTGAAAAAGGCAATTAAATAAGGCCAGAGCATGACCTCTCAAAAGGAAAAATCTTCCACAGAAAAAAAGAAAGTTGGGCTGGGAGGCAAAGCAAAAACCTCCCAACCCAAGATTCAGCCTCAAGTACGGCTTTTATCTCCAGAAAGCATCATTCAGATTTTTGAGCGATTCAAGCAAGCAAATCCAGCTCCCCAAACGGAATTACTGGCTCCCAACGATTTTACCCTGCTGGTGTCTGTGGTGCTTTCTGCCCAGGCCACCGACAAGAGCGTGAACAAGGCCACTGCCCCATTGTACCAGGTGGCGGACAGTCCAGAAAAAATCCTTGAGCTGGGAGAGGAAGGACTCATTAGCTACATCAAGTCCATCGGGCTGTTTCGTTCCAAGGCTCGCCACGTCATGGAGCTGAGCCAAATCCTTGTCCGTGATTTCGGCAGCAAAATCCCCCGTACACGGGAAGAGCTGCAAAAATTGCCGGGAGTGGGCCGAAAAACCGCCAACGTGATTTTGAACGTAGTCTACGGTGAGCCCACCATGCCAGTGGACACCCACCTGCTGCGAATCAGTCCCCGCATAGGTCTTTCCAATGGCACCACCCCAGAAACCGTGGAGCAAGACCTGATTCGAGTCATCCCCTCAGAATATATGCAGCACGCCCACCATTGGCTTATACTTCATGGTAGGTATATTTGTACTGCCCGCAATCCGCAATGTAGCGACTGTCCCATTGCAGACCTCTGTATGCATAACAATCTCAGCCCCCAGGAGTAAATAATGATAGTGGCCATAAAAGAATTCTTTACTGCAGAGATGATAGCTGATTGCATTTCTGCAGTCATTGGATTGGTTGCATTTGTCTTGTTATATCTTCTTATCAAAAAAATTACCAAAAAGATTTTAACAAAAAAAGAAAAAATCCAAGCAATTCCTACTGTAGTAAGAATTATTCGCTACATCATCTATGTGCTGCTGATAATTTATATTTTGGGTGTGTTTAACATCGATATTTCTGCCCTCCTCGGTGCGGCGGGAATTGTGGGTGTGGCGGTGAGCTTTGCATCCCAAACCTCTTTGAGCAACATCATCAGTGGCTTTTTCATTGTCTCTGAACATGCATTAAAAGTTGGGGATTTTATCACGGTGGAAGGAATTTCTGGAACGGTGGACTCCATCGACCTGCTTTCTGTCAAAATCAAAACTCCCGATGCCCAGATGGTTCGTATTCCGAATGAAAAGATTTTGAATACAAACCTGCAGAACACCTCCTTCTATCCCACCCGTCGTATAAACGTAACGATTCCATTGAATCGAAATACAGATTTAGATTACGCGCTGGCAATTGCAAGGGAAATTCCAGGAAAATGTCCCAATGTAATTGCAGACCCAGAGCCAATTTTTTACTATGATGGATTTAATGAGTATGGCGTCAATCTAGTGATTTGCGTGTGGCTGAACAATAGCGACTTGTTTATTGTACGGAATCAGCTACATATTGCAGTAAAAAAAAGTTTTGAAGAAGCCAACATCGAGATTGCCTACCCACGGCTGGAGCTCCATACCAGGCCATAATTCTTTTTCTGCTGAACTTAATAATGGGGTGGACGACGATTAGGAATGTCTCCTTCCAGCTGCTCAGCCATGTCTGCAAGCTTTGTTTTGATGTGCTGGTTTTCGGCCTTTAGCCGCTCCAAGGCAGAGCCCTGATCCAGCACCACCTCCTGTAGCTGCTGCACAAAGTCCTCCAGATACGAGATTTTCATTTCTAGATTGATGATATGTTGATCTTGGTTCACGGGATGCAGTATAGCACAGCAACGATAAATGCAAAAGGGGCAGAGATGGCGGGAGAACCCACCGTCGCCTTACACTCCGCTACGCTCACAGTTCGGCTGTGCAGGGAACTCCCCAGCCACCATTCACTCTTTCGTTCATCAGGCTATACTGTGAGTAGATGGGGAACGACGGCTGAAAGCCGGAAAATCGCGATATATTGAGCGATTTTAGGATAGTGTACAATAAAGTTCACAAAATGAGGTAGAAAAAAGCCATCTAAGGCTTGTGCAATGTGATTTTCATGGTTATAGGTAATACAACGAACGGAAACAAGAGGATTTTGTATATCACCTTGCCAATTTTTCATTATTTGTTCTTCTGTCAGATTAATCACAGTATACCTCGAAATTACATAATATAACTCATAAAATTCACCTTATTCTCTAAAGCTGTTGTAGTTGGTCTTCCTAAATCATCCCGTGCTCCAATTGAACATTTAGCTTCTATAAAGCTCAGTTCATTTTTTTCTTTAGCAATGTACAACTCTTTATCTAAATCTTCAAAAGTATCAACAGACACAACATTTTTATAACCACAAGCTTTTGCAATAGCAATCAAGTCAACATTGCTAGCCACAGTTGGCATTCCTCCAACAGTTTCATGAGCTCCATTATTTATTACGACATGAACTAAATTTTGTGGATTATTAGTACCAATTACGGCCATAGCTCCCATATGCATCAATACAGCACCATCGCCATCAATACACCACACTTTCTTTTCTGGTTTATTTAATGCCACTCCCAGTGCAATTGATGAACTATGCCCCATAGAACCAACGGTCAAAAAATCATATTTGTGACTTTGTTTTTGTGATTCTCGTATTTCGAACAATTCACGGCTTGCTTTCCCCGTTGTAGAAATAATAGGATCCTCTTCTGAAACTTGCACAATATGCCGAACTATCTCCTCACGAGACATTTTGTTGTTATTATTATATTGTACTTTTTTTTCAAAGGAAAGTGCACCTTTTTTAATAACAAAAGCGACCTGCTTTCCTTGTAAAAGAGTAGTTTTAAACTCTTCCATTATTTTTTCTACTTCAAACTCTGTTGTTTCTTTTGAAATGACAAAAGATGAAATATTCATCTCGTCAAGAAGTCTTATAGTCACTTCACCTTGATAAATATGTTGAGGTTCATCATGTACTCCAGGTTCACCTCTCCAACCAATAATAAATATCATGGGAATAGCATATACCTTATCATTTAATAAAGATGCAACGGGATTTATTATATTTCCTTCTCCAGAATTTTGCATATATACAACAGGAATTTTTCCAGTTGCAAGATGATATCCTGCGGCAAGAGCGGTACAATTTCCCTCATTTGCAGCAATAACATGATGCTTAGGATCAATTCCATGAGTATTCATAAGATAATTACATAATGCTTGCAACTGAGAATCTGGTACTCCAGTATAAAAATCTGAACCGATTATTTCTAATAATTTTTCTACTTGCATATTACTTCCTTCTTGTCTAAGATCTGATGATACAACATTCCCAGAACATCTTCTGTTAATTTTACTGGATTATTATTCAATCTTTCTATATTTACAGATGACTTTAGAATATTAAAATCCTCTGAACTCATAATATCTGGTGTTGAAAGATTTAATCTCTCTAAAATATAATTATATTTCTCAATAGAATCTTCAACTGTTTTACAATTCATAGATTTTGCAATATCTAAAAACACTGAATCCAAATATTCTTTTCCCCGGGAGTCTATACATAAACTTGTATGATTTACCATATATTTCCACAAAACTTTCACACATAATGCAACTGCATGACCATGAGGTATTTTATACATACTAGTTAATTTATAGCACATGGCATGACCTGCAGTAGTTTGAGTGATATTAATTGCTTTGCCAGCATAATTTGAAGCTAAGAGCATTTTTTCATTTCCAATATCTTCATTAGAAATATACGATTCAAAATACTCTAAAATCAGTTTTAATGCTTTCCCAGAATATTCTTTACTTTCATCGGTAGAATTAACAGACCAAAAAGATTCAAGTGAATGACACAAAGCATCTAGCATTGTTACTTTTTTTTGATATTCTGGCAATGATTTTAATGCAGAAATATCAAATACAACAGTTGAAGGGATACAACTAGAATCAGTAATTGATTGTTTTTCTCCCTTATGATAAATAACAGCATACCTTGTAGCTTCACTACCTGTTCCTGCTGTTGTTGGAATAGCAAGATATTTTATATCATTAGGTACTATAGCTTGTTTTAAATAACTTTCATTGGAATCCATGGTTGCAAACAGTTTAATGCATTTGGCAACGTCCATTGCACTACCACCACCTACGGCTATAATAGCATCGCATTTTTTTTCATTGAATAATGAAACACCCTGCACCACAGATTCATACTCAGGATTTGGTTGAAAATTAGAGAAGAAAACTATATTTATTCCAAGTCTTATAGTCACATCTTCAAAATATTTGCTTATATTTAAACGCTTGTATGATGAACCGCATACAAGCATGACAGTTTTAATTCCATTATTCAGAAAAAAAACGTCTAATTCTTGATAATTATTTTCAATTGTTATTATATTTTGTTTCATAGTTATCATTTCGTCCCCGGAATTAATTCCAAAATCTCTTTTACACTCATACACATATCATTAGCTTCAAAAGAACGGTGATTAGTCAATATTGACTTTGCACAATTCACCATTGCAGGATATGCACTTCTCAGCATATGATTAGCATAAATGACAATATTAACACCCCAATCAATCAATTCCTCTTCCGTAATATGATTATATGTTGTTGGAACTACAACCAAGGGAACATTAGAATGTTTTTCGCGGAATTTTAGACAGAATGATTTCACATCATCTCCGGACTTATCCTTGCTGTGAATCATTATTCCATCTGCGCCAGACTCAATGTATGCAAAACATCTCTCCAAAGCATCTTCAATTGACTTGCCGGCAATCAAACTTTCACAACGAGCAATTATCATAAAATCACTTGTAATTTGAGCCCGCTTACCTGCTTTAATTTTTTCACAAAATCCTTCAATTGAATCTTGTGTTTGAATTGCATCTGTACCAAAAAGGGAATTCTTTTTTAACCCAATTTTATCTTCTATAATTATTGCTGATACACCAAGTCTTTCGAGAGTTCTTACTGTAAACACAAAATGTTCAATTTTTCCACCAGTATCACCATCAAAAATTATAGGTTTTGTAGTGCATTCAAGAGCATCATTTAATCCATGTAAACGAGTCGTTAAATCAACAGCTTCAATATCGGGTTTTCCTTTGCTGGTTGAATCTGTAAGGGAACTAGCCCACATGCCATCAAATTCTTCATTCTTATTATTGATTTTTACTTTTGTTTTTTCAATTATTAAACCAGTAAGACCTGAATGACTTTCCATAATGCGAACAATAGGTTTTGCAGAAATAAGTCTCTTGAGCATTTTCTGTCGAATTTCTGGTGTTGTACCAATTTCCTTAACTTCAGCATTCAACACTGTTGAGGAAATCCCTGGTGTGTATGGAACATCTATAACCTTACCACCCCATTTTGAAATACAGTCAATAACTCGTTGTCTTGTTTCTTTTTGAACACCAGTTAACCAATCGTCACCGTGGACTACATAATCAGGCTTGAGCTCTTCGAGGTTAGGCACATAGTCCAAAGTTTTTTGTGGCACGACACGTTCAACCCCTTTGATATTGGATACAATTTCTGCTCGTTGTTCATACGTTAGATATGGTAGTCTTTTGTAACTAGCTATTGCTTCATCTGTAAGCACACCAACAGTAACTGAGCCTAACTTCATAGCCTCATGTATAATATTAAGGTGCCCATGATGAATCAAATCAGCACTCATACCGCAATATACTACACTCATTTATTTTGCTCCTCTACATTCATTTGGGAAAAATACCCAAATGCTGTTTTATAAATTCTTTGTATGGTACGTCTGGTTCAAATAGTAAATTTTTATGCCAGTTCCCTCGTTTACCTGCAGAAGGAATTTCTTCCCAATTTCCGTAAGCGATCTCAAGCACTCGCTTGCAGCCACAAGGAACTGGGAGCTTGATTCCTTCAAAATCCCAAAGAATACTCTCAAAAAAATCCTCCTCAAAGAATGTATCCCGCTCATACCCATAGGTTGTACAAGCAAGGACGGACACTTTACCTGTTCTTATCCCTTCAAATTGCCGGGCAATAGAATGTATTTCCTCATACCGTTCAAACGGGTTTCTGCCATCATAATTTTTGATTCGTTCCAAATCTCTTGGTGCAGGACTTGGATTTGACAACTTCATTGCAGTAGAGTTATCAAGAATCAGGGCGTTTATCCTTTCAAAACATTCTCTACCACCTTTAAGGTCGATATTATCAAGAGGTAGAATATCAAGAAAAATTCCGAAATTCATTCCTTGATATGCAAAAGGCCTATCCCACGCCGTCGTATTACTATTACGCAATTTTGCATGAGCATAAAAAAAGCCTTTATCAGTGTATGGTGTCTGGAAGAAATAAGGGGCTGAAAACTCATCACCTAAAGTCAAGAGCTTCTCATAATCCTTTCTCGGCATCACAATATCAATATCATCATCCCATGGGACAAAACCACAATGCCGTACAGCCCCAAGAAGACTCCCCCAGAAAAGAAAGTACTCTAAGTCATATCTTTTACATACCCTGTCAATTTCAAGGAGCAAATCTATTTCTATCGCCCAGATTTTTTTGCGATTCACATCCACTAGAAAATCGCTTCTAACCTCCTCTTTGAAAAAGCTTTCTGGCAAAACACCATTCCGAACAATCCTCTCGCATTCTGTCATACCGCTCTTTCTCCTTATGCCGCACTCTTTTCTTGTAAGCAAGATGAAGGAGAAGAGAACTGAACTGCACAAAGGGTTAGGATCAGTCCAACTACATTATAAAGCCCCCCCCCTCAAACAAACGTCATAATATATATTTAAATAATCTCTATAAGCGATATCAGGATCAAAAATCACTTTGTCATGCCATGTTCCACGTTTTTCCACAGGTGGAAATTTCATATAATCTCCATATAGGGTAGCTAGAATAGAATCATAACCTTTTGGACAAGGAAATTTATAACCTTCAAATTCCATTTCCACGATTTCGTCAAAATCTTTTTTTTGCCATACAAATTTCTCGCATGGATAAACTGTACATGTAGACATATTCACATACTCAGTTTCTTCATTTTCATGTGTTCGAGCAATTTTCTGAATTTCTTCATAAACGGAAAGAGGATCTCTTCGGCTCCAAAGTGCATGACGTCTTACATCATAAGAATCCGGACTTGATTTTCTCATATAGTTGGAATTATCAAGAATAAGACTATTGATTTTATCAAAATTCTGCTTTACATCTTCCATCTTACAATTATCAATCTGAAAGATATCAATAAAAAGTCCTTGATTAAAATGTTCAAAACGAAATGGAACAGAGATTCCAGTAGTATTTTCATTTCTTAGTTTCGCAAATGAAAAAAAATAACCATCGTCAGTGTATGGTATCTGAAAAAAATACGGATATTTAAATTCATTCCGTGCAATTTTTACAAATCGTTCGTAGTCTTCGCGCATCATCCCTACATCGATATCATCATCCCACGGAATAAATCCTTTGTGACGTACAGCTCCTAAAAGAGTACCTGCAATCAAAAAAAATTTGATACTATGTTTCTTACAGACACGATCAAGTTCTAGGAGTAAATCAAGGGATACAGCCCAAATCTTTTTTCTATAGCTTGTAACAGTAAAATCACATCTAATCTCTTCATCAAAAAAATTCTGAGGTAAAATACCATATTTTACAATTCTTTCACACTCTGTCATTATATATCTCCTTTTATTAAGCAACTAATAACTCACTGCAAAATGAAACAAAAGGAGAAATATACCTTACTTTCTTATACCCCCCCCCTTTTTTTTACATATATTTAAAATATATCTTATGTAATCTTTTTTCTTATCTCCCAGTTCAAACGAAAACTCAGATAAAATCGCTTTAATTTTCTCTATTTTCGTGTTAAACACTTCACTTGAATCAAACAGTTCTGGTAAACTGAGTGTACAAAATAACTCTTCTCCAATTTCAGATTTAGAAAGCACTCCAGATATCTTTAGAAATCCAACTGTTTTGTTATAGTAGTAAAAATGATTTCCATCAATTTTCCTGATAAACATTATGGCCGGTACTTTATGCGTAATAGCGAGAACAAAGGAATGGTAATGCTCGCACAAAACAAAATGGGCATCTTTCAAAAGTAAAATAAATTCTTCTGGAGGAAGGTAATTCCTTTCACTTTCATAAACAATAAGTTCAGGAATATATTTCTTCAATAATTTAGATTGACGAACCCCATTGTATTCGGGGCCATGGGGAATAAAAACAGGAATTAAACCTCTCTCTTCCTTCATTTTTTGAACAAATGAAATGATATCTTCAATGTTATGTTCTATATCTTGAATCGATGAATAAATATCGAGAATATAATAATTACTAAAAATATTTTTTTTATTACGTACGAGATTATCAATTCTATTATTAATTAATGACAAATCATCACAAACCTCATGAATATTATCAGTAACACATATGGCATTAAGATTCTTTTTCGAATATAAATTATCACGGCAGTTAATTGCATCAAAATTAATGTAATTGAAAAGTCCTAAAAAAAATTCTTTGTTATTACCCCATGGGCCAAAAGAATGGCCAAGCATAACAACATTCTTGTGTAAGTGACGAGCTACAATGCTTGGGGCAATTATTGAAAAAAGACGGTATCTTCTCTTAAGTCCGAGCCAATAATAATCAAAATGTCCTCCTCCACAAGAAACCATCAAGTCTACATTTTGAATAACATTATGTAGATCTTCTATATTTTGTACTGTGCGTAAAATCTCCATAGGAGTAAAACAATCATCCGTATGATCAACCCCCATGAATGAATTTTGATCCGCCCTCTCTATAGATATTTTTAATTCAAAAACTTCAACATTATAAGAATTAAAATAATCACGACATAAGTCTTGCACTAAAGATTTTTCATAACAAAAAATTATAATTTTATCAATTTGAACATCAGAATCCATAAAATCATATATATTATTAATGAGCATAGTATAATCACCAAAATTGTTATCACAAAATGCCCCTGATATTCCTATAATCATCTTTCTATAACCCCCTCTTTTCTGCACACAAAAAATATATTTTAGCAAATTGATAAATCATCAATACCTTTTACTTTGATTATTTAAGATTAATATATTTTATAATTCGATCTTAAATAATCCCCCAGCACAGAACTCACTAGCAGTACCGTCATCATGCTTAGCTGTAGTTATGTACAGTATATCATGATTTTTACCACCTATAGTACAACTTGAAACATTTTTAACAGGTACAGGATATACCTTTAGGCATTCTCCTGTTTGGGGATTCCATTTACACACTCGACCTCCCCCCCATTCTGCAACATAGATATATCCATCTGAGTCAATGCACATTCCATCAGGTAATCCGCCACCAGAAATCTCAACAACATATTTATCAAACACACAATCACCTGTTGAAATATCATAATTATACCGACCGACTTTCTTTGTTGGAGTATCTATGAAATATAAATATTTTGAATCTGGAGAAAAAGCAATTCCATTTGAAATACTGGTTTTATCCACAATTATTTTTAAATCACTACCATCTAGTTTTGAAGAATATAGACAATTTTCTTCTTTTGCAAATCGTTTATATCCTGTAGTTCCTAACAAAAGCCTTCCTGTAGGATCAAAATCCCCATCATTGTAGCGAAGAGTTTTATTTTGATTAGCTTGAAAAAGAAATTTTTCTTCTTTTGTCGTGATATCTACTTCATACACCCCATTATATGCTGCGTAAATTATTTTTTTACAATCTTTAAAAACAGCAAATCCAACCTGTCCATGGGTTTTAAATGTTTCAATAGTTTGAGTATCTACATCTATAAGGAATATCCTTTCCTGTTCAATAGAAACACATAATAATGAATTTAAATCATCATTCCATCTAGGGCCTTCCAAAAGAGTTGATCCTGAATAAAAAACAAGTTCTGCACTACTCATGATAAATTTTTTCCTAAATTAATTCTCCACCATTTAGAGTAAATTCTGCTCCAGTTAGCATATATGAATAATCACTTAACAAATAAATCATTCCTGGAACAATGTCACTAGCCTCAGTCATTCGTCCAAGAGGAATAGCTTTTGATGCCTGTTCCCTCAATTCTACTTCAGAAATCCCCTGCGATGTTCGCAATGCAAGCTCTCCATCTGTAGGTGTCCATCCCATCACTAAATAATTACACCGTATTTTGTCAACAGCATAGTGACGTGCAATATGATTTGAAAGTGTAAAAAGACTTCCTTTTGCACATGCATATGCAGTCCTATCCTTATTACCTCGACGATGGTGAGTAGATCCTACTAGAACTATAGAACCACCACCCGATTTTTGCATAATTTTAATTGCATTTTGACAACAAAAGAAAGCTGCTTTTATATCTATTGAAAAAACTTCATCGAACAACTCTTCCGAACAATCAACTAAGGTAGCGGCAGGTGTAACACCAGCATAATTTACAAATCCATCTAAGCGGCCAAATCTGTCATCAACAAACTGAAAAAGGGACTCAATTTCTTTTATATTATGCAAATCTGTTTTCTTAAAGACAATAGAACCTGCATAATTCTTTGCTTCTTCCATAATAGACACTGCACTTTCATTATCACGTCCTGAAATAACAACATCAGCTCCAAGTATGGCAGCTTGCAATGCAGCTTGTCTGCCTATTCCTTTTGTACCCCCAGAAATGACAATAACTTTATTTCTTAGTGACATATTCATGTCACCTGAATCTTCTATAACGTTCACGTTAAGAGGTGCCATAAGGAGATTTTCCCCATCCTCTCCTACAACTTGTAATCTATTTTGAAAATCTTGAATTACACTCCTCAGGACTTTTTTATTTGGGCTTTTCATAAAAATGCGGAGAAACACTTGCCTTTCTGTACCAATCATTTCAGGAGTAATTTCATCTTCAAGACCAAATCTTTCTATAACATATGACACATCTGTATGATTCTTGATGTAGTTCAATCCCTTAATCTCTTTTATTTTACCTTCTTTTACCAAGAACCAGATTACTGCAGCGACATTCCCTCTCATTAAGGGATCATTATGATCTTTGAAATTATCAACCTGCATCCCTCCTGTAAGTGCAAAATTTACAAGCATCTCGCGCTGATCAAAACCATTTACAGATTTTAATACAAGGTGAAATCCACCACCCTGCAACCGGAAACCTGGATCATATACATAGAAGTATCCATCCTCATAAAAAGCAGACACATACAAAACACCATTTTTTACGCCTAAATCTTCAATCATTTTACAATATTTTGGATGTTCATTCTTAACAAATTCCTCATAATATTTTGAAGGAAAAATATCTCCTAAACAAATGGGTGTTGATTTTGAATCATTCCTGAGCGTATAACGATCAGAAATAGAGGATAGATATGCTTTACCATCAACAATAGTATAATAGATACTTATATCAGCGGTTTCCATATACCGCTCAAGAAGAATTGTAGCTGTTTTTGATTCATGCTTTGCTTTAATAATAGCCTCTTCTAATTCTTCTTTAGTACGACAAAGTGTAATACCCTTCCCAGAATTTGAATCGGCTGGTTTTACGATAACAGGAAATACAACATTATCAAGTTCATCAAGTGAATATTCAGGAACTCCTTTAATACCATATTTTGAACAAACTTCTTTAAAGTGTCTTTTATTTGTAAAGGCATAAACACTAGACTTTGTTGCATAACAAGGTAGATTTAATTTTTCACATAATTGCTGATATGGTACAATCAAAGGATCTGCTACGCCAACCAAAACACCATCAACAGCTTCATCCTTGGCCATTTTATACAAAGCGTTTACATCCATTGCATCAATATCATAACTTTTATCTGCAATTTTTTTTGCAGGAGCATCTGGATTATAATCAGTAACAATCGTATAAACACCTAAATCTTGGGCAACTTTAACAATATTTGCAGTTTCTTGGTTTGCTCCTAAAATAAGAAGTTTTTTTACTACATTAATCTTCTTCATTCTCTCACCACCTCAATCACTCTATCCACAGCTTCATCTGGCAAACATTTCTATTTTTTCTCATACTTTGTAACATCAACAGGGTCTAATACCATTTGCAAGGATGCAGTGACAGAAGGATTTTCGGTATTAATATATGTAAGTTGATATTTTTTTATTAATGGAGTAATAAATTCGTCAGCCCAAGAAGGAGCAAGAACCTTTACATTTTTAAAATCAAGTATAATCTCCTCATCTTTTATTTCTGAGAATATATACGCTTCTGCCTTTAATAGGTCTTCCCTT
The DNA here is from genome assembly GCA_045586625.1 of Treponema sp. Classification (GTDB taxonomy): domain Bacteria; phylum Spirochaetota; class Spirochaetia; order Treponematales; family Treponemataceae; genus Treponema_F. The sequence goes on from JAZNAS010000001.1 coordinate 66,019, forward strand.
CCAGAAGTTCGAGACATTAACATATTTCCAAAATTTGCCATATCTAGAATCATTTTACTTCCTCCTCAAAATACAAAAGCACCCATTATAATTCTGTGATGCACTACCAAAACTATAGCCACTCTTATCTATTAAACAATAGGCATCTCCACTTTGAAAATACATATCCCACTGATTTTGTACAACAGAATTTAATACAAATTTTAATCCATTCCCTCTTTGTTCTGGAGCCCGTCCTGAAATAATTTGAGTAAAAGCAATCTTTAATGCTTCCATATTTGATTTTAAATCAACTTTTACTTTTGATAAAGATTTTTTTATACCGCAACCAAAATCAAACATTAGAATAGTATTTAAGTCATATTCAAAATCGCAGTATAAACCTTTTTTTTCAAATGAAGAAAAAGAAAAATTATGATCAAATGTATTAAAGCCTATTTCTCCAATAACAGCACCTAAAAGCCATTCTTCCGTTTGCAAGTTAAAAGCTTGCAATCTTGCTGCAAAAATATCTTTATAAGAAGCCCAATTCTCTTCATTTTCTTTTATTAGTGATATCTTACTTAATACCTTTTCTGCTAGTAATAAAATATCACTCATCCTCTCACCACCTCAATCACTCTGTTCACATCATCATCTGTTAAGTCTGCATACATGGGCAAACAGATAACACTGTCTGCTAGCTTGTGAGCCACAGGAAGATTCTCTTTCTTTGCAGACTCCAATCCCTTGTATGTTACAAACTCACTTATCAAGGGATAAAAATATCTTCTTCCCAAAATATTGTTTTCCTTCAATTTCGCATAAAGGCCATCACGTGACAATCCATATTCTTTTTCGTCAATAAAGATTGGAAAGTATGAATAATTATGCCTTACCCCTTCTATATCCTCCAAATAACGGAGACCCGATGCAGCCTTGAATGCGTCCTTATACTTTTCTGCAATACTTTTTCGTCTTGCAATTGCTCCATCCACCTGCTTTAGATTCAATAAACCATAGGCACTGCGAATCTCATCCATCTTTGAATTGATTCCAGGAGCAATGACCTCCGTCTCTCCGGCAAAGCCAAAGTTCTTGAGGTAATCAACCTGCTTTTTTGTTTCCGCATCATGGCAAACCAAGGCCCCTCCCTCCACGGTGTTGTAGACCTTTGTGGCATGAAAGCTCAAGGTAGCCATATCCCCAGCCTCCAAAATAGACTTTCCGTCCTGCCAAACCCCAAAGGCATGGGCCGCATCATAGATCACCTTCAGTCCATATTTATCTGCAATTTCCTGTATTCGCTGCGTATCACAGGGAGTCCCGTACACATGAACCGGCATAATTGCAGTGGTTTTAGCTGTGATCGCGGCTTCTATTTTTTCTGGGTCAAGGTTACCTGTCTTTTCTTCTACATCCACAAACACCGGCTTGATTCCGTTCCACCACAACGAATGGGTGGTGGCAACAAAGCTGTAGGGTGTAGTAATCACCTCCCCCGTAATCCGCAATGCCTGCAAGGCTGTAATCAGGGGCAGGGTTCCATTGGTAAAAAGACTTAAATAGGGCGCACCAAGATATTCAGATAAAGCCCTTTCCAGTTCTTTATGATAATGGCCATTGTTAGTAAGCCATTTGCGCCGCCAGATATCCTGCAGAAGGGAATGGAACTCATCCAGATCTGGCAAGAGCGGAGAGGTAACGGTAATAAGCTCATTGTTTGACATTTTTCTTAAACCCCTTGATGGTAGACAGCAAATATGAGAATGATTCTATCTTGAATAACATGGAAAACCCCACATATATTACTATTCCAACCAGTATTTGCACCACAAGACAAGCCATCGTTGGCAGAGGCAAAAATTGGAAGGGAAATACAATGCATCCCATAAGAATTGACACGATAAAGCCTGGAAAAAGATCCTTCCACTGTTCAAGGTAGGAGTATCCCATAAGCCTTTTATTTGGATATGCATTTATAAATGTAGAAAGAAAGCCAGTGATAACCTGACCAATTGCCATGGCATAAATACCAAGGGGAATTGTTACCACTAGGTTTACTACGGTTATAACCTTTTTGATAATTTCAAGCTTCAAGAATATATCGCTTCGTCCCAAGGCATTTATAGCCGTCAAATTTGAGGTATGGATGGGATACAGGGCATAGCTTATACAAGCTAACTGCAGGAAGGGCACACATCCCATCCATTTTTCAGTCAACAGTACCTCTATCAAGGGATTTGCAATGGCAGCTAAGCCAAACATACAAGGCATCAAAACATAGGCACTCAAAGAAATTGAACGTCTGGCAATCCTCTTTACATCTGCAATGCTGTTGTTGTAGGAGGAAAGTGTAGGAAGCATAACCCCCTGTATGGAACCGTCAAGATTGGTGGCAATAATACTGGGAAAATTACGCCCCTTGTTATATATTCCCAACTGAGCTGGATTATAGATTCGACCAATAATCAATCCATACACATTTCCAAAAAAGGTATCCAACAGGGCAGAACAAAGCAGCTTCCAGCCAAAGCTAAACAAGCCTTTAACTTTTTTCCATGAAAACAAAAGCTTTGGTCGCCATTTTACCGTAAACCACAAAATAAGGCACGAAAAAACACCTGAGGAAAGCTGCTGCCATACCAGAGCCCAAACCCCATAGCCTTTATATGCCAGAACAATTCCAATAATACCAGAGCCAGCAATGGATCCAATGCTACTGAAAAAGAATCGCTTAAACTGCATTGTTCGTGAAACAAAGGCACTCTGCACATTGTTTATTGCTCCAAAAAACAAACTCAGACTCAATACCCGCAGAATAAGAGTGAGAGATTCCGCATTGTAAAACAGAGCAATATATGGAGCGGTAAAGAACAAAAGAAGGTAACAACAAAGAGCAACAAAAAGACCTAAGAAAAATACAGAGGAAAAGGCGGTGTCATCAACATCCTGCTGTTGAACCAAAGCAGTTCCAAAACCACTTGTAACAAAGACTGAAGATATTTGAATGAAAATAGACACCAAGGCTATAAGACCATAGTGATCTGGACTGACTAACCGAGCAAGTATAATGGAGAGCACAAATTGGATACCCTGTGTTCCACCACGTTCCAGGAATTTCCAAATAAGGGAACTTACTACAGTTCCCTTCGTAATTTTTTCAGACATCAACAATCCTTATGCAGCAAAATCTCATTTAGAAATCACCATCCTTACAGAAATTACAATCTATAAACCAAGATATTATCAGAAAATTACCATAAGGTTATTACAAGATACTACTCTAATCACCCTTCATTGTAAAGCCACAAACTTCTACCACAAAGCCCATTTTTCCGTTATATTTATGGGGTATGAAGTCTCCAAAGAATTCCTTGAAACACCTTATCGTATGTCTCACCTTTAGCCTTTTTGTATTGCCGTTATTTTTCAGCTGCAAGAAGGAGGCCCTTCCTGCCCAAACCCAGCTCCATCTGGGCACGGTTTGCACCATAAATCTTTTTGAATCAGGTACTACCGACCTGTACAGCAAGATGTTCCAGCGGCTCAAGGCTATTGAACAGGTTTTTAGCGTAAAACTTGCCCACAGCACCCTTTCCCAGGTAAATCAAGCGGCGGGAATTGCCGCTGTGGTGGTTCCCCAGGAAGTGATATTTGTGTTACAGGAGGCACTGAGGATTGCCGAACGAACCGGCGGGGCCTTTGACCCCACCATCGGCCCACTAGTAGACCTGTGGGACATTGGTGGAGACAACAGCCTGGTTCCCTCTCAGGAGGAGATTGACCACGCCCGCTCCCTGGTGGACTGGCGGCTGGTGGAAATTGACCCGGTTGCCAGCACCGTGTACCTCCCCAGGCAGGGCATGGCCTTGGACTTAGGCGGCATTGCCAAGGGCTTTGCTGCAGACCAGCTGGTGGCCATGGCTCAGGAGGAAGGTGTTCAGCGAGCCCTCTTTGATTTAGGCGGCAACATCTACGCCTACGGAACAAAGGAAGACGGCTCCAGCTGGCGGGTTGGCATAAAGAACCCTGCGAGTCCTGCGGGCAGCCCGGCACTGGCCCTGTCAGTTCGGAACAGGAGCGTGGTGACTTCTGGCATGTACGAGCGGTTCTTTGAGCAGGACGGCATCCGCTACCACCACATCCTGAATCCCGCCACCGGATTTCCCGTGTGGAACGATGTTCAATCGGTAACAATCGTCAGCGAAAGCTCCCTGCTGGCGGACGCCCTTTCCACCTCCGTGTTCATTCTGGGGAAGGAGAGGGGCTTGCGGCTGCTGGAATCGGAAGCGGCGGAGGGAGTTATCATCAGCGCGGAGGACAGGGTATATCCCACCAGCGGCCTTGCGGACCAAGTTTCCGTGGTTGTCAGCCGCTACCAGCTGGCGGAGTGATGCGGGCGGGAATCTCCTCACTCAGCCTTACAAAAAACATTGCTTTTTCATTGCTTTTGTAGTACATTATAAACACGGAGGCATATATGAAGACAGCAGTGGTACAGACAAGGGTTGACGCAACCCTCAAGCAGGATGCGGATGCTTTCTTTGAATCCATCGGAATGGATACAACTACAGCCATACGCATTTTCCTAAAACAGACATTGATTCAACGCAAAATTCCCTTTGAGATTGTTCAGGCTGACTCTTTCTATTCTGAAAAGAATATGAAGGCCTTGGAGCACTCAAAGGCGCAAATGGAAAATGGGCAGCATTCAATACGGGAGCTTGTCGAGGTGTAAAAAATACACAAGGACTTTTCAGACGATGCTTGGGCAGATTATACCTATTGGGTAGCACAAGACAAAAGAATCCTCAAAAAAATACACCAGCTTCTTGAGGACATTGAGCGCAACGGACACGATGGAATAGGACATCCAGAGCCACTAAAAGGAAACTTTAGTGGCTATTGGTCAAGAGCCATAAATGAAAAGCACAGATTAATTTACAAGATTGAAGATGGTTTAATCAAAATCATCCAATGCAGAAATCATTATAATGACAAGTAAAAGACATTTCCTGCTACCAGCTGGCAGAGTAAGCTGTTTCTAACCAAGCAATTAGTTTTCAGGCGAGAGGCTCATTCAGTGGGCTTTCCGTCCAAGATTTCCATCATCTGCGCTGGTGTGACAATGAATTTTCGAACAGGGTAGTGCTTCATGTTGCCTGTTACAAGATAGGTACTATCTTGTTGTCTCTCCATGGCAACCTCATAAAATATCAAGTCATCTTGATCTATCAGAATCTCGCCTGTTGGCGTTGGAAAAACCTCAAGGCCAAATTGCGTAAAAACACTCAGGAAGGTGGAAATTGTATCTGGCTGTAAATGGAACTTCTTTCTGCGAAGCACAGCATCATATTCAGCAATAATATCTGCATGGTACAAAGGGATGATTCTACCGTCCAAAACCGCTTCAATCACTTTAACGGTAGGCGACGCTCGGTTTTTGGAAATCAAAGCCGAGACAAGCACATTTGTATCTATAACTGCATAGCAGGCCATGCACTCACTCTTCCGGCTGCATTCTAGCGGCCGTGATTTCGGCATTGATTTCGTCAAGGCCCATCTGTGGAACATCTTGTGCTTGCTGCCGAAGCTCCTGAAAGGCTGTTCGTGCCTGGCTTCTTGTTACAGAATGTTCCGGCAATCGGGCCTCAAAGGGCAAGCCTTTGGCCATAACGCTTCTTTTCATAAACATCCTGAAAGCTGTAGGCAAATCCATTCCGAGGGCTTCATAAATTTCTGTCACTTCTTGCTTCAATAATTTATCAGTCCTAAACTGAACCAGAACCTGTTCTCCCATATCCACCTCTCATACAAATACAAAATAATACATTTATATGAATAGTATAAGACATTCAACTACATAAAACAAGTTTTATTCCCCTTCCCGCAGGTCCAGCAGCAGGTCCAGGCTCCAGCTGTCGCTGGAGTGGCGGAGGGTAATCAGGTTGCCGGTGCGGGTGGCGGTGAGTGGCAGCGAGGTGGTGAGCGGGTAGAGCTCTGACCGCTCCGCAGTCCAATCCTGCATCAGCTGGGCTTCCACGGTGTAGATGAACCTGCCCTCAGCGTCCAGTGTGGGGGTGAACAAGAAGTAGAAGGTTTCGTTCCTGTCCTTGCCGCCAGCCTTCACCACCCGGTCGCCGGTGAGCAAAAAGATTCCCGCTGGATCCGGCTGGGAAAAGTACACGGTCTTGCAAGAGGGCAGCAGGTCGGTGGCATTCGCCCTGAACCGAAGAATCCGGGAGGGCGAGAGGTTTGTTGTGCCAGAAGCGCCGGAACGAGCGGCTTCCGTGTTTGGAGGGGAGCTTGCGGGGTCAGCATCTTGAGCAGCCGCCTTCTGGGATGCAGCCTGTGATTCTGCCAAGAGCTCCAGTTTTTGGAGAATCTGCTGCAGGGTGACGAGAGTCTCGTCAGAAGCCGCCGTGGTCGCCCCTGCATTTTTATCGGCTTGGGATGAATTGCCAGAATCCTGCAATTTTTCCAAGGCAGCTTCGAGGGACTTTGTATCCAAGCCACTATTTCCAGCTAGTTTTGAAAGATACTCCTTCAAATCCTCCTCGTTTTCCACACCTTGCAGGGCTTCCAGGCTTTTTAATGCATCCAAGCCATTCAGTCCCCCCAAGCCGGAAAGCCCCTCAAGGCCGCCCAAGCCGCCGAGGGACTCCAGTGCCTCAAGTCCACCTAAGCCGGAAATGCTCTGGGCGGTGAGGGCCAGCCCTGCGGCGGTATCCTTGGTATTCTGGTCGCTGGAAGCAGCCTGATTGGAATCAGGCGACGCTTGATTCTGCTGGCTGGGGATGTAGGGAGCGCTTCCCCTCCACGGGGACGGCGGTCGGGAGGAGGGGGACGAAAGGCTGGGCATGGACGGCGAGTCGATGGAGGGCATGGAAGGAAAGTCCGAGGCGGAAAGCCCTCCTCCCAAACCTCCCGTCACCCACAGGGCTACAGCAAACAAGCTGATTTTCAGCAGGCTGGTTTTCAACAAGATATTTTTCATGGTGCGTTTCCCCTCCTTTTGCGAATCTGATGGCACGCTACAGGCTGGCAAGGCTTTCCTCCACCAGCTCCAGCCGGGAGGTCAGCTGCTGGATGGTCTTTTCCAGCCGCCGCTTTTCCTGCTCCAGCTTTGTCTTCTGGTCAACCTCCTCCGACTTCCGCTTCATCATGGAGCGAACCGAGTCGGGGCTATGGCCGCCAAGCAGCTGGTCCTCCACCTCCTGCCGCTTGGCCTGGGGCATGGAGGCCACCAGCTTCATGTTGTCAAAGCCCAGGGCGGGATTTACCTTGGCGGCGGCCACCCTGGTGATTGACATGGCGGCATTGCGGGGAAGCCGCAGCACCCGGTCGATGTAGTCCTCGTAGCGAATCCCCGCATCCTGGCATAGCTTGTGGGCCTTGGCCAAAAGCTGCCCGAATTCCTGCATCAGCCGCCCGTTGGCCTCCAGATAGTTCTTGCGGATATCCTCTGTCAGCTCCGCCAGCTCCGGGGAATTCTCCAGCCCGATGACATAGTAGCCCTTCTGCTCGGCCACCTCCAGCAGGCCGTGGAAGCGGGCCCAAAACTGGTTGGTGTGCACCCGCTGGTAGGAGCCAGGCTGGGCTCCAAGGGAGGCCTCCAGCTTTGCCTCGTTCAGCAGGTGGTGGGCGTACTCGTGAATCGCCGTGTAAATCAGCTGGTTGTCCGTGGTGAAATTCCTGTTGTGCAAAAGAATCTCGCAGGTATCGCTCTTGTACAGGCCGTTTACCCGCTTGCTCTCCTTGCCGGTGAGGATGACGGAAAACTCCAGCTGGCTTTCCTCAATGTCCAAAAGCATTGCCTTTATCTGGTCCTGGTTCATAGTATCTCCATGTGTGAAAGAATGATAGCTACAGCAGTGGTGGCGGCAGTCTCTGTCCGAAGGATTCGCTCTCCCATGCCACAGAGGGTGAAACCTGACTGGCGGAACAAGTCCCGCTCCCTCGCCGTCCAGCCCCGCTCGCTGCCGATGGCCGCCACCACTCCACGGCTTTGAATCGCCTGCCCGCCACCGTCCGCAGCCTCCCGCCACAGCAGGTCGTTCAGGGAGCAGTCCGGCTCCACATTGTCTAGGGCAACTTTAATACTGGTGTTGCCCGCAACTCTAATATTGGTGTTGTCCGCAACCTTGACGCTGTTGGTGGCGGCAGCTGCTTCCAAGCAGGAAGCCACATCTTGGTGGACAAAGACCTGTGGCACGTGGGTGCTTTTTGCCTGGATGGAGCCGTCCTTCAGCATGGCAGTCAATTCTTCAGGCCGGGACAAGGTGGACTTGAGATAAGATTTTTCCCCCAGCTCCGTTCCGCATAAATGCACCTGGCTTACGCCAAGGCTTGCAATATCTCGCAGCAGCCGCTTGAGCTGGATGGGCCGGGGAAAGCCGATTATCAAGCTTACTGGATGCAGGGGTTTTCCATCACTGGTGGCGGTAAACTGGAGCCGCAGTCCCTCCCCGTCCAGTACAATGATTTCCGCCCTGCCGGCAGCTCCGTTCACAATTCCTGCGTCAAAACTGTCTCCCACGCCCTTTCGTAAAATCTTTTGGAGGTGCTTTACTCGATGGTCACAGAGAGGGAGAGGGGAAGCAAGCTCACCCGCTTCAAACAAAACAATATTCACGATGACAGTATAGCAGGATTAAGCCGCTTGTAAAAGTCGCAGTGGCTCAAAGCATTCCCACAGGAACAGGAAAAAAACAAACCTGTTTGAATGCAGTTTAACTTCAAGGTGGACATCCGTACCTTGCATTCTTCAACTCACTCCCTAATCTAACTGCTTGCAAATCTTAAAAATCTAACAATTAAAGATATTGATTTTTTTCTACTATTTTGTTAAAACTTACTCAATTCTTGCTAACATGAAAAAAATCACTTTTTTTGTCATTGTAGCTTCCTCTCTTGTATACACGAGGGAAAGAACTTTTTTTTATTCCTCTAGATTCAGAAAAAATCAACGGAAAGGAGTTGTAGGATGAAACGTATTGTGATGGGAGCAGCTATGCTCCTGCTGGCATGTACCATAGCGGTAAGCCAAGTATCCCTGATGAACGAAGCCACCAACGGCTTGTTCAAGAATGTAAACGACTTTGTAATCAAGCCGAACGTGATGTTCAACACGGTGGAGACAAAGCAGGTCATCATTGGCGGCGGGTTCAATGACCTGACCTTCAAGAGCAACACCAATGGTGGAGGACTTATCGGTTACTACCATCCTGGGAAAAAAGTTCACTGGAGTATGGCTACAGCTTTGGACATGAAGTCTGCAAAGCACAATGTGGAAACGGTGACAGAAACCAACGGTACAACAACGACTACCACAGAGTTCAAAAATCCTGCTTTTAATAACTATGCAGGTGGACTAAGATTCACCCTCGGCTTACCAGACACTATGAACCTGTCTGCTGGAGTGATAGCCTATTTTGAAGGCGAAAGCGCCAATGAGGAAGAGATTACCATCAACGGTACAACCACCTATACAACTCAAACAAAGAAATTGAATGTTATCCTTGGTTTTCCTATAGGCATTGGATTCACCCCGGAAATGTACAATTTCTTTGAGCCATACATTTTCATCTCAAGCGACACAAAGGTTGATACTGCCGGCAATGAGGAGCAAACCACCTTGTCTGAATTTGCCCTGTACGACAAGTTCACCATGTCAAACCTCTTTCCTGCACCCTTTGGAGCTGAGACCAGTTTTTGGCTGGGCCTTGGAGTGGGAAAAGGTGATGGCTTGGGAACCCTTGTTGGGGTAGAAGAAATTGAAAAACCAGCCTACCAAGCAGTAGATTATGATCCTGACAAAAAAGATGAAACAGTTGGATACGAAGTAAAGATTGCCACTCAGCTTGGTATGTCCAATCTGTTGGATTTTTCTCTTGGTGTGATTCAACTGCGGTTAAAGCCCATGGTCTACTTTGACTTCCTCTTTGGTGTTCACGAGTCCTTTACCTTTGGAGCGAGCGTCGCTGTAGTGGCTGGAGCGTACACTCCATTGGGAGACCTGCCTTTAGCCCTGTTCTTTGGCATAACCCCCGGATTGCAGTTCTACAACACCGTGCGATATGAAGAAAGCTTGCAGGGCACCACAAAATACGCCAGCCGTGCTTTGACGACGAGTGCCTTCTGGACAGGAAAAGTTGGAATCAGTGTCTTGTTGCCTGAAAATATGATTTTCGACATCACCTTGAACGTCAACCCCTCCAAAAAATCAGTGGGGCTTTCCGCTTTGATGTCCGTATCACTGTAATTTTCAGAATAGTATACCAAGGAGTTTTTCATGAAACGATTTTTAATAGGAGCTTTAACCCTCGTACTGTCATGCTCTATGGCTATAGGACAGGCTTCTCTCTTGAATGAGGCAACAAACGGATTGTTCCTCAACGTAAACGATTATGTCATCAAACCAAATATCATGTTCAACACTGTAAACACAAAGCAGATTCTTATTGGTGGCGGCTATGATGCAATGGGGATGCAACACGGAGCCAATGGTGGAGCACTCTTGGGATACTACCACCCAGGTGCTCTTCGTTGGAGTATAGCCTCTTCTCTGCGTCTGACCTCTGAAGACCACAAGGTACAACAGGATTTCTCAGATAATGCAGGAACTACGGAAGTGAATTACGACAATCCTGCCTTTGAATCCTACAAAGGTATCGCACGGTTTACCTTGGGATTCCCCAACCTCATGAACCTTTCTGCAGGTGCAGTGCTTGAGTTTGAGGCAGACACTCCCAATGCTGAGGATATTCCTACTGGTGGAGAAGATACCATGGACTTTATCATTGGCATTCCCGTTGGCATGGGTTTTACCCCTGCAATCTACAATTATTTCAATCCAATCGTTCACATCCACCAGAAAACCACCCGTCCTGTCACTATAACTGGTCCCACAGATGGTACCCAACAGGCAGCCGGTGGCTCAACAAAGAAAACCACTTCGGTTGCCGTCGCTGTGTACGACAAGCTCACCATCCAGGACCTGCTTCCCGCTCCCTTTGGTTCAGAGACAGCCTTCTGGATTGGCATTGGAAACATGGAGCTTTCCCAAATAGCGGAGCTGGAGACGCCCGCTTATATGATAGACAACGACACCAAGGGTAACCTGAACACCAAATTTGGCACTCAGTTTGGTATGTCAAACTTGATGGAGCAGTCTATTGGAGACATCAAGGTAAACATGAAGCCCATGGTGTACTTTGATATTTTGACTGGTTCTCACAAGTCCTTTTCCTTCGGTGCCACCATTGCCGCATCTGCCGGCATTTACGCCCCCTTGGGAAAGCTCCCCATGGTCTTGTTCTGCGGTGTAACCCCTGCGTTGCAGTTCTACACCACCACCTACCATACGGAAACTACGACAGGAAGCGCTGTTACAACAAGCGAGGCTGCCAGCCGGGCCTTGACAACAAATGTTTTGTGGAAAGGAAAAATCGGCACAAGCATTATCCTTCCCAAAGACATGGTGCTGGACGTTACTTTTGACGTAAATAACAATAGTGAACCGATATCATTGGGGCTTTCTGCCCAGATGACAATTACGTTGTAATTTATGGTATAATTCACGGATAGAGGCAGTGTATCTGCTGCCTCCATCCTTTGAGGAGGTACAAGAAATGAAGAAGAACAATGCATGGAACCACAAGCATATTTTTTCCGCCTGCATTGGAGCTGTGGCCCTACTTCTGCTGGGTTTTTCTGCCTGTGATTTCCAACCAGCAAAAAACCTGGTAGACGGAAGACCAGTTGGAGGTAGACTTGCCCTAGGAAGACCAGAGCTGGAAGAGTACATAGAATCAAGCACTGGCGGTGGAAGCGGTGGTGCAACCATTGACACCGTCCAGAGTGGGGACAAGAAAAATTTCCCCATGCTCTCAAAGACAGAAATCAAGAAGCTGTTGGATGATACCGATGCAATACATCTGCCCAATCCAGTTATGGAAGAAGAACCCAGCTTCACTCCCCCCTACAAAGTGGGGAAGGTAAAGAAGGAGGCACTGGAATTGTCCGTCGAGAGGCTCAATGCACTGAGAAGAATTTCCGGCCTGTACCCAGTGGAGATGTCCGATACGGACAACGACAATGCCCAGTACGGAGCCTTCCTCATGAAGCTGACGGGCCAGTTCAAGCACGGTGGCATCTCCCGTCCCGCCGATATGAGCGAAGATGACTGGAAGAAGGGTAACGATGCCACTGCCACCAGCAACATCTATCCCATCAACAATCTCATTGGGGCAATTGACGGCTACAACCGTGACCCAGGCAATCCTAATGTTGGTCACCGTCTCTACCAAATGTCACCCGGCATAACGACGGTGGGCATCGGCTTTGTCCCCGGTTCTCACTGCGAGAAGGTAATAGGAACTTCTGCCCCCACTAAGAACCTGAAGCCAGATGACTTTGACTGGAACTTTGTCTCCTATCCTGCCGCAGGGTATTTCCCCTTGGAAGGCAACCTGTTCGGCAGCCCGGCCTTCTGGCATGTCCAGTTCAACGGCAGCAAATACACCGTTGGCTCAGGAAAAATCATCGTCACCAACCTGGGTACCGGAGAGCAATGGGTGGAAGAGCACGCTGGTGGCGGCACCATCATCTTCAATAAGTCAAACAAGTGGCGGCCGGAGCTGGGTACCTACACCTTTGAGGTTACTGGTGTCAGAGACAAAACCACCAATATACCTGAGCGGTTTGTCTTCACCACAGAATTCTTTAACCGTCATACATTGTGATGATGGCGGGTGTTGGAATGAGCCTCCGCTCAACCAATGCCTTCGGGATGTATTCGGTGCTGCCAGCGAGCTGGCAACATCGGAGCTTCCCACAACTACAGCCATGACAGCCACCTCCTCCTGGTGGCTTTCTCCGCCCCCGCACCAGTCCTCCTTCCGAAGACAATCCTCCCCAGATTCCTTCTCATGGTGCGGGGTATTTTTTTATCAAAATCAATTCGTTATTTATACAACATTGTCTTAAAGCCCATTGCAATCATCTGGGCTCGTTGCAGAATCTGGGCAGCAGGCTTTTCTGTAAACACCTGGTTCAGGCTTTCTTCAAAAAGGTCAAGCCAAATGTCAAAATATTCTGGTGGAAAGGGTGGCAAGGCCATGTGGGCCTGAGGTGGGTTGCCGCGGAAATTTCCTGTTCCCAGCAACATTCCCCGCCAAAACTCACCAATCTTTTTCTTGTGGTGGCTCCATTTCTCGTCGCTAGTTCCCACAGCATTGTTGAAAATATCCCCTACACCATTCTGGTCTGAACGAATCCTTGCGTAAAAAATATCCATCAGCAGGTCTATTCCCTCGTCACATATCACATCATATCGTTCCATAAAATCTTCCTTGATATAAGAATAATAATGTGTATATAATCTACATATTTTACCCACACTGTCAAGCCCCCTAAAATCATGGAAGGGAACTCGGTTTTCTAGACAGGATCCTTCCATCCCGATACAATCAAACCATGAAAACTTCACCCATCAAAATCATCTGCAAAGTCATCCTGATTCTGGTCTTGCTCCTCTTTCTGGCATGGATAGCCCTTTTGACCTACGGAAAGCTCACCTATGCCGACACCTTTTCCCGCCGCACCACCATAGCCAGCAACCCCGGCTTGAAGGACGGCCTTGTTCCACAGGGACTCACCTGGCATCAGGAAGAAAAGTGCTTCCTCACCACCGGCTATATGGCAGACGGAAGCCCCAGCCGAATCTACCGACTTGACCCCGACACTGGAGCCGCGCAATTCCATCCCCTCACCAGCGGCGGACAGCCCTTCTACGGCCACACCGGTGGACTGCAATACGCAGGGGGCTTCCTGTACCTTGCCGACGACGGAACTGGCCTCTATAAATTCCCAGCACTGCTTCCAGCCCCCGGCGAGCCACTCGAAATCGGAAATCCCATCCAAGTCCACAACAACACAGCCTTTGTCTTTGCCGCTGGAGGCTTCATCTACACCGGAGAATTCAACAACGACAAGGAATATGTGACCCGAAACGATTTTGCCCACGAAGGCACCTATCATTCTGCCATCGTCACCAAATACCGCAGCAACAATCTGGCCATACCTGAGCTGGTGTATTCCATCGGCAACGAAATCCAAGGCTTTGCCATCCTCACCGACGGCACCATCGTCCTGTCCCAAAGCTACGGACTGGCTCCTTCCCGCTTCCTGATTTACGAGCCAGCCCAACAAATCATGACGGGCCGAGTCATGCACGGAGCGGAGGTCTGCTTCTTGGGAGAACCCACCCGCATCATCTCGGCTCCACCCATGAGCGAGGATCTGGACGTGCGCAACGGAACCCTGGTCTACATGACGGAGGCCGCCTGCAAGAAATACATCTTCGGCAACCTCTACTTTGACTGGAAGATTTACTCATTGCAGATTGATTAAGCAAGACTGGAGATGAGGGGACTTGGGCTTGCGCCCCCGCCTCCGCAGCATAGCCGCTCCGGTTCAAGTCCCCTTCAAAAGCCGAGCTTCCGGTGGAAGCTCTCTGCATGTTTCTTATCTAAGATGCAACTTCTTGTTGACTAGCAGTTGTTTTAAAAAAACAAACCGACTTCTTTTCAGAAGTCGGTTTGCAATGGAGATGAGGGGACTTGGGCTTGCGCCCCCGCCTTCGCGGCATAGCCGCTCCGGTTCAAGTCCCCTTCAGTCGGACACGTCCTGTGTCCTCCTTTGGACTTTTCCAGTTTGGAGAAAATCTGCCGGAAGATTTACCTTACTAACAGCAAGTGGCGCAGTGCACCATCAACCTAACAATTGGTTGTACCGCAGGCAGCTTGACTGCCTGTGGCTTTGAAAATTGTGTTATGTGTTTCTACTTTACAAATGCCACTTCCATATGTTTCTTTTCTTTTACACAGTCAAGAAGATAATAATTAATAATATTCTGATATGGCATTCCTGTTTCTTCTGACATTTTTTTGAAATAATCAATTACCTGTTCATCGAGACGGATTGTAATTTGCTGCTTGAGTTTTCCAACATAAGGATTTTTTACTGCATTTGAAAAATCGTATTCTTCTCTCATTTTAATTTTCTCCATACTGTTTCTTTTCGTTTGTAGTTGCTTTTCGAGCTGAAATGATTCTGATTACTTCATCATTTTCCCGATAGCAATGACAAACAACCAGTGCTTTAGAATTATTACTAATGCCTAAAATAATAAATCTATCCTCTTCTTCCGAATGGTCTGGATCTGCAATTAATTTTGCATTTGGATCATAAAAAACAGTTTTTGCTTCTTCAAAAGAAACATTATGTTTCTTAAGATTTATTTCTGCTTTTTCTGGATCCCAATCAAATTTAATTCCCATAATTATATTATAATTATAATTTACTTATTTCGTCAAATAAAAAAAGCACGGCTTGACCGTGCTTAATTCTATTTCTTATTTTTATATGCATATCCAAAATTAATTGGAGGAGATGTTACAGAAATATATTCAAATACATCCTGACTATTATTTTTTACTCCATGAATATCTCCGTCAGCAAAACGAACTATATCACCAGTCTCAAATACTTCTTCTTTGTTATCTGCAAGAAGTAAAATTCCTTTTCCATTTACGGCGATCCATCTTTGTTCCGAAGTATCATGTTTATGCCGAGGTTATTCATTATAAGGTTGAACCAAAACTCTTGTGATAGTAATTCTTTCGGATTTACTATTTTCTGGATTCAATAGCTGAAGTGATTCAACACCAGGATTACTTAAAATTTTGATTTCGGATTTTTTTATTATTTCCATTTTCAATCTCCGTGCCCAAGTGCGGGCGTCCACATAACAATTGCTTAAACCACAAACCGGCTTGACCCACTGTCAGCTACGAACCTTTGTTATGTGTTTTTATTTCATCGCATCAGCACTTTTTTGGTGTTCTTCCATAATCGGATCCCAGTAAGCATGATATGAGTTTATATAATCTAGGTTCTTTGAATAAAAAATACCATATTTGATGTATGAATCTCTTAAATCCGATGACCTGCTGTATATTGAACCAAAAATACTTTCGGAAGAATACAAAACCTTCAAGAAAGTTTTTACACTAAGATTAAAGTTTGAACTGTCTTTATCTATGTTTTTAAAATTTTTTTCATTATATAAGACGCCCCACTGACAATAGGGAATGTATCGTTGTCCATTTACCGTAAAAGAAAACTCGGTGATATTTCCAATTTTGTAAACTATTGTTTCATCTTCAGGCGTATAATCATCATCACCTGCAAACATAAAGGCAGATTTGGTGACTACAGACATATTCTTAAAATCAATCTGCCATTTTCCGAATGCACCCGCTCCTCTTTCTTCAATCTGTAGTTTAAATTCTCCGTCTTCCTCAAAACATAAAATAGTGCGGTCGTACTTATCGTTGTCTTCTATCCAATGAAATTTTGAAAGATAATTTTTGAAATTCCAGTCTGTCCAGCCTTTCGTTGAAAAAGTCGCCTGTTTTGCTGAAAGATATCCGCCAAACACCCAGCCATATTCCGCTTCAAAATCTTTCCATTCGTAGCGGGGAAGCAAAATCTCTACCCACGGAGCTGTAATTCCGTCTATCGTTTCTTCTTTACCGATTGCCACAACTTTTACTGGGGAACGATGTGTAAGTCCGCAGAGTCTGTTTGATTTGAGGGAAGGATAATCGCGAACCTTCAATCCGTCTTCTGAATTGACATACATTGTGTCGATGACTTTTCCATTTTCATAAAAACGACTTTTATCAGCAAACAGAGAAGCAATCAAAACTGTAAAACTGAATAATATACAAATTATTTTTTTCATTTTTTTCTCCATATTTATTCTCGCGCCTCAAGTAGCGGGCGTCCACATAACATAATTTCTCCGTATC
>JAZNAS010000002.1:0-16923 GCA_045586625.1 Treponema sp.
CAAGCTGATTGCCGACGCTGCAGGTCAGACGGTGGAGCGGCTGGACGGAACTCCCGGCGGAGAGAAGCCTGACGGAGGCTCCATCCGGGTGGGCGACACGGTGAAGCTGGTCTACGTGGACCAGATGCGCAGCCTCCTTGACCCGGACAAGACGGTGTGGGAGCAGCTTTCCGACGGGCTGGACATCATCAAGCTGGGAGCCGTGGATGAGAAGGGTCGCCCAGTGAACGGAGCCATCCGTGAGGTGAATTCCCGTGCCTACTGCTCCTGGTTCAACTTTGCCGGTGCTGACCAGCAGAAAAAGGTGGGCGTGCTTTCCGGCGGAGAGCGGAACAGGCTGAACCTGGCAATGATGCTGAAGCAGGGAGCCAACGTGCTGCTGTTGGACGAGCCCACCAACGACCTTGACGTGGCCACCATCCGTGCCCTGGAGGATGCCATCGAGGACTTTGCCGGCTGTGCCCTCATCGTCAGCCACGACCGCTGGTTTTTGGACAGGGTCTGCACCCACATCCTGGCCTTCGAGAACAACAGCCAGGTAATGTGGTTCGAGGGCAACTGGAGCGACTACGCCGAGTGGCGGCGCAAGCAGCTGGGAGCCGACGCAGACCGCCCCCACAAGACCGTCTACCGCAAGATGGAGCGGTAGGAGTTTTTCGGGAAAATAAAAAGGCCCTTGGTTCTACTGAGCCAAGGGCCTTTTTCGTGGTGAATCGGATTGATTAGAAGTTGATTCCCACACCGATGTAGGGACTGACCCCGAGTGGAAATACTTTTTTAATGCTCTGTAACTTGCGAATATCCTTGAATTAAACTTGTCTATAGTGAATTATAATGATAAAATTATGTTTGTTTAGTGGAATATCATAATAATTCACTGCTTGGGGGTGATTATGTATATACAAAGAAGTCTTGATTTGCAAGGGATATTGTCGAGTCGCTCCCTGTTCTTGTTTGGGCCTCGGAAAACAGGTAAATCCTCCTACATCAAGAATCAATTGTCGGGGATGGATATAGCCCTGACTTGGAACCTGCTGGACGGTAAGGCTTCGATTGCGTTTGTTGTCGGATCCGAGCCTTTTGCGGCAGGAAGTGGAGGTGAGAAACCTGCGGGATTGCCTTGTGGTTATTGACGAGATACAAAAATGTCCGCAGCTTTTGGATGAGGTTCATTATCTGATAGAGGAGCGTAATATACGGTTTCTGCTGACTGGCTCAAGTGCAAGGAAATTGAGGCGTTCTGGGGTAAATCTCTTGGGGGGACGTGCCGGGCAGCGTCACTTGCATCCCTTCAATTTTAAGGAGGTTGGAAATCACGAGAGCTACAACCTTCCCTTTATCTTTGAGCATGGACTTGTGCCCTCGCTTTTTTTATCAGACGACATAGAGGAGGATTTGGCGGCGTACGTTGACACCTATCTCACGGAAGAGATTGCTGCCGAGGGGGTGGCCAGGAATATTCCGGCCTTTGCCAGATTTCTCACGGTGGCAGCCCTCACCAATTCCCAGCTGCTGAATTTTACCAACATTGCCAGCGACAGCCAGGTTCCGGTGCAAACGGTGCGCCAATGGTATCAGGTGCTGGAGGATACATTGCTTGGCTATCAGCTGGAACCATTTGCAGGCTCCCATAAGCGAAAGGCCATTGTTACACCAAAGTTCTATTTTTTTGATATAGCCATAGCACGGGCCTTGCGAAGCAGTGTGGTTCCACAGGAAAATACCGTGGAATTCGGGGAATATTTTGAGCAGCTTGTATGTATGGAGCTTAAAAGCTGGATGGATACAACCCGCCTTCACAAAAAGCTCACCTTCTGGCGTTCAACCTCCAATATGGAGGTTGACTTTTGCGTTGACCGGGAACTGGCCATTGAGGTGAAAGCCAGCAGGAGCATCACCGAAAAACATTTGAAGGGATTACGGGCCTTGCGGGAAGAGAATATATTCTGTCGGTATATTGTGGTTTGTCAGGAAGAGCATCCAAGGCTGATGGATGGCATTGAAATCTTGCCGTGGAAGTATTTTTTTCAGCGGCTGTGGGAGGGGAACGAACTGCAAGCCCCGGCCCTTGTCTGACGGTGCAAGCAGCTGGGGGCAGACGCAGACCGCCCCCACAAGACCGTCTACTGCAGGATGGAGCGGTAGGAGTTTTTCGGGAAAATAAAAATGCCCTTGGTTCTGCTGAGCCAAGGGCATTTTTCGTGGTGAATCGGATTGATTAGAAGTTGATTCCCACACCGATGTAGGGGCTGACCCCGAACCGGAAGTACTTATCGACGCTTTCTGCAGGGATTATATCTGAATCTTCAGCATTTCCTCCAGAAATATCGCCGAGGAATAGCACATCATTCTTTACCCGTCCAAAATCAAAGATAATGTCGCAGCCGAGAATAAATGAGGCCTTCCTTGAGGGGCTGAATCTCAGCTGGGGGGTCAGGGCTAGTCCAAAGGCATGGAGTGAAAGTGAGGGTGCTTCTACGGAAACCTCTCCATCTGTGGAAGAGTCTGCAGTTTTAGAAACCTCCTTTGCAACGGCCTCAATCAGACTCTTTTCATACAGATAGTGGAAGCCGAGTCCTGTCTGAAAGCGCAGGTTCTCGCTTAAATCTATACCGAAGGAAGGTCCTACCATGAACTCCAGTCCAAGGAAGGCGTCAATAGTATCACCTTCATTCTCTTGTCCATTGGCAATAATCTTGTCTCCAAACTGGAGTCCAAATGACAGGTTTGCAGAGGCAAAGGCTCCCAGCATATTGTCCAGCAGGAAGAAGTTGTAGGAACTGATTCTTACAACGGGAAGGGCCATGTCAGTCCTTTTCAGAGTGGATTCTGTTCCATCCGATGTTATACCTATGTTCTGGAAGCCCATGTTCAGTCCCCAGCTGAAGTCCAGACCGAATTTTCCACTTGATGCAAAGGTTGTCGCACCAACCACAAGTACCGCAATGACAGTCAACAATCTTTTCATTCTATAACTCCTTTAAAAGGTTAATCAATTTACATTATACCCCCCCCCATGCCATTTTGTCAAGAGAATTTTGATAAAAAAATCAATTTTTTCTATACATATCCTGAAATTTGAGTTTATCAACAAAGCTGGAATCTGAAGAAATTATCATAGAACTCAAAATTTCGGTTTATCATATACACCGGTCATGAGTGAGATAGGTCAGTCAAAAAATTCCCTTGACTTTGCCGACCTTCTGCATGATATAAAATGCAGGGCGTTAGCCCTGAACCGATCCGTGTGTTATTATTCGTTTGCCTGCAATCCCTCCCTTGTCTTAATCTTTTTGCCGTGGTATCCTAAATCAAAACGATTGCTAGACAAGGAGTAATCCTATGGACAAGAAGAATACTGCTATCCTGTGGGACATTGAGAACGTAACTCCTCCC
The DNA here is from genome assembly GCA_045586625.1 of Treponema sp. Lineage (GTDB taxonomy): Bacteria > Spirochaetota > Spirochaetia > Treponematales > Treponemataceae > Treponema_F. Next base: position 3,397 of record JAZNAS010000002.1, read on the forward strand.
TCAGGAACAAATTATATTCAGTCAATCATAGACAGGATTTCCGAGACGGGAAGTATTTCCTACGCTATGGCCTTTGGAGACTGGAACAAGGGCAATATCAGGAGCATTGCCTCGGAGCTGGCGGCCAACAGCTTTGAGCTGATTCACATTCCCGCCTCCCGCAAGGACAGCTCCGACATGTCCATGGTGGCTCATGGCGTGGAGCTTATCTTCCAGTATCCCCACGTGGGCCGCTACGTCCTCATCACGGGCGATGCAGATTTCCGTCCCCTGCTGCTTTCCCTTCGCAAGTACGGCAAGGAAACCCTCATCGTCTGCGACGTGAAGCGGAATGCCTCCGAGGACCTGCTGAAGATGGCGGACGAGTATCTGGACTACCGAGAGATTATTTCCGAAGACGATGACGACGAGAAGGATGACGAGAAGGATGGCAGGGGCGGCAAGGGAAAGGTGGAGCAGAAGCTTACCAAGGAGCAGGCATTTGAGCTCCTGCAGGAGGCGGTGAACATGATGGTGACAGAGAAGAATGGAAAGCCTGCTCCCATCAGCGCGGTGAAAATCCGCATGAAGCTTTTGAACGCCGCCTTTGATGAGCGCAAGCTGGGCTTCCGCAGCTGGAAGTCCTTTGTCAGCAGCGCCGTAAAGCAGAGCCACGTGCGGTATGCTGGCATTGACGAGGCGAACCTGATGCTGGATGGCGAGGCCGCTGCCAAGATGATTCCGGAGGTCTTCGCTACCCTGCTGAAGGTGCTGCCGCCTCCCGGTCCTGGGGAGGATACTGGCTGGGTGCGGTTTGACGAGGTTGCCAAGAAGCTGCCCTACCGCAAGCTGGGCTACAACCAGTTCAAGAAGCTGGCTCTGGATGCGGAGAAGCGTGGCTTTGTGCTGGTTCGTAACAGCGGCAGCAACTGGCAGATGAAGAAGAACCAGGGCTAGTCTGGCTTTTGAGGAAATATTCCGTTTATCAAAATAAAATGTTTGACTTACAGGCTTATATTTTATAAATTTTTTGTATCTTTATTAAGGAGGAAACAAAGATGAAATATGTATATGCAAGTCGCCAGGGAAAAACTGAAAAGCTGGTTCAGGCTCTGGGACTGGATGCCGTAAAGCTGGAGGAGGGAACTCCCGCCATTAGCGAGGACTTCATCATCTTCACCTACACCGACGGAAAGGGTGTTGTCCCCAAGATTGTGGAAGGCTACCTGAAGACTTGCGGAGACAAGCTGAAGGGTGTTGTGGCAACTGGCAATATGGAGCGCCATGCGGAGACCTTCTGCTGGGCCGGAGACATCATCGCCAAGGACTACAATGTTCCCTGCCTTGGAAAGCTGGACGGTGAGGGAACCGCTGAGGACCAGGCCGCATTGAAGAAGGCATTGGGTCTGTAAGGTCCGCTGGAAAGGAGAAGGCCACCGTAGGGCAGTTTGACTGCAACACGGTGGCCTTTTTCTTTATGCCTGCTTTCCAAGGTTGCGGAACACACCCGGAAAGCCTCTTTTCATATCAAGACTAATTAGAAGCCGTAGAACTTGGCCAAGGTAGAAACCTCTTCACGACCGGTGAGCACGGCATTGGCGGCAAAGCTGGGATCCGGGTGACCGAGCGCCACACCCACGACAAAGCTCTTGTCGTCGCCGATTCCCAAGTGCTTGCGCAGCGACTTCTGGTACATGATGGCCTGATACTCAACACAGGTTCCCAGTCCGTGATCCATTGCGGCAACGGTAATCAGCTGGGTTACGGCTCCCACATCAAAGCGGGTCAGGGCATTGTCCATGCTGGCGTCAACGTAGATGATGATTGCTACAGGTGCATCAAAGAAGCGGAAACCACGCTCCATCCACCAATCACGCTTTTCCTTGTCCTCACGTCCAATCTCCATGGCGGCAAACAGCTTCTTTGCACAGTCAATCTGGCGGGTGCGGTAGTCTCCCTCATACTTCGTGTCGGGGACGTCAAATGCATCGCCATTTTTCAGCTGGGCCACATTCTCCTCTCCAATCTTTTTGAGAACATCCCCCGCAATGACGGCGAACTGCCAAGGCTGGGTGTTCTTGCTTGACACGGCGTAGCCCGCAGTCTTGAGGATATCCTCAACAACTTCCTTTGACACCGGCTCGCTGGTAAAGCCCCTGATTGAATGCCTGTCGATGATGGCCTTCTTTACTTCCATTTCTTCCTCCTTGCGAATAGGGTTTGTCTTTGAACTCGTCCGAGTCGGACTGAACAAACCCCTGTAGCTTAGGATACTATACAATGGAAATGAAATAACAGCAATCCTTTTGGCAGAAAGTCGCCCTGTCTACAGCAGCCCCTTTTTCTGCTTGGCGGCTAAAATCAACTCAGGATGATACTCAAAGTGCATGTTGTCCCAAATCCCCCACTTGCCGCCCCAAATGAATCCCTCGTCCTCAAAGATGTCGATGACGGCTTGAGGCGGCATCCAGCGGTCCGCCAGTGGTGTCAGCATCCAGTCGGGGTTCTTGTCCTTGGTCCAGCTCCAGTAGATAGCCTTTCCTCGCAGGTTCTTCGGCAGGATATCCAATGCGATTCCCAGGCTGTGGAAGGACTTGCGGTTTGTTCCTGCAATGAGTCGCCAATAATAGGCGTCCAGCTGGCTTATCTCTGCGATGAAGGGCTTGATGGTGGAGTCTGTTTGCGCCGCCGCATTGATTCTGGCCTCCACCCGCCTCAGAGGTTCTTTCAGCCGCTGGTGCACACGGACAGGCCTTCCCAAAAAAGTGACACGCTCTATGTGCTGCTCAAGGCTGGCTTGGTTGTGGCTTTCATAGATTGTGTCGAAGAAGAACATGGGAGTGCCGGCTCCATTGCGGCGGTTTTCTGTGGAGCCAAAGCTCTTCATGCGGTCAATCTGCTCCTGGGTGAAGTCGGCGGGATCCTCCAGCGGCTCGCCATACCTGTAGCCGTACAGCAGCGTCCAGTACTTCTCCTTGTTGGCCAGCTCGGACTGTGGCAGCATGCTGCCATTGCTCCAGTACAAAACCTCTGTCCGACTCCCGTCCTCCTCCGGGATAACCAGCTCTATCCTCCAGTCCGCCATGTCCCGCTGATAGGTGGCATTGAAGGTTATGTCGGGATAGGCACGGCGGAAAATCTCCAGCCCCGCTGGATCTCTGGGCGGTTTGCCGGCAGCATCCTGGCCTGACTGAGAAAAACAAAGCCCCGTCAAGGCGAGGCTTAGGGTGAGTAAAATAATTCGCTTCATCTCTTCCCCCTGATAAAGGTTAAACTACACTTTAAATGTCGGAGGAAAAGGTTTGTTACACCAGCGGGATGCCCCCAAACGGGCAGGTCATTTCAAGTAGGGAATCAGCACCGCCTGGCTTCCAGAGGAGCCGGGAGCCACCTGGTACTTCTGGAAATAGACAGTGAGTCCCTTGTCGGAGATGGTGAACACTGTGTAGTTTTCGGGAAGGGGCTCGGTTCCGGCGTGAATCATTTCCTTCAAGTCGCTGTCGTTCTGTGCGGCAAGGGCTGCGGTCAGCTCCTCCCGGCAAATTTCTGCCAGACCGTCCAGGGTGGGATTCTTCAAGACCAGGGGCAAGAACTGCTCCAGATTCATCAGCTGGTTGGTTTGCTTGTTCCAGGTGAAGGAGGCCATCTTTTCCTCCCCGTTGGCTCCGCCGGTGAACTGGTAGGAGGTCAGCAGGAGGCTGGTGCAGTCGGCGGTGTTCAGCGTCACCTTCCATTGGTTCTCAAAGGTGAACGGCTGGCCGTATTCTTCTGCCATCTGGCGGTTCAGCTCGGCTTCCGAGATAAAGCTGTCGTACCAGCTGTTGACTTGGTTTGAAATCAAGGTGTTCAGCTGCGGGGCGCCGTCAATCTCTGGAATGTCCAGGTCGGCCTGGTAGATGTCGTTCCCCGGCAGAGAGCGGATGGAGGTAACTCCCGGAACAGAGCTTTTCTGGGAGACACAAGCGGTAAAAGCAACCGCCACCAAAAGGGAGGCAATGATAGCCAAATTGAATCTTTTCATAAGACAAATATAAGAAAATTTGAAGGGGAAAGCTAGGCGGTGGAGGAAAAACCTCTGACGCAATAGTTTCATAGTGCGAAACAAACAGTTTCACAGTGAGAAACAAATAGTTTCACTGTGCGAAACAAAACGTTTCGCAGTGAGAAACTGCTGGAAAGGGAAATTGTGGGTTCATGCAAATAATAAATTTTGTGCAACTTCAAGTCCAAATAATTTATGGTAAGAATCTTCTTTATTTTCTATCCTTGCAAGTTTTTCAAAATCGATTGAGTTTAAGATTTCTGTTTTTATAGGTCTTTTTGCTTCCCAGGAAATTCTGGCATTTAAATATTGTTGTGCAGGTTCGCTTTGTAGAAGAGCTAAAATAAATTCAGCTTTTTCTTTTGAATCGAATGAAATAAAATTACAGGTATCGTCTAACAGTACCGTTTTACCTTCAAGAGGAACTATGAGTTTAAAATTCAAAGATTTATAAAGGCCAGAAATTGCAACCTTGTATGGCTTAAAAGTATAATCTCCCACAGAAAAAATAGAGTATCTGCATTTGTTTTTGTAAATAATGCTCTTTCGTTTTTTGAAATCTTCGCTATGTTCTATCAAATAATTCCACGTTTTTGGATATTTTACCTGAATATAATCAGTAGGCTCATTGATGAATCTTTGCGTCACTAAAATTCTTTTTCTGTCAACAAAGCTATCTTTTACCAAGTCAGAACTTTTTAAATACGGAAAAATCAAATCTGATTCAATGTCTACAGGTTCGTCATAGCCATTTTTGAGACAATTATTTTCTATAGTGAATTCCATTACTTTTGAGCAATCGTGTTTTACTCCGTTTCTCCAGATAAACTGACTTTTCCCGTAAACATCAATGGATGATTTTTTTGACAAGTTCTCGAAATATACATTTTTATAGAAACCACTCGTATATTTTCTTATAGGATTTTCTATTGACTCAAAAACAGATAATTCAAAGGTTTGCTGTTTTTCTGAGCAATCTAAATAAAACAGACAGGCATCGACTGCGGCTGAAAAATATTTTTTTGAATCAATTGGATAGATTTCAGCAGATTTGTATTCAAAGTTGTTTTTCCATAATCTACGCATAATTTTTTTTGCAACGCTTATCTTGCACAAAAAGGCAAATATAGACTTTTTATTGGAAAAATTGTCAATTAGAAGTTTGATGATAGACTCCGAAATATCAAAATTACTTTTTCCGGTTATTGCTTCAATACCACGGATGTTATCAACATTCGTTTTATTTGGAAGATTGTTGCTTCCGAGGATAGAAAGCTCGGAATTGGTAACCCAAGGAGGATTTCCAATAAACAGAATGTTTTCATTTTCAGAAACAAATTCTTCTATGTTGTGCAGAGAGGCAAAAAAATCTTTGTTTAGAATATAAATATTATGAGCAAGATTCTTTTTTAATTCATCGGTATAAGATTTTTGAATTTCAATGCCGAGGGTTTTTTGAGGAGCAAATGATTTGTGAGCGGAAAAAAGAATCGAACCTCTGCCACATGTTGGCTCTACAATGACATCAAGAGAAAGATTTTTTGTTTTTATAACATTCATCAGCAAATCTGCCAAAACTGTTGGTGTTTGAAAATCACCCAATTCTCTTTTTTTCATTATACTAGCCTTATGATTCCATCTACAGTATCAGCGTATTCAATAATCCTTGAATATTGCAATCTCCACTGGAGCGCATTTGAAATAGTAAGATAACCGATTTCTGGTTTACGGGATAGAATTTCATCAGCGAGGGAGTCTGCTGAAATATCATCTACAGGTAGGTTTTTATCATGGAATAATGCAATGATATCATCTTTATTTGCATTATTTTCCAAAATTTTGTTCAGGCTTGTTGTAAGTTGATAGTCTGCTGTTCGGTTTTTAGCAACAAAAATTGTATGAAAAATGTTAAGTCTACTTGTCTTTGTTTGCTGGTTATCTTCTTTTTTGTAAACAAAGACAAGCAAATTATATCCAAGTCCAAAGATTTTTTGTCTTGCTGATTGAAAAGGGCAAGAAGATTGAGGTTGAATTATACTTGTTGTTTTTATATCCACTTCAAGTTCTGGCAAATCTATACCGCTTGCAGAATTGCCGCTATCAAAATCATATTTGTGACTTAAAAAAATCTTGAATTTATGTTCCAGATATGTACCAACAGCCTTTCCGTCAGTCGAACCATAAATTGAAGCTTCATCATGTTCTGACTCCAATTCAGAAAATATCTTTGCTTCCTCCTGAAGCTTCTCAAGAGTCAATTTGATTCCCATATTCTAAATGTAGCATATTTCTGGAAAACCGTATAGCAGCATATCATCCTGACGACTACCTTGCAGTGACGACAAAAATTACCTTTCGCTAACTGTTGACGTTCGATTGCTTTCAGTGTATTTTAATCAATATACTTGTTATGAAAAGGAGTGCGTATGTCACTGGAAGATAAAGTAAAGGAAACATTGGATACCATTCGTCCCCAGCTGCAGGCTGACGGTGGTGATTTGGAATATGTGAAGATGGAAGGGGGCAAGGTCTACGTCAAGCTGACAGGAGCCTGTGGAAGCTGTCCCATGGCCACCATGACCCTGAAGCAGGGTGTTGAGCGCCGTCTCAAGGAGGCTCATCCAGAGGTGACTGAGGTTATCCAGGCTTTCTAAGCTAAGCCCTGTGCAGGGGTGCCAAACGAACAATTTTTAGGAGTTGAAATGACAATCTCAAAAGACAAGATGGTTTCCATCGAGTATACATTGAAGAATTCTGCTGGGGAGGTTATAGACTCTTCCCAGGATGCGGGGCCACTGGATTACATCCATGGTCGTGGTGATTTGATTGCCGGCTTGGAGGCTGCCCTGGAGGGCAAGTCCGCTGGCGATGCCTTTGCAGTTGAGATTGAGGCTGCCGACGCTTACGGAGAAAAGAATCCGGAGGCCATATTTGATGTTCCCAAGTCTCAGTTTGACGGTGCCGACATCGAGGTGGGAATGCAGTTTGAGGCATCCTCCCCGGAGGGCAGTCATGTGGTGACTGTTGTAGAGATTACCGACGAAAACGTGAAGGTTGACGCCAACCATCCGCTGGCCGGAGAAAAGCTTTTCTTTGACATCAAGGTGGTGGAGGTGCGTGAGGCCACTGCCGAGGAGTTGGCAGGCGGTGGATGTGGCTGCGGTTGCGGCTGTGGCGACGATGATGACGACTACTATGATGACCATGGCGGTTGTGGCGGTGGCTGCAGCAGCTGTGGATGTGGCTGCCACTAAGGAGCTGCAATCCGAGGGAACCCGCTGGGTCGGGAAGGCCGGAGCTTCGCAAGGGAGTTCCGGCTTTTTTTATCGGCAATCCTGGGAGAACAGCGCTTGCTGAATCAGCTGGCAGTTTTCCTCTGGACTTGCTCCTTGCAGGGGACAGGTGATTTGAGCCAGCTGGCGATAGAGCTTTGTTCGCTCCTTGTAGAAGCCGCTGAAAATCCGGGCAACCTCTTCTGGACTGCCGGGATTTTCCCGTTGGATGTAGGCCGGAAGATTTTTCATCTTTCCGTCCTCCCACTCAATTTCATCTATAATCCGCTGGGCCGCAACTGTTTCCGGCACCTCCAGAAAGAGGAAGAAGCCCAGCCGCTGCAAGGAGTCGAGGGCCTGCTGGTTGCCGCAGATGCCGCCTCCTGTGGCGATGACAAATTCATTTTCTCCCAAGGTAGCAAGGTAACGAGCAAGGTAGTCACAAGCCTGCGCTTCCGCCTCCATAAAGGCTTCCGCCCCCTGCTCGTGATAGATTTGTCGTGGAGAGTAGCCTGTCATTTCTGTAATTACATCATCAGTGTCGTAAAAGGGGCAGCGAAGCCTCTTGCTGAGAAAACGTCCCAGGGTGGACTTGCCGCAATGCTTAATCCCTAAAAGAATGATTCCTTGGCTCATAGTGTGATTATATCCTGTGATTGTGTCGCTTGCAACAGAAATTGATTTCGGAGTATGGTATAGGTATGTCTGTGTATGTGATGATGGGCTTGAGCTTCTTGCCGCTGGTGGTTTTCCTTGTAATCTTTTGCCTTGCGGTGCCTGGATTTAAGGTGCGGTACGGCTTGCTCGCAATCGTATTAGGTTTGCTTTCTTTAATTCCCATTGTGATTCTTCAGAGTGTGGTAAGAAATCTTCCTGTTTTTACGAGTAATACCTTGTTGTCTGCATTGATTACTGCAATGCTTTTTAACGGGCTTATTGAAGAAGCCGTGAAGATGCTTGCCCTCTTGTTGCTGCCGAGAAGGAAGCTGGCCTTTTCCACATTTTTTGCTTTGAGCTTGGTGTCAGGCTTGGCCTTGGGCTGCTTTGAAACTATCATTTATCTTTTCTCTGGGTTTCATGATATTGAATTACGAACGGCTACCGCAGTGGTTATGCATTGTTTGTGTGCTGGTCTTTCCGGCATTTTTGTGTGGACCTGGCGGAATCCCGTGGAGCAGGCCGATGGAAAGAAAAAAAAATTTTTTCAACCGTATTTGTGGGCTGTGATTCTTCACGGAAGCTACAATTTCTTTGCTGGATTTACTGGTTTTTACCGATGGTTTTCCATTGCAACTATAATTCTGACTGCTTTGGAATGTAGAATCTGGTTTAAAAAGATACAGGACTGGGGTAAGGGAGATGGTTTCCCTCCAGCTGTTGCTTTCGGTGATCTGAGTTGAAGCTATGAGTACTATTTTAGATTATATTGCCTGGCGAGGGGATTTGACCTTGGATATTGTTCCTTTCAATGAGATTGATGCCCTTATTTTTTGTGAATTTGCCTATCTAAAGCTGAGGGGAATTGTTCCTGAAAAGGTGGGCAAGGATGGAATTCCACTGGAGACAGCCGCAAGGCTTTTTTTTGAGGCTCCCGATGTGGTGGAGCGCTCCGATATGGGCATTCTGTTTGGAAAGGCTGTGGTTGAATTGTTTCAGCTTATGGCTACAACTCCACGATATAAAAATCTAAGGCTCTGTGGTTTTGTGGAGCACGTGGATGATTTTCACGAAAAGCAGTTTGCGGCGGTAACTGTGTTGTTGGGGGATGGAAGCTCCTTTGTGGTGTTCCGAGGCACAGATGATACCCTGGTGGGCTGGAAGGAAGATTTCAATATGTGTTTTATGACACCTGTTCCTTCTCAACAAGAAGCCTTGGACTATCTGGTACAGGCTTCTGGCTGTTTGTCTGGAAAAATCCGGGTAGGAGGTCATTCCAAGGGCGGGAATCTGGCTCTGTATTCGGCCACCTTTTGCGGGAAACGAATACAAAAACGAATTTGCAATGTCTATAATTTTGACGGCCCCGGCTTTGAGCTGAACATAAGCACCACCCCAGAATTCCAAGGAATTCGCCATTGTGTCCAGAGATTTGTTCCAGATCAGTCCATTGTGGGCTTTTTGCTGGAGCAGGATGGTGAGTATCAGGTAATAAAAAGCCAGGAGGTTGGACTGATGCAGCATAATCTACTTTCGTGGCAGCTGGATGGTCCCCGTTTTCAGGAGGTAGAGCAGGTTGCCGATAGTAGCGTCCTGATTGACCGCAGCGTCAAGAACTGGCTGCAAATGCATTCCAGTACAGAGCGGGAACGATTTGTGGAGGCCCTCTATGAGGTCCTTACCAGTTCCCAGGCTACGACCTTTTCCGAGCTGACCGAGCACTGGAAGACAAATCCCGCAAAAGCCCTGACCTCATTGCTGGCTGTAGAGCCCCAAACAAGAAGAACGGTGATACAGGCTCTGCACCAGCTGCTCCGCACCACCCGCCAGGAGATACAGCTTGACATAAAGGCTTGGTTCCAGGAAAAGCTGCAGGAGGTAAGGCTCTGAAAAGAAGCATAGACTCCACTCTTATATTGTACGTAATGACTTCAATCGAAGTGTAGAGCCTTGTGGAAAAGGCTTCTTTTGAAGGCTGCTTCAGGAATTTACAGGTTTTTTACAAAAAATGATCCATTGTGGCGGTGCCGGGAACGTCCAAGCCTGCCGCCGCCAAGCTTTATCGCACTAACTGAAACAAGGCTGCATCATCCTTTTGTTGTATTTCTCGAATAAGCATGAGCCATTCTATCACAAAAAATTATGGGTGTCTTTCTCTAAGTATTATGTCAAAAAATAACAAAATTATAAAAATTTTTCTTGACAACTCAAATAATCCATGAGAAAATGTCTTGTATACCAGTTATGGTAAATATCTATAAGGAGGAAAATACATGAAAAAGAAATTTATTCTTGTGTTTCTTTTTGCTTTGGTGGTTTGTTCCTGTGAGAACGTAACCAAGGGCTTGTTTAGTGGAGTGATACTCCCTACAGCTGAAATCATTCCCATAGGGGGGGGGTATATGAAATACCCGATGATTTTTTAAGTAATTTAAATAAGCCGGAAGGCATTAGTGTTTGGACAAATCGTAGCAATGGAGACCAAAGCGATGAGCTTGGTAGAAAATATTCAGGTGTTTTAGGGCTGCGCCCCTACCTTGAAGGATATGCAACCGTAGGAGATGAAGATCACGGCTCCTACCGTATTCCTTCCATAACAAAAACAAAACTCCCAGATGGCAAAACACGGCTTATTTGTGCCTTTGATGTTCGCTACAGGGGAATGCATAATGGTGGCGGTGATGTTGGAGCAGCTAGCGATGCTGGTTCAGACATAACTGTCATGTACAGCGACGATGAAGGATCTACCTGGACTGTAGCTATAAATAAAAAAACAGGAAAAAAGCCAGCAATTGACGTTGATAATACCTATGATGGAGATGGAAACACTAAAAACCATACAACAGATAACACGCTAGATGTTTGCGACCCCCAGCTCACGGTGTTTCCTGATGGAACGATTTACTGCGGTATGGCTGCCGGAGGAGGAAACCTCCAAACTGCCTATTCAAATTTCCGAGTGTGGAAAAGCACTGACAATGGAGAAACCTGGGAAGAGCATGAGCACTCCTCTGCCGGCAATGTACGAACAGATACATTTTTCCATAAATGGATGAAAAATATTGCAGCGTCAGGTCAATTTAAGACGGGCATTACCACTCCAGGGCATGGCATTGTTCTGGGGAAAGACGTTCCAAACAGCCCCTTGTTCAAGGCAGGACAGGTTGTAATGCCTATTTTTTTGAACGGAACCCCATCGGGAACGCAGTATTCTCATCAACAGAATCGAGGTGGAATGTATCTTGCCACAGGTGCAGGAAATGAGCCCTGGGATTGGGATACAAGTAGTTTTTATAAGTCCTACACAAAATGGGATGGAAATCACCAAGAAGAAAGTCAAATTTGCCAGCTGGATGACGGCAGCATCCTGATGTATGGAAAGAACTTGACCAATGACCAGTTTAGCCGGTATAGAGATGGTAAATGGACAATTCTTCCTACGAGTAACATTTCGGATGGAAAAAACTGTCAGTCTGGATTACTGAAGGTAGCTGACGGAGACGGTACCTCAAAGTATGGTGTGGTGGCCTTTAGCTACAGTGGAAATTCCGCTAAAAATGCATCGACTCTTGCTCAAGGTGAGGGAAGAGGTAATATTACCATTTGCCTTGCTCGAGACATTAGTGCCAAGCCTGGTACAGGAACTTCTGCTGTTCCCTTGGATGAAACAGAGCCATATTATTTGAAAATACGGACAAAATCACAAAGCTACTTTGGTTACACCGACATGGTGATGATTACTGATACTGTTCTCGGCATCATTTATGAGACTTATGATAGTGACCAAGAAGTGAATGGTATGCGATTCCTGAGAATAGATATTGCTCCCATTATTGAGAAGCTTTCAAAAGTATAAGATTTTAGGAGGAATGGAATGAAAATTTTAAAGAAATATACATTGGCCGTTTTAGGGCTGGCTCTGTTGGGGAAGGCTTTTGCACAGCCTGCCTCTCCGCTCAGTGAAGGAACTGATGGGCTCTTTAGCACCGATACAGACAATGTGGTTAACTTGACTGGCTACAATAATGTAGTATTCGACGACTTTCTTGTTACTGGTACCTATGGTTATGTGGGAACAGGCTCAACAAATACGGCAGCCTTGGTTTTGAAAACCCATGTCATCAACGGTGGTGGAATGTTTAAAGTGGGGGATTTAACCTTTGGTGTATCCTATCTTGGAGCCTTTGGTGGTAATTCTGATACCGAGATGACGCTTTCTAAAACAGAGAATAAGGGTGACACCCCATACACAACACAGGACAATACAATTCCTCTATTGCATAATATTAAGGTTTTGGCAGGAATTCCTGTAGCAGATGACATAAATCTTGGTGTACGTGCTGGAGTTGATATTGGTGGCGCACTTGCCAGTCAGGTTGGCAATGGACTCACCTTGACAGATATTCAAAAGTTTAAGAACACGAATTCCCTGTCCTTCAAGCCCCAACTGGCAGCGGGTACAAAGCTTGCCCTTGGCAATGGGTGGACACTCTCACCCACAATCGATATGTTTGTCTCCATCACTAATAGCTCTGGAGCAGGACAAAGCGTTTATCCCGGTGAGGATACAGGGCCTGCAACCGCTCAGGATGGTTCCGTATACGAGAAAAGGGATGTAATGAAAACCTATTTGCCCGGGGCAACCCTTGGTGTAGGAATCGGTTTTCCCACTGAAAGCAATGTGAACATGAGTGCCAATATATCCTATGGCTTTGATGTCCGTGTCCAACCTGAAAAAACTCAGTACCTGAACTGGAATGATAAAGGTACTGCTTCTCAGAGTGGAACCCATACCATGCGCAGTGACAGTGGACACTCCCATAGCTTGGTTCTTAAGTTTGGAGCGAATACCAGCATGACCGAAAAATTGAAGCTGGCAGGTAGGGTTCAGTTGGATGCCTCCTACAAGCATGTGGTAGATGGAGGTACAACTTCACTTGACAAAACTGAGAATATATCCTTTGAAACAAAGCAAACCTCTGAGTCTGATACTGTATTTGTTCAGCCTGTTATTTCTGCTGGTGCCACCTATCAAATTACAGAAACGCTCTCTTGGTATGGTGGTATGAAGTTTGTTCCAGTGGCTTATACTTTTGAAAAAATAGCTCAGTATTCAGAATCTGAGGTCGTCACTACCGCTGATAGGGATATTACCACTCACAAAGTCCGTTATCCCATCCTGGCATCCTTTGGTACAGGCCTCCAGTTCCAGCCGGTGGAGGAACTGCTGGTATCCGCAGGCTTGCTCTTTGCTCCCTCCAATAATACCGTGGAGCTTTCTACTATCGGTGACGTTCTGAGTATGGCTAATCTCCGTTTGGGTCTTGTTTGGAAGGATATTCCCAACAAATAAATCAAGCAAATAGATTCTTACAATCTTGGTGAGGCACTGTTCCGGTGAGGAGTGGTGCCTCACTTTCTATCACAAAAAACTGATATGTTAATTCCAAGAAACAAATAGGACACCCTGAGTCCAAAACCTGTGTTAGAATGAAAAAAGCAAAACAACATTTTAACAGAGGTGAAGATGAGAACAGGGTGTCCCATGCACATTGTAACAGTATTGCCGCACCAGAA
>JAZNAS010000003.1:0-2364 GCA_045586625.1 Treponema sp.
CCCCCCGCATTGTGGGCTGACTCCAAATTTTAGGACAGTTCAGTTGGCACGGATAATTTTCTACACGGACAAAGGAGAGGCAAAATGGAAAAAGAAAAGAAATTGATTTTTAAAATTTTATTGACTGTAGGTATTATTGCAACGATAGGTATTGTTACCTTGGCATTTCTTTTGTATTTTGAAATCAGAAATCGAATGATTGAAATGCAATCTACAACTTTGATTGAAAGCTTGCATTACCTTCCAGACGCTATTGAAGGGGAAAAGGAGCGTCTGCGTGATTTAGTGGACTATCTTTCCTCCGATGCAGAAAGTACAACAGCACAATTCAATGACAATGCTTCACTCCGGGTTTTCCTGGAGGATTTTTCATATCTGGCGGGTGTGGATAATGTCGCTGTTTTTGACATTGATGGTAACTTTATGCTCAGTTCAAAGCCGGCGAATTTCAATAATGACAATGTGCAAACCCTCCTGTCCCAGGTTCGCAACGGCGTGATTACAACTCGTATGTGCACGGAAAATGAAACCCTCTCTGTGTTGACAGCTGCTCCCGTAAATGCCGGGGAGAGGGGTGTCTTTATCATCCTATTGCAGGGAATTGTGGATTCTCCAGAATTCTTGAGGGACACTGTAGGTGTTCCCCACACAGAGGTTAGTATTTTCCTGGATGACATGCGTATAGGAAGCACCATCAGTTTTTCCTCCAATGCCGACAACCACCTGAACAATCCGGAAATTCTGGATACAGTTTACAATAAGGATGAAGTGTATATTGGGCACACGACAGTTGATGGCATAGACCATTTGGGTGCCTACGTGAGAATCAAGGAAAGTACCTTGAATGAGAATGTGATGGTGGCGGTTATAGAGCGCTTTGATTATGTACGTGAAACATACGTTGCCATCGTAAGCATCGCGATAAGTCTTACCTTCTTTCTCATCGTGATTATGTCGGTCTTCCTGGTGCTGACCCTCCGCCGCCTCATCATCAAGCCCATCAAGGCCACCATCCACGCCTTCGAGAACCTGAACGGAGAGGAGGGGGACACCTCCGACCTGACCTACCGCATACAGAACCGTCACCACGACGAGATTGCCATCATGGTACGTGAGGTGAATACCTTTGTTGGGCAGCAGCAATCCATGATGCTGGATGTAAAGGGCTCCACCGATGTGATTCAGGAGATCGGCGATACCCTGGCCAGCACCGCCGCCGAGTCTGCCAGTGCCACCCACGAGATTTCCTCCAATATCAACAGCGTCAACAACCTGGTGGGCAAGGCCAACAGTGCATTACAGCAGATGCAAGGCTTGTTGGACAATAGTGTCTCTGGAATTAAAAACCTTGACAGTCTGATAGACAGCCAGTCATCGGGTATTGTGGAGTCCTCCACGGCCATTGAGCAGATGGTGGGCAACATCAATTCTGTATCCAATTCCGTCAACAGGATGGCCCAGGAATACCAGGAGTTGATTGAGATTACCGAGTTTGCCCGCCAGCGGCAGAACGACGTGGCAAAGCAGGTTGACCACATGGCGGAGCAGTCCCGCCACCTGTCCGAGGCAAACAATGTCATCTCCCAGATTGCAAGCCAGACCAACCTGCTGGCCATGAATGCCGCCATTGAGGCTGCCCACGCTGGCGAGGCAGGAAAGGGCTTCTCTGTTGTTGCCGATGAAATCCGCAAATTGGCTGAAAACTCTGCCACCCAGTCCAAAGCTATCAAGACCGAGCTGGGCAACATCACCAACATCATCCAAGAGGTTGTAACTACCTCTGAGATTTCTGTGCAGGAGTTCTCGAAAATTACTGGTAAGGTAGGAAGCACCGACCACTTGGTTCGAGAGATTGATAACGCCATGACAGAGCAGCACGAGGCGTCAAAGCAGGTGCTTCTTGCCTTGCATGAAATCAACGATGCTACCATGCAGGTACAGCAAACCTCAAAGCAAATGGCCAGCGACGTCAGCCAGCTTCAGGAGGCAGCCAAGAACGTGGAGACCGTTGCCACTAGCGTTGGTCAGAGCATGGCAGAAATGACTACTGGTATCAATGAAATCAGCATCACCAGCCAGATTGTCTCTGACCAGGTAATCAAGGTCAGGGATTCTGTTCATGGACTGGAAAGCCTGCTGGACAGGTTTAAGTTGGTTTGATTTGCGAGTGATTATTTGGGATATATCTGTGTAGCCAGGTGCGTTGTACAGCTTGCTTTGCCGGTTTCCTTTGGCTGCCGGTGTATCCCGCTTTCTTCAAATCCAAACAGGAATTGAGATTTTGCGTTTTTTGGTTTGACTATTTAAAATTTTCTTGTTATAATCACAGTACATTATTTGTCCCCCCCCCCCCCCCCGCACTGT
>JAZNAS010000004.1:0-13374 GCA_045586625.1 Treponema sp.
TGTACCAGTTCTATATGTATGACCCTGTAGGTTATGTAGAAAAAAAGGATGATAGCAGCTACAATGTGGTGCTGTACCAGTGGTTCAAGGACAACCTGGCCAAGGGAGTGTACGAGCCTACCTTGGGCGGAGTGGACAGGAGCGGCCAGGGAACTTCGCTTGACAAGATTGCGTCCAAGACGCCCGACGGAGCCGGAAAGAGCCCCTTCAACAACCATACGGCGGACTTCTTTGTGGAGAACATGAAGCTTTTGGGCAAGTCGAAGATAGAGTTCCTGCGGCGGGAGACCACCAGCAACGGCGACGGGCTGGTGCTGTACACATACACGGTCAGTGAGGACGGAAAGACCATCACCCGCAGGGCGGAGAGCTGGAACGGCCTGCCCACGGATACAGACTTGACTGAAAAAACTTACACCATTGGTGCTGGGGACACCGCCACCAAGGGGGCGGTGACCGGAGAATGCGTCGGCACGGTGGAGCTGAAGGATGAGAGCCTCACCCTGAGCTTCAGCAACGGCGAGGTGGCGAGAAGTGGCTTCAAGGATCCGGGACCAGCCTTCATTGAGCGGGTGAAGCACAACCCCACCTATGAGCTGGGAGTCACAAAGTATGTCTTCTCTGATGAAGGCAAGAAACTGACAATGACCTTCAAGGATTTTTGGGGCTCAAAAAAGACCGAGACATACACCTACCAGAAGCAGGAGTCGAATTCCCAGGCACGGTACAGCGGCTACCTGGTGCAGCTGTACAGCCACGACAACGACATCAGGTGCTCCACCGTGGCCAGTGTTGCCGTGAGTGTATCCGTGATGGAATACCTTGCCCATCTCAAGATGGAGGTTGGCGAGTCCTTCAGGAAGACTGTAGCCTCCAAAATCTTCGGGGTGCGGGAAAAAGATACGGAGAACCTGTACGGCGAGACCTTGTACTCCATAGTGTTCAGCAGTGACGGACAGACTGCGACCATCAAGGAAACGGTATACAATGGCCTAGAGACCTCTTTGGATGTATCAGTAGATGACGGAGATTCTGGAAAGCAAGGACGGGTGAACGGCCAAAGCGTCACTCTTACAGAGAAGGATGGCTCATATCAGCTCACCTATGAGGGAAAAACCTACGAAGCCAACTACTCCGACCCCGGTCCAGCCTTTATCTATCGGGTGAGGGGAAAGACGTACGTTGAAGCTGGAAAGACTGAAAGTAATGGCTATTCCTACACCTTCTCTGATGATGGCAAAACCTGTGTCTACAAGAATCCAAATTCAGGATTGTTTGGAACTTCGGAGGCAACATATACGTATTATGATGCAGAGAAGAGAGATAGTAGTGACGAGATTTCTGCAGCATATGAAGGCCCCTACGCATTTGGCTCATTCGGGACAGTTTGGGGATTCAAGCTAACTAATAATGATAAGACAGTAGCAACTTCCAGTGCTGCAATGGCGGATGCAAATTCCATTCTTGGAGTGTCTGACACATTTACTAGCACGCCAGCCAATCTTGTTGTGAAATAAAAGCAGTCGATTTAATCTTTCTGGTCCGCCCCCTCTGCGGGGACGGGCTAAAGCAAAGACACCCCGCCGTGACGCATCGGTCACGGCGGGGTGTCTCTTTTGGTGGCTTGCGGGGTTGTGCTGTACGAGATGGTTTGGGCCAGCAAAAAATCTATGAGAAGCAGCCCGACGCAGCAACCCAAACGATGCAGTGGAGGGGCTGCCAATGGGCGCCCTCTGAACGCGGTGAAACGTAGTGAAGTGCAAGGTGATGGTGGGCTATTGGCAGACCCGACGGTGTAGGTGGGGTGCTGGGGGTGGGGCTATTTGGTTTGGGCTAGTTCTTGAACCACATCCAGAGGGAGAGAAGTACAAAGCTGAATTTGGTCTAAAGGTAAACCTAAAGACAACATTGTTTTTGCTGTTTCCAACTTGTTTTGGTAGGCACCTTGTTCTCGGCCTTGCTCTAGCCCTTCCTCAAAACCTTCGTGTCGCATGTCAGCCATTGTAATAGACCAAGTCATGTAGAACCTCCTAACTATGGAATCATTTTTGAGAGTGGTGATTTTGCGGGAAATATTTTGTGTCAATTTCGATTCCACTTCACCCTTCTGGATATAATGATAAAATGCTTGAAGGTTCTGGTCAAGGTTGTCCAGCTCTTCTGTGGCGGTGTTCAAGAAGATGCGGAGGGAACCGTCCTTTAGCTTGAGTTGGGGCTCCTCGTCGCAGCTATACTGGAAGGTATAGCGGGGAAAGTTTTTGTCGAAAGGATCAAAGGTACAGATGAAGATGAGTATGCTATCAGGTAAGTTTGGATACAGACTGCTACTGGGCGTGGTGCTTACATCTGCTACACTTTGATAATATCGACTCCTACGAGGCAGCTCCTTTTTGTGACCTGTCTGCATCTCCACGTTGATGATTTTATCTTCATCTCGTAAAAAAACGTCCATGATGATTCTCATGGAGTCTGGATCCGTTTTATGCTCGTCTTGGGCGGAAAGGTAATGAATTTTACCAATCCGTACACCAAGAATCAATTCCACCACCTGACGGCAGATGTTTTCATCATGCATCACATGAGAAAAGATGAAGTTGTCGGCAAAAGTTAAACTTTCCCACTTTTTCTGCAATTCTTCTTCACTAAGCATCTGTGCCTCCAATAAAAAGCTTTACATATAATTATTCGCTTTAAACTTGAAGAATTTGTCTTTTTTGCGGGAAAAATTTTGATTTTTTACAAAAATTTTCCAAGATGAGTTTTTTGGGATGGGGCTTGTGTGATGGCGGGCTCACAAGAAGGAGTTTGCGGGATTGGATTGTGATGGTGGGCTATTGGCAGACCCCGACGGTGTAGGTGGAGTCGCTGTGGGGATCTGCGGGAGCGGGATGGAGTTTCGTTGCTGTAGAAATCTCCTGTCACCTTTTGCAGGGTAAATTTATATTTTTTGTAAAAAAAAATTATCGCAACACACCAATCAGCTCCTTGCGACCAGCCTTTTCCAGGGCTTCTTGCACAAGGCGGCGGTTTTCGCTCTTGTTGAATTGCAGCAAGGCCCGCTGCAGCCTCCTCTCATGGCCACCACGCGCCACGTAAATTTCTTTCATGGTGTGGGGGTCAAGGCCAGTGTAATACATGCAGGTGGCCAGGCTTCCTGGTGTGGGATAAAAATCCTGTACTTGGTCTGGAACAAAGCCGTTTTTCTTCAGATGGAGGGCCACCTCAATGGCGGCATTCAAGTCGGCTCCGGGATGGCCTGCAATAAAATAGGGAACCAGATATTGCTTTTTTCCCAGCTCCTTGTTGAGCCGCTTGTATTCCACCTCAAATTCCTTGTAAACTTGGTGGGTGCTTTTCCGCATTAAGGACAAAACCTTGTCGTTTACATGCTCTGGAGCCACCTTCAGCTGACCAGAGATGTGATGCTGGCATAATTCCCGGAAAAAGGTTTTATCTTTTTCCTTCATCAGGTAGTCAAATCGAATGCCACTGCGGACAAAAACCTTCTTTACCCCAGGAAGCTTTCTCAATCGGCGTAGAAGAATCAGATAGTCGCTGTTGTCCACCTCCAGGTGGGGACAGGGCTCTGTACCAAGACACTCACGATGGAGACAGGCTCCCGCCTTGGCTTGCTTTGCACAGGCATCCTTGCGGAAATTGGCAGTGGGGCCCCCCACGTCATGGATGTAGCCTTTGAAATCGGGCTCTTGAATCAAAAGCTTGGCTTCCCGCTCCAAGGAGTCGTGACTGCGGGCCTGAATCCGCTTGCCTTGGTGAAAGGTGATGGCACAGAAGGAGCAGGCTCCAAAGCAGCCACGATTGCTGGTAAGGGAGAATTTCACTTCCTCCAAGCCGGGCACCCCCGCCTTTCCGTTGGAAGCAGGCTTGTCATACATGGGATGCCAGCGCCGGGTAAAGGGCTGCTCCATGACCTCATCAAATTCCTCTTGGCTTAAGGGCAGGGCAGGAGGCTCCTGCACCACATAGCGACTTTCACTTTGCTCTATCAAGATGTGGGCGGAAATGGCGTCGGTGTTTTGTTCCTGCAGGATGTAGGAGCGGGCGAATTGAGCCCTTCCCTCGGCTGAATTGGCAGAAACCTCACCAAAGGATGGAATCCTCATGGCCGGCTGAAATTTGCCCTGACCATTGGCACAGCCTGCAGGCAGCTCCGACTCCTTGCCTGTTCTCCAGCAGGTTCCCCGCACTCCACGGATTTCCGCCACTGGCTTGCCCTCTGCCAAAGCGGAGGCAATTTCCAGCAAGGGCCGCTCTCCCATGCCATAAATCAATAAGTCTGCCTTGGAATCCAGCAGGATTGAACGGCGGACAGTGTTCGACCAGTAGTCGTAGTGGGCGAAACGACGAAGACTAGCTTCAATCCCTCCAATAATCACAGGTACACCTTTGTAGGCTTCCCGAATCCTTGCAGTATAGGTAATCAAGGCTCTGTCTGGACGATGGCCTGCTTCCCCACCATGGGAATAGGCATCCTGCGAGCGAGGCTTGTTGTTGGCGGTGTAATTTGCCACCATGGAGTCCATGGCTCCAGCGGTTACTAAAAAAGCCAGTCGTGGCCGCCCCAGCCTCATAAAATCTGCGGTGGATTTCCAGTTTGGCTGGGGAATGATGCCCACGGTGTAGCCCTTGCTTTCCAGCAATCGCCCCAAAAGAGGTGCGGCAAAGGTGGCGTGGTCTACATAAGCATCACCAGAAACAAATACAAAATCAAGCTGCTGAATATCTCGAGCTTGCAAATCTTCTTGGCAGATAGGTAAATATAAATCGTGGGGCTTCACGAGAGGTAGTATAGCATGGGGGAATGAAATATGAAAGTAGTTGCTGGGAACCTCCTAGCAACCGCATAATCTTTTGTTCATCGGCTATACTGTAAATAGATATGTCTGGTTTAAAAGCATCTTCTCCCTAGGTTCTTATGAGCAGAATGAAATTCGCAGCGAGAACATTAGGTGAAGTTTCTAGCGAAGAAAAATTTTAGGAGAGACAAGAGAAAGACATCGTAGCCCTTTGTACTGCTAACCAGTAAAGGGTTGTCCTTTCCTAAAAGAAAGAGCCTTGACTAAAATCTCTAGTCATTGTACCATTATTTTCCAATCGAACTCCAACTGGATACAGTACGGAATTTACTGTCCATGGGGCTTTCCTCAGGACACGTAGTCCAAGGCACAAGCCTTTTGTTGGAAGTAGTTCAAAGTTTACACTAAGTTGAAACATTCTAGGTGGTTTTAGCAAGGAGATTCTATATGTTTTGTAGTCGGAAAATTAGTGTTTTTTGCAAAGTACTTTTATGTCCCATTAGTGTTCTCCTTCTTTTTGTGGCTTGCCATCAAATAACAGATGCTGTTGTACAGAAACAGGAAACTCCCCTATCATCTTCACCCTCAGATACAAGACAGACGCCGGACACATTAGTAACACCACCTACCAGCAATCCTGCTTCATCTGCTAATACAGACTTCAGTGATTATAAGTTTTATAAAAATCTGGTTATTTCAAAGGAAACATCCCAAGTTCAGGCTATTACAAAATATTTCCCTAAAGAAGACGAAAATAAAATTATTTACTTATTGCAAGAACTTCGAGATCAAATTATACCACAAGCGGTAACTTCACTACTGAAACGATTTCCTAAAACTTTTGCCTATCTGCAAGATCAAGAAATTGGTATAGGAATTGCGTTTAACTCCGATCCAGAAGTTAGTTTTGTGGCAAGTTTTTCTGCTAATTACGCATGCACCCCAGATGAGCCAAATGATCCATTGGATTCGATGTATGGTTTAATTATCAGTTATGGAAGACTTGCATGGGAAACGGGCAATCATATATTACCTGACCTATCTCGGAATGAGTTAGAATCCCATGTTGCACATGAAATGATGCATGCCCTCATGTGTGAATCCTTAACTTGTGGATTTTATGGTATAACTGCTTCTCTCAACAAGACTGAGCAGTTCCCCAAGTGGTTTATAGAAGGTGCCGCAGAGGTGGCAGGAGGCGGAGCCCGCAGAATTTGGCAAGAAATCAATAAAGAATACAAACTAGAACAATTGGAAGAAGATATTTATATCCAAGAGTTTCTTGTGAATAATCCTTTGGTTGCAGATAAAACTTTATCTGTTTATCAGACTGGTTATTTGGCCGTTATGTATTTGGCTTATCTTGCTGGTGATGAACAAAGTATGACCTCAGATTCTCTAGCAACTGGCTTAGACATGATAATGAGTGAAATCCATTCTGGAAAAACTCTTGATCAAGTTATCAAAGAAAATTCTCAAAATAAATTTAGTGGATTAGAAGACTTTCAAAATAACTTTGTTGCTACTAATCAAAGCGTTGTAAAATTTTCAACAGACCTACTAAACTCCATAGGAAAGGGACGTGGTAGTCTTTTAACCTCAAATTATTGTGATGATGACTTATTATTAAATCAGCAGCAAGATACCCCTCTGTTTTGGATGTATATGGGAGCAAAAGATACTTGGACAAATACCCATAATGGAAAGATTTCTGCTTCTCGTTATTTCAAAGGTGGAGCTACCCGTTAAAGATTAAAGAGTTGAAAAAGACTGGGTTCCCTGTTAAGATGGGGGCATGAAAGTTCTTGTAATTGGTTCTGGCGGGCGGGAGCACGCCATTTGCTGGGCTCTGGCTAAGAGCCCCTCTGTGACGGAAATCCTTTGTGTACCAGGAAATGGTGGTACCGCCCTTGAGTCAAAATGTCGCAATATCGATCCCCACTCTAATCCTAATACTCGGCACATGAGCTTTGAAAATGCCTGTGTTGTCATTGCGCTTGACGAAAAATGTGACATGGCTGTAGTTGGACCAGAGGATCCCTTGGCAAATGGAGTTGCAGACCAGTTGTGGAATGCTGGAGTTCCTGTAGTTGGCCCCAAATCTAAAGGCGCCGCTTTGGAAGCAAGCAAAGACCTGGCCAAGGAATTCATGCAGAAGCATGGAGTTGCCTGTGGTGCAAGCAAGACCTTTACTGATGAGGTTGCAGCCCGTTCTTATGTGCAGGAAAAAGGTGCCCCCATTGTGGTTAAGGCCGACGGCTTGGCTGCAGGAAAGGGTGTTGTAGTTGCCGCCACAGAAACACAGGCCACCGATGCCATCCACAAATTCATGAATCAAAAGACCCTTGGGGAAGCTGGAACCAAACTTGTATTGGAAGAATATCTTCAAGGTGTGGAAATTTCCATCCTTGCAGCTGTTTCTGTCACTCCGGAGCTAGCCCAAGCTGGCAGGGCTACAATTGTACCCTTCGTTACCGCCCGCGACCACAAACGTTTGTACGATGGAGCCAAAGGCCCCAATACTGGTGGAATGGGAGCAATCGCACCAGTAGCTGACGTAACACCTGAACAATTGGAGGCCTTCAACAAGACTATTCTTCAGCCCACCTTGCAGGGTATGATTGCAGAAGGCATGGATTACCGGGGCTTTATCTTTTTTGGCATCATGCTCACACCTCAGGGACCCAAATTGCTGGAGTACAATGTTCGTCTGGGAGACCCAGAAACGCAGGCCGTGTTACCTCTTATGGATTTTGATTTTGCCCAAATGTGTCATGCTATCATCAATGGAACCCTCAAGAATTTTGACTTTAAGTGGAAGAGCGGCTTTATCTGCGCTCCCGTTGCCGTTTCTGGAGGATACCCAGAAGCCTACAAAAAGGGAATGACCATTACCCTTCCCCAGCAGCTCCCAGAAGACAACAAGATTTTCCTCGCAGGTGCAACCTTGGATAGAAGAGCTACCAACGGAAAAAATCAGCTGGTAACAAGTGGAGGCAGAGTTCTAGCAACCGCTGCCTATGGAGCCACCTTCCAAGAAGCCTGGGATGCAGCCTATGCCATGATGAATCAAGTTAACTTTGAAGGTATGTTCTACCGACAGGACATTGGTTTGCCAGGAGCCGCTGAATCTGGTAATTTGTAGAATGTAAGGTTTGTTAGCTCAAGCTATACCATTTCAGGAATTGCAATGGTATAGCTTTTTTATTTTGCGGTTTGAAGGTAATGATGTCTTGCCAAGAAATTCTATCTTACGTCACGACAAAACCAGCCACGGTAAACAAAATCATGGCGATACCTGCACCAATGAAGCCGTAGGGCATTTGGGAAAGTCCGTGCTCAAAGTTATCACAGCCACAGGCCGCAGAGCTGATGATGGTGGCATCGGAATAAAAGCAGATGTGACTTCCGAACACCCCAGCGGACAGCACCGCACTAATGGCCAGTACGGTGTTCCCGCCTACAGCTTGGGACAGGGGAATGACAATGGGAAGGGCGATGATGTACAAGCCCCAATTAGTACCGGTAATAAATTCTGTAGCTCCAAGAATGATAAAAATAATCAGCGGCATGAGCTGGGGTATTTTTTTCATGGTTGGTAACACCCCGTTGATGATGGTTTCTGTAAACTGAATGGAGCTGCTGGCATCGCTAAAGAGAAAGGCAAGCACCATCAGCATGAGGGGAAGCAACATATTCTTGATTCCTTCCACACAGCAATCTGTAAATTCCTGGGCAGAAATTATGCCTCGGCCAATATAGAACACAAACATAAAGCCCAGGGTAATAATCACACCCATTTGCATATTCACGTCAGCCACGATGGTAGAGATAACAAGACAAGCAACCGGCAACAGAAAATCAATCATTTTTCCCTGATTTTCGCTTTCCTCTGAATGATGGCCACCACGAATATCCATCTTTTCTGAGCCAGGAGGAGCCAAGGGGCCACCGCCTTTTACCCTGTCATCAGCCTTTTTCATGCGGCCAAGAGGGGGAATGACCCGAAGAATCAGCAGCAAGACTACAAGCAAGGCAGCCCAAGCGTAAAAGTTATAGGGAATGGTTTTTACAAAATAGGCTATGGCTTTATCTTGGGAAACAAGGCCATTGTCCACTAAAAGGCGAGAAGCAAACACTGCCCAAGTGGAAATGGGCAACAAGACACACACTGGGGCTGCCGTAGAATCCACAATATAGGTCAGTTCTTCCCGGGAAACACGATGCTTGTCGGTAATGGGAGCCATGCAGGAGCCCACCGTCAGGCTGTTCAGGTAGTCGTCAATAAAAATGATGATGCCCAAAAGATAGGTCCACAAAAGGGTTCCCGCTCGACTTTTGGCATGGTTTGCCACAAATCTACCAAAGGCAAGGCTTCCCCCTGCCCGCTCAATGAGCTTGATGATGCTCCCCATCAGCCCGCACACAATGATAAGCCAGCCTGTATCCTCGTCCATCATGACAGCGGTAAGCCCATCACTGAAGGCCGAAAGGAAATCCCACTTGTAGGCAAAAATAAAGCACATGAGGGAGGCAAGAATCAGTGCTTCCAGAATCCGTTTGGTAACAAAGATATATGCCACCAAAAAAAGGGCTGGAATCAAGGAAAAAAAACCGATGGATACACTTTCTGCCCCAGCTTCCATTTCTGGCAAAAAGGAAGCTATCAGCAAGGTACAGCCTACCAGCACAAGAACATTGCGAAAAAATCTTAAGATGGCCTTTCTTTCAATCATATTCGACACACCCCTCACTCCAAATTTATCTTACTATTTAAAAGTACCATCTTTTTTTTAATCCCGCAAGAAAAACTCCGCTGCATTTTGCTTTTTTTTACAAGACGAGGAAATAAAAAAGGCCTCCAACACAACACTTTGAAGGCCAAACATAACTATCAAACTGAATAAAATCTTGTGGTAAGGCTACCACTTGCCAGAGGCACCGCCGCCACCAAAGCTTCCGCCTCCGCCAGAAAATCCACCACCACCGAACCCACCGCCAAAGCTGTTGCGACTGGAAAAGCTTGAACCAAAATTACTGGGGCTGCTTCCAAAGGTGGAGGTGGGCATTCTTAGTGCTCCTGTTGAAGAAGAGCCATTTCGTTTTGCTTTAACGGACTTGGTAATGGCAAAGGTGAGGATTGCAAAATACAGGCTGAAAAAAAGAATGGCCACGACGAGAGATTGTCCGTCAAAACGCTCTTCTTCTGTCATTTCTGTAGAAATCAGCTGGGTATCCTCAGTGGCAACTCCCACCATATTTTTTATACCTTCCACAATACCTGTTCCGTAGTCACCATTGCGGAAATGGGGTGTGATGATGTTTCTGATAATGAGACCTGACTTTGCGTCGGTAAGGAGACCCTCCAAGCCGTAACCCACCTCAATCCGTAGCTCCCGGTCTCCTTCGGAAACTACTAGCAAGGCACCATTGTCCTCCTTTTCCTGACCAAGCTTCCATGCACTAGCTGTTCTGAAGGAAAAATCCTCGATGGAATCTCCTTCTAGGCTAGGAACCGTAAGGACAGCCATCTGGATTCCCGTCTGATTGTTCAAGCTGGTAAGATAATCCGTTAATTCCTGTCGTTGTTGGGGACTCATTACTTGGGCTAGGTCATTGACTGGGCCTGTCCAAGCTGGCACCTCCAAGGAAAAGGCGAAAGCTGTAAAAGTGGCCGACACAAGAGCCACAAGGATAGTTTTTTTGAAAAATCTTGTTCCTCTCATTCTTCTCCCTCCCCATCGTCAAGAATCACCAAACCATCGGGCAGCTCGTTGGGATTGTCTTCAGCCTTGTCAGATGCAGGAAAATGCTCTGCCAAAAGCTCGCCACATCGCTCTACCGCCCGTACAAAGGCTCCCGTAGCATCGGAGGTTCCCAAGCCTTCTGCCAAGTCCACGGCAATTAAGTTCCACAAGGCGGGGTCAATCTTGGCGCTAATTCCTGTATCTGCCAAAATCCGCACTTCACGCTCCATATAGGATACAAAAATCAAGATTCCAGAGCGATTTTCTGTGGCATAGACACCGCTCTCCACAAAATGACGCAAGGCTCGATTATAGACGGTACGGCGGCGAACTGACAGGGGAATAATCAACCTGTCCACCGCAGGCACATTGGCCACCCAAAACAAGAGGGCGGTAATGCCAAAGCAAGAGATGCCAAAGAAGGCGGGCAAGTGCCACACCGCTGCCCCCCACATAATCTTGTCCAGAAATTGCTGAATCATGCCAGAAAAGGGTAAGAGCACTGCAAAGGCAAAGACTCCCACACAGAGGGCTGCCATCAGCTCGTAGACGGAGTAGCGGGCACTTTCTGCCGTCAAGGCCAGGGCAATTTCCCCGGTAGTCTTTGTTTCTGCCTTGGCCACCGCTGTCTTGATGGTGTCAAAGGTGGTGTCTTCCAGCTTGAGCCGCCGTAACATACTTGCTTTTGTCATATAATCAAACCTCCCAAAAGAAAACCTTCTTCTAATTAAAAGGATACTTTTGGAGCCGTTTGTGCGGCGGCATCAGCGGTGAATTTTTCCTTCTGACGGAAGCCGCTCATGTTGGCAATGATGTTCTGGGGAAATTTGCGGATAAAGGTGTTGTAGGTAGTAACCGCCTCGTTAAAACGCCCTCGTTCCACAGTGATTCTATTTTCTGTTCCCTCCAGCTGATCCTGCAGGGCCAAGAAATTCTGGTCGGCCTTGAGCTGAGGATAATTCTCGGTGACAGACAGCAGACGCTGCAATGCTCCACCAAGGCTATTTTGAGCCTCTTGAAACTGCTGAAGCTTTGCGGGATCCTCCAAATCAGCGGCGGAAATCTGCACTACGCCACCAACCTTGGAGCGGGCTTCTGCAATGTCGGAATACACCTGGGATTCGTGGGCTGCATAGCCTTTTACCGTTTCCACCAAGTTGGGAATCAAGTCCATGCGCCGCTGGTACACATTCTGTACTTGAGCCCAAGCACCAGACACCTGCTCGTCCAGCTCCACCATCTTGTTGTAGTTGCCACTGTAAAATTGACAGCCACCCACACCAATCACCACAATGATGCCCACTACAATCAGCAGCACCTTCAATCCTGTCTTCATATAAACCTCCCATTCAAGAAAAATTTTTAGAACAGTCTCCCTGCAATTTCATTCTATAATCAATATACAAATTTTTGTCCCTAGGGGAAAGGGGAACGGAAGGAGAGATAGGGCAAAGAAAATCCCTCTGCCGGGATGACAGGGGGATGGAAAAGCCATCTGGTCTGCAAACCTAGTTGCAAACAGTGCAGGTGTCTGGGGAGCCCTACCCAGGCACCTAGGTAGCATTTCTTTGTGTTCCCCGTACCCTAGTTACTTCTCGTAAGGTTCCCCAGTTTCCCGACATAATTTTCGTGGGTGTTCCCCACCACCCTATCTATTTTTCGTGGGGTCCCCTGCTCCCCAGACTATTGCTGGCGGGGCTTCAATCTCACGGTCTACTGCTCGTAGGATAAATAGAGAACGATTTTAGCGAGTCTCGGTGCATGCTTGCACGCCTTACCCCTGCGAAACTACCACAGGTCTTGGAAAACTTGCGTTTTCGGAAAATCTACGATTTTCCTAGGTTCTGGAGTTTTTTTTTGCGTACGCTGTGTAAGATTACTATCTTACACATAGTAAGATTGAGCTCTTACATCGAGTCAGATTGCACGAGTACAAAAAGCAGGAGCCAGCCCATACCATACACAAGATTATCCCAGATCTTGCGTAGCAAAATCCAAGACCTGTGGCTTTTTTTGAATTTTTTTCTGGAAAAACGCATTTTTTTGCGAGTTCAACCCTATAAGTAAAGTAGGGAAGTTCTTTTTGGAGGTGAAACATGCTGACAGAAGCTGAATTCCAGGAAAAGTGGGAAAGCCTCACCTTTACCGATAACTTTATCTTTTCCCGGGTCATGCACGACGAGCACATTTGTCGTCAAGTGGTGGAGCTGATTCTTGGGGTGCGAATTGGCGAGATACGTTACCTTTCAGCACAAGACGAGCATAAAACCGATCCGGACTCCATGCGAATCATCATGGATGTGTTTTTGCGGGATGAAAATAGAATCATCAACGTGGAAGTTCAAACTGGCCACAAGAAGGAGCTTCCCAAACGGAGCCGTTATTACCAAAGCGTGGCAGATGTGTCCACAACCTCAACAGGAACCAAGTACCGGGACTTGCCGGAAAACATCCTGATTTTCATTTGTACATTTGACCCTTTCGACAGAAAGCTCCCCCGTTACACCTTCCAGTACATTTGCAACGAAGATAAACGGCTCAAACTAAAGGACGGCTCCCTCCGCATCTTCTTGAACACCAAGGCCACCGAGCTTTCAGACCTTGACCAGAAGCTCCAAGCATTTTATCATTATCTTCAGAGGGGCGTGGTGGAGTCGGATTTAGCTCAAGAGATTTCCAGCAAAATCACCACACTGAAAAACAATTCCCTAGAAAGGAGGTCCTTCATGACACTTGCACTAAAGATGGCAGATATAGAATATGATGCTTACGAGAATGGTTTTGATGAAGGCTTTGCAGAAGGCCGTGAA
>JAZNAS010000005.1:0-1659 GCA_045586625.1 Treponema sp.
CGAGCAGGAGGCCATGGCCATCCACTGTGTGCGAACCAACGGGGACAGCTGTGAGCGGATGAGCGACCCATCCCGGCGGTCCTTTGTGAGTGAGCACGGCAAGGAGCTGAACCTGTACCCGGAAGAAATGTCGCTGGTGGGCGCACAGGGCCTTGTGGGGCTGTCCGATGAAAACGGAATTGTCATCCAGTCCCGGAAGCCTGTGGTCATTGTGGGACAGAGCGTCACCTTTGAGGCCCCGGTGGTGAATGTTCAAGCTCCCGCCGGGGAGGTAGTGATGGCCCAGGGACAGCCCGGCGGGTCTCAGGCCAGCCTGATGATGTCCAGCCGCTATGACATGCTGGCGATGGCACACACTCAGGCAGAGAGTTGGAATCAGGTGAGCTACGAACCATTTGATGATGAACCCCATCGTGGCAAATTTGACTGGGGCGGGCTGATTTTGGCAGGAATAGGGGCCTTAGTTTCCGCAGCCGTTGTGACAGCCCTGAGCCTCACTGGAATTGGAGCATTCGTGGTTGGCGGACTGGTTGCAGGAGCAGTCACTGGTGCACTGTCTGCCATGAGAGATGCACATGAATCAGGGCTTACTGGATCGGAGTTCCTATCCACAACCTTTCATGGTGCTCTTGTTGGTGGCATAAAGGGCACAGTATACGGCTCAGCCAGCTATGGCCTATTCTCGAGCGGTGCAGCACTGTTTGGAACTACGATTGCAGGGCTGGGACTGTTCAAAACTATGTTGTGTGGCGGAATCAGCGGTGGCCTTTTCAATTTTGGGGAACAGTTGCTCTTCACTGAAACAGTGGATTTGGGGCAGGTATTCAAAAATGCACTGTCTGCCGCAGGGCTTACCGGTTTGAGCTATGGCATCACACATATACGGGGATTTACACACACAGATGCCAATGGTGCTCATTATACGGGTGTTGGAAACAAAGTAACCGGAAGTGGATTTATCTATGGCAGAAATGGCGGAAACATCGGTGTAGTTGGTATAAAAAATGGTGTCCCTACTGTTGGTGTTGGATATCTTTCAGGCCGGGGATTTGTAATATCTTCCCCATCAGGCGGTGGAGGCACTTCTCCCGTTCCAAGCGGTGGAAATACCTCTCTTGCTACAAACAAGCCGACCCCATTTTCCAATGTACCCGTCTTGACTGGCAGTGGTAACAGTCTGGCGTTGTCACCTGTACATAGTGGCAGTAAAGTAAAAATAGAGGAAGTTATACCACCAGGGTCAACACATCCTGTAAAAGTGTATACAGATGGAAATACTCAGATTAATACAGGAAAAATAGATATATATATTCGTGGTAAGGTTGAATTGGATGTCAAAGCAACAAAGAGGATCAAGGAATTGAAAGACATAAGAACATTGAATCCCGAGAGTTTTACAAAAGAAATGAAAAAAGAATTAAAGGCTTGTGAGGATAGATTACATAGCTATCAACGTTCACAAGAAATGAGTAACACGCTCAATACGGCGGGAATAGAAGATTCTATTGAAAACAATCAAATGATTGTTGAAAATCTTTTTGATGCAGCCAAACGAGTAACAGCAGAAAATACAGAAATTATAAGTTATATTGAAGGGATGAATGGTAAAGTACAGGTAGTTAGCAGATGGAAAATATTATCAAATGGAAATCCATATTT
>JAZNAS010000006.1:0-2030 GCA_045586625.1 Treponema sp.
AATCCAAACTTGGATAGCCTGACGCTTCTTTCCTGCATTTCACGTCTATGCCTTTCCTTTATCCGTGCCAGTGCTCGCTGGCGTATTTCCTTATGTCTGGTTAAATATTGCAGTTTCTCGGCCTGATATTCCTCCCACTCCTTTCTGTTGACCTCGCAGACTGGTTCAGCAGCAAATATTTTCGTTGCCCCTGAGTAAACTCCCGGCTCAAAATCGCCGAGGCGTTTGCTCAGTTTTTTTATGCTGAATTGCCGCTCGACCGAGGATGCTTTGACCACTGTCTCCCCGACCCAGATAATGGCTCCGGATCCTTTCTTTTCAAATCGCAAGCCTTGATCTTCCAATTTTCGATGAAGCTCGCTCCATGAGGTTGCCTCCGCAATAATGGAATGTCCTCGCTCCTGGGCAATTCTCTGGGCTGATTTTTCTCCTGTCGCGTTCTCAAAATCCAAGGCCTCCGATTTCGGAGTCGGCTCGGTCTTTGTCTTCTTTTTTCGGATGATTGTGCCGTCGTCCGTCTCCTCATATCGAGCGTTTTCCTGAGAGGCCCAGCCTTGTCGTCTTTCAATTATGGCAACAATTTTGTGAGCCTCCTCAATGTCAAACCCCTTGTGAGGCTGGACGACCTTCCTTGTCTGCTCATTCATCCGATTGATGGCGATATGCAGATGATAGTTGTCGGTATCGAAATGCAAGCCGTATACTGTCTGATGCCCCTCGAGTCCCATGCGTTCCAGAAACACATCGACAACTTCTTCGACCTGTTCCCGGGTAGGCTGTTCTCCTTCCTGCCAAGAGAATACCCAGTGCCGGACAGGCATTCGACTATGTGCAGATTCATTGGCCAGAGAAATCATTTCACCGCGCTGCCCTCAATGAGTGGCAGACCAGAAATTTCTTCCTCCTGCGTACTCTACCTTCTCCTGAGGATTTCTATCGTGCGGGAATCGAATGTAATCCACGAGGTCACCAATCTGCCACGCTTTGGGCTTCTTGGTCTGGGTAGCCTTAATCTTTTTTACGATCATGGCAGGCAGCTCCTATTTTTTCTATGGCCAGCTTAAGCTGACAGAGAGCATCTTCCTGTTTTTCAAAAATGTTTTCGGGAGCATCCGCATTCCGGAGTGTCTCAAAATTATATTTGAGCAACCCTCCTATGCGCCGCAGCTCACGGATCATCGTTTCATCTATATGGGCGACAATCGGTTTTCCGCCAAAGAAACACCTTCGCATGTACTCTGAAACCGAAAGACCAGCGACATCAGCCCTTACGGCAAGACGGGCTTTTTGCTTGGCTGAAATGCGCATCGAGACCCAGATTTCAGCCTTTTTTTCAGGTGTTTTTTTCGTGGTTTTTCTGGGCATTTTTTCCTGCCTTTTGAGGAGTGAGAGAAGCTACGCGCCGATTGCTCCAGCCTTGGGAGTCTGAGGGTATCCCTCAGCAGGATGGTAGTTGTGGCGTGTCACAACTACCATCCTGCCACGAAGAACCCGCCGCGGGGAGGGGCGAAATTTCCAAATTTTAAACATTTCGATATTTTTTCAAAAAACACGAAAGGAGGTATCCCAATGGGCAAAAGTAAGGGCCTCGATCCGAGAGACCTCGATCGAGTTCAAAAAATTCTCGAAGACCGGACTCAAAAAGTTGTCAAAATAACACCGAAAGAAGCAGCTGAAAAACTAGAATCGCAACTTAGGCAGGCTATCAAAAACGGCTATGAGGTCAGAGAGATCAGCCAGATGCTGAAGGAGGTTGGCTTTCCCATCCCTGCTAAAGTTATTGATCGGCTTAGGCGGAAAATGGAGGAATCCGACATGAACGAAACGGAGGCGTCGGACGATTCATCCTCCATACAGAAGTGA
This sequence comes from Treponema sp., assembly GCA_045586625.1. Classification (GTDB taxonomy): domain Bacteria; phylum Spirochaetota; class Spirochaetia; order Treponematales; family Treponemataceae; genus Treponema_F. The sequence continues at coordinate 1,864 of JAZNAS010000006.1, forward strand.
AATACCTCTTCCCTTTTCTACTCGTTCTAATTCTTGCCATCCCATTTAACGCCAACGCCGATCCGCTCGACAGCCCGTGCAGGCAGACCGGCATCCCGAAGATTCTCGTTCAGGCCATCATTAAACAGGAGTCCAGCGGACACCCGTGGGCTGTGAACATCGGCGGC
>JAZNAS010000007.1:0-2893 GCA_045586625.1 Treponema sp.
CGATCCGACTTACTTCATGTTGAAAGAAGTTGGGTTTGTTTTTGTGCTTTTCACAAACTATAAGAATGTATAGGGTATCAGTTGATTACTTCTTAGGATTAACAGATCAAAATACTTAAAAAGGAGAAGACAGCTATGGAAAAAGAATGGCTTAGAGGAATATTGGGATATAATGCCGAAAATAAAAGATACGGGCTTCTGAAGGGGGATCTTTGGGAAATTGAGGGTTTCCATTGCGGAAAACGTCTACAGGTCAAGATTGATGGCGAATGGGTTGACACAAGAATGGAAATGGATTGGATAAATGGTCGAGGTGTATGGTATCTAGTCAATACACCACTTCGAGGAACCGACCTTGAACAGCTTTCAGTAAGAATTGGACTGCGGCGAAAATATGTAACACCCTCTGTGCTATCATATGGGTAGAATAGGAGGTAAAAAATGCCAAGTAACAACAGTAAATATACTGAGGAAATGAGAGAACAAACAGCTCAGTATATTATCGAATCAGGAAAATCAGCTACAGGTGTAGCAGAGGAATTAGGAATAGATAAAAACACGGTATGTAGTTGGGTAAGGGCATACCGTAGAAAACATAACATGCCCACATATGCAGAGGAGAAAGGAATAGTTCCTAATGCACCTCCAGAGTCTAAAGATCTAGTCTTAAAGGTAAAAGAACTAGAAAATAAGCTGAAAGAAAAAGACAAAGAAAGTACAATTGGCGTTATAATTAACTGTATAGTTACCCAAGCCGGAGCAACTGTTGACAATATCGTCCGTGTTTACAATGAAGTTGAAACGACTTCAGACAGAACGTAGTAGGCTGTATCGAATGAATTCATATTCATCGCCTGTAAAATGCACACAAACCTTCATAGCTTCGCTCCCCATTTCACTCTTCACTTTTAACTTTTAACTCCACATTAGTCCCATTTCCGTCCCGCTATACACTAAATCTAGGAGTTGACACAAAATTCCATCTCAAATATAATTCATCCGTATGCCCTTGTAGGGTTACTATTAATTTACGCAAAAAACTTGGAGGTTTTTATATATGAAAGAGACATTTAATCCCAACACAAGATCCAGAAGCAAGAAGCACGGTTTCCGCCTCAGAATGAGCACAGCTAATGGCCGCAAGGTTCTCAAGGCCAGAAGAGCAAAGGGCAGAAAGGTTCTCTCTGCATAAGACTTGTATTTCAGGTCTTATTTTTAGTGATTTCGGATGATCAATACAGTCTCTCTCAAGCGAGGTAGCGATATTGTCAGGACCTTTAGGCACGGCAAGTTTAAGGCTGGTCGTTATTTGACGGTATACGTCAGATATAATCGACTGCCTTATAACAGGCTGGCTGTCAGCCAGGTCAAGCATTTTGGCAACAGCGTTGAGAGAAATAGGGCAAAGCGTCTCAGCAGGGAAAACTACTCTAAACTCGAACCAGGGCTCATTACAGGTATAGATATGGTAATAGTAGCCCGCGCCTGCAACCCTAAGCCCGACTATTATATGGTCAATTCCGAGCTTAAGTATCTATTTGGTAAATTAGAGCTTTTCAAAAAGGACAGTACAGGTGAAGAAAATATTCCTTTGGATGATTCGGTATTACCAGAATCATCTATCTAAATTAAAGGGATTACCCACGTGCAGATTCGTTCCCACGTGTTCTCAATACGCCTACGAAGCAATACAAAAACATGGAGCCCTCAAAGGGGGCTTTCTAGCGTTATGGAGACTTTTAAGGTGTAACCCCTTTTGCAAAGGTGGATATGACCCTGTCCCATAGAACAACAAGCAAAATAACAGGAGATAAATATGTTCGATTTTATTATTAAGCCCATTGGTGCTTTTTTCCTGTGGATGTACAACACAATTGCCTTCCAGAACTATGGTTTGGCAATTATTTACTTCACAGTAATCGTTCAGCTGTTGATGATTCCTCTCACAATTAAGAGATGTAGATCCACTCTCCAACTGCAGAAGATTAATCCTCAGCTCCAGCACCTTCAGAAGAAGTACGGCAACGATCAGCAGAGACTCCAGGCAGAGCAGCAGAAGCTGTACGAATCTATCGGCTACAACCCTATGAGCGGTTGTACACCCTTGCTCATCCAGCTGCCCTTTATCATGATACTGTGGCAGGTTATCGGTAGCCCCTTGCAGTACGTATTTAACTGGTCTGCAGCAGCCATAGAGAAGGCATGCACCCTTGTTTCTGGTGCAGTAGAGGGACTTGAGCTCACAACAAGAGCAGCTTATTACCAGATCACAATTATGCTGCACAAGGATGTTCTTCCTGCAGAATTTTTTACAGAGTTCGGCCTGCAGAACAACTTGTTCAACATGGATATGTTCGGCATGAACCTGGGACGTATTCCTGACTGGCATCCCAATGTGGTATTTGGCGAGCAGTGGAAGATTTATTTGCCATTGTTTATTTTGGCCTTAGCTTCTGCAGCGCTGTCCTTCTTCATGAACAAGATCAACATGAAGGCAACTCAGCCAGAGCAGGCAGAGAACGCTAAAAACCCAATGAATGGCTGCATGTCTATCTATATGCCTTTGATTTCACTATTCTTGGCCTTTAAGTTCCCCGTAGGTTTGTCTATTTACTGGATGACATCTACCACCGTTTCCACAGGACTTCAGCTTGTGCTTATGAAGTACGCTAAGGCAGAGGATGCCAAGAAGGAGATTGCCCGCCAGCAAGAGCTGGAGCTTAAGAAGAAAATAATTGAGGAGCAGCAGAAGGCCAAGGAGGCAGAGCTGCATCAGGAGGAAAAGAATGACTAAGTCAGTAGAGACATTTGGCAAGACAATAGAGGAGGCACTTCAGGAGGCGCTTAAGCTCCTTGGTGTGGACCGCGAGCAGGTGGACTATGTCGTAATTGA
>JAZNAS010000008.1:0-55718 GCA_045586625.1 Treponema sp.
ATATAATAATCAATAATTTCTTTTTATTCACTTTAATACCCCATCCCTTTCTTCAAGCTCCGTTATACTTGGGCTTATTTCTCCCGTGAAGTCGTAACTCTCTCTGAAATCTTGATTCTCATTGTAATAAAAATGCAATTCAGAAATCTCATCCTCCTTAAATCCTTGATTAATAGAGATGTCCATACCAACAATACCTCCTACGTTACATAATAATATCTCTTCTATTTTGTCGCAAGAATCTTGATTTGCTTGCACCGTTGCATAGTGTGGAATAATTGATTTTGGGACCGCCAAGAGATGAATTGCGACTCCTTCTGCAAACACGAAATTGCTAAAAAGAGCATAGAACGAAAGCAATTTTTCATATTAACCTCCTAATTTCCAAAATATTGATTGCCCTTTACTTCCAGCACCACGGATTCCCCTGTGAAAACTGTTGACTTAATCCTTTCCGTCCACCATACTGAATCCATGAGCTCCATGTTTGACAAGCTGGGTGATTTGCTGAATGAATGCCTGGAAACAGGGCAAATTCCCCGGCCACAACCAAAAAGAAAGTATTATCAGAAAGCTGATTTTTTCAATGATGAAGCTGGCATAAACCAGCAGATTTCCCCTGAGCATGAAAAGGCCACACAAAAGAGCATTACCCTTCCCCGTGATGTGGAAGAAGCCTTGCGGCTGCTGGGATTTGGTGCGGAAAACAGTCAACAGGAGGAGCTTCCCATTCCCGGCCTAGCAGAGGTGCGGGGAGCCTACGCCCAGCTTTTGAAGGAGGCCCACCCAGACACGGCCACCGAGGAAACAAGCTCTGCACAAGCGGCCCAACGAATCGCCCAGCTTACCAGCGCCTTCAACAAGGTGCGGGAGTGGTATAGGGAGGAGTTGGGAGTTAGGAATTAGGAGTTGGGAGTGAGCCTGCAATTCGAGTTTCTCAGCAAAGCAGGAACCGGTTACACAATCTGCCAGCTTTTCTGCACTCTTACAGTCAGCTATATTTGCATAACTGATGACTATGTTTTCAAAATCACCATTTTCATTGCAAATACCACTCAATTTGGCTCCCTACCACCAACCTTTGGTGGATTAGCCTCTTCCACTAGATTTTCCCTCGCTCTATTGAAAAGATTGCTCGTTAAGTGGTACAATCCTTCATACATAAGCGTAACTCCTTTTATTTTTGTGTGGTAACTTAAATTGTAAGGTTTACGCTTTTTTTGTAACTTCCTAGCAAAACTCAAAATTTAGGTTAATTAAATGGCAAAAGCAAAAAAACAAGTCAGCTTTGAAGACGCTCTCTGGGGGGCATGTGACAAGCTTCGTGGAACGGTAGAGCCAGCAGAATATAAGCACGTTGTATTAGGTCTTATCTTCTTAAAATTCGTTAATGATAAATTTGATGCCCGCCGTGCAGAACTCATTGCGGAAGGAAAAGAAAACGATATTATGGGCCGTGTGTATGAATACTTTCTTACAAAGTTTGTGCTTCAGGAAGATAAAGGAAAGGGAGAATTCTATACTCCAAAATCTGTTGTAAATCTTATTGCCAAGATGATTGAACCGTACAAGGGAAAAATCTATGACCCTTGCTGTGGTTCGGGCGGCATGTTTGTTCAGTCCCTTAAGTTTGTAGAAAATCATGCGGGAAGCTCAAAAGATGTTTCTGTTTACGGACAGGAAGGAACAACTACAACATACAAGCTTGCAAAAATGAACCTTGCAATCCGCAGTATTCCCTGCGACCTTGGCGAAAAGGCGGCCGATACTTTTACAAACGACCTGCATAAGGATTTGCGTCAGATGGGAAGCCCCTTCGAGAAAAAATATATCGAGCTCACACAGGACGACCGCAACAAAGCAACTCAAACCTTCCACGCATGGCAACAGGCAGGCAAAGACGAAGCGTACAAAGACATTCCAGAATTCTGCTACAGCGCAACTAAAAAAGAAATCGCCAAAAAAGGCTACAACCTTGTTCCAAGCCGCTACATAGAATTTGTAAACCGGGATGAAACAATAGATTTTGACACAAGCATGAAAAACCTGCAGAAAGAACTTGGCGCTCTTTTCCGCCTAGAAGAGATGAGCAAAAAAGAACTCCTCGGTGTGTTCAAAGAAATGGGATACGAAATAAAATTGTGAGGGGGAAGATGACAACCGAAAAGAATCCTTATGAATTAGATTTTGAAGAATATATCCTCCACACAGACGCTAGCAAGAAAGATAAAATGCTCGCCTGGTCTACAGCAATCGGCTTGCAGCAGGTTGATGGTTTAACACCTTCCGCTTATTTGTATGAAACTGCAAAACGAAATATTGAAGGTGAACTTTCTTTTGACGAAGCAAGAAATCTGATTGAGTCATATTACCAGAACAAAACTGTACGAAACGACGATGAAGACGAGCGTACGGAAGAAGCCGATAAGGTTTCAAGTCGTATTGCCCAGATTCTCAGTGAACCGTCTTTTAATTTTAGTCCTTCACATCTTATTGCAATTCATAAACGATTATTTGAAGGAATCTTCAAATTTGCCGGTAAAATCCGTGATTATGACATTACAAAAAAAGAATGGGTTTTAAACGGTGATTCAGTAATGTACGGTGCCGCTTTTGAATTGAAAATGGCTCTTGATTATGATTTTGAGCAGGAAAGGGCTTTTAATTATGAAGGACTTTCTGTTGATGAAACTGTAAAGCATATTACTTATTTTGTTTCCCGTTTGTGGCAGATTCATGCTTTTGGAGAAGGCAATACCAGAGCAACGGCTGTATTCACAATCAAATATCTTCGTTCTTTAGGTTTTAAGGCTGACAATGATATTTTTGCACACAACAGCTGGTATTTTCGTAATGCACTTGTCCGTGCAAATTATAATAACCTTCAAAAAGGAATACACGAAAAATCTCTTTACTTGGAACTTTTTTTCAGAAATCTTCTGTTAGGCGAAAAAAATGAACTTAGAAACAGATATACTCATATTGATTATGAAAAATATTTGCAGGCAAATGCTGAAAAAGATACTGTAAAGATTACTCAAAAGATAAATGTAAAGATAACTATAAATCAGCAGAAAATAATCGATGAGATAAAGAGAAATTCGTTTGTGACGCAGGAAGAATTGGCTTCACTTGTTGGAATTGCAAAATTGAATATCAACAAGAACATGAAAAAGCTCCAGGAACAAAACATAATCCGTCGCATCGGTGCCGACAAAAACGGTCATTGGGAGGTTCTGGAATGAAAGCGGAGTACAGAAAATTAGGGGAATTTATTAGACTTGTTGATGAACGAAATGAATCTCTTGTTTCAACAGAAGTGCTTGGAATTAGCATTGATAAAGAATTTATGCCATCCGTTGCAAATACTATATGTAGAAATGAATATTGCTCATCCATTTATGGAAGGTAATGGTCGCAGTACACGAATATGGCTTGATTTGATTTTGAAAAAACGCCTTAAAAGATGCGTGGACTGGAGTAAAATCGGCAATAAAAGAAAACACAACAATTGAAGATGCCTACAAACAGCTTACGATTCGTTACCGCCGTGATATTCCTGAACTGTTCAAATACAACGCTTTTGTTGTAATCAGTGATGGCGTGAATAATAAAGTTGGCTCATTGTTCAGTCCGTATGAATTCTTCTATGCCTGGCGAAAAGTTGAAAGTACAGATAAAGACAGTGACGGAATAAGTTCTCTCATTACAATGATATTCTGGTAAACTGTGCCAAGAAATTCCATTTTGAAGACAAATTCTCAGACGAAAAAATGAAAGAGCTTGCAAAGAAAGTTAAGGCTCTTGTTGATGATAAAACTCGTTACACTGACTGGGACCAGAGAATCGATGTTAAGGCTGAAATGGAAGCAGACCTTATGATTCTGCTTGATGAAAACGGATATCCGCCAGAACCATTTGATGAAGTGTATGCTGAAGTGTTTGAGCAGGCCGAGAACTTTTAGAAGTATGCAGACTAAAGTTCCAAGTAAAAGCCTCTTTCCACATTACTCCACGTTTCGGGCCCCCGAAACTATACCCTAGATCTACTCCACGTTTCGGGCCTCGAAACTATACCCGAACCTTATTCTATGTTGCGGGCCTGTTCCCGGATGTTTTCCAAAGCATCCTTGGCGGTGATGACCATGGCACCCACCTCCGTGAACTGGTTCTTGGAGCCGATGGTGTTTATCTCCCGGTTGATTTCCTGACAGATAAAGTCTATCTTGCGGCCGGGAGTGGCATTGTCCACCAGCTCCTTGGCAAGGGCTGAAAGATGGCTTTTCAGACGGACAATCTCCTCGTTGATGGTGTACTTTACCAAAAGGGCCGCCACCTCTGTAAGCACCCGCTGCTGGTCGTAGCTCTCGCCCAGAAATTCCTGGAAACGGCGCTGGAGATTCTCCTTGAAGGCGGCCTCCATCTGCGGCTGCCACTGGGTGAAGAAATCGGCGGCCTTTTCCAAGACTTCAAGCTTTTCCTGCAGATCCGCCTTGAGATTCTCCCCTTCCCGCCTTCTGTCTGCCACAAATTGCTCCAAAGCCTTATCAAAAACCGGCTCCAAAAGGGCCTTGTAAGCGTCAAGGTCAAAGTCACGGTGGGACACCAAGACCCCCTCCTGACTGAGCACCAGCTCCAGTGGGGATTTTGCTCCCGAAAGGGGCTGGGAGCCAGCGTCTTCTTGCATTTGGGATAAAATCTGGGAAACTTCGTTGATGGCGGCAGCATAAGAGCGTACAGCATCCCGATTCACCAGCACGGTGGTGGCTGGCTCCTCCTCCCGCAGCCGGATGTACACGTCCACCTTGCCCCGCACCACGGCAGCAGTCATCTTCTCCCGAAAGAAATTCTCCAGCCGAGAAAGGCTTGAGGGCAGATTTATTGAAAGATCTAGGAATCGAGAATTATAGGACTTGATTTCCACCGAAAGAAAGAGCTTTTCTTCCACCAATTCCTCATATCCATAGCCTGTCATGCTGTTCATGTTCAACTCCTAAAATCCCGTGTTTTAAACAAAATATTTTCTATTCATTACCGAGGCGACGCCACAACTCCCGCCCCAGCTTCCAGTTGTCCCCGGCCCCCATGGTAACAAAGACAATGCCGTTGGGAAAACCAGCATCTCCTTCTGCCAGCTCCCGCTCCAAATCGTCGGCCGCCTCCATGATTTCCTCGTAATAGCGGACATTGGAATGGCATTTGCGGGTGGCCTGGTACAAGGTGGTTCCATCCACACCAGAGGCACTGGCATTTTCCCTGGCCGAACCGTAGATTTTATGGAGAATCACCTGATCGGCAGCCCCAAAGGAGGAGGCGAATTCCTCCAGCAGGGCGGCGGTTCTGGTGTAGGTGTGGGACATGAAGTCCACCACCAGCTTGTAGCCGGGGTAAAAGGCACGGTAGCCTTCCAGTGTGGTCTTGATGGCGGTGGGATGATGGGCGTAATCGTCAAGAATCACCAGCTTGTCCTTGCGCCCCACCAGCTCGCTGCGTCGCTTTCCTCCACAGAAGGCGGCAAGACCTGAAGCAAGCTTCTGGGCAAGGGCGGAAGCTCCCTTTGCAAGGGAAGATTCCTGTACCTTGAGCAATTCCACCGACAGGGCAATGGCGGCGGCGGCATTCAGCACCAAGTGGCGGCCGGGAACCTCCAGACGGAAGGCATGATCTCCAAAGCCTGCAAGGTAAAAATATTGGCAGCCAGCTTCCACGGCTCCAAAGCCTACCTTGTAATCCCCTTCTGCAGTCTCTCCGTAGGGCAAAAGCTGGATGTCAGCTCGCCTTTCTGTAGCAAGGGCGGCAGCTTCACAGGCACCAGCATCGTCAGCACAATAAATCAACTGGCCATTTTCTGGCAGCAAGCAGATATAATCCACAAAGGCGGACAGAATGTCTTTGTATGTGGGAAAGAAATCCTGATGGTCGCTTTCCACGCTGGTAAGGATGATTTTTTGCGGGTGGAAGTCCATGAAGTGCCGCTGGTACTCGCAGGTTTCCGCCACAAAAAAGTCTGTTCCCTGACTCAGGGTACAGCTTCCCTGTCCTCCAGAGCCATCTTGTCCCTCAGAGCCACCTTGTCTCTCAGAACCAGCTGGTTCTCCGGAACAAGATGAATTGCTAGCTCCACCAAAGCTTGAAATCAAGCTTCCTGCCAAAACCTGCACCGGCAGGTCAAACTGCTGGAGGATGGTTCCCGTGAGGCCCGTGGTGGTGGTCTTGCCGTGGACTCCTGCAATGCCGCAGCTGTAGGCGTGGGCAGAAAGCTGACCGAGGGCCTGGGAATACAGTAGGCAGGGAACGCCGCGGCGACGAGCCTCTGATAGCTCGCAGTTGGTATCTTCATTGTAGGCAGAGGAATAGATGATGCACAAAAGGTCGTCGGTGATGTTTGCCTCGTCAAAGAGGCTGGCAGTGATTCCACAGGCAGCCAGCACTTGGTCGGTGTAGAAGGTATCCGCCACATCGCTTCCTGTAATCCTTGCCCCACGCTGACAAAGAATCTCCGTAAGGGCGGCCATTCCCGTTCCCTTGATTCCAACAAAATGAATGTGAAGCCCCCGCAAGTCAGAGGGCAGCTGAAAGTCTCTCACGGGATGCAGTATAGCATAGAGGAGTGAAATATTAAAGTAGTGGCCAGGGAACCCTACCCAGCCACCATTCACTCTTTCGTTCATCGGACTATACTGTGAATAGATGGGGGCTGGTTCTAGTGACTGGTAAAAAAAATCCAAACTTTTTTCTGGAAAAACGCATTTTTTTACGAGTTCAACCCTATAAGTAAAGTAAGGGAATAAAATCTTTAGAGGTGAAATATGCTGACAGAAGCAGAATTACAGAAAAAGTGGGAAAGTTTGACGTTTACCGACGATTTTATCTTTTCCCGTGTGATGCACGACGAAAACATTTGTCGTCAGGTGGTGGCCATAGACCGTCCAAGGCTGTCGGTGCGGGTCACGGTGGTGCGGTTCCCCGTGGCAACCGTCTTTCGGTACTCCTCTTGGTGTACCTCCGCTGCCGCCGCCTCCAACGCTCCCAAGTCTGCCGAGGCAAGATCGGTGGGACACGATAACATAAAAAAGGACTGGCTCCTTGCAGAATAGAAGTCAGTCCTTAAAAGATTAACGTCATAAAACCGTTTTATTGTTGATTGAGGAAATGATAAAGTTCACTTGTAGCATTTGCGCTCCCCAGCAACCCTTTGCGATATATCTCTTTCAGTTTTGACAGACTATCAATGGAATCAAGAAACTGTATACATATCTCCATATAAAACTGTATTTTAGCAATTCGTACTTCGCAATCAATCACCTTTTCAAAGTCTAAGTAGATGTCAAAATCTGTATGTCCTAGAATTTTTCCTGCTCTCATTCTAATGGGAAACTTATATTCTGGAAGAAATATATCTGTCTCGTGTCTCATATCTATTCCTATATTACAATAATATAAATCAGACCATTGAGATCTCTGGAAATTGATTATTTGGACAATATCTGAATACAGTCTATACCAAGAATGTCTTTTGAATTTAAAATTATTTTTGCCTAGCAGCTCTCGGACTATAGTATTCATTGTGTTCATCTCACATCTCCTATCTATCATACGTATCAACAATACCCTTCCATTCTTTATCAGGTTTAATTCTCTGCAATTCTTCAACATATTGTTGGACTTTCTTTTCACCTCTTTTGATGTCTAAAATAATAACAGAAAAAACATACTTAAATTATATTTCAAATGGAGAATATAGTGATACAATAGGTAATTGCTTAACAAAAGCAGAAGATTTGTTTGATTGTAAAACATATATGGATTATTATAACAAGTTAGGGCTGAATTATTTTGTAGATGGTAAACCTAGCCCATATTCTACAGCAGAGAAAATGTATATAGTTCGATTTACTTCTGGAGAAACAGAATCAAAAGTTGTTCGTAATTTAGGAGGAACGAATGATATTGAAGTAAGTAGGATAAAAAATCTGTATAAAGACTGTTCAGATATATCGGTTTTTAAACAGGATGATCCTTTTGTAGGAAATGGTTTTACAAAGACACCTTCAGGAGAACTTGGAAAACCTGAATATAATACAATTGGTTATTGTCAAATAAAAAATGGTGCTGCAATTTACGAATTAAGTCGAGATGGAAAAGAGATTTTAGTTGCTATAAGAATTAGAAATAAACGGCGTAAACTGGAGGATTAAAAAGATGTTAGCAAACTATAAAGGAAATACATATGAATGTGAACTCTCAGGAAATGAAGTAACATTATATTCTGATAAATATGTATCTGGTTTTTTAAAGGATTTTGAAGGATATGTAAAGACAATTAATCGTAAAGATTGTGAAAGAGTCTATCGTCAGGAAAATAGATTTTTATATAAGGGAAAATCTTTTCGTTATAGAGATGAATCTGATGGAAAAATACTGCTAATAGATAATTCTAAAAATAATGGATTTGAACTTCGATTGGACTATGATGAATATGGAAAATGGGTAAATATTTCAGATGGAGAAAAAATAATTTGGACAGAAGAATTTTAATAAAATAGATTTCATTTTTTTTAACTATAACCATACAACTTATTTTTCCTTGATATAAAATGAAGGAAAATATAGAGTCCTCAAGTGTCCATCAGAAGGAATTTTGGAGGTACGACAATGGAAGAGAAAAATCGTATAATGAATTTATATGGGATTGATGATGAACATGCATTTGTTCAAAAAGATCCTTTCGTTGGAAATGGAACTACTAAAACTCCTTCCAATAAATATGGTTCCATCGAGTACAATGCATTTAAGCCGTGTGAAATAATGGATGGAGCGGCTATTTATGAATTAAAAAAAGGTGGGGCTGAACAGATTGTAGCAGTTCGTGTATTTGAAGACGATAAATATATATGGAAGGTAGTAAAATGAGTGATTTCTACGCATTATACAAAGGGCAAGAATTTAAATGTTTCCTTAAACGTGGTGGGCAATTGGAATTGATTAATAAAAGCCCAATAGATGGTTTTGGAATCAAAGGAAATGTTTATAGCAGAACTGTAGATAGGTCTGAATGTGAAAGAGTATATAAATCAACACCTATGGTTCGTTATAAAGGAGAAGCATATTACTACTATGAAGAGACAGAGGATGAAATCCAGTTATTCGTTGGTGCAAGTGATTTGAGCCTTGAATGGGAGCCAAAAGGTTTTAAGCATACGGGATATGAAGAATGGACGAAATGGGTGCCAAAATCAGAATGTGAAAAATTTGATGAGATAATTGAGTATTAAAAATCTCATTTTACTATGTAGCCCTAAATTCGAGAGCACTGGCCACGGTTTCCCAGATGTCTGTGCTGCAGAGTGAGAAGGCAGCCTTGCAGGGGACGGCAGAGCCTCCCCTGAACATGGAAGTGGCGGGAACCTGCGTGGGAATCCAAGTCAAGCACAGAACGGAGCATTGGGTAGCCAGAGTGGGGAAGCACAGATGGCGGAATACACGCTGGAGGGCAGGAGGATGCGTGGAGCTGCCGCCGGACGGGCGAGTGGCGGCGGCGGTGGGGAGACCGGGGAAATCGTGGAGCCGCTACCAGAGGAGGTGCGGAGGGCAGCGGGGAGACCGGTAATAGGGAGGTGGAGAAAATAACAACAATACAAGGTGGAGACTTATTTGAGCAGATACAAGGAATAGATGAATGAACAGTTTTGAAGAAGCAAAAATAAAGCAAAGCAGCTTTGGAGAGGTTTGCACTGGACTCTATAATCTTATATTTCTTGCAGAAAACTATCCTCACATGACCGACTATTTTGAATATCCTTATCAGAAAAAAGAAAGCGGCATGACAAGTTATCAGCACAGGAGGAAACGATGGTGGAGCGGGTGCTGTTCAGGGACCGGAAGCATCCCGTGGACAGGGTTATAATAAATGACTTCAACAGGAAGAGCGGTGCAGACCTTGGGGAAGTGACGATAGTGTATGGGCCTGCAGCAGATGAATACACCCGCAGCCATCATGCCCTGGCACTGGTGCTAGGTACAGACATCTTCTTCAGAAATGGAGATACTGCATTTAATAATTCTGGAGAAACTTCTACCAGAAGCTTTATTTTGTCCATATCTTCATTCTGCCTCAGATTTATTAAAAGTTCTTATAATCACATCAGTTTCACTTTTAAAACTTGCATCATAAATGATTCCATTATATTTTGCCCATATATTCATAATATCTTGCCTCTTATTTTTTTATCCAAAGTTTTCATGTCACGTACATTCAATGGTGTCATAAATTGCGGCGTTCCGCCATTGAACCACTTTATAGATGTGTCGCTCGGATTGTACCACTCCGCAACAATGGCCTCAACCCCACAAGGACTTGTGCACCAAGAAACGGTTCACCAGAACAGCTCTTTCTCGTTGATTTCTTCTACGAATCCCAAAGAAATTTTGCCACCGGCGGATTCAGGGACGTTTTCTTTCATTCAGATTCTGTGGATGCTGAACCCTTGCTCTTTTTTTCTCTATAATCTACACTGAACTCAAGTCCATCCCAAAGCCTATTCTGGATGGCTAAGGAGAATTCATGAGCAAGGTACAAAAATATCTTGGTATAATGCTTTTGGTTGTTTGTCTAGTTGGTTGTGCCTCAAGTCCTACCAACAGCAAATCCCTCATCAGTGAGCGGCAGGAGAGAATGTTTTGGGAAATCACCTCTCCCACTGGCACTACGGTCTATGTATTGGGAACAATTCACGTGGGAACAGAGGAAATCGCACATCTTCCCCAGGGAATTCTCGATGCCTTTGACAGCTCCAACCACCTGTATGCAGAGCTTTCCTTGGCAGATCTGCAAAACCAGCAGAACTATCTTGCCCCCATTATGGAAGAAACCGTTTTGGTGGATGAAGAAGGAATTCCCATTCCCCTTACCATGCTGTTGGATGAAACTGCCGCTGAGTGCCTCTCTCAGGTCATAGTGTCTATTGTAGGAGCAGACAACCCCGAAGCCTTCACTTCCATGGCTTGTCTTCCACCATGGTTCTGGACAAATACCCTTGCCCTGTCCGTATACCAAACCATGGGCTACAATGCCGAGCAGGGAATCGATGTATTGTTGTACAACCGTGGATTTTCCGCTGGCAAGGAAATTCTGGGACTGGATGCCATGGAAACACAGCTGGAGATATTGGCTTTTGGTACAGCGGAGGAGCAGCTTGCCTTGCTCCAAGAGATGCTCCACAACATCATTGAAGAAAAACTGGATGAATTTGAAATAGTAAACCAAATGGTGGCAGCCTATCTTGAGGACAATCGTGCTAAAGTGGAGCGCCTTGTACAGCAATCCATCCAGGATGAAATAGAAGCTGCTGGTGCTGACTATGTCAAGGCCTACACAGACCTGGTATACACCCAGAGAAACCGCTCCTGGGCAGACCAAATCACCACCATGCTCCAGCAAGAGAATGAAACCTATTTTATCTTTGCAGGAGCGGCCCACTGGCTGGCAGAGGACAGCGTATTCAACATGCTGGTGCAAGACGGAGTTGCTCGCTGGCAGTAGGACGCTTTTCAGGCCAAATACTTAACAAGGCATGGCGGTCATAGTATTCCTATGGCCCTATGCCTTGTTTTTTTTACCATAAACCGATAGTATTGTACTATCTTTAACTTCTGGCGTTAAGATGGAATAAACCATCATGAAGTTTTCTTTCCAAAAGCCGCACGCCTGGGCAAATCAATTTTTTTTAAGGAGATACTATGTCCACACCCTTGCAGAACTATCTTTCCAGTACCCCTGCAGACAACATCAATGCAGCCATGGTAGCCTATGTGGCAAACCTTCAGCAGGTAGCAGCCACAGGACCTGCCATTGCCGCCACCATTGTAAAGGAGTTGGAGACTCAGCGGGCCCACCTCAAGCTCATTGCCAGCGAAAACTACTGTTCCTTGAACACCCAGGCAGCCATGGGAAACCTTCTTACCGACAAGTATGCAGAAGGATATCCTGACCACCGCTACTACGGTGGCTGCGAGAATGTTGATGCCATCGAAAGTGAGGCGGCAGAGGAGGCAAAGGCCCTGTTCGGTGCAGAGCATGCCTATGTCCAGCCCCACTCAGGAGCAGACGCAAACCTGGTGGCTTACTGGGCTATTTTGAATGCCAAGGTGGAGATGCCAGAATGCGAAAAGCTGGGAGAGACAAACCTTTCACACCTTACCGACGCGCAATGGGCAGAGTTGCGGGCCAAGTTGGGTAACCAGAAGCTTTTGGGCTTGGATTATTATTCCGGTGGCCACCTGACCCACGGCTACCGCCAGAACCTTTCTGCCCGCATGTTCGACAGCTATTCCTACACCGTAGACAAGGAAACTGGCCTTCTTGATTATGATGCCATCGAAAAGCAGGCCATGGAGATAAAGCCCTTGATTCTTTTGGCCGGATATTCAGCCTATCCCCGTGCCATCAACTTCAAGCGATTCAGAGAGATTGCCGACAAGTGCGGTGCCGTCCTCATGGTGGACATGGCCCACTTTGCAGGCTTGGTGGCCGGAAAGGTCTTTACTGGCGAATACAATCCCGTGGAATGGGCTGACGTGGTAACCACTACCACCCACAAGACACTCCGTGGTCCTCGTGGTGCCCTGATTCTCTGCAAGACAGCCTTTGCAGACAGCGTGAACAAGGGCTGTCCCCTGGCACTGGGCGGTCCCCTGCCCCACGTGATGGCAGCCAAGGCCATTGCCTTCAAGGAAGCACGAAGCCAGGCCTATCAGGATTATGCCCACAAGGTACAGGAAAATGCCCGTGCCTTGGCCGAGGAATGCGCAAGGCTGGGAATGCGTCTCCAGACAAATGGAACCGACAACCACCTGATGCTGATTGATGTCACCAGCTTTGGTCTCACCGGACGACAGGCAGAAAATGCCATGTTTGAGTGCGGTGTTACCTTGAACCGCAACACCCTCCCCTTTGATCCCCAGGGACCTTGGTGGACCAGTGGAATCCGAGTGGGAACTCCTGCTGTCACCACCTTGGGCATGGGAACGGAGGAAATGAAGGAGATTGCAGCCATCATCAACCTTGTTCTCACCGGCACCAAGCCCGGCCTCACCAAGGAGGGCAAGCCAGCCAAGGGAAAGATTGACCTTGATCCAGCGGTACAGGCAGAGGCTAAGAAACGGGTGGATGCCTTGCTGTCAAAGTTCGTGCTGTATCCAGAGCTGGACCTGGACTTCCTGAAGAAGGAGTTTGTAAAATAGGCAGTCTGGAGGCGAGACTTGACCACGGGTTTCGCCTGCAAGAGAAGGCCACTGGAATGACTCGTCATCCCGGTGGCTTTTTTTGATGGGAAGTCACTCCTGCCATGGAGCGACCCAGCTACAGTGATGCAATCTGTACACCTCTTGCTACCGAGGCGGCTTCTAATTTCTTACTGCCGCTTGAACTTTTCCTTGGGAGCCCCGCATTTGGGACACTTGTTAGGTGGCTCAGAGCCTGTGTGCACATAGCCACAGACAGTGCAGACCCATTTGGTGTTGTCGTCAGGGGGAGTCTCATGGGTTTGGGAAGCTTGGGTTTTCTTCATAGTCTATTCCTTATGTCAGTTAGATTATGGCAGCCGGCACTGAAATGCCTTCTACTGCCTACCATAAGGATAGTTTACCCTCTGACTCAGTGCAAGTTTTCCTATCATTTTAATGACTTTGCAGCACCAGCTCCTTCATCTCCTCCAATATCTTGAGGGTGGCAATACCTTCCTCCAGGCTGGAACCCAAGGGAGCAATCCCATCAAGAAAATCCACGGCATTTTGCACCATCCCTGAAAAATACCCAGTCTTTCCTGCAAAGCGCCCCTTCTTCAGCTGGCCATTTTTTTTCCTGCCTTCCACCTGATAGCTGAAATTGCCAGAAACCTCCTCCAGAGAACGGAAGCCAGAATACAGCTTTGACTCCCTACTTTGGTAGAAGTGGAAAAACCCATTTCCAAGGCGAATTCTTCCCAAGGTTCCCAGAATGTCTATCTCAAATCCAAAGAATTTGCTGCGGCCTGAAATGGTGAACTGCACCGAGGGGCAGGCTTCGCAGGAGTAGGTCACGGTCATGTTTCTGAGCATGTTCTCCTCATCCCAATGAACTCCAGAAAGCACCGGTTTTTCCAATTCTATATCCTGCAACAAAAAACGAACGATATCCACCAAATGGGTGCCATCATGGACAAGGCTGTAGAATCCAGTCTCCTCCTCCTTGGCTGAATACACCCGCAGGCCGGAATGGAGGGAGGCGGCCACCTGCTGAATCTCACCAATTTGTCCCATCAGGTGGCGGGCCAGGTTGTAGTCCTGAGCAAAACGGCGCTCGTGGTTGATGAGGACGGGAACCTGATGGCGCTCCGCCGCCTCACGAATTGTCTGTGCCAGACAGGAACTCAAGGCTACGGGCTTCTCCAAAATCACCAGCCGTGGATGGTGGTGGATGGCAGCCAAGGCTGTCTCATGGTGGGCGGCCTCGTTCACCGCCACCACCACAATGTCCGGGATGGAACCAGAGGCGGCCAGTTCCCCGTCAAAGAGCTTTCCGACGGAATCGTAACGGCGGGACACCTTGGTATACCTCCCCCACTCCTCCAATCGGCCTCGGTCCACATCACAGCCTGCCACCAGACGAATCCGCCTGTTTGCCAACAAGGCCATGGTGTGGGAGGCAGGCTGCTCTCGCTTCTTGTCCAGCCCCAAGGAAAACCCGATTCGGCCAGTACCAATGAGGGCCGCTGTGTAGATTTGTGGATTCATGCAATTATCCTATGAAAAGAGAGAGGCAACGCTACCGTCAGGCTGCTACAACTGCGGAAACTCTGCAACCAAGAAGCCTACTCGCTGTCGTAGTTGATGATGGTGCGGACCGGAGTGGGAGCCAGCACCTCCTGGTACTTCAGGAAGGGAAGTCCCACCACGCCGAAGAATTCCACCACCTGGGCGCCACCCTGCTCAAAGATGGTGCGGGCTGCCTGCAGGGTTCCACCAGTGGCAATCAGGTCGTCAATTACTACCACTCTCTGGCCAGGTCTAATATCATCGATGTGGGCCTCAATTTCCGCCATGCCGTATTCCAGAGAATACTTGCATGAGTAGCGCTTTCCCGGTAGCTTTCCCTTCTTGCGCACCAGTACCAGGGGCAGCCCCAACCGCTCGGCAAGCGGGGCGGCAAAGAGAAAACCCCGGGACTCAATGCCGGAGATGGCATCGATGTCAAGTTCCCGGCACCACTTCTCCATGGTGTCGAGGCAAAATTTGAAGGCAGGAGGATTCACCAGCACACCGGTGATGTCATAGAAAAGGATTCCCGGCTTGGGAAAGTCGTGGACACGACGGATTGACTTATCAAGAAACTCTAAATCGCTCATGCCTTCATAGTACTATGGACTTGGGCTGCTGTCAATTGAAGGGAGGTGGCAGGAGCGCGACCAAAGACCATGGCCAAACCAAAGCACCGCACCAAGGCTGGCAAGGCAATACGGAAACAGCTGGAGGTGGATGTCCTCTGCAACCTTGGCTCCTCCCGGTATTATGCATTTACGATTTCCTGCTTGATCCGCAGATATTGGAAAAGTAGAGAAATAGCCCCTTATATCCCAAGAAATTTTCCTATTTGGGTAATTATCCCAAAACTTGATTTTTTAAAGGTTATGATATAGCATTGATCACACGAAACCTCCCATCCGCAATAAACGGCAAAAGAATTGGGTTTAAGGAAAGAATCTTTTCAAAGGGGGATTAAATTGAAAATTGCTTTTATTTTGCTCATCTGTCTCAGTTTTTTTGGTTGTTCTAAAGAGCAGAAAACAGAAACAGTGCCTCAAAACAATGAAGTCCAGGAATCTATGAGTATTGAACAACCCATGGGTATTGAAGAAATCACCCAAATCGAAGAGGAGCCGCATCAAACTGAGGAGAACAAGCTTGCAAGCGAAGCCTTTGAAAAATACAGGCTGGTAGTGTCTATAGAAGGAGAAAGGCGGAGCTCTGCATTGTTCGTTGAATTCCTGGACGAAAATACCTATTGCTTTTGCAGTCCCTTTGGAGGCTATCTTTGGTCAGACTTAGCATACACAGCCAGTGAGGATACCCTATCATTTTCAAAATTTTCTTATAAGAATCCCTTCAACATTGATGAGTTAAACGAATTGTTTTCCGTGGATGATGGGAACCAATTTGTGGATTTTGTCTATGACGAAAATTTTTGTACCTTCGACTATAAAGGTGGATACAGGAATGGAAAGGTCTTGCTCACTGACGGGCAGACGAAAACTCCTGATGGCACTGTCTGTTATATCGGGGATATACAGGTAGTCAAAAAGTCTGGCCATTTAGTTCCCATTGAAAATCTGAAATTAAGGGAAGAGCCATCGGCAAATGCCCAGACAGGAAGCATTAACTATGCGTACGAATTATGGGGAATGAGGGCGGAGGAATATCGACATTCAAATGGCTTCAATGAAAATTATATACTGGCAGTCGAAGATTTTTACGATGAGAAAAACGAGTTGTCAATCTTGCTTGCAGGCATGATAAAGAATTTTGATGCCGTAACTGTTGAACAAGATACGATAGACGGGATTACAGCCCCTTGGTACAGAATTTGTGTCGATAGTGAAGAGATGTCAATAAGCTATTGGATTTTTGGAGGGTACATCAAAGAAATTGACAATCCTCAAACAAAGGAATACGAACAATTACTCTTTGATGCCGCTGTTCAAAATGGCCTTCTCGTTCCAACTTTTAAAAATCTCTTCTAAGGTTATTGGACAGGGGTGATGTTTTTATCTCTTCTAATTGTCTTACAAGTTTTGCACTAGAGTCCTTTGCGTTTGTATCATAAATCCAGTTTTTGTCAAAGGTTGAAATCACTTCATTGTTCCCGCCACTTGTTACTGCAAGACTAAAAAAACGACATTTTTTTTCCTGTTGCACCTTTATCTTTTCTTCTAATACAGGATCTAAAGCACCCATAACAAAATCTGAAATCATCAAGACATCTGCATTTTTCCAATCTTTTTCTTTTAGAAGATTTACAGAATATTCAAGAGCGGGATTTGCATCAGTCCCGCCATTAAAACTCATACAAAGAAATCTTACCAAGTTTGTAATTCCATCTGTGGAATTAAAGGAACTTAAATCCATTGTTTCTATTCCAGTAGAAAAGGAAATTAAGTAGCAGCCTCGCTCCTCTTCGAGTGATTTCTGAGCCAATGCAAATGCTACAGTTTTTGCAACCCTTTCCGGAGTTCCTTGCATTGAGCCTGATGTATCAACACAGATAATCATAGGTCCCTTATGTTCGACAGTTTCCCCAACCTCAACTTCTTCTGTTTCTTCATGAGATTTCTTATATTCAATATTTCTTGTATACGAATATGATAACAGTTGCTTTTGAGCATATTTCATTTTAAATATTTGGCGGGTTGCAGGATTGTTGTACAAAGCTAATTCAAATGGCAAAGTATCCTGCAAGGAATCAGAAAGACGCAAGCCTGCGATTTCCCCTTTATAAGCAGGCTCGGGATTATAGATTGTATCAACAACAATCTTGGAACGCAATTCTTTATGAAACCTTTGTTCTTCTTCATGATGACGACCAATCATTTTGGCGAGCGCAGTCAGTCCTTCATCATCCTGTAAAAGTTGTGCATATTTTTCAAGAACGTCAAAGCCGTAATCGTTTAACTCTCCCTGTGCCAAATCCCAAAGACGCCCAAAGTTTTTTGTAAACGATTTTAATCGTTCAACAATCTTTTTGAATTTTTCGATTTTTTCATACAGCTCCTTCAATAGTTTTTTGCGCTGTTCTTCGATTTGTAATAGTTCCCATTCAGTTTTTCTGCGGACAAGTTCTTTTTGCATTTCTGCTTTTAAATTGCGGGAAAGAATTTCATTATCTTTGATAATTTTCTTTTCTGATTTCTTCTTTTTCTCAGTAGAGGTGTTTTCTTCAAATGAAGCCTTATAAAAATTCAAATCAATGTTAGGTTTGTATGTTTTTACGGAAGCAAGTTTGTTATAAGCAGAAATATTATTGCTAATATCTTTTTGTAGTTCTTGTGGAGTTTTTTTTTCAATTTTCTGATTGAAAACTGTTTCCTCCACAAAAGGATTTTCTTTTTCCAGAATTTTGTTAGTTTTTTCAGTCCATTCAATAATTTCTTTTTTGATTGATTCTTCTAATGATGTTTGGGATTTCGCAAAGTCAAGAAGAGCTTGTTGTTTAGAATCTTTTGGATCTAATACAGAGTGGGCAGCCTCGCTAAGAGCCTTTTCTTTTGAATCATTAAACTTTGTATGATAATCTCCATTACAATAGGAACTTTGAATAGAGTCTACAAAACTTTTCCTTTTTGTTTCCGTATTGAAAGCGGTTCCAAATTTCTCTTCTCTACGAATATCTTTATTCTGTGAATAGGATTTTTCTATATTGTCAGACAGTTCTTTTTTTGCAGTATTTAACCAGCTGAAAACATTCTTGTAAATCTCATTGAATGATGCAGGATTATTCTTTGTAGAATGAGCGATGTCATTTCTCGCAAATTTTACTGCATCATTATAAAACGAGAATTTTTTGTATTTTGTAGCTGCCACTGAATTTCCAAGTTGAATTATATTGAAGAGAAGAGCGTCGTTTTCTTCTTTTGAAAGTTTTTCATATACCGGCAAAGATTTATGTTTTGCCTGTATCTCTTCAACCAACTGCAAGGCTTGCTGAGAAAACTCACGTGAGCGGTCAGAAATTTTATTTTTCATAACGACTCTTCTGCTTATACAATTCAAGTTTTAAGTCTTCAAGCTTTTTCTTCTCTTCTTCAATTTTGGAAGTAATCACCTCCTTAAAAGATTGTTCCGCAAAGAGATTTTCAGAGTAAGGCCTTTCAATTTCGCTTCGGAAATTCTGCAATGAAATCAATTCTTTTTCAATTGCATTGGCAATAGGCATATATTTTTCAGAATCAAACTTTTCCTTTGTCGCTGAATAAGCTGTCGCATTATTGAAGATAACAGTATCTTTTACAAGACCTGCTTTTTGATCGACTACAGTTTTTGTCTTGATTTTAATGTTTCGAGATGAAGAATCTCTATAGGCCATAATATAGTTATCATCAATATCTAGATAATAGTCAATAGTACGAAGATTTCTAAAACTAGAGTCATCTGCGGTGTAATAATAGCGTCTTTGATAATTACGTGAATAATAATCATCATCAATAAAATTTTTTGAAATATACGCAATGTTCTGATTATTCTTTTCTACCTCATAAAAAAATCTACTGTCTCCAATCTTCACTTTAATTGGCTCTTCATGAGTAACTTGTTCAAGCATCTTATACCAAGTCGCTTCAACATCTTTGCTGAATATCTTTATCTGCTGTTCAATATCATCAACAGCTGTCGTACACTCAAGGCCATTTTCTTGTACAATATCTTTTACAATTGATTGAGCCTCTCCTCGCTGTTTTGGCGTATTCCAAATGCAGTAGGTTATAAGCTGTAAATCCATCAAGTCAACTTCTGTTCGGTCACATAAGAATGCAGACGTTTTTAAAAGATGAATGATTTTTTTCCACCTACGGTCGGAAACATAGAATTTTTCTTTTTCTTCTCGATTCTTCTCTTGATTTCTTACTTCAAGCTCACGACGGATTTCCATTATCACTTCTTTGATTTTATCTGTAAGAATTATATCGTTGATTTTATCTGACCAACCTTGAACTTCCTTAATAGACAAAAGATTAGGTTTCATATTTTTAGATACAACAAGTTTCTTGCCAGAGTTTTCACACAATGCAAAGAACGAAACTTCATTTTCCGTAGAAATGGGATTTACCATTGTACGAATAATAAACCTGTCGTAAAGAGCTTCTAGGCCAGATTTTTCTTTTGGTAACTCATTGGACGCTGCTAACAAAACCTGAAGAGGCACGTCGTCAATTTTATCTCCATTTCTGAATTTCTTTTCATTTATGATTGTCAAAAGGGTATTTAAAATTGCAGGTCCACTTTTCCAAATTTCATCAAGGAAAGCAATATTTGCTTCCGGTAAATAGCCGGTTGTATTTTTTTCGTATACACCTTCATCAAGTCCCTTTAGTTTTATTGAACCAAAAATTTCATCCGGAGTTGAAAACTCATTCATCAAATATTCAAAATATTTTGTGCCGTCTTTAAAAGCATGATGAATTCTTGTACTAATCATACTTTTTGCTGTTCCTGGAGGTCCAAGAAAGAAAATACTCTCACCTGCAATTGCACTCAATAACGCAAGACGAATTGCTTCTTCTTTTTCATAGAGCCCTGAATTAAGTAACCTGAGAAGATTTTCAATTCTTTCCCTAATATTCTTATCAGCTTTTACAGATGCTGTTGTTTTAGATTCCATTTAATTACCCCTCTTTCTTATTTTCAAAATCTGCTGACCAGCACGAGCATCCACATAACATTTATTCACCGTATCCACCATAAATCATCTTACAACGGAATTTTCCGTATGAAATATCTAATTTACTATTTAGCTACAAATTTTAGATATTTCTATTCCTGTCTAAGATGAAAAAAGCACTCTTAAACGCCTGTAATTTATAATAAGATTTTATTTGTACACAAAACTTTATCATAAATGGAGTTTAAGTATAACACATTACTGGGACATTTGCTAGCTTTTGTGCCAAAACTTAAAATATTCTAAGATTTCATACGCAACCAACAAACCTTTCCTCCCATCTTTTTGTAACAAATTCGAGGGGAACATGAAAGCAACAGCTTCAAGGACATAAAATTACACAGGTTTACCGCCGCCTTTGACAAGGAGCAGTTCACGGAGGAACTTGTAGGAGACCTCCACCAGCTGATTCGCCAGGATGTGCTGTCCTTCCTGGAAAGGAGGCTGGACGGGTGAGGCATGATGGCAGCCCAAAGTGGATTGCAATGGAAGTGACAGCCCGGCCACCGCACCGCATTTCTTGACAGGCTCAGAATTTCATTATACTATTTGAGATAGTTTTTAAAGAAAGTGTGAGAGCACACTAAAACAAACGAAATGGTCGGGTAATCGTATGAAGTGGAATTTTAAGAAGTACTTTTACATCTTGTTGGCCTCCCAATTAGCCGTGTTCCTGGTGATGCTCGCAGTCACCTATCTCCGGCTTGGCTCCTTCTCGGATCAGTCTGTAATCATCCTCCAGGAGGAATCCTATCAGGCCATGGAAAAGGAGCTGCAGACTCGGGTCAATTTGATTATCACCAGCATTGAGTCGGAGATGAGGCAGGTCGAGACCCAGGTGGAGCAACTTGCAAGCGTCACCTCCGAGCGCATCTCGGCAGCCTTTGCAAGGGGTGGCATGAGTGCCGTCAACGCCTTCATTGACGAATGGCTTCCGGAAATCCATACCATGCTCTATGGTCATGCCATGGAAGTCTTTTTTTGTGATGCCAAGACAGGACAGATAGTCCGCCACCTGGGATTCGGAGAAAGGCAGGACTTGAGCGCCCTCTTTACCCCTGAGTCCTTTGCAACCAATGTAAAAACTGCCGCAGTCTGCCAGACGCTCCAGTTCGGCACGACAACGGTCTACGTTTGCTCCAACCAGACAATCATCAATACTGTAGTAAAAAACTATGCCTACGATGTGGTTCATGCCGCCCACTACGGAGGAAATGCCTATTCTTGGGTGAACGAGGTTCTCAACTATGACGGTGGGGATGACTATGCCGTCAGAATCATCCATCCAAACCTGAAGGATACTGAGGGCAACCTCTTGAGTACTGACCTAGAGGACGCAGTGGGAAATTTCCCCTACCAGCAGGAACTCAAGGGTATCCGGGAAAGGGGCGAAGTCTTCCACCGCTATTTCTTTGAGTCCATCGACGGCAGCGGTCCTAAGGAAAAGCTTTCCTACGCCAAATTATACAAGCCCTTCAACTGGATAATCGCCACTGGAGAGGATTTGGAGACCATCGATGTCCATGCCAATCACCTTACTGGAGTCAACAAGTCCTTGCTGCAAACCATGCTATGGCAAACAATCCAGGTCCTGCTGATAGTCCTTGTCATTGGCTCGGCGATTATCTTCATCATCCATCGCATCAGTCAGAAACATATAGATGAGTTCATCGAAGGTGAGGTTTCCTTTGATGATTTGACCGGCCTCTACAACCGAAAATATTTTTATGATGCGGCCGAGGAGATGATTGCTGAGTATAAGGACAAGGGTGGCGTCTCCATCATTCGCATCAACCTATGCAACTTCAAGGTTGTCAATGACTTGTATGGCATGGACAAGGGTGACCAACTCCTGTGTCATGTTGCGGGGGAATTGAAAAAGGATGCCCGGAAGTTCAAATTCATCGCCGCCCGTTTCTCCGCAGACAAGTTCTATATCTGTGTCCCCCAGAAGTACTACGACCAGCTTCCCCTGATTCGCCAAGTAAACGTCCCCTGGCTGAACATGGACCTAGCCTTCTTGTACGGCATCTACGCCGCTGAAGGAAGCACCGATGTCACCGTACCCCAGATGTGTGACCGGGCAGACCTGGCCATTTCTGCCGGAAAAAGTGGTACCGGAACCTTTATCCATTGCTACAAGGAAGAGTTCAGGCAACAGATTCTGAAGGAAAAGGAAATTGAGGGTGAGATGGAGCAGGCGCTGGCCACCGGTCAGTTCATCATCTACATCCAGCCAAAATATGCCGTGCATTCCGATCAGGTGGTGGGAGGAGAGGCTCTGGTCCGCTGGCAGCACCCTAAAAAAGGAGTCGTTTCCCCCGCAGACTTCATCCCCCTCTTTGAGCGCAATGGCTTTATCCGCAACCTTGACTACTATGTGTGGGAATCCTGCTGCGCCTTCATTCGCTGTGCCCGGGACAAGGGCATGTCGGTGCCACCCATCTCTATAAACGTGTCCCGCATCCATTTTTACGGCAAGGAGCTCCAGTCCAAGCTCGAGGAATTGCTGAAACGCTATCAACTGGAGCCCAAGGACATAGAGCTGGAGGTGACAGAGACAATCTGCGCCACAGACTCCCAGGTCTTCCTGGAGATTTGCTCCAATCTCTGCAAGGCTGGATTTACTATCGCCATGGATGACTTTGGAAGCGGCTACTCCTCCCTCAATATGCTGAAGGAGATTCCCATCGATGTCATCAAGATGGACATGCGGTTTCTGGCAGGCGACCATGACCCCAGCCAGCAGGAAAAGGGGCGGAGCATCCTGCGTTCCCTTATCAAGATGGCCCAGCGGCTCCATCTGGACATTGTGGTGGAGGGAGTGGAGACACGGGATCAGGTGGAATTCATCAAGGACATTGGGCAATGTGCGGCTCAAGGATACTTCTATGCCCGTCCCCTACCCACCACTGATTTCGAAGCGATTCTGAGGTCAGTCAAAACTGCATAATGTCTGCGGCATCGCCCGTAGCATCATGCTCAAGGGAAGTCGTTCCTGCCAGTGCAAGCTCTGGGGGAACGACTTTTTTTGTCCCTAGCCCTCAATCCGGGACATGGCAATCCGCTTGGTGCGCACTCCCTCCAAAAGCTGGCACAGGGTCTTCTGGTCATCGGTTTCCAGACAGCGGCGAAACTCCTCCAAGGAGCGCTGGAAGCTGTCGATGTGGCCCAAAAGCTCGGCCTTATTGGCGGCAAACAGCTCCGTCCACAGGGGAGCGTTTATCATGGCGATGCGGGTCAGGTCCTCAAAGCTGCCACCCCCAAAGGCGGTGATCTGGGTGTCCTCGGCACTGTCCACCAGGGCGGCTGCAATCACGTGGCAGAGCTGGGAGGTAAAGGCAATCTTGTGGTCGTGAACCCGGGCATCCGTCTCTATGATGCGGGTAAAGCCCAGATCCGTCACCAGATTTTTGAAGAAGTCCAGATGCTCACTCCTGTTCTGCTCCAGCGGCATCAGAATATAATTGCGGCCACGGAAGATTTTTGCCGAGGCGTGGGTATAACCCTCCTTTTCGCTGCCCGCCATGGGATGCCCGCTGATAAAGTCCACATCATCACGAAGAATTTTCGGTAGATTGCGGATGATTTCCGCCTTTACACCAGAAATATCCGTGACAATGGAATTGCATTTAAAATGAGAGCGATTTTTTTCCATGAATTGCAAGGTGGCATGGGGATAGAGGCAGATAAACACCAGATGGCACTGGGCCAGCATGGCTGGAGCCTCCTGGGGAGAAAAGCCCTGGTCGATGATGCCGTCGGCGGCAGACTGGGCGAGGGAGGCGGCATTCACATCACAGGCCAAGATTCGGCCGGTGCTGCCTGGTCTGTCTAGCACCCGCTCCCTGATGGCACGGGCAAAGGAGCCGCCCATCAGTCCTAACCCCACAAAGCCATAGGTCAGGCTCTGAGGGCTGTCCCAAGAAGCGTCCTCCCGGTTCAACTGGCCACTCATATAGTGCGTCCCTCCACCGCCGCATACTTCCTGAGCTTCTGCATCAGCTCATCAAACTGGGCTGGTGTCAAGGACTGCTCACCGTCACAAAGGGCGCACTCAGGGCAGTTGTGTACCTCCACCATGATTCCGTCGGCACCAACAGCAAGGGAAGCAGTGGCCAAGGTGGGCACCATCCAGCTCATGCCACAGGCATGGCTTGGATCCACCACTACAGGCAGGTGGCTTTCCTTCTTGAGATAGGGAACCACGCTCAAGTCCAGGGTATTGCGGGTGTAAGGGTCAAAGGTTCTGATTCCACGCTCACAAAGCACCACATTATTGTTACCGGCAGCCATGATGTACTCAGCAGACATAAGAAGTTCTTTTACAGTGTTTGCCAATCCTCTTTTCAAGAGAATTGTTTTATCACAACCGCCCAATTCCTTCAAAAGGTCAAAATTCTGCATATTGCGGGCACCAATTTGAATCACGTCCACCTCATTGAACAAGTCCAGCTGGGTAATGGACATAAGCTCCGTTACTACGGGCAAGCCTGTTTCCTTCTTTGCTGCCAGCAACAAGTCAATGCCCTGGCTTCCCAAGCCCTGGAAGCTGTAGGGACTTGTCCGTGGCTTAAAGGCCCCGCCCCGCAGGAAACGGGCACCGGAAACCTTTACCGCCTTGGCGATTCCCACCAGCTGCTCCTCGCTTTCGATGGAGCAAGGGCCGGCAATAATGGCCACAGAGCCGTCACCAATGGCTGCCGGAATAACTCCCGCCTGGCCCTCACCCACCTGCATAATCGAGTCTGCCGGATGAAAGGCCCGGCTGGCCCGCTTGTAGGGAGCCTGCACCCGCACCACATTATCCACCACAGGATGAACGGTAAGACTTTCTGGCTTCATTTGGGAGGTATCTCCTACCAAGCCCAAGATGGTGTGGTCTCTACCATGGGAAATATGAACATCAAATCCCAAGTTCTTTAAGTGTCCAATAAAATCCTTTTCTGCCTGTTCAGGTGTATTGGGTTTCAAAACTACAATCATCTTTTCTTTCTCCTTCCTCGATGACTTTGGTGCATTCTTCACCAGATGCCTCTAAAATAAAAAAAGCCCCTTTCGGGACTTGTGAACCTTTCCTCAGCTCTCAGCCCCGCGGGGCTTTCCAATCGGCAGCGTCCGCCACCCTATCAGGCACCCCGAACAAGAGAAGAATTTCCATAATAATAAAAGTAAAAACCATTGAAACCCTGATACAAGGCTTCTGCTGCAGAGAAAAACTTCTTTGTCAGACGTGCTGCTGAAAAAATCATATCCCCATGATAGCTGTTTTTAACTTTAGTGTCAATGGAGAGGATTGAGTAAAGTTAAACATCATCCCGAACGCCAAGAAGAACTTCCCCATTTTACGCAGGCTGAAACCAGTTTTCCAGCATTAAGGTAGAAACAGCAGCCATCGGCTCAAAATCCTTCAGATCTCTGGTAACAAGTATGAGATTATTCGCTATGGCCACAGCTGCAATCTGGGCATCCATATCCGCCACCATCACTCCCCTTTCCTTCAGCTTTGCCCGCAACACTCCATGTATTTCCGCAGCATGGTCATCATAGTTTAAAATTGGAAATGAAGGCTTTATTACATTGAGCAAAAACCGTTCCAGCTGCAGTTTTCTCTCCTCACTTTGTACCAGCTGAACACCATAATACAATTCATGATACGTGATGGAAGACATGGCACACAAGGCTCCACCCTGCTTCAATCTTTCCAATACAAAGACATTTGGCTGGGGCTTGATAGGCTCAGAGAGTATATTGGTATCCAATAAATACAGTGGTCTTACCATACGCAATACCGTTCTTCCGGGGAACATTGCTTTGAGCGGAGATTTTCCAATTCATCTCCCCGCAGGAGGTTTTCTACCATACATTTTTTCTCTGCTTCCAGCCATTTTTCATAACGCAGAAAAAATCCATTATCCTCATTGCTGAACAATTCTTGATATTCCTTCATTCCAATAAGAACCGCCGCAACCTTGCCATGACGAGTTATTTCTATGACATTCCCCGACTCAGCCTGATTCACGTAATCAGACAAAGAGGACTTTACCTTGAACAATGCTTCCTTCATCCTTTATCACCTTATTTTAGTATAGTATATTTATAGTCATAAGTCAATAAAAATGACTATAATTTCATAATCCATCCAACAAAAAAAGGACGTGACCTTACAGCCACGTCCCATTCGGTAGTCAAAACCACCAGTCTCTTACTTCTTCTTCAGGTACTTCACGCTGTCCAAAGCAACGGCAGCTATGATGATAAAGCCCTTGAACACGAACTGCAGGTTGGTGTCGATTCCCAAGAAGGTAAGACAATAGGTCAAACCAGTAAAGATGATAACACCGATTACTGCACCACCAATCTTTCCAATACCACCGTTAAAGGAGATTCCACCAACAACACAGGCAGCGATGGCGTCAAGCTCGTATCCCTGTCCAGTACCAGCACTGGCATTTGCCTTGAATGCCTCCAGGAATCCACCACAGCCATAGAAGATTCCAGCCATGATGAACACTCCCATAGTTACCTTGAACACGCTGATACCGCTTACACTGGCAGCCTCGGCATTTCCACCGACAGCATACATATTCTTACCAAAGGTTGTCTTGTTCCAGATAAACCATGCCACAATGATGGCGATAACAGCAGGAATAATCAGCTTGGGGAAGGTAATCAGCTCACCGTTCAGCACGCCAAGAATCCAGCGGCCGCCCAAGGCATCCTTGATTCCACCGTCGATGGAGCCGACGGGAGTACCACTGGTACCAAAGAACAGCAGACCATAGATAATCAGCTGGGTGGCCAAGGTAGAAATAAAGGGATGAATCTTGAAACGAGCCGTAAAGAATCCAGCGAAGGAGCTAAAGGCCACACAGAGGGCGATGGAAATCACCAGCGACATGACCACACGGACACCCATAGGTAGGGCGGTAAAATCCCAGGGTCCCATGTCAAAGAACTTCACAATGTTCATACCAGGGTGCAGAATCAAACCAGTTACAACAGCGCCCATGGCAACCATTCGTCCT
This sequence comes from Treponema sp., assembly GCA_045586625.1. Lineage (GTDB taxonomy): Bacteria > Spirochaetota > Spirochaetia > Treponematales > Treponemataceae > Treponema_F. Next base: position 27,493 of record JAZNAS010000008.1, read on the forward strand.
ACAGACAAGTCGGTTCCCGCCAGCAAGATCAATCCAGCAACCCCCAGCGCATAGAACATACGGACAGAGCTCTGCTCCAGGATGGTAAAGATGTTGGGCAGGGTCAAGAGGTTTCCGCTGCCAGACAGGGGAGCCAGAACGATACAAACAATGAAGAACACCAGGATTGCAAGATACAATCCATTGTCCAGGAAGAACTTGGACAGCTTGAATTTGTAGATGTAATCACGGAAATTCAAGCTCATATCCTCGGCAAAATTTGTCTTACCGTTTCTCAGGCTTCTATTTTTCTGGACATGGGTAATGAAGGCCTGGTTCTTGGTATCCTTGCACTTTTCCACAGCAGAAGTATAGCGGCTCTTAGCGTCGAAAAGGGCAGAGCTCAACTCGTACTTTTTAACACTAATCTCTTCCTTCAGCTCATCTCCAGAATAGCGGCTTGCAAGACCATTAATCTCAACCTGAGCATCTGCCTTAATCTTGGCAACTTCCTGAGTGTAGCCAGCCTTCAGCTCAGATAGCTTCTTGTTTTCCTGAGCAATGATTTTTTCCTTGTAGGATTTGGAAATGCTATTGTTATATGCAACAGCCTCCTTTGCCAGCTGCTGTTCTTGAGCTTTGTTTGCAGCTGCAACCTTCTGGGCTGCACTGAGCTGTGTCTTGAAGTTAGCGATGAGCTTCTGCTTATCATCGGCAGAAATAAGCTTGCTCTTTTTTGTTGTTGCAATGTCCTGCTGCAAGGAGAGAACCTTGTTCACCCCATCTACCCGCAAGTCGTTCAACTGCTGGGTATACTGTTGCAACTTTGCATCATCTTCCGGGCTAGTAGCCGAAGAAATATTTCCTGTTACCTGTTCCATGGTTTACCTCTTATAAATATTTTGCAGACAGCCGCAGCAGGGCTTCCTGGTCAGTTTCTTTTGTGTTGACGATGCCCGCCAGCTTGTGGTTGGACATAACAGCAATACGGTTGGTAATTCCCAAAATCTCTGGCATCTCGGAGGAGACAACGATGATGGTCTTTCCCTGCTTTGCCATGTTGATGATGAGCTGATAAATCTCGTATTTAGCGCCAACGTCAATACCTCGGGTAGGCTCGTCCATCAAGAAAACATCAGGAGAACGCTCCAGCCATTTTCCGATGATAACCTTCTGCTGGTTTCCACCACTCAAGGATGAAATCAACTCATCGGCAGAAACACATTTTGTATGCATCACCTTGATTTCACGATCAGCAGCCTCCTGCATCTTGTGATTAGACAAAATACCAAAGGTTTTGTAGCTTTCGAGATTGGTGATAACCGTGTTGAATTTGATGGTGTCCTTGCCGAACATACCGTTCAACTTTCGCTCCTCCGTTACCAGAGCAAAGCTATGCTCCATGGCATCCTTACTGCTCTTGAACCGGAGCTTCTTGCCACCCACCACAATCTCACCAGAGGCAATAGTTCTAATGCCGAATAAAGATTCCAAAAGCTCGCTACGACCAGCACCCACCAGACCATACAAGCCGAAAATCTCACCACGTTTCACCGTAAAGGAAACATCTTCAATAATTGGATCATACTTAGTGGTAAGTTTACGTACCTCAAGGAAGTCTTCCCCTGGAACATTGTCAACGTCGGGGAAGCGCTTGTCCAAGGAACGACCAACCATGGCGGCAATCAGCTCATTCATGTTGGTTTCCTTGGTGGGCTTTGTAAGAATCATCTTACCATCTCGCAAAACTGCGATTTCATCACAAATTTGGAAAATTTCATCCATTTTGTGGGATATATAAACGAAAGACACACCCTTTGCCTTCAAGTCATTTACAATGGAGAAAAGCTTGTTTACCTCACGCTCCGTAAGGGATGAGGTGGGCTCGTCCAATACGATGATCTTTGCATCGTAGGAGACAGCCTTGGCAATTTCCACCATCTGACGTTGAGATACAGACATAGTACGCATGATGGTCTTAGGATTAACATTCATATTCAATGAAGCAAACAACTTGTTGCTGTCGGTAAGCATCTTCGCTTCGTCCACTACACCAGCCCTTGTGGGATAGCGGCCTAAGAAAAGGTTATCCGCAACAGTTCTATCGAGACATTGGTTCAATTCCTGGTGAACCATGGCAACGCCATTTTCCAGTGCCTCCTTGGGATTTTTGAAATTGATGGGCTTGCCTTCCAAGGAAATCTGTCCTTCATCCTTAGCATAAATTCCAAACAGACATTTCATCATGGTGGACTTACCGGCACCATTTTCGCCCATAAGACCTACAACAGACCCCTTCTTAACTGTCAGATTAATACCATCTAGAACCTTGTTCTTTGCAAAAGCCTTTGACAGATGTTTAATCTCCAGAACTATATCATCCATGATTTGCTCCTACCTAAAAAATCTCTATTGAAAAAGGGTTTGATGGATACCCAAACACTTTTCAATATCCGACTAAAAAAAACCACGTCTTGGCGAAGGAAACTCCGCACGGACATGGTTGACTTGGGTAGAGATAAAACTATGAAAATGGGGGCCCTTTCGGATTCCCCAGGTACCCCCATTCTAGCAAGTGAATTAGTACTTCAGCTTGTCTGTGTAGTCTCTACCAGAGTTTGTCTTAACCATGTTGATGGCATAGGCATCGTAGTTGTTCAGGTTAGTAAACTTGTCGAGACAGCTGGACTCGTTCTGTCCGTCACCCTGTACTACAGTCAGGTCAATGCCCATGAGAGGAGCATAGTACTGCAAAGCAGGCAGGTAGGAAGAAGACAGGAAGTTGTCAGCAGAGTTATAGATGGTCAACAGAACCTTCTTCTTGGGAGCTGCAGACTGCTTGATACCGCCGTCGCGAGTACCAGCTGTGTACTGCTTCCAGTTGGAGCTGTTAACACCGGCATTCTGAGCCATAACAGCCTTTTCATTTGAACGATAGTCAACAGAAGGAGTAATCTTGTTTCCCCACTGGTCGGGCTCGGAGAATCCCTTGGTGTAGATGTCAGCACCAGTCAGACCGTCCAAGAGGTTGCGGAGAACCTGCAATGTACCAGCAGCCTGAGCATCTACGTTCTGGGAAACAGTTCCGGAGAGCTTTCCAGCTCCAATAGCTTCAATAGCATCAGCGTTGGCATCATATCCGAAGATAGGAACACCAGCAGGATAGTTGGAAGCCTGGAGACAACCCATGGCCATACCGTCATTGTTGGAAACTACCATGTCAATCTGGGTACCGAACTTTGTTGCCCAACCACCCATTGCTTCTGTAGCAGCATTGGCATTCCAAGTTGAACCGTCAGTTCCGGTCATAGCCTTTCCTTCCAACTCAACTACCTTGTAGGTCTTTCCACCAACATTTACAGAACCTTCCTTAACCTTTCCAGGATCAGTTGATCCGTCCCAAGTTCCCAGAGCCCTGCGGATACCTTCTGTACGAGCCTTGGAATCATTGTGTCCAACGTCACCAATGCACAGAACATAACCGATGATTCCGTCGCCATTGCGGTCCAAGGTTGCAGGAGCTGAAGCCAAGAAATCAGTAATCAACTTGCCCTGAACAGCACCACCTCCAGCGGCATCAAAACCAACATAGTAGGTATTGGCATTCCAGTTCATTGCATCCATGTCAATGATACCAGAAACAGGGTCGGAAGGCTGACGGTTGAAGAATACCAAGGGCTTGTCCTTGTTCAGAACAACAGAACCAGCATCCTTTCCACCACCGGCAAATACAACTCCACCGATACAGGCCAAGGCCAAAGCACCAGCTACAATTCTTTTCATATTTTTCCTCCACGAAAAGATTCGACCAGGGAAATAAGCTCTTTCGATAAAATCAAAAGAAAATATTCCCTTGTTCGTTCACACTCAATATAAGTATTTATATACCCAAATATTTAAGATGTCAAATGCTTTTTGAGAACAAAAAACCGTGACTTTAGATTAAAATCACGGTTTTTATTATGAAAAATATGCATTCACTGTCATTTATTACTAAATAAAAACAAAACTTGTTGTTTAATTCATTAAAAAAAAAGAACAAAAAAATTAGCTTTCGATCACTTTTTTTAGTATTTTCAAACCAGCGTCCATTTCCTGTGCTGAAATCACCAATGGCGGCAGGAAGCGAAGGGTATTTGGTCCGGCGGTGGAAATGCACAGGCCAGCCTCCAAGCAGGCTTTCTGGATTTGTCCGGCAGGCTGCTCCACGTCGATGCCAATCATCAATCCCTTTCCACGAACTTCCTTAATGCAGGGCAGATTCCAGGATAAAATCTTGCTGCGGATAAAATCTCCAGCCACCTGCACACGTTCCATAAAACCGGCAGCAGTCAGTTGGGAAAGCACCGCACGCCCTGCGGCACAGGCCAAGGGATTGCCCCCAAAGGTGGACTGATGGTCACCGGCCACAAAGACATCCCGCAGCCCACCCCGCCACAGGCAGGCTCCCATGGGAATGCCACCGGCAATCCCCTTGGCTAGGGTGACAATCTCCGGCTGGATTCCCAAGGCTTCGCTAGCCAGCAGACTTCCCGTGCGTCCCATGCCCGTCTGCACCTCGTCACAGATGACGATGGCACCAGACTTGCGGGCGGCGGTGGCGGCGGCTTGAGCCCAATCGGGGGCTATCAGGTTCACCCCGCCCTCGCCCTGCACGCACTCAATCATCAAGGCACAGACGGTTTCATCAAAGGCCGACTCAAGGGCGGCGTAGTCCCCGGCAGGAATGTGTCGGAATCCTGCTGGATAGGGCTCAAAGGCGGGAACATGAAATTTTTCCTGCCCGGTGGCCCGCAAAGTAGCCAGGGTACGGCCGTGAAAAGATTTCTCCAAGGTGACAATGACGTTGCGAGGCTTGCCGCTTCCCTCAGCCTGACTTTTGAGCCAGCCATACTTGCGGGCCAGCTTGATGGCGGCCTCATTTGCCTCAGCCCCGGAGTTGCCGAAATACACCCGCTCCATGCCGGTGGCGGCAAGCAGCTCCTGGGCAAAGGCCAGCCCCTGGTCGGAGTTATAGTAGTTGGAGATGTGAATTTGACGAGCGGCCTGCTCCTGCACCGCCTTCACCAAGGCCGGATGATTATGACCAAGACAATTCACTCCAATTCCAGAAACAAAGTCAATGTATTCCTTGCCTGACACATCATATAACCGGGAGCCTTCTCCCCGCTGAAACACAACCTCAAAGCTTCCGTAATTATTTGCTATCACCTTATCCATAGCCAATTCCTCCATCGAAGGTAATTTTATAGAAAAGAAGTTTTGAGGGCAAGGGATTTTTTACGCCACCCACTGCAAAAACATTTTTTTTGAAAAGTATCTTTCTAAACTCTTGACAATACTTTTGCTTTCTGATATAGTCTCATCATTACTGGTGACCATGGTAGAGGTGCAATACCCGTTCCCATCCCGAACACGGAAGTCAAGCCCTCCAACGCCGATGATACTGCTCTTGCGGGAAAGTAGGTAGTTGCCAGTTTTTTTATTTTAAAACGATTTGTTCATCTGTAAGGTTTTATTTTTAGACAAAAGCCCCAGCCAATAATTCAGTCTCCTGTCTTTTCGTCATCTTCAGCAATGCGGCTGTTCAGTTCCATACCTTCGAGGAACTGAACAGCCGCAAAATTTCAAGCACAAACAAGATTGAAAGTCTTAGTCGTGAAATTCGTCAATAATAGTGATATTCACCACATTCTTCGCAAAAATATCCTTCGTCGTCGTCATCGTCATAGAATTCTGTAGGACGTTCCAAAGATTTTAATCCAGTTTTTGGATACTTGAGTATAAGAGATTCATCTGGTAAATGAATATCTGGATTGAAATTGTTTGTATCTGCAACATCTTCATAGAGCTTATAAGAAATTACTCTACCGCTTGAATCTTTTTCGATTATTATACGTCTATCAATATACGGGGTTAGGTCATCAAAATCGTATTCAACAGCCCTGATTAAGTAGTAATCATCGTCGTAAAATAATTCATATTTCTCTTCATAAATGTTATCTATTACCACATAGGATTTTTCTGAGAAGATGTAATTGTATGTAGCATCAACTTTATTGCTATCGTCATATTCGACTTCAGCCACTGATTTTATGCCGTATTTCATACAATAAATTTCGTTTACAAATTCTTTTTTTGATTTATCATAAAAATAGGGTAGTGGATCTGAACATTTTGAAGCAGCATAAATATCTCCATTTGTGTAATAGTTGCGGTAAAACCCATTATATCCAACAGCTGTTTTTTTGATGTAGTATTCGTCGAATAACCATTGTTCATCATCTTCTATTGCATAACATTTATAACTAGAATAATCGGGTGTATATTCATATTTTAGAATGAGCTCTCCATCACAATCTACCCGTATATCTTGCACAATTAAAAGGTCGCTATTAAAGGTTCTTTCTCGGTATTCTTTTATTTCTGTACCATCAGAAGTATATACGATTGTGTAGGTTTTTAGGTTTTTCCAATCGAACACAGTATGTTCTAAAAGAATATCTTCACCTTCGATTAATTCTCCGTAGTATTCGTAAGACCCAGATTCAAAAATTTGAAGCTGTTCTGGTTTTCCTTTTCCGTATTCAAAAATTTCTGAAATATGTAGTGAGCGTGGAGTCAAACCAAAACAAACTGTAATTGATAGAAAACAGAGGATTAAGCAAACATTCCTTTTCATTTTAATCTCCTTGCACTTGTTTTGCAACTTAATCAACAATTCTTAGAATTATAAGAAAAAAAATCAATCTGTCAATTCAAATCATGTCATCTACATTTCAAGAACACAGGTACAATCCTATTCGGCTGCAAGGGTTCCTTCCTTAGACAAGTCCTAGCACAATAGCTCAGTCTCCTGTCTTTCAATATCTTGAGCAATGATTCCGTTCAGCAGGAGCTGCAGAATACCCGCACTAAAGGCAAACAGTACAAACACTATGAAATATGCCCATTTTATTCCAATCTTGTTTATAAAACTAGCCATAATGAACAGACTGGCAATAGACGCTATATTCTGGATTGTCCCAGATAAAGACAAGAAGCTGCTTATGTGCCTTGGCGGTGCGTGCTGTTTCTGGAAAACATCCAGATGCATTCCATACACATAAAAAGTGATGACGGACAGGGGAAGGGCAACCAGCGACACCCATGGGAAAAGACTTATCATCCCATAAATGACAGGAATGATGGCCAATATCACAATACTCTGCTGATTCCGTACTTTTAGCCTTCCGTATATGGCAGTTCCAATCACACTACAGAGTTGAAATAAAATGTATATAAGACCAAAATATTGCTCCGGCACATTGCTGTTTTGATACAAGACCTGCCAATACTGGAAGAACGGCTGCGTAAATAGCATTGAAACGGCAAGCAGCCCAAGGATACAACACAAGGCTTTGGAGCCTCTTATGATTGAAAGTCCTTCCACTATCTCCTTGTACAAGCTGTGCCTGCCACTTTGCGAAACCGCTCTTTTGCCACCGAAGGAACAGGACAATGCGAAGAAAAAGGCAGTGGAAAAAAGAAAGAGCGAGATGATATAGATATTCTCATACAGATAGGGATACAAAAAACTTCCGATGAGTCCTCCCATGATGGAAGAAATACTCAACAGGTACGAAGATATGATACTGTATTCCTTGATATGCTCTTCTGACTGTGACAATTCCAGTATTACTTCTGCTTCCAAGGTTCCAGATTTTAGAGAAACACTCAGGCCATACAATGCGTAGGAAACGCACAACACAGTGAAATTATTGCTGAAAAACCCAATTGACAGGTACGACAAAAACAGCACAACCAAAGAAAGGAGGTATATAAGCTTTCTTGAAAAGACATCCGCCCATATCCCGCTTGGAAACTCTGTGAGCATTGCCACCACCATATAAATGGACTGCAATACAGCCAATTGGGTGAGTGTACAACCCTGCCGCATCAAAAAAATGGTCAGTATTGCATGGGGGAAGGTACGCCCAAGATTCCAGAAGAAATCAGCCATGCACACTTTTTTTGCATTCCTTGTCAATGATTTCCAGCTTCTGGTCACAAATGTATTCCTCCAACAGTATCTGAGCGACACAGGCTATAAGCTCATCGTTCCTACGCCTCGGTCGTGGCGACCTCGGCTACAGAATCATCGTTCCTACGCCTCGGTCGCTGAACATTTCTATCAGGAGGGAATGAGGGACGCGACCGTCGATGATGTGGGTGCGGGGGACACCGCCCTTCAGGGCCTCGAAGCAGCACTCAATCTTGGGAATCATGCCGGAGGAGATGACGCCGGTGGCAATCATGGAGGGGATGGCATCCCGGGCAATGCGCTTGATGAGGCTGGAGGGATCCTTTACGTCACGGAGGACACCGGGTACATTGGTGAGCTGGACGAATTTCTCTGCCTTCAATGCCACGGCAATCTTGGCGGCGGCAGTGTCGGCATTGATGTTGTAGCGGTTCATGTCGCCCTGCTCACCCAAGGCTACGGTAGACACCACCGGGATAAAGCCCTGCTCCAACAGGGACTGGAGGATTTCGGGATGCACCTCGGTAACATCGCCCACAAAGCCCAAATCTTCTCCGTTAGAGTCAATCTTCCTTGCCCGAAGGAGGCCGGAATCCACGCCGCTCAAGCCCACGGCACGCCCGCCACTCTGCAGCAGCAGCCCCACAATATCCTTGTTCAGCTTGCCGGTGAGCACCATCTGCACCACCTCCATGGTCTCTCCATCGGTGTAGCGCAGACCGTTGACAAAGCGGGACTCCTTGCCCACCCGCTCCAGCATGGCATTGATTTCCGGCCCGCCGCCGTGAACCAGCACCACGTGAACTCCGATGGTGTTCAAAAGCACAATGTCCTGCATGACGGCAGATTTAAGCTCCTCGTTCAGCATGGCATTGCCACCGTACTTTACCACCACGGTCTTTCCCACAAACTGCTTGAAATAGGGCAAGGCTTGAACCAGTACGTCAGCCCAATCTTCGTTACAAATATCCATTTCACTATCCTTCCATGAAAAAGCCCCGCAATTAGCTGCAGGGCAATCAGTTCTTTTGGCTACCCATCTCAGGTGCGGTAGTCTCCGTTTATCTTTACGTACTCATAGGTAAGGTCGCAGCCCCAGGCAGTACCAGAACAGTTGCCATCCTGCAACTCCACCTCGATACAAGTTTCATCCTCAGAAAGAATCCTCCGGGCCAACTCCTCGTCAAAGTCCAGGGGAACACCCTCCTTGAACACTTGAATCCGTCCGGCGGCACTCATAAAGGACACGGAGGTCTTCTCTGGCGTGAAGCTTCCGCCGGAATACCCCATGGCACAGAGGATGCGGCCCCAGTTGGCATCCTTTCCGAAGAAGGCCGCCTTTACCAAATTGGAAGAAATGACCGCCTTGGCAAGAATCCGTGCATCCTCCACAGAGGCCGCACCGGACACCCGGCATTCCACCAAGTGTTCTGCCCCCTCACCGTCGGCGGCGATGCGCTTGGCCATGATGGTGTTCAGGTGGTTCAAGGCTGACAGGAAGGCCTCGTAGTCGGCCCCCTCGCTGTCAATCACCTGATTGCCCGCCATGCCGTTGGCAAGAATCAACAGGGTGTCGTTGGTACTGGTGTCTCCGTCCACGGAGACACAGTTGTAGGTTCCCGCCACACTTTCCCGCAGGGCCTTGTCCAGCATGGCGGAGGAGATGGCGCAGTCGGTGGTGATAAAGCCCAGCATGGTTCCCATGTTGATGTGAATCATGCCGGAGCCCTTGGCCATGGTTCCCAGACGGATGGTTCTTCCGCCGATGACAGTCTCCACTGCCGCCTCCTTGTAGCGGGTGTCGGTGGTCATGATGGCCTCACGAGCCAGCTGATGCCCCTCCTTTGAAAGCCCTGCCACCAAGTCCGCCATCTTTGCCTCAATTTTTTCCACCGGAAGCTGCTGGCCGATGACACCAGTGGAGCATACCAGCACGTCACCTTCCTGTAGATGGAGCTGGGAGGCGGCAGACTGGGCCATCCGCAGGGCTGCCTGGGCTCCCTGCTCACCAGTGCAGGCGTTGGCATTGCCGGAGTTAACGATAACCGCCTGAGCCGAGCCACCCGCCACGTGGCGACGGGACAGCTTGACGCACTCAGCCTGAACCTTATTTTTTGTAAAGACACCGGCGGCAGCGCAGGGCTTTTCAGAAAAAATCAATGCAGTGTCTGGTCTTGTGCGGCCAGCCTTGATACCAGCGCAAAGTCCATTGGCAGTAAAGCCTTGAGGGGCGGCCACTCCCCCATCGATAAATTCCATGAAAGCCTCCTTAATTCAAGCCCAAAAGTGGCTGACCGAGCAACTCGTACATGAAATCTATGGGTGCAATCTCCTTGTTCAAGATTCTATACAAGCCATCACAAATGGGGAGCTTCAAGCCCTTTTCCCCGCAGATTTGATGAATATACTTACAAGCTACGGCACCTTCTGGCAAATACCCAACCTCTCCAATGCGAGCGATTAAATCGTCCAAGTTAGAGAACTTTCCCAGCAGATTCTTCTGGATGATTTCGTGACCAAAGCGACGGTTGCGGCCGTACTTGCTGCGACAGGTTACGTCCAAATCACCTACACCAGCAATGGAACTAAAGGTTTCTGCATGGGTGGCCCCCATGGCAAAGCCAAGGGTTCTTATTTCATCAAGGCCAGCTGCCAAAAGAAGGGATTCTGTGTTGTCTCCGAAGAGGTCGGAGGTTTCTGCCACAGCATCAAGACTTCCGAATACCACAGCGATAACATTTTTGGCAGCGGCACAAATCTGCACACCCACAACGTCAAGGCTGGAATACACCATGAGGCCACGAACTCGCAGCAATTCCCGGAAGCGAATGGAATTCATGGGATTCTCGCTTGCTGCAATAAGCCCGGTAAGCTTGCCCATGGCAACCTCCTCCGCATGGCTGGGACCAGAAATATACACCAGGTTCTTTGCATAGACTGAAGGCAACACCTCCTCCAGGGTCTCAAGGATGAGACGGGGTCCCTTGTCCGAGGGAACAAAGCCCTTGGTAAGGACACCGATGCAGGTGGAGCCATCCTTTATGGAAGGAACCTCCAAAAGCTGGGCTACGGTAGAAGCCAAATACAGGGATGGACTTGCAAGAATTAAAAACTCCTTGTCTCGAGCCACCTTCAGGATGTCGGTGGAAGCAGACAGGTTTTCCGAAAGCTGGAATTTCGGCAGGTAGCGGTTGTTCTCATGTCCCTGATTGATGGAATCCACCACATCCTGCTCGCGGGCCCAAATCTCCACCTTGTTGCCCCCACGTGCCAAGGCCTGGGCAACGGCAGTCCCCCAAGCACCAGCCCCAATAACACCAACCGATTTTCCGCTCATTTCTTCCTCCTTACATCCAGCATTCCAACTCATCTTGCCAGAAACAAAGCTCCTCGTCCTTGAAATACAAGGCAACCTCCCGCTTTCCACTTTCTGGAGAATCTGAAGCATGAACCACATTGTGATTGGTATGGGTACAATAATCTCCGCGAATGGTTCCTGGCTGGGCATCGGAGGGTTTTGTGGCTCCAACTAGCTTGCGTATCAGGGAAACACAATCGTCTCCCTGCCAGGCCATGGCCACCACAGGACCACTAGTAATATAATCTACAAGCTCCTGATAAAAGGATTTTCCCAAATGCTCGGCATAGTGACTGGCAGCTGTCTCCTTGGAAACTCGGATCATCTTCATTCCCACCAGCTGCAATCCCTTCCGCTCAAAACGGGAGACGACCTCTCCTACAATCCGGCGATTGACAACGCCAGGCTTTAACATTACAAAGCTAATTTCCATAACGTTCAAGAGTATACAATAAATAGATTTCTAGGTAAAGGGAAGCATCCATTGAAAAATGTCTCTCCATGTTCAAAGAATACTTCAAAAAAGGGGGTGTTTACTGAGGATTTCCAGTTTTAAGGAAGGCTTCATTTACATAAGAAGAATAATCTCCGTGATAGGCAATGCTCTTGAAGGTAAGTACTGTGTTGGAGCCAGCCTTGCGATCCTGCATCCGCACCTGGGTGGCGCTCCAAATATCTTGAATGGGAACACATTCCAATACTTCCATAATTTTGACGAGCTCTCCTTTCTTGTTGTACATCTCGCTTTTTATGATAATCTTTTTTTCAATATCCACATAATGAATAATCCGATCATACAATTTTTCTTCCACAGGAAATGCTTCCACGATATAACCAGCACTACCATCTGAGAAAACAATTGTTTCCAATAAAGTGTATGTGTCAAAGGCTGCATTCCTGGGATTCATGTCTCCTGTGTTGAAATCCATGCCAAAAAAGGACATGTCTGAGCTGACAAAGGGAATCTTCATCGTGGCAAAAAAAGACTTGAACTTAATAGCAACACTAGGTACGCCACCTTCTTCTGGAACCGAGGTAAGGATTCTTGTTCCATCAAAGGAGTTAGGGGCAGAAAAGGCAATCATCACATTAATTTGGCCTTCACTACGAGAGGTATACATATTGTATTGCATCAAGGTCTTTTTTCCCTTTTTTGAGGTAATGAGGGCATCCACAGAGGCTGACAGAGAAGCTCCGCGATCAAAGGGCTGGGACTGCCGCATCAAAGATTTAAGCTCTGGGGTGGAAGACCAAATCTGCGTTACAAAGTTCAATAATACTGCAAAAAAAAGTAGCTTTTTCATAATAATCACACTCTTTGCACAGAAGTATATCTAAATAATTTCAAAAGAGCAAACCAAAGAAACTTCTTTTCGTTACAAAAAAGATGAAAAAATAATAATTTTGAAAGAATTCGAGCTAAATTAGCAAGTCAGGGATGAATTGCAATTCATACATGGCTAACACGTCATGCTCCAAAATCGTTCCAGCTGCTCGGCATCCTGTATTTCCTGCAGTCGCTTGAGCACAGGATAGTCTGCTTCAGCCCAATCCAGCTCTTCTATGGTGTCCAAGCTACGCCAACAAGAATCAATATGTTCCTGGATCTCAAAGGGACCATTGGGAGTGCAGTAATAGAAATGGAGCTTTACCTTGAAATTGGTATACTGATGCTCCACCGTCATAAGAAAACCATCTACAGAAACGGTAGCTTGCAGCTCCTCCCAAATCTCCCGTCTCAGGGCATCCTCGTGGCTTTCCCCCTCCTCTATCTTGCCGCCGGGGAACTCCCACTTGAAGTCTGTTTCCTTTGGCTCCTTCCCTGGCTTTGGCCCTGGTCTTTGAACACAAAAAATCTCATAGCCCTTCTCAAAGCTCATCCTGGTGAAAATTGCGGCCACCACCTCAATCTGCTTCATTCATTCTCCTAAAAACATTGTGGATTGTAGCAAAAAAAAGCACTTTTTCCAAGGAACCTACCCCCACCAATCCTCCACCTTCAGCAAGGAATTTTCAGCCAGGGGAAGAAAATCCTTAAGGTTATGGGTTACGAGAATCATGTTGTTAGATATGGCTATCGAGGCAATCTGGGTATCAGCATAGGGAGCAACAAATCCCTGCTTTTCACAACGTGCGAGAAGTTCCCCGCAAATTCGTGAGGCAAAGGAATCGTAGGGTAAAACTTCCATCCGAGAAAAAAGCTCTTCTAAGGTACGGTAAATGCAATCCCTTCGTTTTCCCAAAGGAAGACGTTCCATACCATATACCAACTCTTGACGAGATATGGCACAAAGGACGCACAATTCTATCCGCTGTTGAAAATATTCCAGAAGGTGACCATTGGGATGGGGTTTGAATAATTCTGAAATCACATTTGTGTCCAGCAAATATAAAGGTTTCATAATTCCTCGAAAAAACTCCATTGTAATTGAGATTTTTTTGCATCAGGTCCTTCATTTGAGCGAACGAATGGTAATCCTTCTTCATTCTGGTTGCAAGAATCTATTGTTCCTGCAAAAGCTTCTTCCTGTAAGCCAAAAACTTCTTCAAGATAACTTTTCCTAAGAGTTTGGAACCATTGGTGAGATTGATAATTCTTCAGATACTCCTCGTATCCAAGGAGTACAGCCACAGGTTTTTCGTGACGAGTTAATTCCACAAGATTTCCTGATTCAGCTTGCCTAATCAAGGAGGAAAGAGAATTGCGAGCCTCATAGATAGATGTCCTAGACATAGCCTCATTTTATCATAATACTGGCTAGAAGTCAATTATTTTTGGCTAGAATTATTTTTCTAGCCTTTCCACGGGATTTGGGATATAGTGGAAGTATGGAGCAACAAAATCCGACTCTCAAAAAAACAAAGCGGTACACACTGAGAACCTTTGTGCAGGAAGCCTTTCTCACCAGCAACTTCTTTATTCAGAACGATTTACTGACCTATGCCTCTGCCTGTGCCTTTAGCTTTTTGTTTTCCCTGCTGCCAGTAGTGATTATGTGTGCTGTGATTTTGATTCGGGTTTTGAAGGCAAGTCCCTCTGTCTTGACCAATCTCTACCAGTTTGATACTGGATTGGCGCAAATTCTGGATGTTTCCCATTTGGTGAATTCTGTGCTGGATTTTCACGGTGGAATTGTCTTTAATGTTATTGTGGGAATCTTCATTTTCTGGATGGCCCGCCGTCTTTTCAACTCTGCCATGAAGGGAATCGGTTGTATCTTCCACAAGGAGCTGGTGGTACGACCACTGGTATCCCAGCTGATTGTGGTTGCCGGGGAGGTGCTGCTGGTAGTGGTGATTGCCCTGACCATCTTTGTGTTTACCTCTGGAAGAACCCTGCTTGAAACGAGCTTCTTGCAGGCGCTCATTCCCCCTGTGATAATAGAACAGAGCAATCGGCTGGTGCAAATTTTGCCCGCCACCTTGATGTTTGGCTTTATCACCATTTGCTTTAAAGTAGCTACCAGAACAAGGCCTCAGTGGAAGCACTGCATTCTCGCGGCGGCAGCCTGTACCCTCACTTTTTTCGTCTTCAGCTTTTTCTCCAATATGCTTCGGAACACCACCACCTACAACATGATTTATGGGGTTATGAGCAGTACCATTATCCTGCTGCTGAAGGTATTTGTGTTCTTCATCCTGTTTCTGTTCTTTGCCCAGGCCCTCTTTGTGCATCAGTTTTTTGACCAGCTGCTGCTGGGTGAGCTCTACCTCCTGCCCAGTCGGGAGGAAACGCGACTTCATCTGGTGCTGCGGAGATTGCTCTTTATTGACCCGGATTATTTTATCCTGAGAATGGCGGCTGCCACCGACTACTCCCCCGGCTCCATCATTTACCGGGAGGGAGACCAGGGGGAATGGGTCTATTTCCTTGCCCAGGGACAGGTTCAAATTACCGGAAAGCACCACATCCAGCAATGTCATCCTGGGGATTTCTTTGGGGAGCTTCCCTGCATTCTGGGACGGAGCCGAGAGGAAACAGCCCTGGCGGAAACCCAGGTACAGGTGATTCGCATTGAGGCGGAGGACTTTGTTTCCATGCTGGAAAAAAATCCTGCAGCCAGCAAGAAGGCTCTGTCCCAGGTATCACATTATTTTTCAAACCATAAGTAGGATTTTCCCCAAAAGCTTACTGAGGATTGCTCAAAACTGCCAGTGCCTCTTCCATGTGGGGTGGCAGGGGAATCTGAAAGGTGGTGGCCCTGCCCTCCAGTGGAAGGGTGAGGCGGGTGGCTGCCAGCTGCAGGGTCTTTATGCCCACCGCTTTTTTTACCAGCTTGTTCACCTTGAAGTTGCCGTGCTTGTCATCTGCCAGAATGGGACAGCCAGCTTGGGCAAGGTGGATGCGGATTTGATGGGTACGGCCAGTGCCCAGGGTAAGATTCAACAGGGAGAAGACAGAATCCTGTCCAAAATCCTCCAACAGTGGGGAAATACCAGCTGCAGGAAAAATTCCTGCCACCTGATAAAAGGTTTCAGCCGTCTTTCCTGCTCCCGCCACCTGCACCCGCTGGGTCAGTCGTCCAGTTTTTCCCAGGGCGGAGCTTGATTTTACCCCCTGTACCAGTCCAAAGCACAGAGCCTGGTATTCCTTTTTTACCTGACCAGAGGCAATAAGTCCTGTCCACAAGCTGGCAGCAGAAGAAGTCTTTGCCACCACCAAAAGGCCAGAGGTCTCCTTGTCCAGCCGATGCACAGGATAGACCTTGGCACCAAGCTGTTCACTGAGCAGGAAGTCCAGGGGATTCTTGACCCCTTCCCCCCCCTGCACCGCCAAGCCAGGTCGCTTGCTTACAATGAGGATTTCGTTATTTTCGTAGACGATGGGAATCTCTTTCACAGTTGCTCCAAACCTACCATCAGCGATTGCACTTGATCAATACCAAAACCAGAAACATCTGCAATTTCTTCAGGAGAATCACCATGGGCAATGAATTTCCGTGCCGTCTCCAGCTTGGTTTGGTAGGCGCACCTCCTCCTGTATTGCCACGTGAGCACGTCGTCCCGGCCGCTTGCCTTGGCCTCCTCGGTGAGCTTCAGGAACTGCACGCACTGCTCCAAGTCGTGGCAGCTGTGCACCACAGGACTTGGAAGCAGTGTCTAGTCTATGAGCTGAAGGATAACCTCCAGAGAGAGACCGGTGCCTTGGGCAACCTGCTCAGGAGACAGCCCCATGGAAAGAAGATTCCTAGCCGTCTCCAGCTTGGTCTGGTAGGCACCACGTTCCAGCCCGATGGAGATACCTTTCTCATAACCCTCGTCGTAGCCGTCATACCGTGCATCTGCCATCTTTACAGCCCAAGTCATGTAGTGCCTCCTTTCCAGCGAGTTGTTTTTCAAGGTGGTGATGCTCTCTGAGATGGTTTGAGCCAGCTCGGATTCCACCGCCCCTATCTGCAGGTAATGATAAAAGGCTTGGAGCTTCTGGTCAAGGCTATCTAGATGATTTGCGGTGGTGTTCAAGAAGATGCGGAGGGAGCCATCCTGCAGTTTGAGTTCGGGGTCTTCATCACAGGTGTACTGGAAGGTGTAGCGGGGGAGGTCTCTGTCGAAAGGATCGAATGTGCAGATGAAGATGAGGATATTGTCTGGCAAATTCCTATACTTGGCTCCTGTTGGTGTGGTGCTTACGTCCGCCACGCTCTGGTAGTAGCGGCTGCGTTTGGGAAGCTCCTTCTTGCGGCCGGTCTGCATTTCCACCGTGATGACACGATTCTCATCCCGAAGAAATACGTCCATGATGATTCGCATGGAGTCGGGGTCAGTCTTGTGCTCGTCCTGGGCTGAAAGGTAGTGGATTCTCCCAATCCGCACCCCAAGAATCAGCTCCACCACCTGGCGGTAAATGTTCTCGTCGTGCATCACCCGGGAAAAGATGAAGTCGTCGGTAAAGGTGAGACTCTCCCACTGTTTCTGTAGCTCTGCTCCTGTCAGCATCTTTCCTCCGTTGTTTGGGTCTCATATATATTATTGTGTGAATCTGACAAAAAAATGCGTTTTTGCGGGAAAAGATTTGAAAAAATCACACGGATTTGTTCGTTTCCAACGGAACCCGCAGCAAGAAAAAGCGAAGGTCGTTAGACCTGAGCAAATCCGTGTGACAATTTTTCCACAAAAACCCCACCCAGAAGCTAGACAAATCACAGAAATGCGTTATAATTACTTAAAGTTAGATTTAGTGGTTTATCGGGTTGGTGAGCGAAGCCGAACCAACCAGGAATTAGTTCTGCGGTTGGTGAGCCTGTCGAACCAACAACCAAATTGTGGGAGAAAAAATGTATCTAGGAACGAAAAAAGTTGTCGTTTTCTCGAAAAACCTCTTGACACATAGAATTCTCCCGGTACAATCCTTGAACACAACACAACACAACACAACACAACACATAATGGTAGAATTTACAGCGTAAATTTCCTTTCCCATACAATTGAGGCCGCAGGCGGAATTTCCGTCTGTGGCCTCTCTTCGTTTAAATCAGTTTTCCCCAGCCATTCCACCCGGCAGTTTGTTCGGGAAAAAATAAAGTTTTGCAAAGGAGGATTTTAAAAGTGAAATCCAAAAAGAAAATTGTGCTGGTAGGAGTGCTTCTGCTGGCAATCACCGGCCTGCTGGCACTGACCAGCTGCAAGAACGATTCGGTGCCGCCGGAGGCTCACACCCACACCTTCGGAGACTGGAAAGTGGAAACCGAATCCACAGACATAGCAGCAGGAAAGCTCGTAAAAAAGTGCACGACTTGTAGTGAACCAGGTGGAGATGAAATGGAAATACCGGCAGGCTTTGTCTATATCCCTGCAGGGACGTTCCAAATGGGGAGCGCCGCAGAATATCCTGCCGAGAAGCCAGTGCATGATGTGACCATAAGCAAGGGGTACTTCATGGGGCGGCACGAGGTGACCCAGCAATTGTACCTTGCGGAGATGGGACAGTGGGGTGGCACTGAACCCAGCAGCACCTATGGAGAGGGAGATGATTATCCTGCCTACTACGTGAGCTGGTACGATGCGGTGGTGTATTGCAACAGGAGGTCAATTGCAGAAGACTTGACACCCTGCTATGCAATTGGCGGTAAAACAAACCCCGATGAGTGGGGAACAGTGCCCGAAAGCTGGACAAATGATACATGGAAGGACGCAATCACCTGCGACTTCACCAAGAGCGGCTACCGGCTGCCCACGGAGGCGGAGTGGGAGTATGCGGCGAGAGCCGGGGATGATACAACCAATGCAAGAACCTGGAGTGGAACAAAGACTGAAAATGACCTTGGGAAGTACGCATGGTACTCTGACAACAGCGAGAACAAGACCCACCAGGTGGGAAAGAAAGACCCCAATGCGTGGGGTCTACACGACATGAGCGGGAACGTGTGGGAGTGGTGCTGGGACTGGTATGGAGGTTACAGGGATGAATCTGTCAGCGACCCCCACGATGGCTCGTCGGGCAATTCCCGGGTCGGCCGCGGGGGCGGTTACCCCAATGATGCTAACGGCTGTTCGGTGTCCAACCGCAGCGGCTTCATCCCCGGCCTCCGCAGCAGCAGCCTTGGTTTCCGTTTGGTGCGCTCAGCCAACTAAGGTTGGCTGGCTCTAGCGGAAGCTATTGTAATGGTGGCTCACGCCACCTGCGAGTCCAGTTCTACAAATGGATGTAGTGTACACGGATATAAATTAAAATAAAAGAAAAGGCATTCTCACCTGTCGGGGTGCGGCTCGGCAGGTGTTTTTTTGCGGGAGCGGGTAGCAGCGAGCTTCAGGCAGAAATCGACTCCTGGCTCAAAAAATACCACTCATACCGCCCTCATGAATCTCTCGGCTTCTTGACACCACATGAATTCTTGTATAACTTTATGTCACATTCTTCCACGGCTGTCTCTCTGTCCTAAAGGTATTTGGAACGGACACACCACTTTAATATTTCATTCCTCTATGCTATACTGCACTGCATGGGAACCACAACTAAGAAGTCTAGCAGTAAAACTACTACAAAGAAGGCTGCTTCCAGCAAATCCAGCAAGAAGCAGAAGAAGTCTGGCGGAGCGATTGCCGTCATTTGTATCGTGATTGTTGTGGTGGGCCTGCTCTATCTTTTTGGTCCACGGGAAACAATGATTCATCTGGTGTATGACTACACAGGCATTGTCCTGCCAGAAGCCCTGCCCTGGGAATACAAGGATTCAGTGGTGGTGGAAGATTCTGACATTGCTGCACCTCAGCTTGCAGGAGACCTGCCCCAGAGACTGGAAATCCCCCTGTGCGCCCACACTTCCGACGACCACGAGATTCACGAGTATTTGGGATTCAGCCTGTGCTACCGGGAAAAGTACGAGCAGGCTGAATGGGTTGCCTACGAAATCAATACAGACGAGCTGGTAAAGGCCACCAATCGTACCGACGACTTCCGGCCCGACCCAAAGATTTCCACAGGCTCCGCCACATTGGCTGACTACAAGGGCTCTGGCTATGACCGGGGACACCTGGCGCCTGCGGCGGACTTGGCCTACAGCAAGGAGACCATGAGCGAGTCCTTCTACATGAGCAACATGAGCCCCCAGACTGGCGGCCTGAATCGTGGTGTGTGGAAGGATTTGGAGGCAGAGGTTCGGGAATGGACCCAGGCTTTCGGCAGCATCTACGTCATCAGCGGCCCTGTGCTGGAAAAGGACAGCTATCCTACCATCGGCGAGAACAAGGTGGCAGTTCCGGAATACTATTACAAGGTTCTCTTTGCTCCCGAAGGAAAGGACGGCAAGCCCCAGATGATTGGCTTTCTGATGCCCAACGAAAAGCTGAAGGAAGATTACTATGCCTTCGTTGTTCCTGTTGATGAGATTGAGGCACGGACGGGACTGGACTTCTTCCACAGCCTGGACAAGGCATCCCAGGATGCACTGGAAGCCCGCTCCAATCCAGAAGCCTGGCAATAATCGTAAAACTGGAGTCTTCATGAAAAAGGAGCAGTCTCATTTTACCACTGAAGGAACGGCTCGGACTGGCAACCCAACTCAAAATGGCTCCAGCCTCCACTTCAAACCCTTGGGAAAACAAGGCGCATCCTCCCCCAAGGGACTTCACCTTAAAAGCCACATCTGCGACCACCACGGTTGCACCCGCTGTCAGGAGCGTCATCCAAACCAGAGCTCCCACCACGTGTGCTGCACCAAGATACAGGACCTTTCTGTAACCTCAGCCTCCGGCCCTATTCTGGACAAGGTGAACCTCCACATCCACTGCGGGGAGCTTACGGCCATCATCGGGCGCAACGGGGCGGGAAAAACCACCTTCTTCAAGACATTGCTGGGAGAGATTCCCCATTCCGGGGAAATCCACTTTATGAAGGATAGCTGCGCCTGCACCTCCAGCCCGCGGTTCGGCTATGTGCCCCAGCAGCTGGCGGTGGACGCTAATAGTCCTGTCTCCGTCAGCGACCTGGTGCTGGCAAGCCTTTCCCGCCGTCCCGTGTGGCTTCCTCCCCGAAAAAAGGACTTGAATCTGGTTCAGCAGGTCTTGTCCATCACCCAGGTGGAAGCCCTGGCCGCTCGTCGTGTCTGCGATTTGTCTGGCGGCGAGCTCCAGCGGGTGATGCTGGCCTTGGCAATCCACCCCGTACCTGACATCCTCCTTCTAGACGAGCCTGTTTCCGGTGTGGACCGGGCGGGGCTTTCCCTGTTCTACCAGCTGGTATCAGACCTGCGGCACACCCACGACATCACCATCCTGCTGATTTCCCATGACCTTGACCTGGTGGCTCGCCATGCGAACAAGGTGGTGATTCTCGATAAAACTATTGTGGCAGAAGGTTTGCCCCAGGAAGTGTACAATACTACAGCTTTTCGCAATATTTTTGGTGAACAAGGAGCCTGTTATCTATGAGTTTTTGGTATGCCTTCATTGACACCATCCTCCCCTTTGGCTGGCTTGAACCCAACTTTATGAAAAATGCTCTTTTGGCAGTGCTGGTGGCCGCCCCCCTTTTTGGCACCCTGGGAAGCTTTGTGGTGTCCAACAAAATGTCTTTTTTTTCCGATGCCATCGGTCACTCTGCCCTTACAGGAATTGCCTTTGGAGTGCTTTTAGGCATAAAAGAACCCATGGTGGCCATGGTAGGCTTTAGCCTGATTCTGGGCTTTGCCATCATCACCGTAAAGACTAAGGGAAAAAGCTCCGCCGACACCATCATCGGGGTCTTCTCCTCCACCTCCGTGGCCTTGGGACTGGTGCTTCTTTCCGCCACAGGAAATTTTGCCCGCTACCAAAAATACCTGATTGGAGACATTCTCAGCATTACCCCAAAAGAAATTGCCTTGCTGGTGGCAGTGGCAGTAGTGACAGCTATTCTTTGGATTTTCCTTTACAACAAGATGCTGCTGACAAACCTCCACCGCACCCTGGCAAAAAGCCGTGGCATTCCTGTTTTTGCCACAGAGCAGGTATTTGCCCTGCTCACAGCCCTCATTGTTACTACCTCCATCCGATGGACGGGACTTCTTATCATTAACTCCTTGCTCGTCCTTCCTGCAGCGGCAGCCCGCTTTGTCACCCGCAACACCAGAAGCTACCTGCTGGTGTCCATAGTAATTTCCTTGGTGTCAAGTATCTTGGGCCTAGCCCTCTCCTACTACATTGGAGCCGCCTCTGGTGCCACCATTGTGTTGGTAAACGGAGTACTCTTTTTGGTCTGTCTTGGAATTGGAACGGCAAGGCGAAGGTAGGAGCAGGTACAAGGCTCCGCCCTCCCTTGACCTCCGACTTTTTGGGAGTTATACTTCAGATTGGTCGAAAGGGAGGGGTTATGTATATTAATCGTCACATTACATCCTATATAAGCAGGATGAGGAATCAGTTTAGAATTCTTTTGATTACCGGCTCCCGACAGGTTGGAAAGTCAACCCTGCTGAAAAAGCTGTTTCTTCCGGAATATGAATATGTCACATTGGATGATTTTTCCGAGCTTTCACTGGCCCAAGGAGATACCGCCCTGTTCTTTAAAACTCATCCTGTCCCTGTGATTGTTGACGAGGTGCAGCGTTCCCCCAATCTGTTCCTCCAAATAAAACTCCTTGCAGACAATCAAGATAAAAAGGGGCAGATAATCCTCACCGGTTCCCAAAGCTACTCCCTTTTGAGCAGGGCCGCCGACTCCCTTGCCGGCCGTGTGTGCATAATCAACATGGCCTCCCTCAGCCTGCGGGAAAAACATGAAATCGATTTCAACACCGAATTTTTGCCGACGGATGGGTATCTTGAGGAACGCAAAGAAAAAATACAGCCCTATGAAAGGCTTTGGCACCATATATGGCGTGGAAGCATGCCAGAATTGTCAGACGAGTCCATCGAGTGGGAATCCTTTTATCGCTCATACGCCAGAACATATCTTGAGCGGGACGTGGCGGACTTGATACATACAAAAAACCTGGTCAAATTCAATAACTTTATGCAATGCATTGCAGCCCGTGTGGGGGAGCTTTTTAATGCGGATTCAATCGCACAGGATGTGGGGGTTTCAAACAAGACCATCACAGAGTGGACAAGTATTTTAGAATCCTCCGGTGTAATCCGACTCTTGCATCCTTACGAAAAAAACATCTCGAAGCGGGCCATCAAAAGTCCCAAGGTCTATTTTATGGATACCGGCTTGGTCTGTTATCTTGTGGGATGGACCTCAGCCCAAACCGCCATGAATGGAGCCATGTCGGGAAGCCTTTTTGAGAATTTTGTTGTCAGCGAGGTCATCAAGTCCTACTACAATGCTGGCCACGACACGAGGCAAATCTATTTTTATCGTGACAAAGACAAAAAAGAAATCGATTTGCTCATCGAAAAGGACAACACCCTCTACCCCATCGAAATCAAGAAATCCGCCCGTCCCACACTGGACATGGCAAGGCATTTTTCCGTCCTCACAAAAATTTCTGGCAAGGCAGTGGGACAAGGCTGCATTCTTTGTCAGTGTGAAAAAAAGCACTTTTTAAGCGACTCTGTTCTTGCCTTGCCAATAGAATACTTGTAAGAAGCAGCCAAGAGCCGTATCGGTCTTGGAGTCGACAACAAGGCCCTAGGGCCAGCGCCCTGCTCCATTGCCGCCCCTGAAGGCAACCTGATAGAAATCGGCTCATTCAACTGATGGCGGTGTGTAAAATGAGGTGCAGCTTTTGTCATGCGGATTGGCTCAGGTCTAACGGCCTTCACACGTTTCCCTGTGAGCATCGTTAGGTGCGAACAAATCCGCTTGTCTTATTCCATGGGTTTAATCAGCTTATCGATGAAAGCGATTTCCTCTTCACTCAAGCCCACTGTAGGGAACCGCTGCCGGTCAACTGCCGCTATACACATAAAATGCAGGGCTCGTTGTAGAAAGGAAGCAAAGAATCATGTGTCATCAAACGCATATTTTCTGTTTTTGCCTGGCAGATAAGGATTTTGTCAAAGGGATCTTTGTGCGGACGAGGAGCATTTTCTGAAAGCTCTGAATCTTTTGTATGAAACCAAATAAGAATATGTGTATCAAGCAATATTTTCATACATACGCCTCAAATTCTTCAGCGACATCATCATCAAAAGCGTGGATATCCTTCGGATAGTTCCACTTTCCCTGTGCAAGACCAGGAGTGATAGTTTGTTTTTCTTTTTTGGCCAAAACAGCAACTTTATATGAAAGCAAATCGAAAAAAGCATTTATTTCGTCAAAATATTCTTCCGGAAATTCCCGTAACCTTTGCTCCAGAATCGCTAACGGCATACATTACCTCCGTTTTCAAGTTACCTATGTATTATACTACATTTATGCCAAAAATTACAGTTGCATCACTCCATGGGCTTTATCATCTTCTCGATAAATGACACTTCTTCTTGGCTCAAGCCATATTTTCTGTACAATTGCTGGTCAATCTCCGCAACACTTTTGCTCCAATCAATATCGCTGTTTGTGGTGAAGTCTTGGAAAACTCAAAACCAATCTTCGACTTTTAAATTAGGAATGTTTTTGAAATGTTTCGTGTTATGGGTAACCAAAGTAAAGTTATTTGTAATGGCGGTTGCTGCAATCAACAAATCCATATCATCTATTGTTTTTCCAATTTTTTGAGTATACGCTTTAATTTCTCCAAAAATATTCATAATCTCAGAAGTTATTTCAAGTAAAGGGAAAATTGATTTTATTGCATTAACCGTTTCCATGTTTTTTTCTACTGCTTTTGATTTTTTTTGCACCAAAAACAAGTTCTCCATAAGAAATAACAGACAAAGACATGTGCTTATCTTTGTTTTTTAGAAAATTTGCGTTAACATTCCCCAAATTTTTTAGGCGATAAACTATAATATTTGTGTCAATCAAATAATGCACTATTTTCTCCAAAACGACTTGAATTGACACGTTCTTTTCCTATTTCTGACAAAATTTCATCTGCACTTTCATTACCTGCCCATGAAAGTTTTAAAAACTTTTGTGCAGGAGTTTCGTCATCTTCGTTTTCGTCCACTACAATCAAAACTTGCTGACGCGGCTTAAAGTTAAAATGCTGCAAAGGAATAAAGTTTTTTCCGTCATAATATGCTTTTATCACAGTCATTATATTTCACCTCCGTTTTCAAGCTATTTATAGTATACAATATTTTTGCAAAAATTGCAGTAGTTTACTCCACCGTCGCCCAGCCCCACGGCAGCTGAGCCTGCAGAAGCGACACCATGGGTTTACTTCTGCTTCTCGATGGGGGCGATTTCCTCCCCGCTCAAGCCCGCACGCTGATTATCTTTCAACAATCGGCTTTGCAGGTTGCAAAAGCAACCACGATAATACGTTCCTTACAAACTGGCGATGGCCAGATTTGTTCAGATCTAACGACCTTCACACGTTTCCCTGTGAGCATCGCTAGATGCGGACAAATCTGGCCTACGGCCAGTTCTGCATGGAAATGATTGCAAGGTTGGCTCCCGCCACCTGCGAATCCGCTTGTCTTACTCCATGGCCACAACTGAGCCTCAAATTACCACAGTGTCTTCACCTCGTATTTTGGAATGAGTTGGTCACTTGTTACCAAACAGAGATTTTTGCAACGTGCCTGAGCGATTATCAGGCGGTCAAAGGGATCTTTGTGAATAAGGGGCAAGGCTTTTATATCCTCAATTTCAACAGGGAGGATTGGCAGAATCTTTATGTTTCTCATGAGACAAATCCTTTCAATCTGAGGAATTGTTGAATTTATGTTCAGTTTTCCCAGTCCTTGCTTTATTGCAATTTCCCAAAATGACACAATACTTACACTGACATTTGGATCTGTTGAGACAATTCGTCTCGCATCCTGCGAAAGCCGAGAGGGGCTGCACAATGAGTATATCAAAACATTCGTGTCCAGAAGGTAACTCACATATACTCCTCAAAGCAAGCTGGAGTCTCGTCAAAATCAGAGGCCATGTAAAATTCATCCTCCAGGCCACCAAGCTCACGAAAGAAAATGGGGGACTCTCCTCCTGTCTTTGCACAGATGAGGCTACTGACCTTCTCAAGGATTTGGTTAAGCTCCGGTAAGGCCAGCTTTTCAAGCTCTGTGTTAAAATACTGGAAAGCAAAATCAGACACAATAAACCTCCCTACCCCAAGTATACCACAAGTTTCAGAAGAAGTCAGGATTCCACACCATACAAGCCCCACGATCCCCACCACTTGAGCCTGCAGAAGCTACCCCTTGGGTTTAATCATCTTTTCAATAAAAGCCACTTCTTCTTCGCTCAAGGTGTACTTGGCGTACAACTGTTGGTCAATTTCCGCAATGCTTTTACTCCAATCAATGTTGCTTTTTGCAGTGAAGTCTTGAAGCGGAACATTTGCCCAAGTTGGCTTTTTTTCTCATAGAGTTGGGCAGCATTCACATGGCATCTCCTGAATTATCTCACCCTTCAACAACTTGCCATTCATCTTCTTGTTTCGCTTTATTCCATCGCTACCCCATGTACCCCACTGCTTGAAAAAGAATGCTGTATTGGATGCACTTGCCTGGTCTTTGATAGAAATGACCCACCTTTCATCCATTGGACGGGCACCACCTCCACTCTCTCCACCAACAATAACCCAGTCAATACCGGTAAAATCAATGATGCCTAGGTCTGACAACAGGGGCTCGCATGAAAGGAACCTGATTGTTGCGTCCAATTTCCTCAAATAATCAATCCTATATTTTGCCTCTTCATTCTCAACAGTAACACCTAACCAAGCATTCTCCGGGATAGAATGGGAGGAGAAATATTCACACATTCTTTCAGCTCTTTTCGTTAAAATTTGATAGCGGTTGTTCTTTGTCCTTTCGATTGTCGCCATAACCTTGTCGATAAACCCAAACGGCACATCCTCATGGAACAAATCGCTCATCGAACAGACAAATATGTTATGATTTCCCTTCCATTTTAGCGGTTCCGTCAAACATTCTTCATGCAGAGTCACCTCAAATTCATTTTTATACTTCTCAAGCCCCATGGCCTTCAGCCTCCGTGCCATAACTGCCGCATAACAGTTCCTGCACCCCTCTGAATATTTCGTGCATCCAGTGACTGGATTCCATGTCTTGTCTGTCCATTCTATTTTTGACGTTTTCATGTTATTCACCTAAAATTTGATATTCTATAATAATAGATTCTTTACAAACCTTATCATAGGAAATATACGGCGTACGTTCCGCATACATGATTTTCCCGCCTTTTTTCAGTTTTTTCAGAACGTCTCCACTATGTTCTGGAATATGCCCAGCTTTTAAAGTGTAAAAATAGACATCTTTATTGGTTTTTAATTCTTTGGACAAGACTTTATTCTCTACATCTTTTTGAAATTTCTGAATTTTTGTAAGCTCTACATGGCCGAATAAATCTGGCTGAGAATCCTTTATATCGTCATTATCAATATCAAAATTTGCAAGCCCATTTGTAGGATTGTTCTTCCATGCAACACGCAAGAATTTTTCGATAGCAAGGGGATGCCTCGCTCCAAACACGATTCCGTAAATATTTGACTTCTTTTTTATTGTAAACGGATACAAATGAACCTTGCTAGTATTCGGGATAAGAGAATTTAATTCATTTACCAAACCCAAGTGGCAACGCTTATAATCACCATTTTTGAGTATATTTAAATCAAATTGAATAGAACTTTGAAATTCTTTAGTCTCTCCGAACCTCAAATAGTACGACGATGAAACAAAATATAAAAAATCAACTTTTTCTATATCTACTAATTTCTGCAAATATTCAGCAGTCAAATATTTTACACCATTTTGATCTAGGAAAATCAATGCTGGCATTGTCTGCATTTTTGAAAGATGCTTTGAAAATGTAACAGAAAATTCCTCATTTTCATATTCAATTCTAACTAATGACAAATTGACAGCATTTTGAAATTGTGGATGTTCATTTATAAACGAATCACAGTTAGCCTTCAATATCTTAAATTTATCCTTTTTGTATTCGTTAAAATAAATATGAACTATCACTCTTTGTGAAATGATATTATCCAACTGTTCAAATATTTTGGTTAATATCCTAATCGGACTTCCCGCAACTTCATTTAAATCATAACCTGTACCAGCAAAAAAATCATAAATACAAATTTCCTTTGCTGTCATAATAAATACAGGAAGCCATTCCTTTGTATAATCTTCAAAAATTGAGAGTTTTGTTATTGTTTCATCTGAAAACGGCTTATCATGTAAATCTTTCACTGGCATAATAATTTCCTCCTATCATTTATCCTACTGAATAGACACAACCAATCAGCATCCACTCCTACCCCACCACACTCACAACATACGCCACTTCCTCGTCACTCAAGCCCGCAAGCTCATACCGTTGATCGCTTTCCCTAATTGTCACACAGATTCGGAATTACTACG
>JAZNAS010000009.1:0-50367 GCA_045586625.1 Treponema sp.
ATCGACTCCTGGCTCAAAAAATACCACTCATACCGCCCTCATGAATCTCTCGGATTCTTGACACCACATGAATTCTTGAATAACTTTATGTCACATTCTTCCACGGCTGTCTCTCTGTCCTAAAGGTATTTGGAACGGACATTTTCATTGACAATAAAATAGGAGCTATGATATTATTAATGGCATTTTTATCTTTATAATAAGGAATATATTGTATGAGTGACAAGAAAAGCGTCTCACCAAAAAAAATTCTGATAAGTGCTGGTTCCATAATCATCTTGGTTTTGGCTGCCATTTCATTTATCTTTATTCCGGCCATGGTTCAGGGCGGAGGATCTGAGCTTCCTCCTTTAGGTTACTATAATAAGAAGCCTATTGAATATAAGCAAGGAACTTATTTTACTTCCTTGGTTCAGTTCTATTCAGAACAAGTCGGAAGCGAAAACCTACAGAGTGCTTATTTCGATATTTTCAATACAGCTTTTAATGGTGCTGTATTGAACGAGGCCTTTACACAGGCTGTAGATGCTACAGGTTATGTTGTGCCAACAGCATTGCTCGATCGAAATATGATTCCCTATTTTTATGACGAAAACGGAGTATATTCCAAGAAGCTTTTTAATGAGGCTTCTGATAGTACGAAGATCGAATTACGCAACTCCCTTGAAAACAGCCTTGTGTATCAGCGATATACAGATGACCTTTTTGGTTCTGCTTCTGATAAAATCGGTGATTATGCCATGTATGGGTTGAAAACCCCTGCAGCAGAAGCAGCTTTTATCGATTCCATGGGTGAAAATCAGAGAACCTTCCAGGTAGTTTCCTTCGATATGACTAATTATCCTGCAGAAGAGGCTGCCATATGGGGACAGGAAAACGCGGATTTGTTCACACGCTACGATCTTTCCGTTATTTCTCTTGCAGATGAAGCTGCAGCAAACAATCTTTTGAAGCAGTTGCAGAACAATGAGATTTTATTTGAAGATGCAGTAACCGAGTTGTCTCGCAACTATTATAGTGGTACCGATGGTAAGCTTTTGAATGCATACAAGTACCAGCTGGACAATATTGTTACCGATGAAGCTTCTTTAGCTGCCCTCACCTCTCTTGCGGAAGGCCAGCTGAGTGGTGTGATTGCCACAACTAATGGATATTCGATTTTCCGTGGAGATGGAGCTTCCATTCCTGCAAACTTTGAAGATGAAGCATTGGTGGATGCAGTAATCAGCTATATGAGAAGCTATGAGTCTGGCTTAATTGAAACCTATTATCTTGATCTAGCTCAGGATTTTTGGAATGCAGCAAGTGTTTCAGGCATGGCAGAAGCATGCAGACAGTTTGGAGTGCAGCCAATTCAGGTTGGTCCATTCCCCCTGAACTACGGTAGTTCTCCTCTGTTTCCTTCCTTGAGCTCCACTGATGTAGCCTTGAATGGAGCCGCTTCCAATGAGAGTTTTATGAAGACTGCTTTCTCGATGCAAATGGATGAAATCTCCAGTCCCATGGTATTGAACAATTATGTTGTGATGCTCATGTTGACAGAAGAAGCTACAATTCCTGTAGAAAATGATGCCGCATTATTTGATAGTTATGTTGTACAGTTTGACCAGGTTGCGGTTCAGAATGCTATTATGACAAGCGATAAATTGCAGAATGATTTTTTGACTGTCTTCTTCAAATATTTTATGGGGCTTGAATAAGATTGGTAAATCTGAGAGCTAAAGTATCATAGATGCCTATCAAAGATGATACAAGCAAGCCCTGCCTGGTAGAAGCTAGACAGGGCTTGTCTGTTTTATACAAAAATAGATATTTGTACTCAAAATACAATCCAGCTACTAGCATAGAACGATTGGTAGACAACATGGAGTTAAAAAACGACACATTAATACTGTGTATTTCTCCAGTTTTAGGTTATGGTTTAAGAAAATTAGTTGAAAAACTACCTTCAGGTTGCTTTCTTCTTGTTATTGAAGCAGATGATAATCTACTTGCATTGTATAACCACCAACAAAGCCATTTATCAAGTAATTCTGAAGAAAAACTTACTGTAAATGACTTTTTGACAAAGAATTCCTTTGCAAAAATCGGCTTCTTAGGGCCCCATCGATTAGAATATATTTACACTCTTTTGACAAAAAAAAATCAAGTGACAGACAATGGTGTTCAGATTCCTCATCCTGGTTCTTTTAAATATTGTGTACGCATCGATTGTTCTGCCGCACCTGCCTTGAGACAAGAGGAATATCAGCGTATACAACAAAGGGCGGAACTTGCAGTAGCTAATTTTTGGAAAAACCGTTTAACACTCATCAAAATGGGGCGACTTTACCATCGTAATATATTGCGAAACCTAGCGCTCTTGCCCTTCAGCCATGAGATTCCAACAAAAAAAATAGATTTTCCTCTATTGGTATTGGGAGCAGGCCCTTCTGTAGATAAAACTATAGAACACCTTTCCTTGATGACAAGGGACAATCGAGAAAGGATTTATATTGTGGCAGTAGATGCAGTAGTGCCCGCATTGCTGACACGAAACATAAAGCCCAATCTTGTGTTAGCATTGGAATGTCAGCATGCAATTCAACAGGCTTATACTCTGGCAACTGACACAGAGCTTTTTATCCTTGCAGACATTACTTCACGGCCTTCCATCTTGCATTACGACACAAGCTCCGGGATCAAGTATGATAAAAAACTCCTTAAAAAAAATTGTACTGGTGGAAAGACAGCCTTTTTTTCCACGGAATTTGCTGGAAGCCGTTTTTTAGAGCGACTGCAACAAGAAGATTTGATCCACCAAATTCTTCCCCCCATGGGTTCTGTTGGAATTGTAGCTATGGAAATTGCTCTTATGCTACGAAAAAATCCTCGTACACCAGTCTATGTTTCTGGCTTGGATTTTTCTTTTTTGATAGAACGAAGTCATTGTAAAGAAAGTTTCCAGATTAGGAACAGCTTTTTTCAAGCAAATAGAATCAAGCAGGCAGGTTCTTTCCACTATCTTTCAAATCCCACCACAGAAAAGCAACTGGGAAAATCAGGAATGGTTTATACCGACCAGGTTTTATCCTATTACCGACAGATTTTTTGTGATCGCTTTCACGGGGTGATAAATGCTTACGATGTGGGAAATCATGGACTGGATTTGGGACTTGAGCGAAGGGATTTTTCTCAGCTCGTTTCAGCAATCTCACCTGCAGCAGAAAGAATCTGTGAATATGATTCTGCCGCCTACCATGAAGTGAAAAAAAATCAGCAGCTTGCTGAAAAAATACAGGAGTTTTACCAAAAAGAAGAAGCTATGCTACAAGAATTGAGAAATGGCCTTTCCACTGGAAACATCTGTCAGGAAAGGATTTTGGAGATTCTTGAAGAGGCAGATTATCTTTACCTTCACTTTCCTGACGGATACAAACCAAGCCTTGACCTTTCCTTTTTAAAGCGGGTTCGCTCAGAAATCGATTTTTTCCTAAAGGATATTGCATTGGGAAAAAAATTGCTGGAAGAATAGGAAAGTCCTACTCCTCCTTTGTCTTTAGCACTGCAAGGAAGGCTGACTGTGGAAGCTCCACGTCTCCCACCATCTTCATGCGCTTCTTTCCTTCCTTCTGTTTTTCCAACAGCTTTCGTTTTCGGGTAATGTCACCACCATAGCATTTTGCAAGAACATCTTTCCGCAAGGCATTCACTGTTTCTCGGGCAATAATCTGACTACCGATGGCTCCCTGAATTGCAATCTTGAATTGCTGACGGGTAATCTCTTCCTTCAGCTGGGCACAAACATGGCGGGCTCTATCGTATGCATTTCCCTTGAACGCTAACTGGGCAAGGGCATCAACACCCTTTCCGTTGATGAGAATGTCAATCTTTACCAACTCTGTGGGCTGATAACCGATGATATCATAATCAAAGGAAGCATACCCACGGCTATAGCTTTTTAGGCGATCATAAAAGTCAAACAAAACTTCTGCCAAGGGCATTTCGTAGGTAATTTCCACTCGCTTTTCATCCAAATACTGCATATTGGTCTGGACTCCACGTTTTTCTGTACACAAGGCCATGATGGAACCAAGATAAGTAGCTGGAGTAATGATAGAAGCTCGAATGTAGGGCTCCTGGGCACCAGCAATACGCCCCTGATCGGGATAATCAGCAGGGTTGTCGATGTATTTCTCCTCCCCACTAGTGAGCTTGATTAAATAGCGAACCGAAGGAGCGGTAAAGATAACGGACTGGTCATAGTCACGCTCCAATCGTTCCTGGATGACCTCCAGATGCAGGAGCCCCAAGAAGCCGCACCGGAAACCATGTCCCAAGGCCAAGGAGGAATCCTTTTCATACACAAGACTTGCATCATTAAGGGTGAGTTTTTCCATGCTGTCCCGCAACTCCTCATAATCGTTGGAGTCGATGGGATAGATGGAGGAAAATACAACGGGCTTTACCTCTTTAAACCCAGGCAAGGCTTCTTGGGCAGGATCCTCTGCCAAGGTGATGGTGTCGCCGACACGGACATCGGACACGGTTTTAATTCCTGCAATAATGTAACCAACGTCACCTGCTTCCAGCTGCTTTGTTTCCTCAAGCTTAATGCGGAAAATACCAGTTGATTCCACCTTGTATTCAGTGCCACTATTCATAAATCGAATGGTCTGCCCAGGTTTAAGCGAACCGTCAATCATCCGCAGGTGAACAATAACCCCGCGGTAGGGGTCATAGTGGCAGTCAAAAATCAAGGCGCGCATCTTTCCTGCTGGGTCTCCAGATGGAGGTGGAAATCGATTTACAATGGCTTCAAAAAGCTCATCAACTCCCTTTCCTGTCTTTGCAGACACAAGCACCGCATCATCTCCATCAAGGCCCAAGTCGTGGTCAATCTGATGCTTTGCACCAGGAATATCTGCTGCAGGCAAATCGATTTTGTTGATGACGGGAACAATCTCAAGATTATGCTCCAGAGCCATGTACATATTGGAAAGGGTTTGGGATTCAACACCCTGGGCAGCATCCACCAACAACAAGGCTCCCTCACAGGAAGCAATGGCTCGTGAAACCTCGTAGGAAAAGTCTACATGACCAGGAGTGTCAACAAAATTCAACTCATACTTTTGCCCATCGGCGGCAGTATAGGGAATGGTTACAGCCTGACTCTTTATGGTAATTCCACGTTCACGCTCAATGTCCATGGAGTCAAGAATCTGGTTTTGGAATTGCCGGTCATCAATAATCTTTGCCTTCTGAATCAATCTGTCAGAAAGGGTTGACTTTCCGTGGTCAATGTGAGCCACGATACAAAAATTTCTCTTGTGTGCTAAATCTGCCATAATTTCCCTATATGTTGCCCCTTGTATAAAAGCCTACAAGAGGTATAAATTTTTTGTGAAACTATTGTATTAGAAATAGAAAGGACTGTCCAGAGGAGCTCCAACCGCAATGCTTACCTCAAAATATCCATTCTTTCGTTTTTTGGTATACAATTGGGCGTACAATGCATCCTTTGTTTTAGGAACCTCCACCTTAACAATTTCCACCGGATCGTGCACGGAAAATCCAGACCCATCTGCAATCTCGCCGGGCAAAACCGAGACCACAGTGTAGCTTTTCTTGTTCTTGTCGGTGGCAGACTTCAACTCCATGCCAAAAATTGGCAAAAAAGCATTGGAAATCAAATCCCGCTGATAGATTTCATAACCTGGTTGTTTAGGACGTTTTTCCAGATATACGGGCAACAGCCTTTCTATTCCAGCATTCTCTCCATTCAAGGAATCTGGTGAGTACACTGAAAGCTGTACAACTGTTTCTGCGAGCAAGGTTTTAAGGATATTGTGATAATCATCAATACCAGTGATGGAAATCCCGTTAACAGCAGTAATCACATCACCTTTTTTTAATCCAGCTCGTTGCCCACTGCCACCGGGCATAAGATACTGCACTAAAAGTCCTCGTGGTGTTTCAGAAAATTGATCCACTGGGGCATCCTTTCCGTACGCCCCAATCCAACCATGCTCCCGCAATCCTCCTGCAGCAAGAATTGGCAGTTGAGCCTTGAGATATTCCACAGGAATGGCAAAGTTCAAGCCCTCGTATTCCAGCATACCTGCAAAAACGATTGCCTCCACGTTGCCCTTTTCATCGATAATAGGGCCACCAGAGTTACCAGAATTGATGGCCGCGTCAATCTGCATCACTGGCCCCATGGCCAATAGACGGCGCCCCTTGGCGGATACAATTCCGGAGGTCAAGGTCCATTCCAAGCCAGCAGGAGAACCGATGGCATAGATTCGCTCCCCCACCTCAAGCTCCTGGGAAGAGCCAAGGGGGAATACATAGGGCGCATCGATTTCAGTTTTCAGCAGGGCCAAATCAAGCAAGGGATCCCAGCCTACAACCTTGGCAGGAATCCGTGTTTCTGGATTGGAGGAAAGCTTTATGTACAGGCGGGAGTATCCTTCGTACTCAGGATCAACCTCCGGCTGAATCACGTGGTAGTTGGTAATGATGTAGCCTTTTTTATCGATAAAGAAGCCAGAACCAATGGCCCTGTTTGCATATCCTAACCCCCGGGATACATGAATTCCTAAATCCACCCAAATGGTAACTGTTCCACTGATATAATCAGCTACAGCATGGGGATTATCTGGAGAGACACCATAGCCAGGAACCGAAGATGCAATCTTTCTGCCAAGCTCCTTTTTTTGTTCCACCATCGCATCATCCAACGGAAAATCCACAGCCTCCAAAGATGAAAGCAACCTTTCGGCCTCCAGATAGCTCTTGTTTTTCAAGGCTTCTTGGTATTGCTGAAGCACTTTTTGGCTACAAAGCTCCAGCGCTTGAGAAATAGCTTCATTTTCAACAGCTGAATTCCGTTGTAACAGACTTGAACGCCACAAGGCCTTGACACTTTCTGTTTCCAGCATTTTAGTTATGGTGGAAATCTCATTTTTGATTACATCAGCCTCGGTGTAATCTAGGGGAACAAATTCATCCTGGGGAGTGGAACGACAACTCGCCAGAATGAGAAAGGAAAAGAGAGCCAGCTTCAAAACTGACCGAAAGCTTTTATTCATCAAGTAAAACTCCAAAATAGAAGTTCGAGATTTTTATTCCAGAGCATCGTACTCCAGCTGCTGTAGAAGCTGCTTTTTTTTCCATCTGGATTATCATGGACCGGCCCTGCTCTCCCATTTCATCTATCTTCTGCTTGAGATAAATAGATACATCAGCAGAGCCAGCCTCTCCCAGCCAATACACTCCTTCTACAGGAACAATGGTCAAATCTCTGTAGATTAAACCATCTTGATTTTCTGTGGTAACACGAACAGGCACCTGATTTTCCATATAAACAGTAACAATTTCAACAGAATCAGGAATTTTAAACACAGCCCGAGAATTCTGTGTTTCCCCCTCTTCAATATACTGAGAATCCCAATTACCAGATGCTGGATCACCCCAAATGGATACGGTACCCCTACCTCTAGTATACTCCTGACCGAAGTCGAATTCCATGTCCAGATTCTTATCCAGAAGGATTTGCTGAATGAAGATTCCTTGAGGAAAGAAAATCGAACCAAAAAGCTCGTCATACAAGGCCAAGCTTTCAGCAGGAGAAACATAGTCCAAATAATTTTCAGCAGAAAAGCCGAAGTTTTGGATCAGCTCAAACCAACCGTCTCCATCCAAGTCAACATTTCGTGTTTTGGGAAGCCCATCCTCACAAGCAAGCTGTGCATAGAGGGTTTTTCCCTCATAGTACTGGGCAGAACGAACCTTTCCATCTAAAATAGAAATTTCAACCTTTGCCTGCGGGCGTTCCTGTACAGGATAATTTACCGTATAAGCCGTTTCCGCCAAGGTTCGCATAGCAGGAAAAAGTCCATCTGAACCAGCTTTCAACTGAGGAACAAAGAATTCACCTCCATCTAGCGACCGTACCAAAGGCTCGTAGGGAAGGATAGAAACAGGAGTCCACTCTAAGGCTCCATCCACAAACTTAAAGCTCATGGAATGCAGCTCCGTAGATGCCACAAAGGGATATTTATTATAGTAAACAAAGATTTTTGCCTCTGGTAAAAGAAGCTCCGTAGGAACACCAAAATCACAACGTGCAACCCAGTCCTCTACCCCATCTTGATTCTTGTCGTAATGAATCTGCCTTGGCCTACCACGGGAGTACATAATGCGAAAATCATCAATGCCATCCCCCGTTGTATCTTGGGTGATTGTTCCTTGATATCCGTTGAGAAAGGCCTTGAATGCAGACTTTGTGCTGGACTCTGTCAGTAAAGCGGCGAAGCTTTCCAGCTGGGCCAAAGAAATAGAGGTAGATGCGAAGGAACAAAAATATTCATAGGCCTGGACCTCGGAGATAATGCCGGCGCTCAAGGCTAAGTTAGCATACAATGGATGTCGTTTTCCAGAAACACCAAAGGCTTGCAGTCGTCGTTGGCCTGCCTCAACCTCAACAAAAAGGCTTGAAAGCAAGTACAATTCCACAGGATAATCCCCCAGCTCCTCAAAGCCCTTGGCAAAGGATTCTCCCAGCGTTTCAGCGGCGGGGCTATAACTCAAGTCAGGCTTTACCTCATAGGCAAAGAACACTTGGGGAAAGCGCATGTCATCAGGATACAAGCGAGCCGCTTCAGACACAAGCTTACGAGCCTGCTCGTAGGATTCATTCGTTCCCAATCGATAATAACAGAGAATCTTTAAGTATTCACGAGAGGATGAGGGGAAAATCCTTCCGTCTTCCAGATACCGCAGTGCCCGCTGAGAATCTCCAGTCTGAGACAAAAGCTCTGCATACAGCAAAAGGGCGCTATCCTTGTTATAATCCACCCACTTATCCTGTTCAACAGCCTTTTTTATTGCAGGAAGTACCTGGGAAGGACTTTTTCCCAGCCGGTATCCAGAATATGCATTTAAAAACCACAGGTCTGAAATTGACTCATCGTATCCAAGCCCTAATTCAGATTGAGAAAGAGCATTTGTCCACTGTCCATGGTCAAGATATGTCTTTCCTTGCTGATAACAACGGATAGCGGTACGATAATTTGCCAAAGCGGTATATGAGGTTGTTGAACTGGAAGTTTCACCAACAAGAGGCAAGCCGATAAAAGCAAAACAACAGACAAGAACTACAAGTATGCTGAATTTATTTTTTTTCATGGACACTCCTCAAATTCTGATGGAATCTCTGGGGAAAAAATATAAGAGACCCTATCCTATAGTATCGGTAGCTCAGTGGATTCTGCCCCACTATTTCTTGGCTCAAAACCCAATAACTGACGAATTTCTTCATCACAGAGGGTTTCCCTTTCAGTCAGGGTAGTGGCAAGCAAATCCAGCTGATCTCTATGTTGAGCAAGAATATCCATACATCTTTGACGAGCCTGTTCAAGGATTGATTCCACTGCAGCATCAATCTTTCGGGCAGTTTCCTCTGAGTATGTCTTATGGCGAACCAAATCTCGTCCCATAAATACCGGCTCATCCTCTTGATTGTAGGCAACAGCTCCCACATCCTTGGCCATACCCCACTGACAAACCATACGACGAGCCAATTCTGTGGCTCGATGCAAATCGTTCTGGGTGCCTGTAGTAGTATCATTATATACCAAGGATTCTGCTGCATAGCCACCAAACAAAATCACCAGCTGATCCTCCAGCCAGCTGCGGGTATGAGAATAGGAATCCTCTTCCGGAATTCCTACAGTAACCCCCAGGGCACGGCCTCGAGGAATTACGGAAACCTTATGCAACGGAGAAGCATGCTCAAGATAGTAGTAGGGCAAGGCATGTCCCGCTTCATGATAGGCTGTCATCCTTTTTTCCTTTTCAGAAATCACCATCGATTCCCGTGCCACACCCATCAGCAGCTTGTCACGAGCAAGTTCAAAGTCCTCCTCCGTAACACGATCCTGATTTTTACCAGCTGCAAAAAGAGCGGCTTCATTTACCAGGCTGGAAAGCTCTGCTCCACTCATTCCTGGTGTTGCCCTTGCAATGCGACTCAAATCAACAGATTTATCCACAGGCACCTTGGAGGCATGAACAGAAAGAATCGCCTCTCGTTCCTTCATATCAGGAAGAGCCACTGTCACCTGACGGTCAAAGCGACCGGGACGCAACAAAGCGGGGTCAAGAACATCGGGACGGTTGGTAGCAGCAAGCACAATAATTCCGTCCTTGTTTTCAAAGCCGTCCATTTCCACCAGCATCTGGTTCAAGGTTTGCTCCCGCTCATCGTGGCCGCCACCTACACCAGCACCTCGACTACGACCAACAGCGTCAATTTCGTCGATAAAGATGATGGCCGGTGCCATTCGACGTCCCTGCTCAAACAAATCCCGGACTCGGCTGGCTCCTACACCAACAAACATTTCCACAAAATCACTTCCGGAAATATGCAAAAAGGAAACACCAGCTTCTCCAGCAACAGCACGAGCCAGCAGGGTTTTTCCCGTACCAGGATTTCCCACTAAAAGCACTCCAGTGGGAATCTTTGCTCCAATGGCTGTGTATTTCTTGGGATTTTTCAAAAAATCAATAATATCCGCTAATTCGGCCTTGGCCTCCTCCTGACCAGCCACATCAGCAAAGGTTACTTTTTTTCCGCCATTGTACAAGCGGGCACGACTTTTGCCAAACTGCAAGCCCTTTGTATTAGCCGCTATGTTTTGACGCATCATAAGGGAGAAAACCAGCATCATCACCAGCAATAGTGGAAGAGTATCAATCAATGTATCCCAAAAGCTCGGCCCTTTTTTCAAGCCGCTCACCTTTATTCCCTGGGCCTCCAACAAGGGCATCAGCTGAGTGTCATCATAGGGAATGATTGTCTTGAAAAAGCTATGGCCATCATTTGCTGGAGATTCCATAACACCTTCAATCAAATAACCATTAGTTATTTCAACCTCCAATACCTGATTGGCTTCCACTGCAGATAAAAATGTGGAATATGGAATTTCTGGAAGACTGGTAAGCTTATTGTTCAGAAAATAAAAAAGCCCAGTGATTGCAAGCATCACCAGAAAAAAAATAAAACCAAAATCAACGGTTCCCACAGGATTCTTTCTTCCACGAGGATTATTATTCAAGCTATTGTCGGACATATCTGGGCATTATAGCAAATCTATCACGATAAAACAATAATTGATACCAACGGATTGCCAATTTCTTCCACCACAACAAACCGCTTTCCAAGGGGAAAAAGTTTTTTTTGTACAACCTCCTGGACAGACTCCACCTTTCCGTCAACAAGCGCTTTATCTCCTGGTAAAGGACTTCTGATTATAAATGGAGGAACAAATTTTTCCTCGTTAAAAACGAGGCATTTTTTTTCAACTCCAGCTGCTTCGGTAATCTGAATAGGAGTATTTGCGGTGCCAATAATGTAGCAACCAGCCTTTTCAATGAGAAGAGAAAATCCTATCTCCGCAACACCTTGAACCAAATTTCTTATTATAATCAGCTCTTTTTGAACAAGCAGCTCTATTTGGCCAAAGGAAAAAATTCTTCCTCCAGGAACTCCCTCCTTCCAAGAAGCAAGTGGCTCCACCAAATAAAAGGGAACTCTTTGTTCTACGCCAAATAAATTCAACCCCTGAAATAAAACCCTTCGTCTCAATGCAGGATGCAAGGAAAAAAAATCTTCCCATGAAGCATACAGACTTCCATTGTCGTCTCGTTTCCAAAAATCCCTCGGAACAAAAGAAGCAATAAAATCATTGTCCGAGCTCTTTTTTTCTGCACCAGTTGCAACGGCCTTGCTCCAACCAGAAAACTCCCTATTTAACAAGGGAATCAGCAGATTTCTACATCTATTTCTAAGATAATCGTTTTCTTCATTAGTTTTGTCTTGGCGAAATCCAATGCCATTCACAGACAAGAAGGCTTCTATATCCTTGCGAGGAATTTGCAGCATGGGTCGCAAAAACTTTCCTCTCACCGCAGGGATACCAAAAGCTGCACCATCACCACTTCCTTGTAAAAAACGCAATAACAATGTCTCCAGTTGATCGTTATGGTTGTGAGCAAGACAAAAAAAATCACATTTCTTTTCTTTTATTACAGACTGAAAGATTTTGTACCGCAAAAACCGAGCGGCTTCTTCTATTCCCCGCCCTCGTAATTGGGCTTCTTGTTCCACTTTTCCTGGCTCAAGGTCAGCTAGAATAAAATCTATATCAGGAAATCTTTCACAAAAATCCCTTACAAAAAGACAATCACCAAGACTTTCTTCTTTTGAGCGGATATTGTGATTGATAGAAACCACTACAAAATCGGCACCGTTAGTTTTGAATGATCGCCCTCGCAATAAAATGGAACTATATAACAATGCCATGGAATCTGCACCACCAGATACCCCAAATCCAATTTTTTTACGAGAACCAAAAACATCTTGCCAGGGAAAACCACACCGCTCAAATCCAATGGCTAGCTGATCTAGAAAATCCTTATTTACATCCATAGAACAAATTCAAAAAAAAGATGTCCAAAACCGAAGCTTCGGACATCTTCCTTTAACTTAAAGACCAAATTCTTTACACATGATCTCTATAGATTGGTTTAAACCTAGCGCTTAGGAGCAGATACACTAGCAACCAAATTGTCGCCATCTGTCAATACTGTAACTCCATCTGCAACTGGAATATCTTTAATGTAGTACTTGTTACCAATTCCCAAAGCAGAAACATCTGCACAAATACGTACAGGCAAATCCTTCGGTAAACACTGAATAACAATCTGAGGATAGTGAGAAGTCAAGCGGCCTCCCTCACGAACACCAACTGGACTTCCAGTCAAGTGAATCTTCATACTCATCTTCAAAGGCTTATCTTCATCAATCACGTGGAAATCTACGTGAAGATTCTTATCACTCTTGATATCATACTCAGTGTCCTTGATAAAAGCCAAGTTGTCTTTTCCATCAACTTTCAAATTTACAAGGGTAGAAGGTGTGGAATTTTTCCAAACCTTTGTAAATTCAGCCTCGTCAACATCCAACATGACGGATTCACCCTTGGAATTATACATAACAGCAGGAAGGCGACCATTCTCGCGCAACTTCCGTGCAGCACGCTTACCTGTATCCTTACGGGTAATAGCGTTTACAACAAACTGATCCATCTGAGGAACTCCTTATCAACTAATTACACAGACTAAAGCTCTATCCTGTGTATAAAATTACTGGGACGGTAGGATTCGAACCTACGGAATACCGGCACCAAAAGCCGGGGGCTTACCACTTGCCGACGTCCCAAAATATCAATCCGGCATGTCTTCTGGATTAGAAACCAGCTCCACATGACCAGCATTATATTCCGAAATAATCGTATCCTGCAACTCAGCTCTAAACTCTGGACTAATAGGATGCGCCACGTCCATGTAAACACCGTCTGCAGTTTTTCTACTTGGCATAGATATAAACAATCCTGCTTTGCCGTCAATAATCTTAATATTATGGACAACAAAACAATTGTCAAAGGTTACTGTTGCATACGCTCTAAGCTTTCCCTCTACAGATAGCTTACGTATCCTTACCTCCGTTATTTTCAAAACTTCATCCTCCTTAAGCTTTAGACAAACATCTCACTCAAGCAAAATCAAGAAAAAGCAAATGTATAACACTGCTTCCATTTTTTACGAAGTTTCAGGAACGCGCAGGCTGCCGAATCTTTTGTACCAAAGACACCAAACACAGTAGAACCAGAGCCCGACATCTGTGTGAAAGACGCACCAACATCCTTCAAGTCTTGCAAACCTTCTCCAATCAACGGATAACGCCGCACCAAAGGAGCTGTGAAACTGTTTATAAAATTCCATGTTTCTACAGGACTAGAATAAACATTCTCAAGCTGCTTAGCAGAATAACTATCCCAGTTCCAATTTGGTTCATACCATAGTTCTACAAGCCGATAAGCCTCTCCTGTAGAACTATGTACATCCGGACAAATTAAAACAAAGAACAAGTCTCGCCTGGGAATGATGGGATCAACCACTTCTCCCCTACCTCCAACAATGGCGGCAAAGGGCTTGGTTACATCACTACATTCCACAAAAAAGAATACGTCACTACCTACCTTACCAGCAATATATCGCTTCTGATTTAACGATAAGTTGGTGCCGTACACTGCATCCAAGGCGTTGATTAGTGAAGCTGCATCGGAGGAACCTCCGCCTAAACCTGCTCCAGAAGGAATATTCTTTTCCAAATACACCTTCACGGAATCAGTTACACCTGTCACTTCGCAAAACACTTCGTATGCAGACGTAAGAGTATTCCTTTCCGGAAGAATCATCCCGTTACAAACAACATGACACTTTCTTCCAGAATCTCCAATTCTCTGCAAGGCCAGCTTATCGTAAAACGGTATGGTCTGAAAAATACTCTCAATCCCATGATATCCATCTGCACGAGCCGGCATAACACGAAGACCTATGTTAATCTTCGCAGGAGCCAAAACACGTACATCACATAACATAAGCAATAACATTATACATAAAGACTAGATATTTGTCAAACCCTTATACTAAAGTTGAACCCCTCTTTTTTTATTATAAATTTCTATATTCTCACTTTTTTCAATACGGCTAGTTGACAGAGACACTAGCCACCTATAATATAGGCTTATAATTCTACAAACAACGAGGATACTTGTACATGCCCTATACAAGCAATACGCTGGAAATAACCTTATTGGGTGACTATGGTTTTGACCACAGTTATGAAGATGAAGGCTATCTTGATGACGATGACTTTGATGAAGCTGATTATGATGACTTTGAGGACGATGAGTTTCTGGATGAGGACTTTGATGAGGAGTCATACGATGACTACGATGAGGAATCTCTCTACGACATCGAAGAGTCAGACGAGGATTATGACGATTACGACTAATTAACTTAATTTATTTATAGATTGTTTGTACCCTGCCTTCTTTGGATGTGCAGGGTTTTTATTTATTAAAAATCAATAAAAAAGGCTGCCTTGAGAAGTTTTAAAGCTTCCAAGACAGCCTTTTCTTTTAACAAGAAATAATTCCTGCTACAGATTTATTTTGCGTAGGTGGCAATAAATACACCAGCAGCAATGGCAGTACCGATAACACCAGATACGTTGGGTCCCATGGCGTGCATCAACAGGAAGTTGGAGGGATCATACTCCAATCCGACCTTGTTGGAAACACGAGCTGCCATTGGTACAGCTGATACACCAGCAGAACCGATGAGGGGATTGATCTTTTCCTTCAAGAACAGGTTCA
Organism: Treponema sp.; assembly: GCA_045586625.1. Taxonomy (GTDB): domain Bacteria; phylum Spirochaetota; class Spirochaetia; order Treponematales; family Treponemataceae; genus Treponema_F. The sequence goes on from JAZNAS010000009.1 coordinate 15,270, forward strand.
TGAGCTTGGCCATCATCAGACCACCAGCAGTTGCAACAGCAAAGGCCAGCAATCCCAAGGCAATAATACCCAGAGAGTTTCCGTTGATAATCTTTTCTGGGGTCATCTGGGAGCCAACACCCAAGGACAAGAGGATTGAAACGATGTTCAACAGCTCGTTTTCCATGGTCTTGGAGATTCGGTCGATGACACCACACTGCTTTGCAAAGTTACCAAAGGCCAGCATTCCAATCAATGGTGCGGCAGAAGGTAGCAAGAGGATTGTAAGCACCAACAACATCAAGGGGAATACAATTTTCTCTGTCTTTGACACATAACGCAGCTGATTCATCTTGATTTTCCGCTCTTTCTCAGTAGTCAAGAGCTTCATGATAGGTGGCTGGATCATGGGAACCAGTGCCATATAGGAATAGGCAGCAACGGCAATTACGGCCATCATTTCTGGAGCAAGCTTACCAGAAACATAGATGGATGTAGGACCGTCTGCACCACCGATAATGGCAATGGCTGATGCCTGCAGCATATTGTAGTCGATACCGGGAATCAGGTTCATCAAGGCCACACCAAAGAGGGTAAAGAACACACCAAGCTGGGCGGCGCCACCAAGCAAGGCCATCTTGGGGTTTGCAATAAGAGGACCGAAGTCAGTCATGGCACCAATACCCATGAAAATCAGCATGGGGAAGAACTCGTTTCCTACACCGGCATCGTAGATGATGCGGAGCATACCGGTTCCCTCGTTAAACATACCTGCACCAGGAACATTTACCAAGATGGTACCAAATCCAATAGGAATCAACAACAAAGGTTCAAATCCCCGAAAAGCTCCAAGGTACACAATCAGGAAGCCAATTGCCATCATCAAAAGCTTCTGCCAACCAGGAGCGGTGATTCCAGCAAAGGGATCTTCTGCGGCTACATGCTCAGGAGCAGGAATCTCACCATTGATAATCTGGTTGATACCGGTATTCTCCCAAATATTCTGAATAAAGCTTACAGGATCGATGAAGGGAACATTTTCTGATCCCTTGATGATGGCAGTCCCCATAGTTCTGAAGGAGGCCACCTCATCATTGTTGTTTGCGGCAAATACGGTGGAACAAACAGAGATTACCATGGCAATACCAAGGATAATCATCATGGCGTTCAACACCTGCCGCTTATATGCCTGTTGATTATTTAACATAGCCTCTCCTCTTAATGAATTTCTGCCAGAGCCTGTCCAGCAGTAATTTGAGTACCAGCTGTGCACAGGAAGTGAACGGAACCATTGGATGCAGCCTTAATCTCAAGCTCCATCTTCATGGACTCAATCATAATGATGGTATCTCCAGACTTAACAGCAGCACCTTCTGCCACCATGGTCTTCAACAGGGTACCAGCTACAGGCGCGGCAACTACAGTTCCAGCACCACTAGCAGGTGCAGCAGGAGCTGCTGCGGGGGCTGCGGCAGGAGCGGGAGCTACAGGAGCAGCAACCACCACACCACCACCGATATTGGCAATAACCTCACCGGCCGCAATCTGGGTACCAGGCTGTACCGTGAAGGTGATAGGACCATCAGCAGTAGCCTTAACCTCAAGCTCCATCTTCATGGACTCAATCATTACAACGGTGTCACCCTTCTTTACATTTGTACCAGAGGGAACAACGTGCTTCAACAGGGTACCGGCTACAGGGGCAGTAATGGAAGCACCACCAGAAACAGTTACGGCGGCAGGAGCGGCAGGTGCAGCGCCAGCAGCACCAAAGCTTACGTTGTAGGCTGTTCCATTTACATTTACACTCATGGTGTCACCGGCAGGACCAGTGGTTACATTGTAGGCTGTTCCGTTTACGGTTACGGAATAGCTGCCGCCCTGGGAAGGTGCTGCGGCAGGAGCTGCCTTAACCACAAAGGAATCGGAGGAAACAGGACCATTTGCCCGCTCCTTGAAGAATTTAGGAGCAACCTTGGGGAACATGGCATAGGTAAGGGTATCCTCTTCCGAACCATTTCCACCGTTTGCCTTGGCCTCCTCCACCATCTTGTCCCACTCGTTGGGGATATTGTCGGCGGGGCGGCAGGTGATTGCAGCATCCATTTCATTTTGCTTCAAGGATTCCTTCAACAAGTCCTCATTTACAGGAGCGGGGGTCTTTCCATATTTACCTGTTACCAGGTCACGGGTTTCCTGGGTCAGCTTGGCATAGCGGCCAAAGAGCACGTTGAATACAGCCTGGGTACCAACAATCTGGCTGGTAGGTGTAACGAGAGGAATGTATCCACAATCCTTCTGAACAACCTGGATTTCCTTCAACACATCATCAATCTTGTCTGAGGCTCCCTGCTCCTTCAGCTGGTTCTCCAGGTTGGAAAGCATTCCACCGGGAACCTGGGAAGCCAGGATACGGGTATCTGCACCCAAGAAGCTGGACTCGAACTTTGCATACTTCTTGCGAACGTCACGGAAGTAGGCTGCAATCTCCAGCAGGGTGTCCAAGTCGAGACCAGTGTCCAGGTCGGTTCCCTTCAGCATCTCAACCACGGTTTCTGTGGGGCTGTGAGAGGTTCCCATGGACATGGAGGAAATGGCAGTGTCCATGATTTCTGCACCGGCCTCAGCAGCCTTGAGCAAGGTGGCTACAGACAAGCCAGTGGTGGCGTGGGTGTGGATTTCGATGGGAAGGTCAACCTTTGCCTTAATGGCCTTTACCAAGTCATAGGCCTCAAAGGGCTTCAGCAAACCAGACATATCCTTGATACAGATGGAGTCAGCACCGAAATCTGCATAGGACTTGGCCAAATCGGCGTAAATCTCTTTTGTATGATAGGGAGTTGTGGCATAAGAAATAGCCATCTGAACATGCTTGCCTGTCTTTTTGGCGGCATCTGTGGCACGCTTCAGGTTGCGAGGATCGTTACAAGCATCGAAAATACGGAAAATTCCGATACCATTGCGAGCGGCAGCTTCTACAAACTTATCTACAACATCGTCTGCATAATGGCGGTAACCAAGCAGGTTCTGGCCACGAAGCAACATCATGATAGGAGTATTGGGCAATGCTGCATGGAGCTTTCTCAGGCGCTCCCAGGGATCCTCATTCAAAAAGCGGATGCAAGAGTCGAAGGTCGCTCCACCCCAACCTTCCAAGCTAAAATATCCTACAGAATCCAACTTGCTGCAAATAGGCAACATGTCAGCAGTAGTCATACGTGTTGCATGAAGTGACTGGTGGGCATCCCGCAACACCAAGTCAGAAATCTTTACGTTCTTTGCCATATAAAATCTCCTCGTCAATTAACTTTGTTTTTCCCGGATTGCGGCGGCAATGGCGGCAATTACGGCTCCGTCCTGTCCAGCTGCGGCAGGAGCGGCAGATGGTTTCTGTGGCTCACCAGCTTCCTGATCCAGTTTCAGTGCGTGCAGAACCCTGTGAGACAAGGTCATGAACACGATGAGGATAATCAGGAAGGAGAAAACAACACCCATTCCCAACAAGGTCAAGAAGAGACTCTGCTGGAGCATGTCAATTATTGTCATACGTCCTCCATATAAAAATAATGTATAACGATTTCTGGGGAATAGTATAGTAGAATACAAGATATTTTTCAAGTTGAGATAAATTTATCGTTTAAATCCAATGCAAAAATTTGATGAAAAATCAGATAGCGAAGCTGCCTAAAACAGATCTGCCATACCATACAGCTTTCCGGGAGCCAAGCGCCCTTCATCCAGGGCAGACTTCAGGCGGACAATGGCCTGGACAGCACCGCTGGCAAAGCCTTCCCGAGAACGGGCTCGGTGGGTAAGCTCGATGGTGTCGGCGGGTGAGTCAAAGAATACTGTATGGGTACCAGGCACGGATCCGGAACGAGTGCTGGAAACGTGGAGCTGGTGGGCTTGAGGTTTCTCGTGGAAGGCATCCACCACCATTTCAGTCTTTGTACCATTGGCACTCATAATGCGGCGGGCAATTTCCAAGGCGGTACCAGAGGGGCTGTCTGCCTTGCGGATGTGGTGGGCCTCCCAAGTTGCCACATCGTACTCCGAATAGTCCTTCAAAAGACGGGCTGCCTCCTCTACAATACGATAGAACATATTCACACCGACGGAAAAATTAGCAGAACGCATCAAGGTTCCACCACACTGGGCAGCAAGGTCTGCAACCTCCGCTTCTTTGTCAGTCCAACCAGTAGTTCCCACCACCAAGGGAATACCCGTAGGCAAAAGGCAACGAATATTGGCCATAACAGCAGCAGGATGACTGAACTCGATAATTCCCTCAGCCCCGCTTTCCTTGATAGCAGCAGCGAGACTGGCAGAGTCACCAGGGGTAAAGACAAAGGAGGCATCCTTGGCCATGGGGTCAGCAGTAATTACCACCTGATGCCCGGCAGCCTCAGCACAAGAATGAATCATGTGACCCATTTGACCGTATCCTACAATTGCAATCCTCATTTTTGCCTCCTTAATTATTCAACTTACGCAGGGAAATATGCTTCGTGAAGTGTTCGTACCACCAAATCTGCCTCGGAATCATCACAGATCATACTGATGTTAACCTTGGAAGCCCCCTTACTAATCATCTGAACATTGACATTTTTCTGTACCAAGGCGGCAAAGCCATCTGCCAAAATGGAGGTGGCCTTGTCAGCATCACAGATGACGGTAACGATAGACTTGTTCCGCTTGCATTCTGTAGTGGCCAAGCCCTGCATATCTGCCAAAAGTCCACTGATATCCCCCCTGTTATTGATGGTAAGGGAGATGGAAACCTCACTGGTGGCAATAACGTCAATGCTGATGTCCCATTTCAAAAACTGATTGAAGATGTGGGCCATAAAACCAGAAGCACCAATCATTCTGGTGGAAACAATATCCAAAAGGGTGACATTTTTAACAGAAGTAATTGCCCGAACAGGCCCCACCTCAGTTGTATGCTCATTCACAATGATGGAGCCAGGGGATTCAATATTGTAGGAATTTTTTACTCGAACAGGAGTTCCTGTCTTGCGGCAGGGCACCATGGAACGAGGATGGAGCACCTGGGCACCAAAGTAAGCCAGCTCTGCAGCCTCTTCGTAGGTAACCTCTGGTACAGTACGAGCTTCTGCAACAATACGAGGATCAGCGGTAAGAATACCGTTTACATCCTTCCAGGTTTGAACCTCATCGGCACCAAGGGCAGCTCCCAGCATGGTGGCGGTCAAATCACTTCCACCACGACCAAGGGTAGTGATATAGCCCTTTTTATCCTTTGCGATAAAACCAGTTACTACAGGAATAGCTTTGATTTCTCCAGTTTTATAGCCACCCAGAGCCTTGGGGATTAATGCCCAGGACTCCTCCAGCAATTCAGCAGACATGAAATTTGAGTCAGTTAAAAATCCTACATCCCAAGCATCATAATGTTGGGCAGGAGTTCCAATCTTGTTGAGGTAAGTAGCTGTAAGACGGACTGAAAGACGCTCACCGAAGGAAACCAAGTAGTCTCGAGTCCGCTTTGTCAATTCTTTTAGAAGGGAAATACCAGTCAGGAGGGTGTCAAGCTCCTCCAGCAGCTCTTGAATGGGAGCAAAATCCACACCAAGTATATCAGCGGTTTCTCTGTGGAGAGCTTCTATCCGGGAAATGGCCACCTCTCCCTTCACCGCCATATCAGCAGCTTCCAGCAGATGGTCAGTGGTGTCTCCCATAGCAGAAAGCACTACGATGGGCTTTCTGTCCGCATAAGACTCAATGATAGAAGCAACATGCTTAATCCGTTCCGCATTGGCAACGGATGACCCACCAAATTTCATGACAACCATGGCAAAGTCCTTCCATAAAAGATGTACAAAATTCGGCTGCAGTCAAACTACAATCCGTGGGGGCTATTGTAACAAAATACACCTTTTATAGCAAGGCTTGAATTTTAAGCTCTAAAGGGGATTTTTTCCAGTTGTTTGTCCCCTTGCCCCCACCCGTTCGCCATGATAGAATAAACCATGATGCACGCAAAAACCTTTCAGTCTAAAATCGGACTATTTTTTTCTCTACTATTTGTCATTGCAGGAGACAAGGCCTTTGTCCAAACCCAAGAAAATCTCCAGCAGCTGACGGTGCCCATGGAGCCAGCCTTTACCTACATCTCCCAGTACGAGCGGGATACAGGGCTTTTTTCTTCCAATTTGACTGGTGCCGACTTAATCAAGGTGGGCTTGGACTTTTCTTCCTGCGCGGCAGAAACAGAGAAAGGACAGGTGATTATGGGCCAATACAACAAGCTGGTTCAAGAGGTGCAATCTGTTCAGTACCAGAAAATGGCGGAGGCTGAACGAGGAGAGGCAATCCTCAAGCTCATCTATCGGGATGTGCTGGAAAAATATGTGAAGCTGGAATCAAGTATTGATGCAATGTTCCAAAAGGGGCAGTATAATTCTGTCTCCTCTACCATACTCTATGTGGCCCTGGCAAAGGAGGCTGGCCTGGACACGGTGATTTACAAGACAAAGGATCATTGCTTTTGTGCCATCAAGGTGGAAGAAAATCTTATTGAGGTGGAAACCACCAATCCCTATGGTTTTAATCCTGGTGCAAAAAAGGCACTCCCAGCACAGAAGAGCGGCAGAACCAGCTGGGCCGTTATTCCACAAAAATCATATCAAAACAAGATTATTGTAAGCGACCGGGTTTTAGCTTCCTTGGTGGGAGGCAACATCAGTACCTTGGCCATGAGAAACAATGATTACCGTCTGGCAGTGCCCCTTTCCATAGCCCGATACGAGCTGACTCGCAAGGAGGAAACCACGGGAGCCCGGCAGGTAAAGGAAGAATTTGACATTGTGGCCACAAACTACGTTTCCCATTTGCAAAAGCAGGGACGCTCCCGTGCGGCCTTGGAATGGATGGCAGCAGCCATTGACAAATGGGAGATTAGTGACATTTGGCAGGATTGCATTGACGTGGTGGTGCACAATTCTGTGGCACAGTCTTTGAATCAGGCTCAAGCCCAACAAGCACAAGAAATTTATGAAGCTTGGAAGCAGAAGCTTTCTGAAAAGGCCCGTGAAGAAGTGGCGTTGAATATATTCATCGGTAGTATGGATGCAGGAATCTCCAGCTTGGAGCCAGCTGAGGCGTTGGCCTTTTTGCAAACTATGGAAGAACATCCTGCGGCCTCCACGGTAAAGGGAGCGGCAAAGCTCAAGGAAAACCGGGAATATGTATGGCAACGGCAAATAAAGGCCCTGGTGGACCAGCAAAAATTCTTGGAGGCAGCGGCAGTGGCCCGACAAGGAATTCTGTCTTTGGGAACAAGCAATCTCCTTTCCAGCTTGGAAAAGCAATGCCTGAACAATCATGCCATAACCGTTCACAATACCTACGCCGCCCTGTTCAACCAGAAAAAATACCAGGAAGCTTTAGAAGTGGTGCAGCAGGGCTTGATGGAGGTTCCGGGAAACAGAACCTTGCAATCAGACTTAAGGAAGGTGCAGAAGGCCATGAAGCAGTAAATCCTGCTCAAAAATTTGAACAAAGAGCTTTTCTTTGAGCCTTTCCCCAAAAAATCAGGACGGACAACCAACCGGTTGCCCGTCCCTTCAGTTTGCGGCTATTCCTCCCCATCCACCGTCTTGGGCAGAATCAGGTTCAGCAGGATTCCCACAACGGTAGCAAGAGCCACACCACCCAAAGAAAATGTAAAGTCCTTTCCTATATTGAATTGCAAGAGTCCACCACCGATTCCAACCACCAGGATGACGGAGGAGATGGTGAGGTTCCGCTTGTCCTTGTAGTCAACACCGCTTTCCACGATTGTCCGCAGTCCACTGGATGCAATCAGACCGTACAGCAGCATGGAGATGCCACCCATCACCGGGCCGGGAATGGTCTGGATAATGGCTCCAAACTTCTGGATAAAGGACAAAAGCAAGGCAACTACGGCAGCACCGCCGATAACCCACACGCTGTATACCTTGGTGATGGCCATCACACCGATATTTTCTCCATAGGTGGTATTTGGCGGTCCGCCCCACAGGGCAGCCCACGCAGTGGCAATTCCATCTCCCAGCAGGGTTCGGTGCAGGCCCGGATCCTTGTAGAAGTCCTGTCCCACCACACGGGAGGTCACCAAGGTATCTCCCAAATGCTCGCAGATGGTGGCCAGGGACACGATGATGAAGGTGACGATGGGAACCAGACCAAACTTGGGGATTGCAAACTGGGGCAGTCCGAACCAGCTGGCCTGCTGCACCACGGAAAAGTCAATGAGCTTGTAGGCGGGGAAAATCATTCCCATAATCAGGGTAAAAAGATAGCCGCCCACCAAGCCGATGAGGATTGCGATTGTGTTGAAGAAGCCCTTGAAGAAGATGGTGGCCACAATGGCGATGGCAAGGGTCACCAGGGCAATGGAAAAGTACACCAGGGAGTACTGGTCTCCATTCATCATGGCGGAGGTCATGGCTGTGGGTGCTAGATTCAGTCCGATGACGATGATGACGGAGCCGATGACAACGGGTGGAAGGGCCCTGTCAAGCCACTTGGTTCCCGCCAGCTTGACTATTCCTGCCACCACAGCATAGAAAATACCAGCACAAAAGGCTCCTCCCAGGGCGTAGGGCATACCATATTCACCAGCAATACCAATTAAGGCAGGAATGAAGGCAAAGGATGAGCCAAGGAAGGCGGGAACCTTTGCCCCGGTAATCAGGATGTACAGCAGGGTTCCCGTTCCCGCCGTAAACAAGGCGGTGGAGGGGCTCAAGCCCGTCAGCAGGGGAACCAGTACGGTGGCCCCAAACATGGCGAACACGTGCTGGAAGCTCAGGGGAATCCAGCGGGCAAGGGGCGGCCGGTCGGCAGGCCCCAGAATCTGTTGGTTTTTTGACATTGTATCTCCTGTGCAGGCTGGAATCTGGACAGCTCCATAGCTCGGCAAACCAGCCTGAAAATAAATTGGCATAGGATACCATAAAAAGAAAGGGCCGTAAAGACAGCCCCTTCTTTTGAAAGCATAATCTGGTGGTAGTGCATCATCTGGTACGTGCCAAGCCAGCCTAGTCGATGCACTTGGTATGGACAGTATTTCCTTGACAAGCCAATAGATAGAATTTAGGATATCGATGGTGATTTCATTGGACATGGAGATATAATTATGATGAGGCCTGTTTTTGCCATGCTTGTACCCTTACTCTCCTTCTTTTGGATTGGCTGCGGAAGTTCCTCGCCACTTGCATCGGAGCGCTCAGTCCACCACTTGGAGGATGGCACGGCGATGGAGCGAATCCACTTGAAGGGAGACTTGAGCCCAGCCCAGCTGCGGGACTTTTCCTACCAGCGGAGATGGTATGATGACGTTCCCCGCATCCTTGACCTTTCCCACGTGACTGGCCTGGACAAGATTGAGTCCTCCACCTTCTATCGAACTGCTTTCCACACCATCATTCTGCCGGAAGGCATTGTGGAGCTAGAGGCCGCGAGTTTTCGGGAAAGCGACAGCCTCGCACGGGTACATCTCCCCTCCACTCTTCGTGTCATAGGCGATGGTGCCTTTCAGTTTTGCAGTCAGCTGCAGGAGGTGAATTTGCCGGAGGGTCTGGAGGCAATCCTCCATGATGCCTTCGCTTGGTGTCCACGTCTTGGGAACGTGCGCCTGCCGGAGACCCTGCGGGTGCTGGAGGGTGGAGCCTTTGCCGGATGCCAGTCCATCGACAGAATCCACATTCCGGCGGGTCTCACCGCAATTCAGGGCGCGCCCTTCTACGCCTGCCACGGCTTGCAGGAATTTTCCGTGGCGGAGGACAACCCCTCCTTTGCCAGCTGGGAAGGAAGCCTTTATTCCAAGGATTATTCTCGCCTCGTTGCCTTTGCCGGGGGGATTGCGCTGGGCAGCCTCCATCCCCAGACCCGAACAATCAGCCCTGGTGCCCTGGTACAGAACGAGACCCTGGTGGAGCTTGAGCTGCCGGAGCTGCTGGAGTCCCTGCCAGAGGGAACTTTCCAGCGCTGCCTGAATTTACGGCGGATTGTGTTTCGGGGCAGGGACACAAGGCTTGATGAAGGAGTCTTTTCCCAGTGCGAAAATCTGGAGTCAGTGGTACTGCCGGCAGGATTGGAGTCCATCCCCAACTCACTTTTTGCCCGTTGCTACAGCCTAAAGCATGTAGACCTGCCTCCAGCGATTACTTCCATCGGTGCCAGTGCCTTTTACGGCTGTGCAATCGAGCGGCTGGACTTGCCCAAGACCATTGTGGAGATAGGGGTTTCCGCCTTCGCCTCCTCCAAGCTGCGGGAGGTGGTGAGCCTGGGGAGCATCGAGGTGGTGTCCGATGCCCTGTTCAGCCATTGCGATAGACTTGAAAAGGTGGTTTTGCATGAGGGAATAAGGAGCTTGGGGGAGAGGTGCTTCCAACGCTGCTGGAATCTGCCGGAGCTGCATCTTCCTGCAAGCCTCACCTCCATTGGAAAGGGGGCCTTTGATACCGGAACCTTCGTTGGCAGTCTGAGGAAGATTACCGTGGCGGAGGGAAATGCCAAGTATGCGAGCTACGACGGCTGCCTGTACACCAAGGATTTTTCCACCCTGATTCGTGTGCCCTCTGCCCGCATTTGGGTTGAAATTCGGACGGGTACCAAAGAGATTGCCGGCGGCTCATTCAGCGACTGTGTCCAGCTGCTCCAGCTTGAGCTTCCTGACTCCGTGGAGGTCATCGGTGACTATGCCTTTGTCTCCTGCATGAATTTGTCTTCCATATATGTTCCCGCCGGGGTGCGGCATATCGGAAACGAGGCTTTCTCCAATTGCCAGCTGCTCTCCACCATCCTCGTGGCGGAGGATAATCCGTTCTATGCCTCTTGGGAGGAGTGCCTGTACACCAAGGACTTCAAGACGCTGCTGCAGGTGCCGGGAAACAGGGACGAGCTCAGGGTACATCCGGCCACCACCACCATCACGGATTGGGCGGCCTCCTCTGGAGGACTTGAGTTGGTGGAGCTGCCGGAGGGACTTGAAACCATCGGAAAGGCGGCCTTCTTCGGTTCATCCATCAAGGAAATCAGAATTCCCTCCACCGTCACGCTGATTGAAGAATCCGTCTTTAGCGAATGCCTTCTTTTGGAACGCCTGGAATTCGCCGACACCAGGGGCTGGTTTGCAGTCAGCTACATTCCAGGAGGGGAAGAGACTCCTCTCTCCTGGAGCAGGGATGGAAGGAAGAACGCCCGGCTCATTGAGGAGCCTCCCCGCAGCATCTCCAGTTGGAAAAAGTCTCCCAGATAGACAAGTCTCGCAACGTCATCCACCGAGCCTTGCCAACGAAACTCCCCAAGCAAGCCAAAGGCTTGCGACCACCCACAGCCACCGAGTTTCGACACGAAACTCGCTAAGCTGGCCGTAGGCCAGCGACTAGCCCTTTACCGCACCGGAAAGCACACCCTGGATGATGTATTTCTGGCAGGAAAGATAGAAGATGACCACCGGCAGCATTGCCAGCACCAGCATGGCCATCATGGCGCCCATGTCCACCGCACCGTAGCCGCCCCGCAGGTACTGGATGGCGATGGGAATGGTCTTGTAGTCCGTTCCGATGGTGAGGTAGGGCAAAAGATAGTCGTTCCACACCCACATGATTTCCAGTATGGCGATGGTGATGCCGGTGCTTTTCAGCATGGGGACAATCACGTGGAAGAAGATTTGCGGCGGGGTGGCGCCGTCAATCATGGCGGCCTCCTCCATGGACAGGGGGATGGACTTGATAAAGCCGGAGAACATAAAGGTGGACATGCCGCAGCCAAAGCCGATATAGATCAGGATGATGCCGACGGGATTGTCCAGATGCAGCAGGTTGGCAATCTTGCTCATGGTGAACATCACCATCTGGAAGGGCACGATCATGGAGAACACCAGGCTGTAGTACACGCCGCTGGTAAACTTGTTCTTCACCCGGGTGATAAACCAGGCCAGCATACTGCTCACCAGAAGGATGCCCGCCACAGAGGCCACGGTAATCCACAGGGAGTAGCCAAAGGCACGGAAGAACTTGATTTTGGTGATACCAGTGATGTAGTTGGACAAGCCCACAAAGGTGGGATTGTCGGGATTGGTGGAGGGCAGCAGGAATGGCTCTGTGGAGATGAACAGCCGTCCCTTGAAGGAGTTCATCAGCACCACGGCAATGGGAAACAGCACATAAATTGCGGCCAGCACCAAAAAGGCAAAGATAAACCACTGGGCGTTCTTGTTCTTTTGAATCATGCTCATTGCTCAACCTCCTTGCTCCGGGTGATTTTCAGCTGTAATAGAGCGATGGTGGCCACGATGATGGTGAACACCACCGCCTTGGCCTGCCCTACCCCCTCGAATCCAGTGCGTCCGTAGAAGGTGTTGTAGATGTTCAGCGCCAAAAGCTCCGTCTGCTTGCCCGGTTCCCCGGCGGTGAGGGCCAGGTTCTGGTCAAAGAGCTTGAAGCCGTTGGTCATGGTCATGAATAGGCAGATGGTGATGGAGGGCATGACGCTGGGAATGATTATCTTGGTGAGGGTGGTCCACCAGCCCGCCCCGTCAATGGCGGCGGCCTCCAGCAGGTCGGCGGGAATGTTCTGGATGGCGGCGATATAGATGACCATCATGTAGCCCACGTTCTGCCAGTTCATCAGCACCACCAGACCCCAGAAGCCGTACTTGGGGTCGCTGACGATAGTAGCGCCGTACCTGTACAGCACGCCGTTGATGATGACCTGCCAAATCCAGCCCAGCACAATGCCGCCAATCAGGTTGGGCATGAAGAAAATCGTGCGGAACACGTTGGTGCCGGGAATGCCCTTGGTGAGAATCAGCGCCAGTCCAAAGGCAAAGAAGTTGATGGACACCACGGAGACGATGGTAAACTTCACCGTCAGCCACAGGGCCGAGTTGAAGTAGTTGTCTATGGTAAAGGCCTTGATGTAATTGTCCAGCCCCACCCACTGAGCGTTGGTCACATTAGTAAATTCACAAAAGGACAGGTAGATTCCCATAAGCATGGGAATCAAGAACGCAATTAGAAAGCACAGAATGCCCGGAAGGGCAAAGAGAGGAAAATATTTTCCCAGGGACCTTTCCATAACCATAGTCAAACTCCTTGCAAGAAAAAGGGGCCGCCAATTTGACAGCCCCCTCCAAAAATGAACCGCTTATTTGTTCTTGATGTTCCATTCGGCAGCCCACTGATCCTGAGCTGTCTTTACAACAGTGTTCCAGTCAGCCTTTCCTTCAAAGTAAGACAACAATGCGGAACCCAATGCGTTCTTCCACTCTTCGGAAGGAATGGCAGCAAAGGTCCAACCAATGGAATTTACACCATTCTTGTTCATCCAGATGCTTACCTGCTGAGAAAGAGGATCGGTAGGAAGCTCTGATTCACTGAAGCTATTGAAAGGAGTGATGAATTTCAGGTCTTCAGAAACAAGCTTCTTTCCGGTGGGGGAGCTAAACAACCAGGTGAGGAAGAGGTCCGCAGCTTGCTGGGCTTCGGGGCTGGCATTCTTGTTGATACACAGATAGTTCTCTGTTCCAACGCACAAACCTGCATTCATTTCACCGTCGATTCCCATGTACAGGGGCAGGAATTTAATGTCAGCAGAAGCAACCTTGTTTCCAGGTGTTCCCAAAATCTGAGCAGCTGCCCAGTTTCCGTTCTGAACCATAGCACACTGACCCAAGGCAAATTCAGCCATGGAATCGTCTACGCTCTTGGAGCCCAGCAGAGTCTTGGGAGTGAGGCTGTTGTTGGTGTACAAGTCCATCAAGTCCTTGAAGTTCTCGTTGTAGGTGAAATCCAAGGTTTCTGCAGCAAGACCAGTGAGAACAGGTGAAGTTTCAGGAGCCTTTTTCAGGAATTCATAGTACAAGGGAACGTTTACAGTGTGGGTCTGCCATCTCCACTGGTTTCCAGCAGCCATGGAAGTACTAGCGAATACACCCTTAATTCCCAAGGCATCAATATTCTTCTGCATATCTTCAACAACAGCCTTCAATGTGGCAAAGTCCTTGATTTCTTCTGCAGAGTTAATTGCTACAGCCTTGTTAGGCAGTGCAAAGTACTTGTTCATGATGGCATTGTTATAAATAATTCCGTAGCCTTCTACAGCATAAGGAATTGCAGCAACCTTTCCATCTAGCTTAAGAGCCATAGACTTATCTGCCAACAACTTGTAGAAATTAGTATTGTCCAGAGGAGCGGCATCATTGCGAGAACCTTCCAAACCAACAGGTCCATTTGTCTGGAAAATAACAGGGGGATTTGACTTTGCCTGTTCACTCTTTAAGGTCTGCTCATAGGTTCCAGAGGCTGCAGTTACAACCTTCAGCTTGTAGCCAGGATTTTCAGCCTGGAAGGCAGGAATAACCTTTGCCTCGTATACATCAGCGATTTCTGGCTTAAAGTTCAGGAAGTAGATTTCCTGAGCCTTTTCCTTTCCACCACCAGCAAACAGCATGCTACCTGCTACTGCCAGCATCAGAACGATTCCAAGTGCTTTCTTCATAAAAAACTCCTTTGTGTATGATAGGGATTGGTACTAGAAATCCAGTACCAAGTTGATACAAAAGTGACACTTCTCCATCAACCGTATCCTCTTAGTTTAACACTCTCTTAAATACATAGTAAACCGATTTAGTAAGCCTGTCAAGAAATAAATTTCAAGAAAACAGGATTTTTTTTTACTTTTGAAACACCTATTTACAGTATAGAACTTTACACTGATGTTTTTCAAAATATATATCCAATTTGCAACTGCATATTCCTCCAGTACTTTTTTAATGGTGAATCTTCCTTGTATTATGCCGAAAATCAATGATATGAAGGGAATGAAATTTTTAATCGGTTGTTTGGCATTGGTAGTGTTGACTGGAAGCCTGTTTGCCCAGTCGCTTCACATTGGAATTGAAGATATTTCCTTGGAGACTGTATTCAAGACAGCGGGCGAAATAGAAGGCTTTATGCTCTATATCCGTCAAAAGCCTGGAATGCAGTCCGTACTGCTGACAGAAACCACCCGCTCTGCAGATGGCATGGCCACAAACTATGCCTACCGAGCCTTGGAATGGAATGAAACCAACGGAAACGAGCGGAGAATGCTGAACGGACAGCCCTTGGTATCAGAATATGCAAAATTCAGCATCATTGACTCCACACCAGAAAGCCATCCAACCTTGGGAATGGCCTTCTGCCTCTACATTCCCGCCCAGATTCAATATGGCTATCCTTGGTCACGAAATGGCGTGGTGCAGGTGGGCGTGGGAACCTTCATCAACATCAGGGCCTTTGGTGCATTATATGGTGATTACAGCAATGGCTATGAGGACAATCCCTTTATGTTCGACTTGGGAAAGCCCGCCACCAATCCTCCAGTTCCTGTGGCCCTCACCGATTCATACAATCCAGAGGCTGTCTCTGCCTTTGACCAAATTGCCAGGGAAATGGGAGGCTCCATCACCTATTCCAAGGGACCGGAAACCATTACTGATGACATTCTCCAGATATTGCAGGAGCTGGATCTCCATCAGGCCGCAGACATTGTTTTTGCATTGGATACCACTGGCAGCATGAAGGATGATGTAGCCCAGCTCCGAAAGGATTTTATACCCCGTCTCCAGTCATTGCTGCAAGAGTTCACAGCCCCCGTTCAGCTGGGACTTTTGCTGTATCGAGACTATGTTGACAACTACAATTATGAAGGCATTCCAGTTCGCATTTACCCCTTTACGACATCTTTGGAAGACTTTGAAGATAATCTTTTTGACTTTACCATCAAGGGAAATGAGGGCGGTGATGTTCCTGAGGCCGTATACGAGGCCTTGTACGGTTCCATGGAATTTTACAACTGGAATGAGGCAGGTCAACGGCGGGTTATTCTCATCGGTGATGCAGAACCCCATGCCAATCCTCGTGGCTCAAAGAAGTATACCAAGGAACTGGTGATTTCCACTGCACTGGACAAGGAAATTGTCATCAACACCATCATCACTCCAGACGGCAAGTCTTCCGCCGACAGAAAGTAGCCATTCCGCAGGAAGAAGGGCAACAGCTCCATAAAACAAGAACGGCCACTGAAATGGACCTCATTTCAGTGGCCGTTCTTATACATATCGAACAGGAAAGCCTATTCCTGGGCAGGCTGCTCCAAAATCCCCGCCTCAAT
Organism: Treponema sp.; assembly: GCA_045586625.1. Classification (GTDB taxonomy): domain Bacteria; phylum Spirochaetota; class Spirochaetia; order Treponematales; family Treponemataceae; genus Treponema_F. The sequence continues at coordinate 31,419 of JAZNAS010000009.1, forward strand.
CAGCTCCTTTTCAGGAACCTTTGCTAAATCCAGCTCTGCAAGCTTCTTAAAGGCAGCAGGAAGAGCTCCTGTGGTGTCAGTTTCATAGTAGGACAAAATCCGCTGCAGGTCGGGAATTGCCTGCTGCCACTTCTTCTGCTTTACCTTTAGGTGGGCAATCTCGTATTCAGCCTCCACCAGCTTGTCCATCTGGTCTCCGTAGCGGATGATGATGGTCTCATAGTAGGCCTGCGCTGCCTTAACATTTCCAGCGTCATAACTGGCCTGAGCCAAGTTAATCAATTCCTCCGCAGACAGATTCTGTGGAATGTCCTTTGGTGCTGACTGACAACTTGTTACAAGAAAAATCAGGGCAAGAAAAATCCCTGTACAACACATTGTTCGTTTCATAAAAAAAGTGTAGCACAGTGAGGGGGACTGTGCAAGGGGCAGGCTTCCAACTTCTTTGCACCTTCAGTATACTGAAGGAAAATCCACGGAAGATGAGGTGAGAAGATGGAATACAGGATTGAGCATGACTCCATGGGAACGGTGCAGGTTCCAGCAGACAAACTGTGGGGAGCCCAGACGGAGCGCAGCCGCAGCAATTTCAGAATCGGAGCGGGAATTGAGCCCATGCCGGAAGAAATCATCCGGGCCTTTGGAATCTTGAAAAAGGCGGCGGCACAGGCAAACCACCAGCTGAGGCCGGAACGGATGACGGCAGAAAAACTGGCGGCAATCGAGGGGGCCTGCGACCAGGTGATTTCTGGCGAGCTGAGGGAGCATTTTCCCCTGGTGGTGTGGCAGACCGGCAGCGGAACACAATCCAACATGAACGCCAACGAGGTGATTGCCAACCGGGGAAACCAGCTTGCAGGCCGCCCCCTGCTGCACCCCAACGACGACATCAACATGAGCCAGTCCTCCAACGATACCTTTCCCACCGCCATGCACATCGCCGCCCTCATAAGCCTGGAGGATGACCTCTTGCCTGCTGTGGACAATCTGATTGCCACCTTCCTGCGGCTGGAGGAGGAAAGCCGTGGCATTGTAAAAAGCGGCCGCACCCACCTGCAGGATGCCACCCCCATCACCTTTTCCCAGGAAATCAGTGGCTGGAGAAGCTCACTGGAGCGTGACCGAGAGCTGATTTGCCGCAGCCTTGAGCCCTTGCGGGAGCTGGCCTTGGGAGGCACTGCCGTGGGAACCGGACTGAACGCCCCGGCAGGCTTCGATGTGGCGGTGGCACAGGCGGTGAGCCAGCTGACGGGCAAGAGCTTTGTGACGGCGGCCAACAAGTTCCACGCCCTCACCAGCAAGGACGAGCTGGTATTTGCCCACGGTGCAGTAAAGGCCCTGGCCTGCGACATGATGAAGATTGCCAACGACGTGCGCTGGCTTGCCTCCGGCCCACGGCTGGGACTGGGGGAAATCACCATCCCGGAGAACGAGCCGGGCAGCTCCATCATGCCGGGAAAGGTGAACCCCACCCAATGCGAGGCCGTCACCATGGTGGCAGTGCAGGTGATGGGCAACGACGCAGCCGTTTCCATGGCAGCAAGCCAGGGCAACTTTGAGCTGAACGTCTTCATGCCGGTGTGCATCTACAATTTCTTGCAGTCGGTGCGGCTGCTGGCCCAGTCCATCCAGTCCTTCAACCACAACTGCGCCGCCGGAATCAAGGCAAACAAAGAGAAGATGCGCCACAACCTCCACAACTCCCTGATGCTGGTGACAGCACTGAATCCCCACATCGGCTACGAAAAGGCCGCACAAGTGGCAAAAAAAGCCTTTGCCGAAGACCTCTCCCTCAAAGAAGCCTGTGTAGCGCTGGGATTCTTGACTGCGGAAAGATTTGATGAGGTGTTCCAGCCGGAGGAGATGGTGTAGGGAGAAAATTCAGTATTCCTGTCTATGCTTTTCTTCCCTTTCCTCAAAAAACTTTTCGTTGCTTACCTGCTGCAAGACGGCAGCAGTGTACTTCGGGTTCGATTCCAGCGTATCCACTGAGTAAATTTTATATGGCAAATCGTCTCCACTAGAAATTTCCACCTTGTAATAGTGGGAGGCAACCTTCTTCGAGAAGCTGTAATATTTGGAGACATGGACTGCAAAGAAATACTCATCCCCTTGAACCATATAGATATAAAATACAGGTCTATGCAATGGGACATACTGGGGGTCAAAATGCTGATTGACAGGAGCTCCCAGCCCCTTCTCAAGCTCCTTGAAAAAATCCCTTGGAGAAACTAAAACATGTCCATTGGGATTCGTGTCAACTGCATATTGTTTTTGCATATTGTTGTAAATCAGACTATAAACTGTCCGGTTGGCTTGGGCAAAGGGATATTTTCCTATTTTAGCCTTGTACGCTTCTATGAGCTTGCCATAGTAGACCAAATCCTTGAGTCGAATAATATCACAATCATCCTGAAACCTCCGCTCCACTCCCTCTAGTTCTGGCAAGGCATTTTTCATAAAGTCTATTTCTTCCGACGTTTTTTCAGGACTTGCCTTTTTCCCAGCAACATATTCGTCAATTTTATTCGCTACCACAGTGTCCACACCAAAAACAAGCTCCATCTTGCTGAGTCTGGACGGCCAAGACATCAGAATAGTATCTCCTTTTCTATAGGCACCTTCTGCATTATTTGAACGTATCTGAATTCCAGCTCCTTCAAAATATACATTTAATTTTTCACCTTCTACTTTTATGATAACCGATCTCCCCAAGGTTTTTGAAAGGAGGTCTTCCATCGTAGCAAAAGATACATTCTCACTGCATATCAAATCAAGGTTAATCTTGACAAAATTCCCTTCGTTGGAAATTGATTCTTCTGCTGATGAAAAATAATCATACTCATATTTATTCTTTGCAAATTCTGCATTCATAATAGAATCTTCCAAAAGCTGAACATCTGCTCGTATGTCACGAGATTTTCCAGTATGAACAACATCATATTCGATGACATTGGCATAGTTATCTGCAAAATAATATCCAACATAAATTTCCCGTGCGCTGAAATTTCTAATATCTGCATAACAAGCAAATGAAAACAAAGCCAATAGAATTGCAAAAATCAACTTCTTCATTTCATCTCCGCAATCTCATGATTCCTGACGACAAGCCTTTCAAGTGCAACGAACAGCTGATGGAAACACCGCCCTCCCACTATACCTTCTGCCAGCGGAAGCCTGCGAAAAGCTGTGGCTGGTGGAAGCGGGGCACAACCTCCGCACCATCAAAGTCCAGCAATGACTGCAGGGCCTGCCTCCCGCTTTCTCCGTCCGGGGGAAGGGGACGGCCCCCAGCAGAAAGCGGGATGATCCTGTTGATGGTTCCCCGCCACAGGCTGCCCTCCGCCGGGGTCACGGAATTCTCGATGGTGTTGGCAAGGCCAAAGTCAGTCCAGGGAATGAAAAGCTCCAAGTACCAGAACTCGTCCTCCACCTCGATTTTCCAGCTGGCGTGGCTCTCCCAGCCATAGTCGAAGAAAAGCCCTTGCCCCCCAATCTCCTGCTTCAGGATGCCGGAGGCGGGATTTGTCAGGCTGGTGCAGGTGGCCTCCAGCAGGCCCTCCTCCACCGCCACACGATAATCAAGGCAGGAGCCCGCCGCATCGATTTCCCAGCCGTAGTAAAAGGGAGAGCCTTCTGGCTGAATGAAAACCTCTAGGCAATGATGGTTGAAGACCCATGACTTGGGCTGGGGATTTGTGGCCGCATCAAAGGAGGCGGACTCCCTTCTTCTGAAGCCAGGAGCCTCCGCGCAAAAGGAAAGGGCAATTCCGTCCTTGCCGCCGGCCACAAAGACTCCGGTAAACTCCTTCCGGCCACAATCCTGTCCCGGAATAAAATCCAGCTCAATGCCGGGAACCTCGTGCCGCTGCAGCTTCTTGTCGCTGTCCTGCCGCACCGTAATGGGCAGGATGGGAATGGTAAACTCAAGCATACAATCAGTGTAGCAGGATTGAGGGAAAAGTGGAAGCAAGAAAAATCAATGCAAAGCCGCCTGATGCAAGACTTCATCCTTTGTTCTCGTTTATTTTGTATAGAATTTTATCTGTTTTTGTAGTATTATATATATCAAGGTTTTAAATGAGGTTCTTTTTTGGGAATTGCAATCCTCGTTTCAGCCATTTTATTACAGTATCAGGAGGTCTTATGGCTATTTGTCTGTACAACGGAACACTGATAAGCGGATTTGCTGTCATGGAAAAATGTGCCGTACTTATTGAGGATGGACAGATTGCTGACGTATTCAGTCAAAAGCGATTTGAACAGAAGAAATTTTCTGCTTCCACCAAGGTCTACAATGTCGAAGGAGCCTATATAGCCCCCGGTTTTATCGATACCCATATCCACGGCTTCAAGGGACATGGAACAGAAGATAGCTCCACCGAGGCAATTTTGGCCATGTCCAAGGATTTGGCAGAATACGGTGTCACCTCCTTCAACCCCACCTTGTATTCCTCCGTAGAAGAAAATTTCATGAAGGACATCAAGGCTATCACCGCCGCCATGGGCAAGGAAGAGGGTGCCAACATCATGGGAATGCACCTGGAGGGTCCCTTCGTTTCGCCTGACAAGGTTGGTGTGCAGAAGCCCGAAACCATCCACAAGGTTGATCTGGAATTCATGGAGCGGCTGTGGAATGCCAGCGAGGGAAAGATTGTCAACATGACGGTAGCTCCTGAAATCAAGGGAATGCGGGAGCTGGCCCTCTTTTGCATGAAGCAGGGAATCGTCTTGCAGGCAGGCCACACCAATGCCACCTACGAGAACATGGTTGAGGGAATGCAGGCGGGAATCCTCCACTCCACCCACCTGTTCAACGCCATGAGCCAGATGCACCACCGCAACCCAGGGGCTGTGGGGGCCGTCCTCATCCATCCTGAGATGGCCTGCGAGATCATCGCCGACGGTGTCCACGTCCATCCCGACCTGCTGAAGCTGCTGCGCCGAGACAAGCCTTCCGACAAGATTGTGCTTGTCACCGATGCCCTGCGCCCCACCGAGCAGACCGAGGGCGTGCTTTTGGCCAACAAGGAGGAGGTTGTCTTTGAGGGAGGCTGCTTCCACCGCAAGGAGGATGGTGTCATCGCAGGATCCGCCCTCACCATGATTCATGGTGTGAAGAATCTGGTGAACTTTGGCCTGTCCTTGGAGGATGCGGTTCGTTGTGCCTCCACCAACCCAGCCCAGATCATGCATTATGACAAGAAGGGGCAGATTATTCCCGGTTATGACGCTGATTTGGTGGTCTTTGACAAGCACTTTAACATACTGATGACTCTCATCGGTGGAGTCATCAAAAAGAATATCATTTAACCGGTTTGCCGGAACAAGGAGTTGAACATGAGACTGATTGTACAACAAAATTACACTGATTGTGCCGTGTGGGCGGCCTATCACATCGCATCCCGCATCAATGAGGCAAAGCCCACCCCAGACAAGCCCTTTGTGCTGGGATTGCCCACTGGCTCCACCCCACTGGGAACCTACAAGAAGCTGATCGAGCTGAACAAGGCTGGCAAGGTCTCCTTTGAGAACGTGGTTACCTTCAACATGGACGAGTACGTGGGGCTTCCCGCCGACCATCCCCAGAGCTACCACTTCTTCATGTGGGACAACCTCTTCAGCCACATCAACATCAAGAAGGAAAACGTACATATCCTGAACGGTATGGCACCTGACCTTGCCGCCGAGTGCGCCGCCTACGAGAAGGCCATTGCTGACGTGGGGGGAATCGACCTGTTCTTGGGCGGAGTCGGTGTGGACGGACACTTGGCCTTCAACGAGCCGGGCTCCTCCCTGTCCAGCCGCACCAGAGTGAAGTCCCTCACCTCAGACACCATCCAGGTGAACTCCCGCTTCTTTGGCGGTGACATTTCCCAGGTTCCCACCACCGCCCTCACTGTTGGTGTAGGCACCGTAACTGATGCCAAGGAAGTACTGGTACTCATCACCGGCCGAAACAAGATGCACGCCCTGCGCCACGCCGTGGAGGAGGGAATCAGCCAGATGTGGACCATCAGCGCCCTGCAAATGCATCCCAAGGCCGTCATCGTTTGTGACGAGGATGCCACCGAGGAGCTGAAGGTGGGCACGGTGAAGTACTTCAAGGACATCGAGAAGAATAACCTCGACAACAGCTTTTAGGGGCGAGCCAAGAGACGGTGTGATTTCGGTCGCACCGTTTTTTATTTCAATCACCTTTCTTGGGTGACAGCCTTCAGTTGATGGATTCCATACAAGGGCAGGTTCAAGAGCCAGGTTTTTCCACCTGTCTCACAAAAAAGGAGCCGCCATCGCAATGAAGTCCCGAAAACGGAGGCAACGGGAATTATTGCAGCCACCACAAAAATGGCTGGTGGTATGTGACCTTACAAAAAAGCTCCCCAGCAGGAGCTGGGGTGATGCTACAGGGTGGCGATGGGACAGCCATGGATTCTTGCCCACCGCAGGACATTGTTCAGTCTGGTCTTGTAGTCCTGCCCGGCCTTTTGGAGCCATTCGAGGTTGTCGCTGTCAATCTCCAGCTGGTCGGTTGGACGGGACATATCATTGCCCTGCATATAGTAGAAGCCACCGTTGCCGTTAAGGGAACTGGGAGGGATGTCTGAGAAGTCTATCTCGCTGTCGGGCATTCTGTCTAGCCTTTGGAGAACTTGCCGTTGCTCTTCCGTTAGTGGGGGGAAATCAATGGCCTTGTATTCTTTTTGCACTCTGCTCATATAACCGTACCTCCGTTTTCTCTGCCTTTCGTGCAGAGATGAGCCTAATCAGCCCAGCCCTGTCCGTGGCTATAACTGTTGCAACATACTGCCCTTCTATCATGCCGATAAATTTTTCCCTATGCTCATCACTAGAATGTGAGTAGTCAAAATCCTGGTACAGCAGCGGATCGTTGAATACACGGCTTGCAAGCTCAAAACTCAGCCCCTTGTGCTTCCTCTTGTTGTCTTCGTTCTTCGCCGTATCCCACACGAACGTACCGAGATAGACAAAATCCCTGTTCCGCTCCATATCGTACATGATACGACTGTTTTGGGCGTAAATCAAGTACTTTTGTTAAAATCTGCCGTCCCACAAAAATGGCTGGTGGTATGTGACCTTACAAAAAAGCTCCCTGGAATTTATTCCAGCAGTCCCTTCCTGCCAGAATCACTCCAGGGAGCATTTTCTCCAAAGCAAAAAATTACAGGGCTTCTAGCACCAGGTCGCCCATTTTCTTTGTGCCAACCAGCTTGCCCGCCGCCTTCACCGCCTCCAGGTCGGCACCATTACCGGCAATGTCACCTGTTCGCCAGCCTGCATCCAGCACCTTCTCCACCGCCGCCTCGATGGCATCGGCCTCCGCTGCAAGGCCAAAGTCGTAGCGCAGCAGCATGGCGCAGGAAAGAATGGTGGCAAGGGGATTCGCCTTGTCCTGGCCTGCAATGTCGGGGGCGGAGCCGTGGATTGGCTCGTAGAGTCCGGGGCCAGTTCCGTCGCCCAAGGAAGCGGAGGCCAGCATACCGATGGAGCCGGTAATCTGGCTGGCCTCGTCGGAAAGGATGTCGCCGAACATATTGCTGGTGGCAATCACATCGAACTGGCGGGGATTACGTACCAGCTGCATGGCGGCATTGTCAACATACATGAAGGAAAGCTCCACCTCCGGGTAGTCCCCCTTGATGGACTCCGCCACCTCACGCCACAGTCGGCTTGATTCCAGAATATTCGCCTTATCCACCACACAGAGCTTTTTCTTTCGCTTCATGGCGGACTCAAATCCCAGCCGAACAATCCGCTCGATTTCGGGGGCGGTGTACCGCTCGGTGTCCCAGGCGGTCTTCCCGTCATCGCTGCGTCCCCGCTCGCCAAAGTAGATTCCACCGGTCAGCTCACGAACAATCAGCAGGTCCAGGCCCTCTCCCACAATCTCGTCCTTCAAGGGGCAGGCTGCAGAAAGCTGCTTGAACATGAGGGCGGGACGCAGGTTTGCATACACCTTCATGCCACCCCGCAAGCCCAAAAGAGCCTTTTCAGGACGCAGGTTGCCGGGAACATTGTCCCACTTGGGGCCGCCAACCGCACCCAGCAGCACGGAGTCACTGGCAAGACAGGTGTCCAGAGTCTCCTGGGGCAGGGGGCCGCCAGTTGCATCGATGGCCGCACCACCGGCCAGCACGGTCTTGTAAGTAAACTTGTGGCCAAATTTGGCGGCCACTCCATCAAGCACCCGCACACCCTCACGAATAATATCGGGGCCGATTCCATCGCCGGGAATCAGCGCGATTGTCTTTTCCATCTTACTTTCACCTCAAATATGGACGTATAAATTTAATAATACTAAAGAAAAATAGTATGACTAAATAATACTAAAAAAAACTCCCTCTGTCTACTCTTGCGAACCAGTCATTTTTCCTCTACAATATAAATCCCCATAGTGGGGATTAGCTTACCTTTAGGATGGAAACTATGGAGGAAAATAAGATGCCAGTACAAGATCATGATAACTACCGGAATCAAAATAAGGGTGAAAAGAAATTGATGCGTTCCGGAAACAAGATGTTTTTGGGTGTTTGCAGTGGAATAGCAGAATTCTTTGGAATCGATGCCACCCTCATTCGGCTCATTGCCGTTTTCTTTTCCTTGGCAGGCATTGGTTCTGGTATTGTTGTTTATATTATCGCTGCCATTATCATGCCCAAGGCCCCCGACTATCGATAATTTTATGACGCAAAATTTCTACCATAAGCAGCTTTCACCTACAGGGAAAACCCTTGTTTTTGGTTCTACCGTGGCAGATGTGGTTATTAAAATACCAAATTTACCTTCCACAGCCCAAGATGTAAATATCATAAGTCAGCACCATCAATTAGGTGGTTGTGCCCATAATGTGGCTCATATTCTGAAGCTGGCTCAAGTGCCCCACCAGCTTTGTTCTCCTGTAGGCTGCGGCGTGTACGGAGACTTTGTAGCTCATTCCCTGCAAGAAAGAAATATTCCGATTTTTGCACGGCTTCCAGATACTGCCAATGGCTGCTGCTACTGCTTGGTGGAGCCTGGCGGTGAGCGTACCTTTTTATCCCACCATGGAGCCGAATATTTGTTCCAGAGACAATGGTTTACAGAACAGGTGCTGGAGGGAGCCGACTCCATCTACGTCTGCGGATTGGAGCTGGAGGAGGAAACCTCCGCCGATCTGGTAGCCTTTTTGGAGGAGCAAGCCCAGCTTCAGATTTTCTTTGCTCCAGGCCCTCGAATTGCAAGCATTAGCAAAGAGCTTATAAACCGGATTCTTGCCTTGTCCCCCATCCTTCACCTAAATGAGGTGGAGGCATGCTGCTTTACCAAATGCCATGCGCTGCAAGAAGCCATGGTTCAATTACAGAAAAAAACTGGCAATGCTATCATTGTAACCCAAGGGGCAACGGGTTCCAGCTGCTTTCACCAAGGGCAGCTTCATTTCGTTCCCGGCAAAAAAACTGCGGTGGTAGATACCATCGGTGCAGGAGATGCCCATATCGGAGCGATTATTGCAGCTGTCCATACAGGAATGAGCCTGCCACAAGCATTGGAAATGGCAAATTCAGTTTCTGCTGCCGTTGTTTCCGTGGCGGGAGCAAGCTTGAGTCAAGAGGCATTTAACCGTGCAACAAAGAATTCCTTTAGTATAAACGAGCTGCATTCATGAAGAAATTTATCTTGTGTCGAATTGTTCCCCTAGCTATTCTCCTCATTCTCATTCCCCTTGGACTGGGAGCATTTCAGCCCATGTCTCCTGCAGCCACCGAAATGGAGCCTCCAAAGCAAAAACTAACCAGGGAGGACGCTCCTTTTAAAGGCACCGACTTGGAACCCTTTGACATGGAGTCTGAAGCAACAGCACAAATCGTTCTCAAGGCATTCCAAGCGGGCTATCCAACAAAAATCACTGGCCACGGCTATGATGCAGAGGCCCAGGATTGGTTCATTATGGCTGGAGACCAAAAATTTTTCTGGGCAAAGGGGAGGCTCCTTCCAGAAAGCCTTCGTCATGATGCCCACCAATGGCGGCACTACATCGATTATCTTTATCCAAAGGAGCTGCCGAATCCAGAACACTTTTCCCCCGAACTAATAGCAGAAATCAAGCGGACCTCACAGCCTGATTTTAGAGCCAGCCAAAAATCCTATAACCAGGAATTTTACCATGCCTTGTACGATGGAAAAACAAGAGGGCAGATGGAACAAAACATTGTTTCCACCAAGTTTTTCGGCAAGCGGGTCAATCTTCACCAAGATATTGTAGACTCCTTGGCACAAGTGGAGCAGGACATCAAAACTGCTGCAAAAAATGACTCGGAAGTACAGGATTTTATAGACAAAATCGACAGTGTGGAGGGCTACAACTGGCGGGAAATCCGAGACCGACAAGACAGAAGCTTCCATAGCTGGGGATTGGCGGTAGACATTCTCCCCAAGGGCTGGCAACAGAAGAACATCTACTGGAGCTGGATTAGCGAATGGAATCCCAACTGGATGCTGATTCCCCTGGACCGTCGCTGGACACCTCCCCAGACTGTAGTGGAGCTCTTTGAAAAGCATGGCTTTGTTTGGGGTGGCAAATGGCTCCAGTGGGACAACATCCACTTTGAATACCGCCCGGAGCTACTGCTGCTACAAGAATATCAATGAAAAAGGCATCTCCTGCAGGAGATGCCTTTTTCATTACTTGGTGCTCATAGTCATGATACCGCTCCAGTCTGGGGCCGGGGGCTCCTTGATAAACTTTTGGCACCGCTCAATGAACACATTGGGAGCCTTGTCCTCAGGATTCAATCTTCCAGCCTCTTGAAACAGCTCAATGGCTCGCAGGAATTCTCGTCCAAGGTATAAATCAAGCCCCTGATGGAAAATCTCCACAGACTTCTTTTCATCCTCCGTCATTTCAGCGGTAAAGCCCATGATATTGTACAGCTGCACCGGCTTGTTGATGCCCATTACCCGCACCTGATCAAGTCGGCGAGCCACCAGCTCTCCTTCGTGCTGGCCAGAATTGGCCTCTTCCCAGGTGCTTTCAGAAACCAGAATCCAAGAGGCATACGCCTTGTTGACACCTTCAAGACGAGCGGCAATATTTACCTGGTTTCCCATCATGGTGTAGTTCATCTTTTTGTCGGTACCCATGTTTCCAATAACCATCTTGCCGGTGTTGATGCCGATGCGGGTGTGAATGGGCATGGGCAAGGTGCCGTCGGCAACACGGATTTCATTCAGCTTTTTCTCTATCTGCTTCATGCGTACTGCAGAGGCACAGGCTTTAAAGGCATGGTCTGGCACTTCCATGGGAGCCCCAAAGAAGCTGACGATGGCATCTCCAATATACTTGTCAATGGTACCGCTATAATCAAGGATAACATCACTCATAGAGGTGAGGTACTCATTCAAAACAGCAACCAGCTGGGGAGCGGTAAGCTGCTCAGAAAGAGTGGAAAAGCTTTTGATGTCGGAGAAGAGGGCTGTTACGTTCTTTTCAGAGCCACCCAAGGCCAAGGCCTCTGGGTGATTTACCAGGTCGTCTACAATATCCTTGGACAAGTAGGTGGAAAACGCCTGACGTAGGAATCGCTTGTCATTCTCAGCATAGATGAATCGGAATACCACATCAAGGATATAGGTGATGAAGACCACCAAGAAGGTTGCCGTAATGGGAATATAGATGCGACCAAAATGCATGGACAATAAGGCCACCACGGGGATTATCATCACTCCAATAAAGCCTCCAACCAATTGATGCCGTTGTTTTTTTCCAATGAAAACTATCATCATCAGGAAGGTTAACAGAGAGACAGGGAAATACACCCACTCCCAGTTTACGGATTGAATGAATTCTTGAGAAACAATGGTATTGTACACATTACCGTGAGTACCCACATTTGCATAGCGAGCCACAAAGGGAGTTGCACCCATATCCGTGGTTCCCGTGGCACTATTTCCGATAATACAGAAGGCCCCCTGAAGCTGGGCCTGCAATTCAGTAAAGCTTTCCTGGTAGGCAGTCAAGGTTTCCTGAAAAAATCCATAGGTTTCTTCCACTGCAGACAAGAAGCCTTCTATTTCTTCTGCATCCACACCTTCCTGAGCCAGCTCCTCCAGGCGAGCCTTGATTTGATTCAAGCTTTCCCCCTGGAGGAATTCCTCGCAAAGTGCAAAAAAATCCTGCCGGCCAGCAAAATAAGCCTCATAAGCTGCATCACCAAAAGGCTGCCCAATAGGATTTCCTTCCACATCAAATCCTTCACAGGCAGCCAGCAGAGCTTCCTTTGTCGCCTTCAGCTGGGCATATTCTTCCAAAAGGGAGTAAGACCATTCATAATATTCAAGCCAGGAGCCATCAGCACCCAAAAGATAACAATCCTCATAGAACCAACGGAGGCAGGAAATAATCTGCTCCTCGTAATCGTCAAGATACAGAAGGGAAAGCACAGGAATATGGACAAAGCTAGAAGCATAATCCTTGTGCAGCCAGTTGATGAGCATATAGCCATTTCTATCCAGAGGAATGGTTATATCCTGCCGTTCTGCAGAGCCAGGAAGCAGGGCATTTTTCAAAACCAACGAACGGGAATTTCGTTGGATGGATTCCACCTGAAGCATATCCATCATTGGAGCAAACACTAGCTGTCCCAGGTACTTGTCATCAGACTTGAACAACAGCTCTACCCGCCGTCGCAATCCATCTGGGTCAACAATTACGTTAGTAAAACCTGCACCAGCGGCTCGTTTCATGATTACAGAAATAGCAGGAGAAAAGCCTTCTGCCATGTTTTGGTCAGCAATAGTTTTTCTATTACTTTTGTAAATCAAATCCCCTGTGTCATCCACAGCATCCATCAGCATTCGTTGCTTTACATAGTTTACATCTTCTTCTGTGGCTGCCATAACGTTGTTATAGTTTACCGTAAGCCAAGCATTACCAAAAAACTGAATGGCACGACCAAAATAATCGTCATTATCACGGAAAAGATTGTTTACAGAACTGCGTAGCTCCTCTAAGCTGGGCAGGATATCTGACTCTAGTACACTGCCACTGATTTCAGGTAAATCTCTAGGAGAAAATTGACCTGCTGCAGTGGCAGCGGCTAACTCCTCCATAACGGACATTACCAATCCCTGGCTTTCATCAAATTTCTGAGGAATATCTGCCAAGGCATCAGGATCAATGCCTCCCTGGGAGGGAGACAGGTACTCAATATCGAAGGTGGTGCTTTTTACCCCCAGCTCCCTCATGCGGATGAGGCAGTCTGCAAGAATATCTCGTGTCCAGGGCCACGTACCCACCACCTCCATGGACAAATCCTCAATGTCAATAAATACCACCTCCTCCGCCACAGAGGGCTCTGGAGTGAACCGCAGGAGGAAATCGTAGATACGATTGTCTACATTCTCAAATACCCCAAGAAATCCCAATCCTCCCACAAGGAAGATAAGGACAATGCAGATAATGACCAGTAGTTTTTTCTTTAAAACCGCAACAATAGACTTTGGATTCATAGACTTATATTATATCACGTGTTATACTTTAAGTCATGTATTTTACGTTTGGGATTTTTTCTCAACAAAGGATTCATAATGAAACAAAAACTTCTTGTTCTTGTAATTTTCCTCATTGCAATGATAGCCCATGGACAGGATGCATCAAAGGTAACAGAAATTCTTGATGCTCCCCGACTGACCACAGGTCATGCCGCCTACATCGCGGCTTGTTGGATAGACACAACAAACGAGACTATGGATTTCCATCAAGCTACCCAGCTCATGATGAGTCAAGACTTGCTAAAGGAAGGGGCCCAGTCAAATGCCCCTATTCGTCTTGCTGAACTGGCAGGCTTGTGTATGAAGGCTTGGGATATTCCAGGAGGCTTGCTCTATCGCATCACAAAGGCAGATCGTTATGCTTTCAAGGAATTGAAGGCTCTCGGTTATTTTTCTGCCAACGCTGATCCATCCTTTTCAGTAACTGGATTTCAAGGAATGGACATCTTGTTCAAGTGCATGGAATATAATACACCAGCATTTCCCACAGAATAACAAGGAGAGCCCCATGAAAAGAGTTTTAACATGTCTTTTGCTATCAACGTTTATCATCGGGAGCCTTTTTGCTGTGGACTATGGTGGACTTGTTACCAGTGATTCAACCTTCAAGCAAAACGGATCCCAGGATTTCGTTTTTGCAGAACAGATGGATGCTTCAGCCTACCTTAAGGTTCCCTTTGGTCAAGACGGCAATACGCTGCTTTCTGCAGAATTTGCCTATCGTCTCCAATATGAGGATTCACAAATAAATCATTTTATCAACCTACCCCTGCTGAAAATCAGCCATACAAGACAAATATCTGATGGCTTGATGAATATTGCAGCAGGCCGATATACCATGGCAGATAGCACAGAAAAGATTTTTAGTCAAACAAGCGATGGACTTTTTGGTTCCTATAAAACGAGCTTCCTTATGGGCTCCATTTACTTTGGGTACACAGGCTTGGTGAATCTCTTCTACACCTCCATGAACGAGGTTGGAGTTTCTGGGGAATACATTGGATTTGAGTCAGACTTCTATACTTCTTCCCTGCCCTATCTGGTGGTGGGCGCGGACTTTTCCCTTCCCAATCTTTTTTATGGCCAGAATCTTAGCATTGGAAGCTGGAACTTTATAGGAACACAGAAGCTCAAATCCAACAAGATTTACGGAATCATTTCCTTGAACGGTCCCCTGGTGGAAAATCTCTATCACAATACCCATGCTGTTCTTGCTGGTATTTTGGGAGACGAAACAGGGCATTTTGCAGGACTTGCAGCAAGCACCTTCACCTATTACTTTAATTACATGGGACTTGCAGCAAATGCTGGACTTACCTATGCCTCAAAGGAATTCCAGACAGTCACCATCATCAGCGGCTTGGTAACAGGTGAGCCCTGGTCAAACCTCTTTGTTCCCTCAATTTCTGTATCTCTGATGCCTGTGTCAGCATTGTATGTCGGTGCACAGACAAATCTTGTTCTACAGGCAGAAAGCATGGAGTACACAGGAGTGGGCTTTGCAGCAGTAGCAAGCTACCAGTTGTTCAGTGATGTGGCAGTAAGTCTCAATGCAAGCCATTTCCTTCCCAAGGAAGAGGCTGCAAGACAGACAAAAATTAGTATCAAAGCAGCAATCAGCTTCTAATAGGAGGAAATAAAGAATGAAACGGATTTTTCTTGCATTTTTTCTTTTAGTAGGTTCAGTGGCACTTTGTGTAGCAGCTGAAGTCGCAAAGGACAGGGCCGAAGTAATTTCTTTTACCGGAAAGGCAGAATACCAAACAGCTCAAGGCTGGGAGCCCATTACAGTGGGAGCACAGCTAGAGCAGGGTACCGTTATTTCCACAGGCTTCAAGTCCTCTGTAGTGCTGGCCATTGGTGATTCACGTTTTACAGTGGCAGCCCTGTCAAGAATCGCCATCGACAAGTTGGTTGAGGACAACAATAGCTATGATACAGAAATGAAGCTGTCTGCTGGCAAGCTTCAGATGGATGTAAAGGCAAAACCAGGAAAAAGCACCGCTTTTACGGTTCGTAGCCCTACTGCAACAGCTTCTATTCGAGGAACAGAAGGTATAATGTCTGCCGCAGGAACCTTGCAAAGCTTAACTGGTGTTTGGACCATGAGTTCATTGGCTCCTGCCAGCAAGCCCATTACCGTGCGAGGAACCCAGTCTGCTGATATTCCCAATGTATTTGAGGTAAATACTCCACAGCAAACAGCTTTGAACAACTCAAATATTACTAACAATTCCACAACAAGCCTTGCAGCAACAGAAGCGGTGAGTCCTGCAGTTGCACCAAGCGCTCCTGCAAATGACATGACTACAATTATTCAACCAACCCCTACAGTAGTTTCTATGGGAAGCATTGTGGTACAGATTAAAATTGTAGAGTAAGAAATACAACAATACATAACCGCATATGTAAAAAGGGACTGTCTTGAGGCAGTCCCTTTTTACAAGGCTTTACAAAAAATTACCTGCAATATTTTTGATATTTTAGAATCTAGCTCAAGCTGAATCCTGCACCAATTCCTTCCATGGCTTGAAAAAAATCCGGGAAGGACACAGCGCAACATTCAGCATCCTGTACCACAACCTCATCCTGCAAGGCAAGCCCCATTACTGCCAAGGACATGGCTACACGGTGGTCGTCATAGCTTTCCACTACCCCACCGTGAAGGGTAAATGCAGGATTTGGTTTTCCATCAGCAGTGAGGGGGCTGTGGCCATGAATTACCAGATAGTCAGGTCCATCCTCTACATGAGCTCCCAGCTTAGTTAACTCTGTTTTCATCACCGCAATGCGATCCGTTTCCTTTTTGCGGCACACACCAATATCTTCAATGATGGTAGTTCCCTCGATAAAGCAGGCCGCCACCGAAAGGGCGGGGACAGCATCAGGAAAGCCAGAGCAGTTTATCCTCAGAGTCTTGTCCGGGAGGCTCTCCGTGGAAAGTCGTCCTGCGATCCCATTCTTTGCAGGGAAATTCCTTTGGGCATGGCATCCACCATACACCACCAACTCCTCCTTTTCTTTATTCCACTCGATGCAAGCACCAACAGATTGCAGCACCTCCACAATGGCCTCATCCCCCTGGCTTCCGCTGCCGTCGATATGCTGGATGGTAATGCAGCTGTCTGTCAGGAGCGCAGCCACCAAGGGAAAGGCCACCGCCTCCCAGTCCGAAGGAATCGTTCTGTCAAAGGCGGAAATGGTGTGAGGGCCGCTTACCACAATATGCTTGTAATCAGCAGACATTTCAACGGGAACCCCCAAGGATTCCAGCCACATTTTCGTCATGTCTAGATAGGGTACCTCCTTGGGGTCTGTCAACTCGATTTCCAGGGTACCCTGAATACGGGAGGCTGCCATCATCAAGCCGCTGATATACTGGGATAGCCGTCCATCGGTAACCACCTTGCCAGCAGAAATAGGCCCTTGCACCAGAAGCGGTGGTGCATCTACATCGGGACGAGCAATATGGGTGGTGGCCCCCAGCTGCTGCAGGGCGTGGGCAAGATGGCCAACAGGACGAGTTCTGATGGACTCATCTCCAGTAAAGATGCTCCAACCAGAAAAGGTGGCTGCAATGGGAGTGAGAAAGTACAGGACGGAACCAGAGTTCCCCACATCCACCACATTGGCAGGAAGATGTATAGACCTTCCGGCTCCCTGTACAGTCCAAACACTATTGTCAGCAGCCATTTCTACCCTTGCACCAATTTCTGCAATACAACGGGAAGCGCTGAGGCAGTCCGCACTGGGCAGGGGATTACGAATATACGAGGTTCCCTCTGCCAAGGCAGCCAGCAGGCAGGCACGGATGGTATGGCTTTTTGAACCAGGCACACTGATGGAGCCAGACAGAGAGCTTTTTGATGTAATGCAATTCATAATTATTCCTCAATAGGGTAAAAAGGTGTTTTTATTTCTTCCTCAAGAAAATCTATGCACAGGATATAGGATTTTTTCTCTCCCCGCAACCGAACTGCCAAAGTACGACATAAGTTTCCAGAACCAGAGGACAGGTGCTTGTCAGTAAGAAAACGGTCTGTCTTAAAGGCATCAAAGCAGGTAAAATAAGGACGAAGGCAGTGGTTGCACCCCTTTTTCTGCACGTGAAAAATATAGGAATAGGGCTTATTTTCCATGTGAGGAGCGCAAACCATGTTAGAAACTTGAATGCCAGCCTCGTCCAAAATAAAAATCAACTCGATTTTAGAATTAACAATGATGAATTCCTGAAGCACAGCCTCAATTGAGTCGATATCATCCTTGTCTATATCGATTTGTCGAATAAGCCAGTTAGCGATAGTATTTACATCTCCAGTGTGGTAGCGAGTCTCTCGCAAATAAGCTACCGCACGTTTTCGCAGCTCCTTCTGGAAATATGCAAGATTTGTCAAGGCTTCTTTCTCCAAAGAAGGCAAGTCTGCAGTGGGGCGGGCAATAGCAAATCCCTGCAAGAGATTTACACCTAAAAGAGCACAGGTAAACAGCTCCTCATTGGTTTCTACACCTTCTGCAAGACAAACGGCACCAGTCATTTCCGACAAGCTCACAATGGACTTTAAAATTGACTGACGATAGGTATCTGTATCGATTCCGTGAATGATGCTTCTGTCAATCTTGATAATATCGGGATGAATCAAAATCAATCGCTCGATATTGGAATGCTCGCTGCCAAAATCATCCACAACAATGAGAAAACCACTGTCCCGCTGCTGGCGAACAAAACCAATCAACTCCTGGGCAGAATGAGCCCTTGACTCAATGAATTCCAGCCCAATGACATTGGGATTAAAGCCCAGCTGCTCCGTTAAATTAGGCAATAAAAGTTTATCGGTAGTTTCCTGCATGATGTAATTTGTATGAATATTCATGAATAGAAGGGAATCACCCTGGTATTTTTTGAATGCTTGCAATGCTAAGCGTTGGCAAAGCTGATCAAATTCCCGTGTGAGCTGGAGAGAATCTGTAAAAGCGAACAATTCTGCTGGCGAAACTAAGGCACCGCTTTCCTTGTCACGACCACGCACCAAGGCCTCATAAGCAAAGACCTTTCCTGTCTTAATGCAAATAATGGGCTGGAAGAATGGAGTTATTTCAATGTCTTCCAGAATGCTTTCAATTTTGCCACATTCTCCCGATACACTTGTAGACTTCATACGAAAGCCTTACCTACCCTTTTCTCTAGAATTTTTAAAACTCCCCATCTAGTATGGTTATCCTTTAGTATACCATTTTCTTAAGAGAAAAAAAAGGGGAGTGTCCGTTCCAAATACCTTTAGGACAGAGAGACAGCCGTGGAAGAATGTGACATAAAGTTATTCAAGAATTCATGTGGTGTCAAGAAGCCGAGAGATTCATGAGGGCGGTATGAGTGGTATTTTTTGAGCCAGGAGTCGAT
>JAZNAS010000010.1:0-4415 GCA_045586625.1 Treponema sp.
TGCATCGTCAAGGTAGCGGTATCGTTCGCCTGTTGCACGTCCGGCGGGTGAGTATTGGATGCCGGTGTTATACGTGTCGGTGAAACCACCACTAGCATATACCGGGGATTCTTTTACCACATCAAAGCCCAAGCCATCGTATAAGGTACGCAGGGTGGTGGTATTGTTGTCTTGCACTAAAACACGTCGTCCCAGCGGGTCGTAGCCATATCTTGTAGAGGCTATCGTCCGTGCCTCATCGTCTACTACACGTGAGCGAACCATGCGGTTCTGCGGACTATATTCATAAATGGAATGTTTCAAAGAACTGGTTTGTGACAGCAGGTTGCCGTTGCTGTCATAGGTATATTCTACACCAACTCCAGTGTTCCCGCAAGTCTTTAGGAGCCGGTTCTCCGCATCGTAGGTGTAGGTTATCGTGCCGTAGGCGGTGGTCTTGGTGGCACGGTTGCCGTTTGCGTCGTAGGTGTACATCTCCGTCCTGAACACCTGGGTTGTGGGCAAAAAGCCACTGCCGTTCCGCATCCGTACAAAAAGCCGGGACAATTCGGTGTACTCGCCGGTGGACAGGTGGCCGTTGGAAAGCCCGCTGACTCCCTCCTGCCAGAAGAGGCCGTGCTGGCGGGCCTCCTGCTCCTGCAAGTCCCTCAGTTCCGGCGAGTCAGGATACTGTACCTTGGCAAGCTGCCCCGCCGGGTTGTACTCGTAGCGGGTCACCGCCCCGGTGTGGCTCACCGTGGCGCTGCGGCGGCCCAGGCTGTCGTACACGTAGCCCTCCCCACGCAGCAGGATGTTGTTGCCGCTCTTCTCCGTGATGAGGATTACACGCCCTGCCTTGTCGTAGGTAGTGTGCTGGGAAACACCGTTGCCGAAAATTCTTTCTGTCTCACGCCCCATCACGTCATACTTGTAGGACACAGAAAGCCGCTGCCTGTTGTCGCTCACCTCCAGCAGCTCGCCGTTCCTGCCGTAGCGGTAGGCGGTCTCCCGCCCAGCCCCTGCCATGAGTATCCGCCTGCCCGCCCGGTCGTAGGCGTAGGTGACGGTCTCACCGGTGGCCTCGTCATGCTGCCGCACCAACCGACCGCCCCGGTCGTACTCATAGCCCAGCGTCCCGCTGCTGCCGGTGGCACGCACCAGCTGGCCAGCCATGTCATAGCGCAAGGTCTCCGCCGTGCCGTCGGCGTACCGTATGGTCTTGGTGGTGCCGCCCAGTCAACCTACCAACTGGAGGATGACATTTAAATCATTCCTTCAATAATCATGGCTTTGTAGACACTAGATGCTATACCCGTAATTGTAGCCACCCCCCATTGTCCGAGTAGCTCAGGTTCTTTCTCTAATTCGTTTTTATACTCATCATAAAATGTATCATGATTAGTTGGATTATAAGGTATCCAATAAAATCCATAGTTTTTTTTTGCTGAATATTCTTCCACATGATCCACTGTATGAAAATATCCCCGTGTCCAATATTCTTTCCCAACTATCCTAGGAGCAATTAACAAATCATCCTTTTTTACTCCATTGGCAATACAGTTCTTAACATCAATTCCCTCTTTGAAGATGAAAATCAAGATGAGTTCATCTCCTGGCCATATCTGTGTCAGATGATTGTTCACCACAAGCCCATTGAAAACAATACCTTCTTGTGTCATTAGTTCAAATATATCTCCAACTTCTGGATATTTTCTTTTTCTTTTTATTACTTTAAGTTGGGGGGTGTTCCCCATAAGCTCATCTATTTTGCGTTTCTTTTCCTCAGTCAAGGAAGCATATAAACTCTCCCACCTTTCTTTTATAAGATGATTTCTCCAATCTCTTGTCATTTATTCACTCCTGTAGAATTATAATTAGAAGCCCATTGTTTTGCTTCATCGTAAAATCTATTGTTAGAACTGATGCTATTTATTTTATTTTGTCTATTAGGCCCATTTTCTATATAATATTGCTCCAATGCTCGTGCTTGATTTCTAGTAAGATTTTCATGTTGTGGTAGTAAATCCACAAATTCTTTCCCTTGTCTCTGATGTTGCGTTAGACGGTCGTTTAGTGTTTGCTTTGTTATACCAGTGTAGACAAAAGAGTCATCATCAAGCTGCCCAAAATATACCATATTATTAGAATCACCCTTATTTAACCACTCTAGGAATTCATCAGAATACTCTATTTTAGAAGTATTATTAGCTTTACCAAGAAGCTTAGTCCCTGCCTCAAGAACTTCATCACCATGCTCGAGGCCAACACGTAGTATCTTCCCACCCTTGCCGATTGCATCACCCACCACCGGCACCATGGACATGGCAGAAAGACTTGCACCCACATAATCACCACGGCCAAGACTTATAAGGGCGTTGATTCCATCGGCAAACTCGCCAAATCCGGGAACAAGACCTGCAACATCAAGACCGGCCTGCACACCGTCAAGCACTGCGTTCCAGTTTATATGCCCCTCACTAGCCAGCAACCCCCACAAATCAATGTAATTCACCGGGTCATTGTTCACATACACAAACCAGTTGCTACCATCCCGTATCGGGTCTATCGTGGTGAATCGCACCGTCTGGGGGCTGTAGTCACGGTAGCCGTAGTTGTACAAACCTGTGATGCTGTCGTAGGGCTTGCCAAGGTAGCCGTAGTCAGTGCCTGTGGTGAATAGGACTGCCTGTGGGCTATAGTTGTAAAAGAACTGGTTTGTGACAGCAGGTTTCCGTTGCTGTCATAGGTATATTCTACACTGACACCAGTGTCGCCGCAAGAGTTTAGAAGACCATACAAGAAATATAAAACTTGAAAATATCTTACCTAAAATTGAATACCCTACTATTTTGTATGATATACTTTAAGTATTCTTCCTGTCTCTCTATCAATCTCTATATAAGGTTCCCCTCCAGCCATTGGAAAGATTGACTTTGGAGGACTTCCTGTGACATACCAAATACCGTCTTTAAGGCATGCTACATAAGGTTTGCTTTTTCGTATCTGTTTCCCATATATTGGTTCCCATACGGCTTCAGCAATGGAAATTGCACTCTGTTCATCTGGAACCATGTAACCAAAACCATCTCCGTTGAGTATTTCCCCTGTATTCTTATCTATTTCTAAAAAGAATCTTCCCCTTATATGCCAGATATTATCCTCAAGATTTATGATATATTTCTCTTTCCTCTTTGCCTTTCCATGCATTGACTTCCATACTATTGTTGCAATGGTTCCTGCTGTTTTTTCATCTGGAACAAATCCCTCATCTGGTATGTAACCTTGGAAATTATCCATAGAAACTGCACTCGTAGTGATAATAAGGAACAATGATGTCATAGCTAACAACCTATTTATTTTTCTTAGACTCATTTTTCACCTCTTCTTTTAACCTAGAATTACCTGTGAAGAAATTAACTATATGATTCCATATAGTCTGGAGAATACCAATAGATTCGTTTTCACTGTATGGAGTACTCTCAGTTGGCATATCTGTAGATACTAGAGTTGTGGTATTTGTCTTTGGATTGAACACCTTTAAAGTTCCTCCTGGAGTGGCAACATATATATCGATACCTTTTCTTATAGCTGTTTTTTTGTCAATTGATGAAAAATCCTCGTTGTTATATTCAGGATTATATGCCGCATGAGTATGTAAAAAAGCAATCGACGGATTAGAAGGAGAAACAGACATTATAATCCTATTTGAAGTACCTCTGCTTGGAATTGTATAAGTATATCCATCCGCAACTTCATAAACTGATGCTCCATATTCACGGTTATTCTTAATTGAGTCGTCATTATATGTAATTCCAAAATCTATTGCAGCCTCTTCAATTGTTGGAAAAATTTCTCCTGGCTCTAACCCCCACAAGTCCACGTAATTAACTGGATCATTGTTCACATACGCAAACCAATTGCTGCCATCCCGTATCGGATCTATCGTGGTGAACCGCACGGTCTGGGGTGAATAGTCACGGTAGCCGTAGTTATACAAACCGGTAATGCTATCGTAGGGCTTGCCGAGATACCCGTAGTCAGTGCCTGTGGTGAAATCACCAGCTACAGGGCTACCGAAAATATCATAGTCGTAATAGGATTCTTGTACACCGTGACTATCTGTTACGGAGCGGGTGCTGCCAAGTATGTCTGTACCCAGATACCCACGTGTGCCACTGGCACGATTTATCGCTACAGGTGAGCCATTGGCATAGAGCATGATTCGCTCGTCAGTGTATCTGCTAGAGAGTGTTTGGTAATCGTTATCTTCTATATATTGGTACTTCCCACTGGTGGCAGTGGCTGCATCGTCAAGGTAGCGGTATCGTTCGCCTGTTGCACGTCCGGCGGGTGAGTATTGGATGC
The DNA here is from genome assembly GCA_045586625.1 of Treponema sp. Taxonomy (GTDB): domain Bacteria; phylum Spirochaetota; class Spirochaetia; order Treponematales; family Treponemataceae; genus Treponema_F. The sequence continues at coordinate 4,345 of JAZNAS010000010.1, forward strand.
CGGTGTTATACGTGTCGGTGAAACCACCACTAGCATATACCGGGGATTCTTTTACCACATCAAAGCCCAAG
>JAZNAS010000011.1:0-1577 GCA_045586625.1 Treponema sp.
GATTATGCGTCTGTATGACGTGGACCAGGGAAGCATCACTTTGGACGGTGTAGACCTAAAAGATATTCAGATAGAAAGCCTGCACTCTCAGATTGGTGTAGTGCTGCAGGAGACATTCCTGTTTTCCGGAACCATTTTGCAGAACATCCGCTTTGCAAAGCAGGATGCGACTCTGGAGGAGGTCATCCGGGCGGCTAAGGCAGCCAATGCCCACGACTTTATCTCCAAGACTCCGGACGGCTACAACACCTATGTAGGCGAGCATGGCTACAATTTATCCGGCGGTGAGCGTCAGCGAATCGCTATCGCCAGAGCAATTTTGAACAATCCTCGCATCCTGATTTTAGACGAGGCTACCTCGGCGCTGGATACAGAGAGCGAATTCCTGATTCAGCAGGCGCTGGACAGACTGGTCAAGGGCAGAACTACCTTTGCTATCGCCCACAGACTTTCCACCCTGCGTAATGCAGACCGTCTGGTGGTTATCGATAAGCATGGTATCGCAGAAATCGGTACCCACAACGAACTATTGGAGAAGCAGGGCATCTATTATGGATTGGTAAATGCCCAGCTGAAGATGAGCGAGACGGCAGGGGCGTAGGAAAAGGAGGCATCATGACCAGACAAATTCGAAACGCAGCAAAAGCACTAATCATCAAGGATGGTAAGATGCTTGCTATTAAAATCAAAGATGGCGAGGAAGAATGGTACATCATGCCGGGAGGCGGTCAGGAAGCAGAGGAAACTCTGCCGGAGACCTTGCAGCGGGAAGTTCTGGAGGAGATGGGAGTCTTGGTGAAGGTAAAGGATTTGGTGTTTGTCATAGAGGGCGTACACGGAGAGGACTTCCATCGGGTGGATTTGGTGTTTTTGTGTGAGTATCTGGGGCAGCAGGAAGATGCGGAACGCATCTGTGATACCAACCAGGCAGGTTTCGAATGGCTGGACATCTGCACTCTGAATACTACCCCTCTATATCCTTCCAAGCTACGTAGGCAGATTATGAACCTGCATGAGGGTAAGCCATACAAGGTGTATTTGGGGAATGAAGAGATTGGAGACCCGGAGGTGACGGTTTAATATGGGAATTATGAAACGTATGATAAAATCAATGGAAGATAAATATTTACAGCCCTCTCTGGAGCTGGTGGAAACCGTCTTTGCCCAGTGGGACAGCCCGGAGGAAGGTAAAGTGGTACGAAACTTAGTAGAAGAAATCCGTAGTAAAAAGTATTACATACCTAAGCTGGAATTCATCATGGTGGATGAGGCGGACGAGGTGATTGGCTATGCCATGTTTTCTCGGTTCCATCTTGAAGGAAAGTATGAAGAGGAATTGCTGATTTTGACGCCGGTGGCAGTAAAGACAGAGTTGCAGAGACAGCATATTTCCAAGGACATCCTGGAGCATGGTTTTGAAGCGGCCAAGGAGCTTGGCTTCAAAGCCATCTTAGTGGAGGGGGACCCGCGTAACTACAATCCCCGCGGTTTTCAGCCCAGCTATAAATTCGGCGTGGAAGCAGGCCCCAACGTTCATCTGCCCCATCCGGATTGCTTGATGATAAAGGAACTGGAGG
>JAZNAS010000012.1:0-44504 GCA_045586625.1 Treponema sp.
CTTGGCCCCCGACTTCCCTGCGAAACCGCTTACGGGAGCGACGGCCAAAGCCGGAAAATCGCGATATATTGAGCGATTTTAGCGAGTCTCGGTGCGTGCTTGCACGCCTTGCCCCTGCGAAACCGCTTACGGGAGCGACGGCCAAAGCCGGAAAATCGCGATATATTGAGCGATTTTAGCGAGTCTCGGTGCGTGCTTGCACGCCTTGCCCCTGCGAAACCGCCAGCACCGAGTCCAGTGGTTCTCCGTTACCAAGCCCCTGTGTAAAATAAAAAATAAAAGCCAGGGCTTGAAGTGCACCTGGCTTACAAAAAACTTCGTTTATTCCAGCTCTTCCCGGCGGGAAACAACCTTGCTAATCAAGCCATATTCCAGGGCTTCTGTGGCAGAAAGCCAGTAGTCACGGTCAGTGTCCTTGGCCACCTGCTCCAGAGGCTTGCCTGTCTCCTGGGCAATCAGGTCGTTAATCTTTGCCTTGGTCTTTTCCAGCTCCTGTGCGTGAATCTCGATGTCGGTAGCCACACCCTTGATGCCGCTCAGAGGCTGGTGAATCAAATAGTGGCTGTTGGGCAAGCCAATTCGTCGGGACTTGTCTGCCGCCAGCAGAATCAAGGCACCAGCACTGGCCACCAATCCCATCCCAATGCAATACACGGGGGCCTTTACAAAGCGAATCATGTCGAAGATGGCATATCCAGCGTCCACATCTCCTCCAGGGGAATCGATGTAAATACGGATGGGCTCATCAGAATCAGCCTCCATCACCAAAAGCTGCCGAACAATCTTTTCTGCAAGAGCCTTGTTCACCTCTCCAGACAAAAGAATCTGCCGAGTCTTAAGGAATTTTGTATTCATCGCCTCGGAGGCAGACTCCTGGACCTTTGGCTCCTTTTCATTTTCTGAATCTAAATAAATCATTATTACTCCTCATTCTCTGCCTGATTCCGGCAGTACCCTCCATCATTACAGGAGGAATCCAATCAAATTTTTATCTCTATCAATATACAGGAATCCCTGTGAATTTTCAAGTTTCCTTCTTTAAGCCAGACTATGGAACTCAAAAATGACCGGAAACAGCATTCAGAGAAAAGGTGTTGTCCAAATATTCCAATATTTTGACAACACAACAACTTATGGTTATAATAAAAGTCAGATAAAATTTCATACTGATGGGCAGCCTGCCATGTCGCTCATATTTTTTGAAATTTTACCGATGTACAAAAGGTGTATGAGAGGAGATTTTACTAATGGAAAACAGTTACAAGATTTCAACACAGGCTGTGGTCTTCAATTATTTGATTTATATTCTACCCATAGCCTTCCTTGTATTTGAACTGCTTCTGACAGAGACAATTCCTGTTGGCTTGCTGGGAGCCTTCTTTACCAATCCGGTCATGCTGCTCTACTTCCTTCTGACAATACTCCTTCCTTCCTTTCTTTGTATGTATGCCTCCAGAAAGCTATCTGATTACGATGGCTCCCCTGAGTCTTGCAAGATGGCCAATAAATCCGTTCTGATTTTCACCAAGATGTCAATCTATTTTCCCATCCTCATGTCTTTTGTTCCCTTTGGTGCCAGCCTGCTGATGGAGGGTTTAAATCCTAAGGTCATCTTCATGCAGTCCTTTGGAGCCTGCTGCTTTATGTCCCTGGCCGCCTACATCAAGTTCATCCAGATCTTTGAGGATTCCCTCCATTTCTTGGCCCTCACCCCAAACGACACCTCCATGTCATTGGTGCTGCGCAGCTCCTTGGTTGGGTTCTTTGTCTGTACAGGTGCCGTCCTCATCATTTGCGCGCCCCTGGTTAATTTCAACACTGCCGACGGAGTGAATTTTAGTCTGATGAAGCTGCTCCCCCTGTGTATCTGCAGCATGATGTTGGGACTCATGGACTTTTATCTGCTGATGCGGGCTGTTTCCCGACGAGTAAAGGCCATTGCCTATGCCATCAACCAGGTTTCCCAAGGCAATTTTGACAAGGGGCATGTCCGGGTACAGTCCCGTGATGAATTCGGGCTTTTGTCCAACGACATCAACACCTTCATTGCAAAGGACAGCAAGGTGATCAGAATAGTTTGCAATGGCGTGGACACCTGCAGTGATTCCATGAACCTGTTGGCTGACAAGGTTGATGTTTCCAATGGTGCAGTGGAAACAATGCTGCACTCCATTTCCGAGATTAAGGATGAAATAATCAACCAATCGGCGGGAATCGAACAGACTCAGGCCTCCGTCAACCAAATCTCCAGCCTCATCAACAGCCAGAATGGGAACATCCAGTCATTGGCATCCAGCGTCACGGAGGCATCCGCCGCTATAGAGCAGATGGTAGCCAATATCCATGCCGTTTCCGAAATCCTAAAGAAAAATACCCAGACTGTACTTCAGCTGGGGAACGCAGCCAGCGAGGGACAAAAGACAGTGGAGACTGCGGTTGCCTCCTCCCGCCAGATTTATCAGGAGTCGGAGGGCTTGATGGAAGCCAGCGAGATCATCAAGCACATTGCGGAGCAGACGAATATGCTGGCCATGAACGCTGCCATCGAGGCTGCCCATGCAGGAGACGCAGGAAAGGGCTTTGCCGTTGTTGCCGATGAAATCAGAAAGCTGGCGGAGGACTCCAGCTCCCAGAGTCTCACCATCACCAATAGATTGAAGGAGCTAGGCGACACCATCAACGTGGTTTCTGAGAATACCCAGCAGGTGGAGCAGCACTTTTCCACCATCTACGACTTTGCCCAGTCCGTTCAAAACCAGGAGGAGGTTATCATGCGGGCAATGGAAGAGCAGACTTCCGGTAGCGGACAGGTGCTTGAGGCCATGAGGGTAATCCACAGCATCACCTTCAGTGTAAGCGACAGCTCCAGCTCCGTATTACAGGGCAGCAAGGAGATTGATTTGGAGATGCGGAAATTGGTGGATATTGCCAGCCAAATCACCAACTCGGTAAACAAGATGGCAAGCGGTGCCAGTGACGTTACCAACGCACTGGAGGTGACAAACACAGAGCTGGCCCGCAACAGAGACGTTTTGGGCAATTTGTCAAACACCATGTCTCAATTCAATACATAATCACAGTGACAAAAAGTCTGGGAAGCCTTTCCCGGACTTTTTTTAGTCGTTGGCTCCTGCCTCATTCAAAAGAATACCAAGACCTGTTGCGGCCGGGAAGTGCAGCCAATGAGAGAGAAAAAACCGTTGAACCAGCCTGAGCCTCTTCCAGAAGGGCTATGACTTCTCAAAGATTGATAAGGACGAGCTGCTGCGGGTAGAGCGCTGGATGAACAGCTACCCAAGAAGGATTTCATGGAGGAAAAGCTCCCCATGATATTTGCTTCTTGTTGTGGTTCCTGACAGAAAAGTGGGAAAATATTCTTTACAGGTTACACACAATTCTCTACCTAATAAATCTTCTTGCGATTCCATGGCTTTTTCTGATATACTAGCTCATACCTATATGTGGAGTGTCTCATGACAAAATATATCTTTATTACTGGCGGAGTTGTTTCATCCTTAGGAAAGGGCATTGCAGCAGCCTCCTTGGGGCTCATTCTGAAAAGCCGTGGACTCAAGGTCGTCAACCAAAAGTTTGACCCATATCTGAACATTGACCCAGGAACCATGAACCCCTACCAGCACGGAGAGGTTTTTGTCACGGATGACGGTGCCGAGACCGACTTGGACTTGGGACACTACGAAAGATTTACCGACGTGAACCTTTCCCAAAGCAGCAACACCACTGCTGGAAGAGTGTATCTTTCCATCCTGAACAAGGAGCGGGAGGGTGGCTTTAATGGCGGAACCGTACAGGTTATTCCCAACGTTACCGACGAGATTCGTCGCAGGATGATGTTGGCCGCAGAGGAAACCGGGGCTGACGTTATCATTACAGAAATTGGCGGAACTGTGGGAGACATTGAATCTCTGCCCTTTATCGAGGCCATTCGCCAGATTAAATACGAGGTGGGAGTGGAAAATTGTGCCTATATCCACCTTACCCTGTTGCCCTACATGAAAAAAGCCCAGGAGCTTAAATCAAAGCCAACCCAGCATTCAGTACAGGACTTGCAGGGCTTGGGAATTCAGCCGGATGTCATCATGCTCCGTAGTGAGATTCCCATTGATGCAGGCACACGAGAAAAACTGGCGCTTTTCTGCAACGTTTCCACCGATTGCATCATCCAGAACTTAAACGCAAAATCTATTTATGAAGTTCCCCTTATGATGGAACAGGAGGGCTTGGGATCCGTACTATGCCGTGTCTTGGGCTTGGAGGACAAGCCTTCCCAGCTCCAGGATTGGGCTAACATGGTGGATAGATTCTATAATCCTGCAAAAACGATTCGCATTGCCTTGGTGGGAAAATACATCGAGCTTCATGATGCCTACCTTTCTGTGGTGGAATCCTTGATTCACGGTGGAATTTCCGCCAACGTGGCGGTAGACATTGATTGGGTTGATGCAGAGGAATGTACCAATCAAGAAACGACGGCCCAGCGACTGAAGGATGTCCACGGAATTATTGTGCCAGGTGGCTTTGGAGTCCGTGGTATTGAGGGAATGATTCAGGCAGCCCAGTACGCACGAACCCACAAGGTCCCCTATTTTGGTATCTGTCTTGGTATGCAGATTCAGGTAATCGAATTTGCCCGCAATGTACTTGGTATGACAGGAGCTAACTCCAGCGAAATGGACAAGGAAACGGCCTTCCCTGTTATTGACCTTATGAGTGACCAAAATGGTGCTATCTTGGGGGGGACCTTACGATTAGGTAAATACGAATGCACCCTCAGTCAGGGAAGCTTGGCAGAGGCAGCCTATGGAACCCAAAGTATTTGGGAACGACACCGCCACCGCTATGAGTTCAACAACAAATATCGAGCGGAATTTGAAAAAAGCAGCCTCCGTCTCACAGGAATCAACCCGGAGAGAAATTTGGTAGAAATTGTAGAGCAGAATGACCATCCTTGGATGGTAGGCGCTCAATTCCATCCTGAATTCAAGTCACGGCCCAATCGTGCCCATCCCTTGTTCCGGGAATTCATTGCAGCCGCCGTAACCAACTCAAACGAAAGACCATAATCTGGCAAAGGAATTTTCTATGGCATGGCAGAAGATTGTTGTTCTGGATTTTAATAGTCAGCAGGCTCACAAGATAACAAAGACCTTGCGGTTGCTGGGGTATCATTCGGAAATCAAGTCACCTTCTACCACCATAGAATCCTTAAAGGGGGCTGCGGGAATCATCCTTTCTGACGGTCCTGGATTAGGTTTTACAAAGACAAAGATACATTTTAACGAACAAATCCTTTCTCTGGAAATTCCCATCCTTGGCATTGGCTATGGACATCAGCTTTTAGTCCATCTCTATGGAGGACTTGTGGGCAAGGCTCTTATTGGGGAATTTGGACCTGCCCAGCTCCATCAAGACATTTCCACCTACAGTCCCCTCCTCCTTGACGTGGAAGAAACTACAACAGTGGCTATGGCTCACCAAGATGAGGTGCTGGAGCTGCCACAGGGATTTGAAGTGGTGGCCTCCACCAAGGTTTGCAAATATGCGGTAGTGCAGGATTTAAACCAAGGACGATTTGGTTTTCAGTGTAATATCGTAGCTAATGAAACAGAGTGTGGCAAGGCAATTCTAGAGAATTTTACTCGGTTCTGTGGCATGGAAAAAAATTGGGATCGGGATATTGTGCTGGAGCTTATGCTGGCAAAAATCCGTTTTACCGCCAAGGACAAGAAGGTTTTGATTTTCCTTTCGGGAGGAGTGGATTCCACCGTAGCCTTTACCTTGCTGAACAAATCTCTGGGACAGAGCAGGGTTTTAGGTATCCACATAGACAACGGATTTTTGCGTAAAAATGAAAGCAAGGATATTGCCAGCAGACTCAGGAGCTTTGGTTTTACCAATTTCGTAGTTGCCAATGCAGCGGAAAGCTTTCTAAAGGTAATGGGGAATGAAACAAATCCAAAAAGAAAGCGCCTGTTAGAAGCAGCCTATTTCCGCCACCTGCGAAATAAGATGATGGGGAAACTAGGACTCCATGAGGATGAGTGGCTTGTAGCTTTAAACACCCTCTATTCCGACAGCAGACCCTATATCAATAACAACGCGGCTAATTCCTCTCCCGCCCCAACAGAAAAGGCATTTGGAGTCCAAGCCCTCATTGATAATGGAGCCGTCCTGGAGCCTTTAAAGGAATTATATCGAGATGAAGTGCGGGAACTGGGACGAAAAATGGGATTGCAGGGTGAAATGGTTCATCGCCATCCCTTCCCAGAGCCAGGCTTGGCAATCAATGTATTGTGTAGCACTGGAGAATTGACCTACCAAGAAGAAGGTCAGCTGGCTCAAATCCAGGTGAAGCTGCTGAACCTTATTAACAAGGAGGGAATGCAATCCACCTCGGCCACCATGCTTCCAGTAAAGGCTGCCTGCATAAAAAACGGCAAGGAAATCTTTGGCTTTCCAGTGGCCCTCACCTTTGATTCCACTGGTCCACGAAATTGGCTCACAATTTTGCAAGCTACGGAAAGTCACTCTGAATTGGAGCCTACAGAATCACCAGCAGAAACAAAGGATGTGCCTTGGTATCATATTCCTCGATGGCGGGTCTTGGAGCGGGTGTCAAGCTTTATCACCGACTCCTTGGATGAAGTAAACCGGGTAGTTGTCAAGCTCTACCAGCGGCCAGATGCTGACTTGCGGCTACAGGAGGGCTATTGCTGTAAAGCCCGCTTGGATCAAACCAGAGAAGCAGACTTTATTGTCCTTGATGAGCTGTATCGATTTGGCTGGTACGAAGAAATTTTTCAGCACCTTACCATAAACCTTCCCTATGCCTCAACTCCCGACCATTGTAGCATTGTATTGCGCCCCGTGGATTCTGAGGATGTAATTACCGGAAGGTTCTCCCACATGCATCACGAGGTTTTGAATGCCATCATGGAGCGTTTGGTAGAATTGCCCTTTGTGGATGCAGTTTACTACGACATTACAAACAAGCCACCAGCAAAGTTTGGCTGGGAATGACGTTTGGGCAAAGCCCAAACTTACAGAGTTTTGCGCTGCAAAACTCTCAGGCATGACGTTTGGGCAAAGCCCAAACTTACAGAGTTTTGCGCTGCAAAACTCTCAGGCATGACGTTTGGGCAAAGCCCAAACTTACAGAGTTTTGCGTTGCAAAACTCTCAGGAATGACGTTTGGGCTATACAAAGCTATCGAAAAAAAGACCCACCGTTGATATGTACCCCTTTTACTGGACAAAAGTAAAAGGGGGATTTTTCATTTCAGCTTACAGATTAAATATGCTGCACCAGCCACGGCAGGGCCTTCTCAAATTTCACGCCGTACCAGTGGGATTCATCATCTAGGGTTTAAGATGGAATTTTTATGTATTCTGGAAATAAGTCTAGTTGTTGAGCCACTTCTTTTTTTGGGGGATCAAAATTCAGAACGAGAGCCTCCACAACAGCATTTCTATTATGTTCATAGGCACCAGCAAAATAGAAATGATCATGAGTTAAGACATTGAACTCTTTCTCATATTTTCTGATATTTTCGTTATAACGGAACTCATTATGATGCCATGAAGATAAGATAAATTTTGCAGGTGTAGCCTTCAAAAGTTCAAATAACTCCATTTCATCTTCTTCTGTCCACCCAGAATAATAATCTACGTATCGACCTGCGTAGGGGGGATCACAATAGATCAAATCATCTTTAGTTGCCAAGGGAATTATATCACGAAAATCCTGGTTATCAATAATCCACTCAGTTGTCATTCTAGCTAAACAATGTTCAGTTTGATGTACAATCTTTGTGATATAAGATTTTGTAAACCGCTCTGTTTTTTTACAAAAGGGGATATTCCATTCTCCCCTTCTATTAAATCTCATCATGCCATTGAACCCTGCCCGTGACAGAAATAAGAAATCTAATGAATCAAAATTAGAATTAAACCGAGAACGAACGGTTCTATAGTATTCATTTCCATCATCAGGAGATTCTCGTAATTTTTGCCCTTCTATACATAAAAAATCTCGAATTTTATTTGGAGTAATTTCTCCACTCTGCAATCGACGGTAAAAATTTATAATATGTGGATTGATGTCACCAAGCAATGCCTTATCCGCACCAGAATTGAAAGCTACAACCCCTGTCCCAAGAAAAGGTTCTATCCAACGACCATGGAATACAGGCATTAATTGCAGGATGATGGGAATAAGTTTTGTCTTGATTCCTTGACTCTTTATTGGAGGTACAATAACTTTCATAATGCCTCCCATTCGTTTTGTACGAGAGGATTACCCTTGTTGTTCTCTAGACTACACAACCCCTTACTCTTATATGCATGATATTCCTTCAAGTTAGAGTAAGGTCTTACCACCTCCAACGACTTAGCCATATCATTAGTCAAATAAAACATCCAATAATCATCGAATATATCTTCACCTAAAACAGAAAAAGGGCCATTCCCATGAATCAAATCATTAATGTGAGTAATAGAACCAATATTTTTTGTGTTACCGCTACCCGGCCTTGAACTTGCAATTTTGTACTTAGGTTGAACAAAAAATTTAAAATTGTTAATTACAGAGGGAATTATATCCAAATCTTGCAACGTATACACTTTTTTTTCGTCTATAATTTCCTCGACATGAGAATATATTATACCTAGCACAAAGTGACCTGAATAATGAGCATAAGGAAAGGCTATATTCTTGCAACTTGCTCGGTTACGAAAATATCCTGTAAAAGCACCCAAAGTCATTCCATTAACTTTCTCATCATCTATTCTGTAAGTTGTTTTAATATCCAGTGCAAACAATCTGCTATTTTTTCTATCGATGAAGGTTACATCAGGATAAAAATTTTGTTGTGGGCTTAGCTCTATATCAAGGTTGTTATCCATTGCAAACTGAGAGAGCAGCGGAAAAAGCAACAATTCCAAAACCTTCGAAACAATTTTTGTATCAATGGAAATTGTATAAATTCTCTTATAAATATCAATGAAACCTTTTATGATCCAATCTTTTTCATTTGTAGAAATTGCATTTTCAAAAGACACTAATCTGTCCTGCAATTGGTTCAAAAAAAACTCTGTAGTCATTGGGTACCTCAGCAGAATTATACACTTTTTTATCTTTAGTTCAAAGTACCTTATAAATAGAGAAAAAATTTTCTGAGGCAAAAATGGTGAATGAAATTTCATCCACCAACATAAAACTTAAATATGCTGCACCAGCCACGGCAGGGCCTTCTCAAATTTCACGCCGTACCAGTGGGACTTGTCGTCCAAGGTGGCCTTCATGGACTCGATTACAAAGTCTGCACCAAGGGCAGCGGCATCAATCAGGGACTTTCCACGACACAGGGCACCAGCAACAGTAGAAGCAAAAACATCTCCAGTTCCGTGCATCTGGGCATTCAGTCGCTTGCGGAAATAATACTCCAGATTAGTTCCATCATAACAAACGCAGCCCAACTCACGAGGATCGTAGCACACGCCTGTCAGCAATACCTTCTTGGCTCCCAATCCCATCAGACGCTCCAAAAGCCCCACGATGTAGGCCTCATCGTAGTCATCTGTCTCAAAATTGTCACCAACATATTTTTCATTCAACAGGAAGGCTGCTTCTGTCAGATTTGGCATAATCACGTCGGCTCCCTTGCACAGCTTGGCCATTTCAGCAGGGAAGTCAGCGTCAAAGCCGGGATACAGCTTGCCATGGTCTGCCATTACTGGGTCTACAATCCGCAGGGCACCGGGATTTGCCGCTTCCTCCATAATCTTGAGAATCAGCGGAATCTGGGCCTTGCTTACATAGCCGGTGTAGAAGGCATCGAATTTCAGCCCCTCCTTGTTCCAGTGGGCAAGAATCCCCTCCATATCCTCCGTCAAATCACGAAAGGTAAAGCCTGAAAATCCGGCGGTATGGGTGGAAAGCACAGAGCTGGGAAGCACCGCAGTCTCAATGCCACAGGCTGAAATGATGGGCAGGGCCACCGTCAGCGAACACTGCCCCACACAAGAAATGTCTTGAATTGTCAAAAGTCTCTTATCCATTACAATACTCCTCAAAGGCAGGTTCACGAAAAACTTGTGGCACAAGAAAAATTTCTGCCCACCAGAACTTGCCAGCGGACTTAGCATATATAAAATCTGGTATGATGTATATATTCATTTTTAAGGAATTTTAATATAATCAGATTATGATTACCATAGATTTTTCCCAGAGAGGCAGCAAGAGCCTTACGGATTTTTTATACCTGCAGCTAAAAGAACGAATTTTGGAAGGTGATTTACAGCCAAATCAAAAGCTTCCGTCAAAACGGAGCCTTGCCTCCCATCTCGGTGTCAGCGTCATTACAGTGCAAAATGCCTACCAGCAGCTGATTGACGAGGGCTATGTGTATTCCAAAGAAAAGCGTGGTTATTTTGTGACGGAGCTCGAATCATTTTCTTCTTCAGAAGCATCTAAAAAACTGCATACGGAAGACCAAGCTGAAAATCAGCAAACAAACAGCTCCGCCAACCAGCCTTTTCATGCATCCCGCTCAATCCAAGCCCCTTTTCAAGCAAGAAAAAATGTAATCAATCTGCAGGCCGCCCATATTCATCAGGAGCTTTTTCCCTTTTCCCTGTGGGCAAGCCTTATGCGAAGGGTTTTGCATGAATCAAAGGAGCGGATTCTCTCTCCCCTGCCACCACAGGGCCTGCTGGAATTACGCCAGGCCATCGCCTCCTATCTGGAAACCTTTCGGAACATGAAGGTTCAGCCTGAGCAGGTGGTGATTGGAGCTGGAACTGAATACTTGTATTCCCTGACCTTGCAGCTTTTGGGAAAGCATCTGCGGTATGCTGTGGAAAATCCAGGGTACCAAAAGCCAGCCCAAATCATGACAACCATGGGAGTAAGCTGGAGTCCGGTAACAATGAACAGTGGAGGGATCATGATTCGGGAGCTGGAGGAAAAACAGCTTGATGCGGTGCTGGTCTCCCCCGCCCACCACTTTCCCACCGGCATCATCATGCCCATAAAACGACGGCAGGAGCTTTTGGCCTGGGCAAGAGCAGGCTCCCGCTACATCATGGAGGATGACTACGACAGTGAATTCCGATTTACCGGCCGTCCAATGGAAACACTTTTTTCTTTGGATGCCACCAGCGACACCCAAGGCCAGGTTATCTACCTGAATACCTTTACCAAAACCCTCACCCCTTCCCTACGAATCAGCTACATGGTCTTGCCCTGGCATCTTGCCCAAGATTTCCACCATAAGCTGGGATTTTATTCCTGCACCGTCTCCAGCATTGAACAGCTGACACTGGCTCGCTTCATTCAGGAAGGGCATTACGAAAAACACCTTGCCCGCAAGAAAAACCACTATCGCAACGTACGGGACAACCTATTGTTGCATCTGCACAGAAGCCCCTTGGCAGATTACCTTACCATCAGCGGCAAGGATTCTGGCCTGCACTTCCTGCTGAAAATTCAAACAGATCGAGAAGAAGGCCAACTGAAAAGAAACTTGGAAGCTGAAGGAATTCAAGTGGCATTTTTGAGCCAGCACTTTCATTTTTCTGACAGGAATCAAGCAGAGGCTTCCAACACATTGGTCATCAACTATTCTGCCCTAAAAAAAGAACAGATTCCCTGTCTTGTGGCTGGCCTGCACAAGGCCTTGGAAGGATACAGGGAAAATAACCCTTGAGAACGAAAGCTATCTTTTGTACAATACTTGCCGGAGGAAGATATGAACGTATGCATTTTGCGGGGAAGCCCCCGGAAAAACGGAAATACAAATAGCCTGTTGCTTCCATTTGTAGAAACACTGAAGGAGGCTGGAGCCACCTGCTTTGACTTTGACCTGCACACCATGAGGCTGGAGGGATGTGTTGCCTGCTGCTGCTGCCAGAAAAGTCACGAGCACTTCAATTGTTCCCGAAAAGACGATTTGCAGCAGATTTTTGATGCCATCATGAAAAGTGACTTAATTGTTTTGGCCACACCCATCTACAGCTGGTTCTGTACCCCATCCATGAAAATTGCCTTGGACCGACTGGTTTATGGCATGAACAAGATTTATAGCCCCAATCCCGGCCCCCGCTTGTGGGAGGGAAAATCCCTGGCCATGGTGATTTCCTGTGGTTACAAGCCAGAAAAGGGGGCAGATTTATTTGAGGAAGCCATGGTTCGCTATTGCAAGCATTCTCGACTAAATTACAAGGGGATGTTAGCGGAACGACATCTGGGCTACCACGTGGAATTTATGGACGAGGAAAAGGCTCAGCACGCCAGAGAATTTGCCCAAAGGTTGTTGTCTGAATAACAAGCTTTGCTGGACAGCCTTGCTGAAGGAAACTGCACTAGTTGTCATTTTCTTATTTTAAGGTATAATAAATATATACTTTACGGAAAATGACAACGGAGGGATACAAGTGGACAAGATTGAGTGGAAAGATGTGTATCAGCTGAATGTAGAGGAAATTGACTTGCAGCACTACAAATTGATTTCCATCATGAACAATTTCTACGATGCAACCATTGGAGATCCCAAAGAATATCCCTTGAATGTGGGAAAAAGCCTCAAGAAATTGACGGACTACACCTACGACCATTTCTTCTATGAAGAAGCCTTAATGGAAAAATATGATTATCCTGATGTGGACAAGCACAAGGCCCAACACAAGATTTTTATTGACCAGTTGAACTCAAAGATTCCCCACATTGCAAAAGGAGACCAAGCTGAAGGTCAGGAATTGTACGACTTCCTTCTGGAATGGTTGCTCCATCACATTGCCCACATCGACAGCCTATGGGCAGAGCATGTATTGGCAATAGAGAAAAAGAAAAATATAAGCTGATTTTCAAAGCCTCATTCCTCCGAATTTGATAGCAGAGGAACCAGATCTCCGTACCCCTGAGCCGCCATCTGTTCCTTGGGAACAAATCGCAAGGAAGCACTGTTGATGCAATACCGCAATCCCCCTGTTGCCAATGGCCCATCGTCAAACACGTGGCCCAGGTGAATGTCTCCGCTACGACTGCGGACCTCTGTCCGAACCATGCCGTGGCTCCTATCCACCAGCTCTGTTACCAGCTCCGTGGCAATGGGCTTGGTAAAGCTGGGCCAGCCGCAGCCTGAGTCGAATTTGTCGGTGGAAAGGAAAAGTGGCTCCCCGGTGGCAATGTCCACGTAAAGGCCAGCTTCGTGACTATCCCAAAACTCGTTGAAAAATGGTCGCTCCGTGGCGGCATTTACCGCAACCTCATACTGCACGGGAGAAAGCCTTTTCTGCAATACCTCATTACTGGGGCGGCTGTAGCGGCTCCGATCCAGGGAAGGCAGCTGGCTCACCTCTTCTTCAGGCTTTACTGTTTCACCTACATTGGGAATCAGGCTGGAATCTACCGACGTGGCCGCCTTCCTGAACTTGTCCCGACTGATGTGGCAGTAGCCAAAGGGATTTTTTTCAAGATAATCCTGATGATATGCTTCTGCAGGAAAGAAATTCCTTACCGGCTCCACCTCCACCACAATCTTTCTGTCAGTGGCGGCCTGCTTTTCTGCAATAAAGGATTGGGCAATCTGTCCGTCGGCCTCCTTTGTATAATAAATGCCTGTTCGGTACTGGGGGCCTCGGTCATTTCCCTGCTTGTTGATGCTATAAGGATCGATGATGTCAAAATACAGCTCCAACAAATGCCTCAAGCTCACCACGGAGGAATCGTATACCACCTGCACCGTCTCCGTATGGCCAGTGGTTCCTGTACACACCTCTTCGTAGCTCGGATTCTCCACAGCTCCCTGGCTATATCCCGACATTGCATCCAGTACACCGGGAACCAGAGCAAAGTACTGCTCCACTCCCCAAAAGCAGCCCCCCGCAAGATACACCCGTGAAGCAGCTTCACCAGTGGCCACCTCATAATTTTTTACAGAATCAATTTGACCTTCCATATTTTTCTCCTCAATACAACCGAATGCTCCAAACAAAATACTAAAAATTAAAAAATACATCCAACTTTTTTTCCATATCCTTATCATAGGAAATCCTTAAAATTATGATTTGATATAAAAAACTACACTTCCTTAAACCAATTTCTCTTTGATTCAAGGAAGTGCCTCCATCTATAAAGATACTATTTTTTCACTTTCTTTGAGTCAGAGTCATCAGCTTTTTTTTCAGCCTTTGAATCCGGCAACTTTGTTTCAGCAGTTTTTTTTGTTTCCTTGCCCTTTGCCCCCTTCTCACCAGCCGCCAGCTTTGCCTTGGAAGCAGCCTTTCCTGACTTTGGCTTTTTTACTTTTGGAGGAGGAAGCAGCTCACACAACTGGTCTGCCTGGTATTCAGCCTTTTTCTGGGCTGTAGCCAAGGCTTTTGCCACAGCTTCCAAGGCTTCCTTGGTGGATTCATCCAGACCGCCACCAATGAAGGCAGGAACCGCCACAGCGTACCACAGAGCCTCACTCATGAGCTCCTGATTGAACCACAGCACATTATCAAAGAGATTGACACCTGCAACGGCACCAGCAGCCTTGCTATGAACAATGGTGTCCACCATAATTCCAGCCACCTTCTTTACCGCCTTGGCATCAGGCTTTGTGGTGGTGTCGGCTTGCTTCAGCTGAGGCAGCAAGTCCAGGAAGGGCAAGACCACCACCATGGTTTTCAGGGGCAAGCTGGTAGCTGCAACAGGAATACCACGATTCAGCAGCAGGTCCTGCAGCTTTCGCTCCAAGCCCCACAAGGAAACAAGGGCAGCGGTGTCTTTTGCGGTAGCTTTTTTTCCCAATACAGACTGTAGGCTTGCGGCCACTGCCAATCCTGCGAGCATCTGTGTAGACGCAGGCCGAGAAAGGATACCCTGGGCCAAAGCCAAGTTAAAGGACAATGCACCTTCCTCAGAAGCACGTGATGGAGCAGTTTCTGCAGTAGTTTTCTTTGCACCAGCTTTGGAAGCAGCTTTAGCGGCTGCACCAGCACTGGCAGCCACCGCTTTTTGTCCCTCTGCAAAGGTTTTTAGCAGCTGGGTAAAGCTCTTCTTAAAGCCCGACCAAAGCTTTTCCACGGAATCCATCTTTCCGCACGCGCTTCTGTCTACAACCTGAGAAGCACCATAGTTTCCTTCGATAAACTCATCTGCCACAGTGAACCAGTTTTTCATGGGTTCTTCCAGAGTGCTAACAAGGGAAGCCACAGAAGGCAACTTAGCTTTGGCATTTTTCTGACCATGGGCTAGTTGGACGGGAGTCATGCCGAACAAGGCAATCTGGTCAAGGAACTCTGGAGAAACAACAGCGGTAAAGGCCCGGTACAAATCCTTCAAGAAGATTTCCCGCAGGGCTGTTTCAATGTCGGAAACACCGCTTCCAGCCAAGGTTTCGCAGAGGATGCGATACTTGCCCGTCTCGTCGTCGGTGACCTGGGAAATGTCCATCATCACCTGGGTCTCAAAGCCGTTGAGCTGGAGGAACAGGCCGTTGTTGCAAATCTCGGCGGCAGAACGGATAAACCACAGGCCGCTGCGCTGCTCACGGAAGATGCAGTAGTTCTTGGGGTCAGGATTCAGCCCCAGGGCATGGCCTATGGAGCGGGTTTCCATGCGGATCTCGTCTCCGTTGCCCGTCTTCACCGCATACTTGCAGGATTCCTTAATCCAGCCGGAAGCCTGCTGGTACACGTTGTTATAAAAGACCACCGCCCGCTCTGTGCCACAGCGATTGGAATAGGCAAAGACATTCTCATTCACCTGCCCCTCGTTCCACACGTCAAAGAAGAGGAAATTCTCAATCTCGGCAAAAAGATAGCGCTTCTTCATCAGGGGGAAGATTTCCCTCTGGTGGCGCTGAATCAGGCTTTCGTCAGGAGTTTCATCCCAGTAGGCCTTGGTGAATTCCATGCCGTACTTTTCCGTAAAGCCCTCAATCTGGCCGTGGCCGAACATGGGCAGCCCCGGCATGGTGACCATCAGGGTGCAGACTCCAAAATACTTGTCGTCCTTGCCGAACTGGGCCACGGCGGTCTCCTCGTCGGGGTTGTTCATAAAGTTTACGTAGCGCTTGAGAATCTGCGGGTCGAATTCGATGGTGTTCTTAATCGTGGAGCGGTACTTGAAGTTTTCCTCCCGCTTCAGCATGTTCATAAAGGCGCTGTTGTAGACACGGTGCATTCCCAGTGTCCGCACAAAGTAGCCCTCCATCATCCAGAAGGCCTCCGCCAAAAGCAGGGTGTCCGGCACCTCCTGGGCGACCCGGTCCACCACCTCACGCCAGAACTCGTTGGGAATCCGCCGCTCGAATTCCTCCGTGCTCAGGGCATAGTCGGAGCGGCTGGCGATGTCACCACCGCAGCCTGGCTGGGGATACCACAGGCGGCGAATATGCTTCTTTGCCAGCACCATGGCGGCATCAAAGCGGATAATGGGGAAATTCCTGGCCACGTGGAGAATCTCCTGCATGACAGCCTCCCGTGCCTCCGGGTTCAGGAAGTCAATCTGGGCCGTGTCGTTCCAGGGCATTCCCGTGCCGTCGTTTCCGTGGTAGATGTAGCGGACGTCGCCAGTGTGATGGTCCACCCGCTTGAACACCACGGCGCAGTCGCTCTTGTTGTAGTAGTGATCCTCCAGATAGACTCCCACCCTGTTGCTGAGGGAAAGGTTCTCCCCGTTGAAGGTGTAGCCTGGGAAGGGACAATCCCGTGTCTGGACAAAGAGGTCGGGGCGGTCGTTAATCCAGTGGGAGTCCATGCCGGTGTGGTTGGGAACCATGTCGGAGGCAAGGCGGATTCCCCGTGCCCACAGACGGCGGCGCAGGTTGTCCACCGCATCCCAGCCGCCTAAGCCTTGGGCGATGTCGTAGTCGTAGAGGCTGTAGGCAGAAGCAGCCGCCTCCGGGTTGCCGCAAATCTGCTTGATTCGCTTGCTGGCATGGGAGCGCTCCCACAGGCCGATGAGCCACAGGCCGGTAAAGCCCCGCCGGGCCAACAGGTCAAGCTCCTCGTCGGGAATCTGGTCCAGGCGGGTAATCTCTCGATTATACTGGCGGGAAAGCTGGTCCAGCCACACCAGCACCGTCTTGGCCATCAGCACCACCTTGGGCATCCAGTCACGGTCGGGGCTGAACCGCTCGTACTCGTTCATCAGGGAGTCATAGCTGTAGGGCTCCATGTCGATTCCAGCAGTGGGATCAAGATTCAGCGGGGCCCAGGCGGCCTTTTCCTCCTCGCTAATCATGTCCATGCCGGCCAAAAGTCGTGCCAGCCACTCGCCCAGCAGATCCTTCCAGTGGGTGCGGATGTAGTCCAGCTGTCCCTTGAGGCTGTGGGGGCTGAATTTCACCGGCTCCTTGAGCATGGCGATGAGGCTGTTGCCATTGGGCCCGAATCCCGGCTGCCCCATGAAAAAGGCCTGAATTCTGCCCCACACGATGTCGTAGAGGAAGCTCTCCTTCAGCTTGTCATCACCAAACATAAAGTAAAAGGGCTTGAAGGCGGGATTTTCGTTGGCAAGCCTCAAGAGAATCATCTCCTCCAAGGTGCTGGCACGATTGGAGCGGGTTAATCCTGTCACCGGATCAAGCCCCTGTTTTTCCAGGTATTCATGATACCCCACCTCTCCGCGGAAAATTGCAGTGGGTGGAAAGTCCTTGTTAAAGGCTGAAAGCAGGCCGTCTATTGCCTCACGGCCAAACTCATCATCGAGCAGCTCCAGCAAAAGCTCAAAGACAGAGCTGTTGATGTCACGGCGGAACAAGGCACAAACATAATGAAAAATCTCATCAATAAGTCCCATGGCATTCAGCTCTCCAGCCCTTACCATGAGCTTGCCTGCTTCCACAGGATCTGGAATCTCCTGGGCAATCATATCGTTGAGCTTTTTGGCAAAGAGACGCACTGCCTTGGTATTAGAAAGAATCACGTTTCCTGTTGAAGCAAAGAGACCTTCATCAAAATCGCACTTGGCTCGAATTTCTCGTGAAATATGAAATTCGTTTATGGTGTATCCCGGATTGAATTGGGAATATTCACCTTCAAATAGAGTCAGTCCATTATTTTTCTTTCCAAAATCCATCATCATACTCCTTACTCAGAACTCCTCTCAAACCATTGGTTATGATTTTTTCTTAGCAGAAGCTTTTTTTGAAGCCTTTGCCTTTTTATGAATGGTGACTACTTCCTTGATAGCAGCCTGCAAGTCCTTGTCCTGGGAAAGCTCCTCCACTGTGGCAGGTAGCCGATAGGTCCAATTGAACTCGTTGACGCTACCGGGAATGTTCACCCGCTCCTGCTCCGGGTCGCCGCTGTAGTAGGCTGCCCCCAATGCCAAGAAATCCTGAATGGGATGGATGCAGAAGCTGCTGGCAGTCTGCGCAATGCGGGACAGAAGGTAACGGGCGGTTTCCGGCGTGTAGATTCCCACCTCAACGTCACCTTCATCTTGCCCCGGGGGAAAGTCCCGATAGAAGTCAGCCGCATCCTGCTCCGTAAGCCACCACAGCCGCAGGGTGGAGGAGTCATGGACAGAGGAGGTTGCCACGCTCTTGGCAGGATAGTCGGCAAAGTCCACAAAGGGCTGCCCCTCCTCCTGCCAGTGGCGGTACCAGCGGACAACGCAGAGCCGCAGGATGGAAAGCTCATCCAGAACACGGGGAACCGACTCAGGATTGGCTCCCAAGTCCTCGGCACAGGCAATCATGTCGGTGGCGGAGGTCAGCTCTCCCAGCAGGGTCCGGGCCTGCTTTTCCCACAAGCCCTCCTGCTTCTTCTGCTTGGTGGCCACCAGCTTGTCCAGACGCTCCCGCTCCTCGTCTGAAAGGCTCTGCCAGGCGGTTGTATCCTTGTAAGTCCACAGGGGCAAGAGCTTGTCCTTGCCCAGCGGAATCAGCGTCCGGTTCCGCCAGAACTCTGCCAGACGGCAGCGCACTGGTTCAGGAATATCCTCCCGCTCCAAGATGTCTCGGTCGCCTGCAATCTCCGGCTTGAACAGCCACAGCTCCTCCTCGCCGATTCGCTCCATCAACAGCTGAAGATAGCCGTGGGTTCCAAGGTAGTCGTTGTTGTTCACCTCCTCGATGGCACGGGTGGGCACGTGGGGCTGGGAAAGCCAGCGGATTCGGTCCGAGTCAAAGCCCGCCTTCTCCAGCTCCCTGGTGGAAATGGGTACGGAGGGCTCGGTGCGGCCCATCATGGCGGTGGTCTCATGGCTGGAGGTTTCCCAAATGCGGAAAAAGCCCAGCACGTGGTCTATGCGGTAGGCCTGATAAAAATTGCTGGCACAAGCCAAACGAGCTTTCCACCAAGAATAATCTGACTTTGCAAGATTTTTCCAGCGGTACACGGGGAAGCCCCAGTTCTGGCCAGTAGGATTGAAGCCGTCTGGAGGAGAGCCGGCCCGCATGGTGTCGTCAAAGAACTCAGGGTGGGCCCAAGCGTCGGCGGAATCCTCGTTCATCATGATGGGGATGTCCCCCTTCAGCATGATGCCCTTTTGAGCCACTGCCTCCGCTGCCTGCTGGAACTGGCCGAAGGCACGCCACTGCAGCCACACATGGAACAGGTGGCCTTCCCGCAAGTCCCTGGTTTCCCAGCGCTCTATAATCTTGTCCTGCTTCATGGAGCTGAATTTTTTAGGCCACTGCCGCCAGGAGGCCTCCATGAATTCATTCTTCAGCTCCATGAACACGGCATATTCCACCACCCACTGATTCTTGGCAAACCAATTGCGTAAATCAGAATGAGAATCACTCCATAGCTGGGCAATGGCAAGCTTATTATCCCCATAAACCATTTTCAGCACATCAAGCTTTCCGTATCGCAGCTGACGGTAATCAAAACGAGGAGCATCATCATGAGCTTGGTGCAGGGCCTTTACCGCCTTTTTTACAGGAGAAGAAACAGTCTTGTATTCGGGCAAAGCCTCAATACTAATGTAAATGGGATGAAGGGCAAAGGCCGAAAGAGCGCTGTAGGGCGAGCTTTCCGTGCCAGTGTCGTTCACCGGCAAAAGCTGAATCAAAGAAAGGCCAGCCTTCTTGCAGAATGAGGCAAAGGCCACCAAGTCGGGATATTCACCAATACCACAGCTATGCTTTGTCTTTAGGGCACCCAGCGGAATGGCGGTACCAGTTAGACGAGGAATTTCT
The DNA here is from genome assembly GCA_045586625.1 of Treponema sp. Taxonomy (GTDB): domain Bacteria; phylum Spirochaetota; class Spirochaetia; order Treponematales; family Treponemataceae; genus Treponema_F. The sequence goes on from JAZNAS010000012.1 coordinate 20,162, forward strand.
ATAGGAGTACTCATACAAAAAATTATACCACAGGAACGGCAAAAGTGAAAGGCAAAAAATGAGGGGTTTTCCCTGCTTTCCACCTACACAAAGCCCTCACGCCAATGCCACACAGGTTTTGCCAGCTCATAGGAAAAGGGCTGCACTCGGTTAAAATCCGGCAACCATTCTGTATCCTCCACCAATTCCTGATAGAACAAGTACTTGAAATCAAAAGCCGCCAGAATATCCTGCAAATCCTGGAATTCATCTTGAGAAACCAGTCTATTTTCCAGGGCCGACAATTGATTTTGCCTGCGAGAAAGCTTTTCTTCCTCCTCCACGAAGGGAACTGGGGTATACTGGGACATAAGGGAAAGATAGGCCTTTCCGTCCACATGCTTTTTGAGCCATTCCAGGGTCAAGATTGTGTCATCTAAGTGACCGGGCAAGAACAGGTGGCGAACAATGACTCCCTGCAGCAATTTATCGCGACCCTTCACCTGCTGAATCTTTAGGGGACTATTTTCCAGCATAAAAAGAATGCTTTCCTGGGCTCGCTGGGGATAATCCCTTGCCTTGAAGAGGGCTGCACTTGTCTCTGGATTGATGGTCTTAAAATCAGGCAGCCAGATATCCACCAAGCCCTGCAGCCGCTTTAAAACCTCCACCTTTTCGTAGGCAGAGGAATTCCAGCAAATGGGCAAGCTCATTCCTCGGAGCCGAGCCTCCGTCAATCCTGCTACAATGGCAGGCACTGCATGGCTGCCCGTTACAATGTTGATGTTTTCCGCTCCCGCTGACTCCAAGGCAAGACACACTTTGGCAAAGTCATCAGTGCTCAAAGCTGCCCCCATGCCCTGCTGGGAAATCTGGTAGTTCTGGCAAAAGGCACAGCCCAGATTGCAGCCTGAAATAAAAATTGTTCCAGAGCCACCATGCACCGTAATGGGCGGCTCCTCTCCAAAATGAAGGCAGGCCACTCCAGCACGAACAGCAGCAGGCTCGGCACAAAAACCAGCAGGCCCGGCAGATCTGGGAGCCTTACAAGCTCTTGGACAAAGGGAACAGGCTTCATACAATGCTGCAACAGCTTCAGGTGTACAAAGGTTTTTCACCACAGCAGACACTTACAAGGCTCCTCGTTCCAGCAATAGACCCATGAGAGAAGAAAGCACTTCTACAGGCAATTCTTCTGCCTCATAATTAATCAAGTCCCGCAAGGCAAGCCAATCCCTTTGCGTAATAGACTTGAACTCACCCTCCTCTCCAGCTAAAAATTCCAGCGCATCTGCAAGCCAATCTTGATGCTCCCGATTTGGCTCCTCTGAAATTTCATCACTCGTTACAATGTAGGTATTGAGCCAATACTCGGAAATGGAATTGGGCAAATCGCCTAAATCCTTGTAATAAGAGCAAAAAAGCTGTGCCACCTGGCGACTGCACTCCATTCCATCGTAAGCAGCATCACTCCCCCTATTTCGCTTGATGATTCGCTTTATATCCGCAAGAAATTTATCTGTGTTTGTCATGTTTCAAGTATATCAGAAAGAAGGGGAAATTTTAACGAAAATCTAGTTTTTTTCTTGACTTTTCGGTCAAGTCGGCATAAACTGACCTTATGAACTTAAGAACTGTATTAACACCCGAAACTGTTAATTTGCATCTCAAAGGTACAACAAAAGAAGAAATTATTGATGAGATGCTGGACATCCTGATTTCTGCCGGAAAGGTTACAGATAAGGATGCCGCTAGAGAATGTGTGCTTGATCGTGAACGGAAGATGTCTACTGGTATGAAGCATGGAATCGCCATTCCTCACGGAAAGACAGACACCGTATCTGATCTCGTCGCCTGTATCGGTGTTTCCGATAATCCTGTAGATTTTGACTCCTTGGATCAGGAGCCATGCCGGATTTTCATTATGACACTCTCTCCAGTAAACAAGACAGGACCCCACCTGCAGTTCCTTGCAGAGGTAAGCCTCCTGTTCAAGAGCGCTGAAAAGAGACAGGAAATTCTGAATACCACCGACAAGGCACAGGTTATCAAGATTTTGACAGAATAAGCATTCTATGCTTTACAACGATAGAATCACAAGATAGGCCACTATCCAAGGTATTCTTGGGGTGGTCTATTTTTGTATCCACAGAGAATTATACAGGAGCAGGCCATGAAGCATGAAGCAATCATTTCAATTCAAGACGGGAATATTGTTGACAGCCAAGGGAAAAAGCGGATTTTTCAAGGGGCCACCGTATCCCCCTATTCTAAGGATTTTCCCATTCCCAGCATTTCCCAAGCGGATACTTTTTTTGCAGCCTTACAAAAGTACAACATCACCCTGCTTCGCTGGCAGATTCTCTGGGAGGATGTGGAGGGTGAGGCACCAGACCAGTACAACGAAGCCTACCTTGCTGATTTACGGACCCTTTTGAAAAAAGCCGAAGAAGCCGGTATCCTCGTATTTCTGGAACCAGTAATGAAGGATTGGGGCTCTAGCCTTGGTGGACATGGTGCTCCAGCTTGGACAGTACAGCTAGCAGATTTGGAGGAAAGCCTAGACAACGGCCAAAAGCAACAGGCCATGTTCACCCTCTTCTGGGCTGGCAAAAAAATGGCTCCAGATACCTTGGTGGAAGGAGACAATATCCAGGACTACCTGCAGGAGCATTATATAGCCGCCATGAAGCACACCGCCCGCCGAGTAAAGGACTGCAAGACGGTCGTGGGCTTTGGCATTATGGCCAAGGGCACCCCCGGCGACTTGAAAGCACTGGAAATGTTTCCCCTCAACTTTGAAAATGATTGCCTTAAGCCTTTCCAGAAAAAATTCATTGCAGCCTTCCAAAAAAAACACAGCCACTATCTTTTTCTAGCAGAGGCCATGGGCACAGGTGAATATTCAACCTGGAAATTTTCTCCTCATTATAATAAGCATGAAGCCCATGCACTCCAAAAAGAGGGTGGGGTCATTCCAGATGTGGATTTAGAGGCATCCAAGGTAATTACGCTTTTAAGCCTAGAGCCACCACAAAAGCTCCTTTCAATATTCATTTCCAAGGATAAAGTGAAAAAACAAGTCAAAGAAAAAATAAAAAAAACCTTGGGCGGCGGAAACTCTGTCATGATAGAATTTCCCACATCCCAAGGCATAGAGTGTGTACAGGAGGTAGTCCAGGAGGAGGGACTCTCCTATTTTGTCAACATTGCAATGGCAGAATCACCCATGTGAGTATACACTGCCATAACCTCTGACTCAAACAAATCATCCAAACCTTGACGATAGGTCTGGATTTTGGAAATGTAGTTCAAGGTCATTTGTGGTGTTCCATTGTTACGAACACGATTTGTTCCTGCGTTGTACATGGCCAAGGCAGAAACCTCATTGCCAGCAGTGTCCAGACAGAACCGCAAGTGAGCCAATCCATACTTGGCACTAATGTAGGGGTCGTAAAAATCGGCCTCCACCAATGCAGGAAAGGACTTGTTGTTCAACTGGAACACACCACGATCGATAGATGCATTGGTGTTCTTGTTGATAGCACTTGGCTTATATCGGCTTTCTGTATATGCCAAGGAAAATGCCAATGATAAGGGGATGTTGTTTTTATCAGCTTCCTGAAGGATTGCCAAAGCCACATCCATATCACCGGTTACATTAGTGTAAAACCATTCCACCGCCGTTCTTGTAGGAAGAGCTCGATAGAATTCCAAACCTGGATCCAACTGATTTTCGTAGTCAGTTACCATAGCACCGAGGGAATCGGCCAGCTCTTCTGCAAAAAAGGATTCAGCTTTTCTTACTGCACTCTCGTTAAAGGAAACCTCTACAATAGGAAGGCTTGAGCCTTCTTGTGGAACCAAATCTTCAATCAAGGGTATCTCTGCTACAGCAGCACCAGTTTCGGCTGTACCCTGTACTAAAACAGAAGGCTCTGCATGAAACAAGGCCAAAGACAGGATACAAAGTGTCAAAAAGAGAAAGCAGAATACCAACACTCCCCAAAAACGAACAAAGGGATTCAAAGACATATTTTCTTTCTGCGTCATAATACTACCTGTTCTTAGTATTCTACAAAACGAAAAGAAAATCAATACATTTACTGCATTTTATTACAAATTTTTGAGTTTTTTACGTAATTATGAAAATTATTGAAATCTTCGCAAACAAAAGAATCCATTGCAAAGACTCCATATTCCTTTGACATTGCCAATTCTATATATTACGGATATAGTTCTGAATATAAAACTCCAGAAAAAGGACAGATTCTTGAGAAAAAATACAATCACCCTGCTTGCTTCATTAGGAATGCTTATTACCACAGCTATTTGGGGCTTTGCCTTTGTGGTGGTGAAGGATACTGTAGACACGATTCCACCAGTGTATATGATGGCCCTTCGCTTTACCATTGCAGCGGTGGGGTTGGCTTTGCTGTGCGCAAAGAAAATCAAAAGAATAACTCCTTCCATCCTGCTCCACGGAGGAATTATTGGCATTTGTCTTTTTTTGGCCTATCTGCTGCAAACCATTGGAATCCAATACACTACGGCAGGAAAGAATGCCTTTCTCACCACAGTATACGTTATCTTTGTACCTCTGATTCTCTGGCTCTTTACCCATCGTTTTCCTGGAATCAGGATTATTATTGCTTCGATTATGGCCATGGTAGGAGTAGCCCTGCTCACCCTGCAGGACAGTCTGCTGATGAACAAGGGAGATGTGATGACCTTGTTTTGCGGCATTTTCTTTGCCCTGCAGATAATCTTCATTGCCCATTACAATGCCACCGAGGATGCCATCCTGCTGACAGTGCTGCAGCTGGCAACAGCGGCCCTCCTGTCTTGGATTTTGGCTCCCTTCCTTGAGGGGCCAGTTCCCTTGGCACAGCTGGCAAACACAAGAACCCTGCTTTCCATCCTGTACTTGGGAATTTTCAGCACCTTGCTGGCCTTTTTATTACAAAATATTTGTCAAAAACACACTCCAACTTCCGTGGCTGCAATCATACTGTCCTTGGAAGCCTTTTTTGGAGTATTTTTCTCATGGATTTTCTTACGGGAAACCTTGACTCCAGCAATGATTGCAGGCTGTGCCATACTCTTTCTCTCCATTGTGCTGGCGGAGCTAGACTTATTTTGAGGTAGCCACCCACACCCCTTCCCAACAGCTCATGTCAGGTGGGTTTTCCAGCAATTCACGACACTTTTCCACGTAATGGGCGGCAGGAGCATCATCCTTTTGGATTGCAGAAAATGCGGCCAAGGCTTCTTGGAATTTTCCCTGATAAAAGAGCTGGAGACCTTGAGAAAAGGCTTCCAAAATAGCTTGCCGCCCTGCATATTCGCTGGCCCTCATAGGCTCAAATACGGTCACGGCTTCCTTTTTTCCCACCACAGCCACACGAGCCAGCTCCCGGAAGCACAGCTCCGTTCCAAACTCCTGGGCCTCCTCTTTGCTGGCGGCGCTGCACATGGAATAGGTTCCAAACTGCTTGTTCAAGCCCTCTAGGCGGGCGGCAAGGTTTACCGAGTCTCCCAGCATGGTATAGTCAAAGCGGCTGGAGCTTCCCATGTTGCCAACAACGGCATCGCCAGTGTTAATGCCAACCCGCATGTAAAAGGGACGGCCTGCCCGCCGCTCCAATTCAGGACGTAGCTGGGCAAGCTTTTCCTGACAGCGAATCATGGTCTCCACCGCCCGCCGTCCGTGGTCAGGCAGCTCCACAGGGGCATTCCAAAAGGCGATGATGGCATCCCCCTCGTACTTGTCGATGGTGCCTCCTGATTCAAGCAAGATATCCGTCATTTGGGAAAGATAATCATTCAGCAAGGAGGTGAGCTCTTCTGGACTTAATCCCTCGGAAATGCTGGTAAAGCCCTGCACATCGGAAAAGAAAATGCTGATATGCCGACGCTCGCCACCAAGCACCAAGCTTTCTGGATGGGCAATCAAGGTGTCTATGACAGCAGGACTCAAGTAATGACGGAAAGCGGACTTGAGGTAGCGTCGCTGCCGTCCCTCCTGTCTATAGGAAACAACCATGGCCGAGAAAAATGCCAGAAGGAGGGCCACCAAGGGAGGCATCATGGGGAGGACAAAGCCTACATTGAAGATGACATAGGAAAGAAGCACAAAGAGCAAACCAAAAACCACCACCGATGCCACAGACATAAGGACATTCAGCTTGTGGAGCCGAAAAAGCTCTCCCAAGGACAGGGGAATGGCTCCCAACAGGGCAAGCAGCACCACCAACAAAAGCCTCACTGGGAAGGACACTGGAGTCAGGAAGGAATCCTGCAGATAATTATCCAGCTGGGTGATGTGGACTCCCACACCAGGATAGACGGCAGAAACAGGAGTAGTGCAGATATCGAAGAGGCCAGGAGCATAAAAGCCAAAGAACACGTACATATCCTGGAACAGCTCGCTTTCCAGCAAGGGCTCTCGGCCGGTTTGAATGGCGTAATAGCTTTGGAGGATTTGCCCCGCACTGTAGGGAACATAGCTGTCCAAGGAGGGCTGGAACCGCAAGAGCCGGCCTTCAGCTGGTTCCTGGGCAGGATCCGGCCCGTCCTCTCCAGCTGCATACAAGGATGCCATTCCCAAGGTAGGGATTAAATAGGACTGGAAGGGGCGATAGGCTTTGGCCCGACGAATCACCTTGTCCCAGTCGGAGGAACCGGTAATATTGCCCAAAACTGCGGCGGAAGCAGCGATAGAATCTATGGGGAAGAGCAGGGATTCGTCAGAAGCTGCGGGAGCTTCTCCCAGAGCTTCCTTCAGGGGAGGCGGGGGAAAGGAAGACTTCCAATCAGACGCGGTTCCTTGAATTGTATCAAAGTACACGGTTTGCACCACACGGCCATAGTCACGGCAGGCAGTAGCAAAAGCCTCATCATCTTGGGAGCCATAGACGGAGGGCTCGGTAAAAAGCACATCAAAGGCTACCGAGGCCGCCCCGCCCAGATTAAAATAGGAAACAATATCGCCGTAAGCACTGCGAGGCCAAGGCCAAGACCAACCAAATTCCTGCTGGGCCCAGTCCAAGCTGTCCTGGTCAAGCAATATTACAGCGATTTCATCGGAGGGGCGGTGGGAAGGAGCAGTACGAACCATGCGGCTGTCATACAACATATTTTCTGGACGCTGGAAAAGAGATAGCCCTTCCAACAACAGCACCACAGCCACTGTAGCTACCACAATGACAGCCACACGAATCAGGTGATTTTTGACTCTTGTATGCTCCTTCCCCATAACTCCCCTCCTTTAATAAATAGTCATCATGTGATTGTATCGGGCAACTCGTGTCTCAGGCACTGAAATTGCAGCATATTTCTTCAATTTTTTTTCCACCTGCTTAAGCCGCTTGTCGGCAGAAGGATGGGTAGAAGCAAAGCCACCAGAAGACTTGGGCTGACGAGCCTTCAACTCACCCAGCATTTCTGTCATGGCATGGGGATTATATCCAGCGGAGGCCATAATCTCCAAGGCTGTCTCGTCAGCATCGTACTCTTGAGACTGAGAATACCCAGTGTTCACCATGGTAGAAACAACGCTATTTACAGATTCATCAAAGGCATCTACAACTTCCTTCAACTCCCCATCTGACAAAACGGAGAGGGAAGAGGATGCCGTTGTTAAGGCTGCATTTGTCCAGCGATCTCCCTTGATGGCCTTAATGCCATGCTGCAGCTGGATATGGGCAATCTCATGGGCAAGCACTGCTGCCAGGGCATCTTCGCTGGTAGCACATTCCAATAATCCACGTGTTACCAAAATATGACCACCAGAGGAAGCAAAGGCATTGATTTGGTCGGTATCTAGTATCGCCACATAATAGCCCTTGTAAAGCTGGGGTCGCTGGGAATTCATGGCCAAAACCTGGCATACCATGTTTACATAATTAGTAAGCTCTGGACTTGAATACAGCTTATAGGAGCCCAGCAAGGAAGCCGTGACAGAACGACCGATGTAATATTCCTGCTCAGGGGAAATGGGAGCGCTCGCCTCTGCAACGGCAGCAACAGAATCTCCCACAGCAGACAGATTGTCATTTCCCGTAAGATCCCCCACAAAGGAAGTCACCTCTCCCATGGATTTCATCACGGCACAAGAGGCAAGCACAACGGAAAAAACTAAACACAAGAGAAGCATCTTGACAATTTTCATTTTTCACCTCCAGAGCCATCAGACAGCTTTCCCTGCTGGATGAATTCCCAGAGACCGGACTTATCGATGGGAGTGGCCTCGATGTCATCCACCAGCTGATAGACGACGGCATTTGCCTCCGTCGTGTACAGGGCTTCCACTTCAGCAGAAAAGCCCTTTCCCGCCAAAGCCAGCTCATCTGCTGAGGCTGAAACACGGTTATAGCCATCATCAGCAAGAATCTTCTTCTTGGTGAGACTAGAAGCTGGAAGCCAACCGGAAACCTTGCTATTGTCCTGACTTTCCACCTCTATCCATTTGCCCGATTCTTGTATGATTGTTACCTTGGCACCATAGGGCAAATATCCTCGGCTGGAGGAAAAAAATCCAGTACCAGACTTTAATTCAGCCTCCTCCACATTTACGTACATGGTGTTCCCCGGTTTAGCCCACAGCAAAGCTCCTAAACATAGGAGCCCACCAATTAATATGAGTTTTTTTGTCACCTTCTCCTCCTTGAAAATACTCGTATTCCATTATATCACAGAATGGCACTTTTACAATTGAGATAATCCTGTTATACTCCATTCTTATGGAAAAATTCCTTGCACAACTTATTGAATCACTGAATGATGGCACCATGGAAAAGCCCCTTTCACCTCCTGTCACCGTAACAGAATCAGAGGGGAAAACCCTGATACAGAGCCTATGCTTTGACTCCCGTGCTGTTACCCCAGGAAGCCTCTTCTTTGCCCTGCCAGGAACCCACGTCCACGGAAACAGCTTTATTCCCCAAGCCATAGAAAAGGCTGCGGCGGCAATTTTATATCAAGATCAGCTCCCTTCTCAGGTAGAAGCAGCCATTTCCCAGCGAAAGCGGCAGGGACTGCCTGTGCCGCCCTTGGTACAAGTGCCGGACACCCGCTTTGCCATGTCTCCCATTGCAGACTGCTTCTACGACTCCCCTTCCCGCAAGCTCATTGTTCTTGGGGTCACCGGAACCGAGGGGAAAAGCTCCACCGTGTCCTTTGTGTGGCAGCTTTTGCGGCGAATGGGCAAAAAGGCAGGCTTTATCTCCACCGTGCAGTATTCCTTGGGGGGAGATGCCATTGCAAACCCGGAGCACCAGACCACACCAGAGGCTCCCATCGTCCAGCGGCAGCTTTACGAAATGGTGGAAGCTGGCTGCCAGTATGCGGTGGTGGAGTCCTCCTCCCACGGACTTTCCCCAAAAACCAACCGCTTGGGCAACGTGCTCTTTGATGGAGCCCTGTGGATGAACGTGACCCAGGAGCATCTGGAATTCCACGGAACCTACCAGCAGTACCGCAACGACAAGGCCAACCTGTTCAGGGCCTTGGACAAGCATGACCACATAAAAACCATCGGGGGAACGGAGCGGCAGGCTCCCGCCTTCGGCATTGTAAATCTGGAGGACCCTGCTGCCAGCTACTTTGTGGAAGCAACAAAGGCTCCCGTCACGGGCTTTACCAGCCACGGCGAGGCGGGACGAGGAAAAGAGTCTGTGGCAGCAAACCCGCCAGCCATTCCCTTTGTGGAGGCAGCCAACATCAGCTTGCGGCAGGATGGCTCTGGCATCAGCTTTACCATGAAGGGCAATATCCCCCCCTTGGAGGGAAAGGAATTGATGGTGGAGGCTCCCACCAGCGGCGCCTTCAACGCATACAACATCATGGCAGCCTCACTGGCAGTTGCCACCGTCACCGGCCTTCCCCTAGAGGAGGTTGCGGAGCAGGCCAAGCACTTGGAGCCAGTGACAGGACGCATGACTGTGGTAGATTGCGGGCAGCCCTTTGAGGTAATTGTGGACTATGCCCACACACCCTCCTCCTTTGAAACCATCTTTCCTCCCCTGCGGCAAAGAGTTTCCGGCAAAATCCTTGTTGTCTTTGGCTCAGGTGGAGAGCGGGACACCACCAAGCGGCCTGAGCAGGGACGGATTGCGGCCCACTGGTGCGACGTGGTGGTGCTGGCAGATGAGGATCCCCGAGGGGAAGATCCAGAGGCATTGCTGGAGGACATTGCAGTGGGCTGCCGTCAGGAGGGAAAGCGGGATGAGGACTCCGGGCTTTTGATTGTTCCCCATCGGCAAACAGCCATTCGTACCGCCTTTGCCCAGGCACAGCAGGGGGATTTGGTGCTGCTTTTAGGCAAGGCCCACGAAAATTCCATTATTTACAAGGATTTTGTCATGCCCTATGACGAAATTGCCGAGGCTAAAGCTGCCCTGGCAGAAATGGGCTTTATAAAAAAATAGACTTAAAGCAAAAGTCAAATCACAGTGAGGAGTGAACATGAATATTGCAGTTATTTACGGCGGTCGTTCAGGAGAGCATGAGGTTTCCATCGTGTCCGCCACTTCTATCGTTCGTCATCTCGACAAGGAAAAATATGACATCATCCTCATCGGCATTTCCAAGGAGGGCCGCTGGTTCTATCAGGATCACACCCAAATAACTCATATCCGTGAACAAGAAGAAGCCCTTTTGGAAATTAAGCAGGATGGCCACCGAGAAGTGATGATTGTTCCCGGTGGCGGCTGTGCCAACGGAATCCGAGTGGTTGGGGCAGGCAACATCTTTATAAACCTCAGAGTTGATGCGGCATTCTTGGTGCTCCACGGAACCTACGGAGAGGACGGAACCATCCAAGGGCTTTTTGACATGGCCTCCATCCCCTACACTGGCTGTGGCTGCATTTCCAGCGGCGTTGCCATGGACAAGGAAATTACCAAGGCCCTCTGGCATAATGCAGGCTTGCCAGTGCTGCCCCACCTGTGCCTCCACAGTGGAGATGTGGCACAAACGGAATGGGATTCTGAAAAATTGCACAAGCTCGTGGCTTCCGCAGAACAGGATTTTGGCTACCCGCTTTTTGTAAAGCCCTGCAGCGCAGGAAGCTCCGTGGGAGCGGCAAAGGCAGGGGATTTTGAGCAGCTGAAGGAAGCCTTGCAGGAGGCCTTCAAGTGGGATTACAAGGTGCTTGTTGAGCCAGGCTTGAATCCACGGGAAATCGAATGCTCTGTCACAGGAAATGGAGCTGATTTTTCTGCCCTCACCTCAGTGGATGGAGCTAGTGCAGTCCCTTCTGCAGGGGAGCTAAAAGCAGAATTGCAGCAGCCGGAGCTTGATGTGAATCAGGTGCGCTCCTACATTCCCGGAGAAATCGCCCCCACCCACCAGTTTTATGACTACGATGCAAAATACAAGGATCCAGATGGAGCCCGCCTCATTATTCCAGCAGAACTGGATCTGGAACTGCAGGGAAAGATTCGCTCCATGGCCATGCAAGCCTACAAGGCCCTTGATTGCACTGGCCTGTCCCGAGTGGACTTCTTCCTGGACAAGGACAGCGGCAAGCTCTACCTCAATGAAATCAACACCATGCCAGGCTTTACCTCCATCAGCATGTTCCCCAAAATGTGTCAAGCAGCTGGACTTGAATACAGCCAGCTGTTGGACTTGATTATTCAGCAGGGACTAGACCGCTATCAACAGCGAAATTCCCTCCAGACAAGCAGGAGCTGACATGGGCAACCCACATTCCTATCCTCCCGGATGCAGCATTACCTCTTTGAACGACATTGCAGGAAAACGCATTACCGTCATGGGACTTGGACTTAATGGCGGAGGCGAGGCTACGGTACGATTCCTGCTGAAGCATGGAGCCCTTGTCACCGTCACGGACATGAAGACAAAGGATCAGCTGGCTCCCACCTTGAACCGACTTTTACCAGAAATGAGAAAATATGGTAGAAGGCTTCGGTTTGTCCTTGGTGGCCACAAGGAAGAGGACTTTTCCTCAGCGGATATTGTCATCAAAAATCCTGGGGTAAAGATTCAGGGGAATAAATATCTTGCAAAAGCAAAGGCTATTGAAACGGATCTTTCCATTTTCTTGAGCCTCACCAAGGCTCCCATCATTGCAGTAACTGGCAGCAAGGGGAAATCCTCCACCGTCAGTGCCATTCACCACGGACTGAAGGCTACAGGCTTCAATGCCTTTTTAGGAGGCAACATCACCGTAAGTCCCCTCACCTTCTTGGAGGAAACAAGCGAGGTAACTCCGGTGGTACTGGAGCTTTCCAGCTGGCAGTTGGCGGACTTGCGGGGCAGAGGGGTACTGAAGCCGAAAATCGCCCTGATTACCACCATCGTTCCAGACCACCAAAACTGGTACGGCTCCATGGAAAATTATGTGGCGGACAAGAAGCTGATTTATGCCGACCAAACCCCCGGCCAATGGACAATCTGCGGAACAGATAGCTGGGGCGAGCTTTTTGCCTCGGAGACAAGGGGGAATGTTTTACGCTATTCCACCACACCGCTAACAGAAGCACAGGCTCCAGCCTCCTTTCCCAGCGGCGGCTGGCTGGATGCCCAAGGAAAGGGCTGGGTCTCTCTGCCCGCAGCGCAGTTCCCCAACTTTGCCCAAAATGCAGGGGGAGGCAGGCAACCACAGCTGGTGCTGGATTCCCTGCTCGTACCGGGCATTCATTCAAAGCAAAATGCCTTGATGGCAGCCCTCGTTCTTTCTCTGATTCAAGTGTCACCAAAAAAAATTCGGGAAGTACTGGCCCAATGGAACGGGATTCCCCATCGTCTGGAATATTTCCACCGATGGAGTGTCCAGCTGAAGGACAGCGACATACAGCTGGAATATCGATTTTACAACGACTCTGCCGCCACCGTTCCAGAGGCGTCTGCTGCGGCAGCCCAGGCATTTTCCATTCCCGTGCAGCTGATTTGTGGCGGCACCGACAAGGAGCTGGACTTTACGGAATTTGTCCAGAAAATCAAGAAAAATCCCCCGGCCAATATCCACCTGTTGCCAGGAACTGCCACCAACAAGCTGGTTCCCCTGCTGGTACAAGAGGGAATTCCCTACCGAGGCCCCTACGAAACCTTGGGACTTTTGCTCCACGACCTGAAGCTCTGCCTGGAATCCAGCGCCGCTTGGACTGCCCGCCAATACAAGGACAAGCTGCCTGAATTCGTCCCCGTTGTCTTTTCCCCCGGAGCCACCTCCTTTGGCCTCTTTGACAACGAATTCCACCGTGGAGAAGTGTTCAAGGATTTGGTTCAAAAAATCTTTCTGTAGGCTTGTGCAAGGCCATGCATCAGTTCCCCCTGATGTCGTCTATTATCTGCTGTACGTGGGCCAGCTGGCTTGGATGGCGGCACTATCTTTTTCATCCTTTGAGCCGTGCAATAATTCAGCATGAACAACCCCACAGGTTGCCACATTATTATACAAGAAAATGGCGGCAACTTCTGAAGTGGGATTATTGAAAAAATCAATGAGGATATTGGTGTCTACAAGAATCATATCCGGCTCATATTCCTGATTTTTTCTGCCTCGTCCTTGTCAAAATGCAGTTTCCCGATGGCATCAAAAAATGCTTTCTTTGACTCTGGAATATCCTGGTCAGAAAAAAAACTCCTGCTGGATTGCGAGCGAGAAGAAAGCTCTTGGGCGATTGCCTGTTGCAACAGTCTCAGTTGAGAAATCGGCAGGGATATAACCTCCTTTTCAAGCTGCAAAAAAGCCATTTCCGACATAGGCACCTCCATGCCTTCACTATAGTCCATACCCAAGAAATTCCCTGCCTCCCCTCATCCCTTGCCCTTGGTGGGGCGGAGGTGGTACAGATAGCGCTTGATTTTTTTTCTTCTTGACGCAATCCACCGATTGTGCTAGTCTTCCAGCAGGCACTGGAAAGAGTGGTACTTGTTCTAAAATCAGTCTGTTTGTCATGTTTCGATGCAAGTTGGACATAGCAAAAAGATTTTTCTTAGTATTCGTATTTCTATTTTTCAATCCTAACGCAAACTTATTTTCTCATGTTGCAACAGGGATGTTGTGCCTAAATTTTATTTAGGAGCCTTCAATTACATGAATAGAGAAGAAATCGATTATGTCCAGAGTACCATTGGATATACCTTTGAAAATGTGCGATTGCTGAACCAAGCGTTTACCAGAAAGTCTTACGCAACAGAAAATCCCGGTACACTGGACAACGAGGTTTTGGAATTCTATGGTGACAGGGTGCTGGATTTATATGTCACACGAATGATGTACCAGGAATTCTCCAGCTTGACAAAAAGTGGCATGGAGTCAAGGATGAGTGAGGGGGAACTCTCGAAGATTCGTTCCTCCTTCGTCAACAGAGAAACCCTCGCCCGGTGTATACAGAGCTTTGGATTCCAGCAATATCTGTACCTAGGAAAAAGTGACATCATCAACGAGGTTCAAAAAAATCCATCGGTGCAGGAGGACCTGTTTGAGGCCATCCTCGGTGCTGTTGCCGCTGACTGCAACTGGAATTTCCAACAACTTGACCAAGTATGTGAGACCATGCTACAGATGGCAACAATCAACAGCTATCTAACTTTTTTAGTGCGGGAAAAGTCTCATTTACTTGGATTTGGAGAGCCCATCTATAAACCAGCAGGTTATCAACAAAGCTATCAAGATATGGAACCCTACAATCTCTTCAACATCAGGTTCTTGGTAGGACCATTTTCTCCAAAGAACCCCAAAACTGGTTTTTACGAAATAGCAGTAAAAATCGGAGAACAAAATTTCCTAGGAACAGGCATTGGTCCCTACCAGGCATTCCTCAATGCAGACCAACGAGCCTATCAATTCCTATGTCAAGAGGAAATCAATCGTCATATCCAGCAGCTTGACCTTACCAATCCCGTAAGCCAAATCCACGAGTTGGTGCAGAAAAAGATTATCCCCAATCCAGTCTACCATTTCATTGAATACCACAATGAAGACGGTAATCCAATCTGGCGGTGCACCCTCACCTCCCATGGATTTAGCGGTAACTTTATGGCGGAAGGAAGCGGAAAGAAGGAAGTGAAGCAGCAGGCTGCCCTCAGCTTCCTACAGGCACTGGTTCATCCAAAGCGAGAAAAT
This sequence comes from Treponema sp., assembly GCA_045586625.1. Classification (GTDB taxonomy): domain Bacteria; phylum Spirochaetota; class Spirochaetia; order Treponematales; family Treponemataceae; genus Treponema_F. Next base: position 35,241 of record JAZNAS010000012.1, read on the forward strand.
GAAGGAGGTACGGAATGATTAGGCAAATCATGCAGATGGCTATGGATTCGGAAGGAAATCCCCGTCATATAGATGACGTTGACAACGGTGTGAAGTGCAAGTGCTTCTGTCCAGCCTGCGGCCACCCCCTTGTAGCAAAGAATGAGGGGGAAATCCGTGCCCACCATTACTCCCACCTATCCAATGTGGACTGCGAACATGGCTACCAGTCGTCGATACATCTGATGGCAAAGATAATTTTCCTTGAAATGAAAGAATTCATGTTTATCAAGCAGGGACAGGCCGTATACTACAAGATTGACCAAGTGGTGCTGGAACGGAAAATCGGCTCCATCATCCCGGACATACTCATCACCTGCGACGGCAAGCAGTTCATGGTGGAGATTTATGTCACCCACGCTCTTGATGACAAGAAGAAGCAAAAGATTGAAGCCATGAACATTTCGACCATTGAAATCGATCTGTCTCGATTCGCATTGACAACGCTTACCCGTGAGGAATTGCAGACGGAGCTCCTCAAAAAAGAAAACATCAGCTGGCTGTACGATGCCGATGAAAAACTCCTCCAGGCGAAGCGGGAGATTCTCCTGCAATATGGATGGAAAATGCAGCTTGGAATCGGAGAGTCAATTTTCTGTCCGCTAGTGGCAAAACAGAAGAATGAACATCATCGCTACGTCCCGCTGGACTTTTGCCAAACCTGCCCACATCACTGCCCCGACACCCAACGGGGATTCATCCGCTGTGGAGTCGGAATTCGCCATCCCGCTCCTATCAATCCCCGCATCCTGCAGCCAGACATCTTTATACATTCTGGCAAAGTCCTTTTTTTCAGCGAATTGCGGGAATACCTCAGAAATTTCGACAGAAACCTAGAGGCGGCTGTAAAAAGGATGTATTATACGCTCACCATCATCGCCAGGAATACCTATGGTGGCATTTCTGTCCCGCAGATGCCGTCCCCCAGGAGACCGCCCAGCAAGCCAAGACCATATCATAGGGGAAAAAGGAGATTCTAACGATGAAAAGATTTTTTGTATTGATGACAAGCGTTTTGATGGTTCTGTGTCTCACCTCCTGCTTTGAATTCGTCCAATCAATTTCCTTGGAAGGAGAAAGCTACCACATCAAGAGACAAATAAGCTTCTCAAAATATTTTTTGGCGATGATTTTTGCTGCGGAAGAATCATCCGAAGAGACCTTCTCTCTTGAAGACTTTGAGCTTCAGTTCGACAGGCTGGCAGAGAGTATGCAAGGAGAATCATTCCACACACCTTCTGAATCAGGAATTATCAGCACAATGATAATCAACAAGGATACACAGAATGAGGAAGAACTGGCAAGCCTCCCCCGCAAGGACGGTACAAAATTCATAATTCCTCTTATCGACATGACAGAAACGGCGGAAAAGGCACAGACTGACTGGGATTCTTTGATGGCAGCCTATATCCTCCTTTCCACTGCAGAATATCAACTGACCCTTGGAAAGGAGATTGTCCCGCACATTTCCTACGCATACCTCATTGAGCAGAATTCCAACGAACAATACCTTGTCTCTGTGATGGACAATGGGAAAAACTATCTCATTGAAATACCAGTTATGCCTTTGTTCGAGTATCCAGACAGCATTTCTCCGCTCATTGTGGAAACCGATCCGAATACAGTGCTTACTCAAAACACCATAGATTACGCCAACAGGCCATCAGATTCAATGGAGGATGAATCCATAAAATCAATGGTTCTGCCTACAGAACAAAACACCGCTGATTTTCCGTACACTACAAAGGAAACAGAAAGGCATTCTTCCACAGGAGGTGGAATTGGTAACGGTCCCTTTGGACTGGAACAGGGAATGAGCCACGAGGACATCAGCTCAATAGGAGGCGGAGTACAACTAAGTCACATCGATGACGATAGATATTTGGTTGTCCCTCCGAAAAGTCATCCCTCCTTCGGACAATACGTAGTCTGGTTGAACGAACATCAGGGGCTTTACTATATCAAGGCCACAGGAACAACCATAAAATCCTCCGACTATGGCACAGAGTTGAAGCGGGAATTCCACAATGTACTGGCACCGCTGGAAAAGAAATACGGCAAGTTCACCTTGATTGACACCATCGCCCCCGACTTCATCCTTTCAGACCAGCAATACTGGATGTATGCCCTACGAAATGGAGCCCGGACGTACCAGGCACATTGGGAAGCACCAGACAACAATCCCAAGTACAACAATATTGAAGAAATATGGCTGGGAATCGAGGCTAAAAATTCCTATTCTGACGAGGGCTACATCTGGATTGAATACAAGTTCAGCAATGCGGATGAGGCAAAAGAATCTGTTGACGATATTCTCTAGATATCCGCACTGCTCCCTGCCTCCCCTCATCCCTTGCCCTTGGTGGGGCGGAGGTGGTACAGGTAGCGCTTGATTTTCTGGCTGGCGGTCTTCTCAAAGTCCTCCACGGGGCGGACGGAGCCGATGCGGGCGTTCTTGTTCACCCGCTTGTTCACGTAGAACTTGATTTCAGATAGCAGCTCCTCCCGCCGATACAGAAAGTCTTCCTTCACGTCCTGCACGGCCTGACCAAGCTTACTTCCCACTGCCGTGGCAGTGTTAACGACGGCATTCTCCGCCAGTTTCACCAGAGCCACCAGTCCCCCCTTCTCTCCCTCCACCACCAGGGATTCCGCCACCAGCGGGTGCTGGTTCAGGACAAACTCGATGTCCTCCGGATAGATGTTTTCCCCGGAGGAGCCCAGAATCATGTTCTTGGAGCGTCCCTTGAGGGAAAGCCAGAGGCGGCCCCGGCGGTTTTCCAAAATTCCTAAGTCCCCGGTCTTGAACCAGCCAGTGCCGCAGGAATCATGCTCCGTGGTAAAGGCCGCCTCCGTCAGCTTGTAGTCACGGTAGTAGCCCTTCATCACGTTGGGACCGCGAGCAACCACCTCCCCTACCCCGGTCTGCGGGTCGGGACGGAGAATCCGCAGCTCCACCCCCTCCAGCACAGGCCCCACGGTTTCAGGCACCGTTTCCCGCGGGCCGCTTCCTGCCAGCAGGGGAGAAGTTTCTGTCAGGCCGTAGCCAATGGCGTAGGGAAAATGGGCCCGCTTCAAAAAAAGCTCCACCTCCGGGTTAAGGCGGGCACCACCAATGCCAAAGAACCTGATTTTCCTTCCAAGGGCCTTTTTCAGCTGGAGTCCGGCGGCAATGTCCATCAGGCGGCCAGCGACAGGAAGCGTATGGAAAAAGCGACGGATCTTAGTCCCCCTCAAGGCAGGCAGGATTTTATGCTTGTAGATTTTTTCCATCACCATGGGAACGCTCAGCACGATGGTGGGCCGCACCCTCTGGAAGGCGGGCAACAGGGTGGAGACGGTGGGAGCCTTCTCCAGATAATAGACGCAGCTGCCGTTGAGAATCTGCAAGACAAAGCCAATGGTGAACTCGTAGACGTGGGACAGGGGCAAAAAGGACAGGCAGCGGTCGTACTTGTTCACCCGGTGGATGGTCTGGCACTGGAGGGCCGTCCACACAAGATTTTTGTGGGTGAGCTCCACTCCCTTGGGCGTTCCCGTGGTGCCGGAGGTGTAGATGACCGAGGCTGTGTCATCCTCCTGCACCTTGCAGGGCTTGGGCAAGAATCCCCGGTCCAAGTTGGCAGCTTTTCCCCGCAGGGGACTAAAATCCTCCATGGCAAGAATCACCGGCAAAACAGAAGGCTCAATGTCCCTTACCTTGGGATACAAGGCCTTGCTCACCACCATCATGTCCACCTGGGCATGGCGGAGGATTGTCTCCACCTCGCTCGTGGTAAAATCAGGCAGCAGCGGAACGGCAACTCCACCACGACACACGGTGGCAAGATAAAATCCACCCCACTGAGGCATTCCTGGCCCAAAGATTGCCACCTTCTTTTTCGGAGCAAAGCCGTTGGCCGTCATGACTCTGGCAAGACGCTTCATCATCAGCTGAAATTCATGGTAGGTAATGGGCTTGTCATGCACCAGGGACAGGGCTGGGCGGTCTGGGAATTTTTCAAGGGTGTGGCGAAGCAAGGCAGAAAAGGTATATTCACCTAAATCATGAATCGTAACCATAAAAAGCCTCCCCACTAAAGGATAGCGAAAAAAATTGGCGGCTTCCAACAAGCGGAAGAATGCAACCATACAATTTGAATGTATTTAAACTTTGCTGGAATCTTCCACTGGATGATGACAAGAAGACAAAGGGAAACTTTTTGTCTTGAGAGACTGTTATTTTTATAGCATTTGTAGACTGAACTGCCACTATCTTTCTGGCAGCGGGAAGCAGCTTGCTGGGCGGGGAAGCTTCCCTCTCCCGCTTTTTCCTTGAACCAAGCCGAAGAGCTGCATGAAAATCCCGGCAACACGGTGGCTCAAGTCCTCTGCAGCTGCACTCTTTCCTTCAACAGCCAAACAACCACTTCCGGCCGATAAAAAATCCCCTGCAAAGCAGCTCCACAAAGGAAGCTGGCCTTGCAGGGGATTGTTCAGCCAATCCACATCAAGGTGGCGGGAACCAAGACTACTTCTGCCAGGGATTCCGCCGGACAAAGGTCTCGTTGCGCTCGTAGCCCACGGAGATGATGTCCACCGGAGTTCCAGTGTACTCCTCGATAAACTCCACGTAGGTGCGGGCTGCAGGATGCAATTCCTCGTAGGACTTGCAGCTTTTCAGCGGGGTCTTCCAGCCGGAGAACCTTTTCAGCACAGGCACTGCATGGTTCAGCTCTGGGATGGAGGCGGGGAAATCAGTCACTTCCTTGCCGTCAATCTTGTAGGCTACACAAGCTTCAATCTCCTTCAGGCTGTCGTAGATGTCCAGATGGGTCAGCACCAGCCCGTCGATGGAGTTGGTGTGGCAGGCGTGGCGGAGGGCCACCAAATCAAGGTAGCCGCAGCGGCGGGGGCGGCCAGTGGTAACGCCGTACTCACGGCCAGTTTCCCGCACAAAGCGGTACAGCTCGCTCTGGCTCTCCTCGTCGAACTCCGTGGGCATGGGACCGTTGCCCACACGGGTGGAATAGGCCTTGAACACGCCGAGCACCCGATCCAAGGCACGTGGCCCAATGCCAGAACCAATGGCGGCCCCGGCGGAGCAGGACATTCCGGAGGAAACGTAGGGATAGGTTCCAGAATCCAAGTCCAGCAGGGCTCCCTGGGCTCCCTCCATCAGCACCTTCTTGCCCTTCAGCTCCTGCATTTTGGCAGTGAGGTTTACCCGCATGGAAATGAGCCGCTCCATAAAGGGAGCCAAAAAGTCCAAGTCCTCCTGCTCCAGCTCCTCCAGCTTTTCCTGCCAGTCCAAGTCTGCAAGGCGGATTCCGTCACGGTCGCTTTTCATGGAATAGGTGATGCCGATGCCACGGCCAGTGGTGCCGATGGGCTTTTTCCGCAGGGCATCCCGCTGCTTGTCCAGCTCCCGGTAGCGGGGCAGCACGATGTGGGCACGGTCTGAAATGAACACACGCCCTTCCCAGTCAACGCCACGCTCCTTCAGCATGGCAAGCTCCTTGAACAGGGCATCGGGGTCAATGACCATACCGGAGCCAAGATAGACCACCTTTCCCGGATACAGAATGCCGGAGGGAACCAGGTGCAGGGCATACTGCTGGTCACCGATGACGATAGTGTGGCCTGCATTGGCCCCGCCGGAATACCGCACGATGGCGGTAGCCTCATCCGCCAGAAAGTCAACAATCTTGCCCTTGCCCTCATCACCCCACTGGGCACCAATCACAACCACATTCATACAATCATCCTCCGTTTCAGGAAAGGTAAAGTTAAAATCATTTCAAGTATATCATAAAGTGGGGATATAGGCAAAGGCAGTATCAACAGACAAAAAAAGCCCCCAGCTTGCACCGAGGGCTCCTTTCACTCAAAAGAAATTAGTTCTTTGAAGTGTAGCTGAATACAAAGTATCCCAGCGGGGTGTAGAATGCACCATCAACATCCTGCATCAAGTACTTCTGGGTGTAGAAGTAGATGGGACCAAGAGCCCAGTCACGGCCCATAATCAAGTCCTCAGCCTTGTGCATGGCAGCCATGCGAACAGCAGGATCAGCAGAAGCCTTTGCCTCGGCGATGGCAGCATCGTACTCAGCATCGGAGTACTGAGCGTCGTTGTTTCCACCACCAGTGAGCCACATATCCAGGAAGGAGATGGGGTCATTGTAGTCTGCAATCCAGCCATTGCGGGCAATCTGGTACTCGCCGTTCTTGCGGTTCTCCAGGAAGGCGTTCCACTCCTGGTTCTGCAGCTGAACAGTGACTCCCAGCTCCTTCTGCCACATCTGCTGCAAAGCCTCGCCAATGGCCTTGTGAGCATCGGAGGTGTTGTACAGATAGGTGACGACGGGGAAGCCCTCGCCGTTGGGATAGCCGGCATCAGCCAAAAGCTGCTTTGCCTCGGCCACGTTCTTGGCATAAATCTCATCGGTGGTAGGAATTTCCCAGTAATCTCCGCCAACGGTGCGGAAGTCAGCCCCGGAGGAGTCGGCATCATAGATACCGGCGGGCACGAAGCCAGCGGCAGGAACCTCACCGCTCTGGGTAATCTGCTCCACAATGTAGGGACTGTCGATGGCCAGGGTGAAGGCCTTGCGCACACGCCAGTCGTCAAAGGGAGCCTTCTGGGTCTGGTACACCACATAGTAGGTGCCGATGTAGTCAACAATGTCAAGCTCGCCGGAAGCCAAAAGACCAGCAACCTCATCGACAGGCATGTCCTGAATGAACTGCAGGTCGCCGGAGCGATAACCAGCCAGCATGGCGTTCTGGTCAGCCATCAGGCGGAAGGTGATGGTGTCGGGCCCCAGGTTGGCTGCATCGTAGTGGTGCTCGTTGGGAACCATCTTGATGTAGGAGTCATGCACCCACTCGGCCAGCTTGTAGGGGCCGTTGGAAATGTAGTTGGCGGAGTTGTTTGCAGTGGTCCAGGTGTCGGGATCAGCCTCCACGACGTCCTTGCGAACAGGGAAGGTGGCAGGGAATGCACAAACCTCCAGGAAGTAAGGGCAGTCGTAGGTGATGGTCACCTGGAAGGTGCTGGAATCAGGGGCAGATACAGCCAAGGTGCTGGGCTCAGCCTCTCCGCTATTTACTTCTGCATATCCTTTAACCATGTCAATCATATAGCAATAGTCAGCGGCAGTTTCAGGACTGGCCAAACGCTGCCAAGTAAATACAAAGTCATCGGCAGTAACAGCCTTACCGTCGGACCACTTTGCATCGGGACGAATCTTGAAGGTGTAGGTAACGGTTCCGTCAGCATTTACAGTCTTCTCATAGGAAGAAGCCTGTCCATTAACCAGCTTGGCATAGTTCATGTTGCCCTTGTCGGTGGCTGGATTTCCACTGTCAGCCCACTTCATCAATCCTTCAAAGAAGTGCTGGAGCATAACAGCTCCATCAACAGCAGAGTTCAAGGCTGGATCGATGGTCTGAGGCTCGGAAGCAAAACAAACAGACAAGTCGAATGTGTCACTTGCAGCGGCAACGGAAGCGGTCTCCTGCTTGCTGCACCCGAAGAAGGTCATGCCAACAATGAGGGACAATCCCAGCACGACCAAGAAAGTTTTCTTGAGATTCTTCATTATTTCCTCTCTAAAAATTTTATAACTGAGAACTCCAATCCCAGTCTGCAATCGAAATAACTATACCACACACCGCATAGGATGTAAAGATATGAAGATTTTCTACCGATACTATTAAATTAGTATATATCATTATGCATATCGCAAAGCATAACAAATAAAGGAGTTTTTTGTATGATTGATGCAATCGTTGCTTTTTTTACCCCTGAAATAATAGCCAAAATCGTAACTGCTATTATTGGCTTAACCATTTTTTTCCTAACATATTTTGTGGTGAAGCGGCTCATCAAAAGATTTGTCTTCAAGAAATTAAAGCCACAAACTGCCACGATTGTAATGAAGGTTATCCGGTACAGCTTCTTTGTGCTTGTAGTGATTTACGTACTGGAAATTTTCAATATCAACCTGTCTGCATTATTTGGTGCAGCGGGAATTGCTGGAGTGGCCATCGGTTTTGCTTCTCAAACTTCTATGAGTAACGTTATTAGCGGCTTCTTTGTGCTTACCGACCATGCATTGAAAGTAGGAGATTTTATTACTGTAGACGAGATTTCTGGCACCGTTGATACCATCACCATGCTTTCCGTAAAGGTAAAAACACCTGACGGAAAGATAGTGCGCATCCCCAACGAAACCATCATCAACGCGAAGCTGCAAAACGTTTCAAGCCATCCTACCCGCCGTTACGATGTGGTGGTGTCTGTTTCTTACGATACAGATTTGCGGAAGGCACTGGAAATCTTGCAAACCATTCCTGCAAAGTGCCCCCTGGTTCTTGCCGACCCACAACCAATAGTTTTTTGCACCAGCTTTGGCGCCTCTGGAATCGACATTACCCTAGGAGTGTGGCTCAACAACAGCGACCTCCTTGCTGTTCGCAACCAAGTTTTTGTGGCAATCAAGGAAACCTTTGACAGCGAGGGAATTTCCATCCCCTTCCCCCAAGTGGATGTGCACATGGTATCCTAGTCCGAGAATCATCCCCAGTGGCGGGGAAAACAAATTTATCTGGGGAAGCCTGCACAGCCTCGCACTTCGCTGCGCCCACAGTTCGGCGGGGCTGCCGCTCCCCGGCTGCCGCTCCGTTCCTCGCCGCCTCCACTATTTCAGCCACCTGTCCAGAATCCGGCGTTTCTTTTCAGGACAGGCTGCCATCAGGTCTTTTGCCTGTGCGATGCGTTCTTCCAGCGCACTTATTTCTGCGACAATGCGCTGCTGTTCGGCCAGCGGGGGCATCCGTCATAAGCTCCTCTTTGAATCTTGCCTTTCCCCACCCACCAGCTGTCGGGCGGGAAAATGTGTTCGGAGCTGAGTGCAGAACGGGAATTGCGATTCTGTTCCTTGTGCGTAAGTGAAAGGAATCGAAAAAAACAACCCCATTTTCGGGGCTGGGTGGTCAATCAGTGGGTGGCGTAGGTGTAAAAGTCCAATGTTACATCGAGTCAGATTGCACAAGTACAAAAAGTAAGAGCCAGCCCATACCATACACAAGATTATACCTAGATTTTGCGTAGCAAAATCGAATCAGTGTGGCTTTTTTTGAAATTTTTTCTGGAAAAACGCATTTTTTTTACGAGTTCAACCCTATAAGTAAAGTAAAAGAATAAATTTTTTGGAGGTGGAATCTGTTGACAGAAGCAGA
>JAZNAS010000013.1:0-20587 GCA_045586625.1 Treponema sp.
CCTGCTGAAGGGCAGCGACTATGTTGAGCTCCCCCAAACCTACATCATTTTCCTGTGCATGAAGGATCCCTTCCACCTGAATCTTCCCGTTTACGAGCCACACAGCTACATCGACCCCAACAACCAGCATCCCTACGATGACAAGACAAGGAAAATATTTTACAATAGTAATAAATCTAAAATCAAAGAAAATACACCTCCGGGGTTCTTAGGGGCAGGCAGCCCCTAAGCGGTGCTGGGAAAGGATGGGGTTTTAGGGGAAGGAAAACCCCGCTTCCGTGTAGAGGGTTGTCCTTCCCCTAATGAATGGAGGCTGGATCAAATGGTGGAAGAACTGAAGACTATCGAGATGGGATTTTCCGACTACATCGCCGCACAACAGAAAGAGTTTGACTGGCTCCGTCAAGGCAAGGAGCAGGGATTTGAAGAAGGCATCTCCATCGGGCTGGAACGTGGATCCTACGAAACCAAGCTAGAGACGGCAAGAAACCTCCTGTCTGAAGGTCTGGCTCCTCAGATGGTGGCCCGCTGCACCAAGCTCCCGCTGGATGTAGTGAAAGGATTGCTGTAAGAAAGGGGTTTTAGGGGACAAGGGGCAAGACATTGTAGCCCCTTGCCCCACTACCAAGCCCTAAATGGGTACAAGAGCTAGCTCATTATCCACTTCAAGAGGTCTGAGAAGATGGGGCTTCTGTCTTCCTCGTTTAAAATTTCGTGACGGAGGCCATCAAAAAGCCTTCCTTCCACCTGGGTATAGCCTTGTTTCGTCATAAAGCCTTGGGCATCCTGCCAGGCCTTTTGACTGCCAATTACGGGATCCTCTGCTCCTGCAATAAAATAAATAGGTAAGTCTGGCTTTTCACAGTTCCAGCCCTTGGAAGAATAGGTTTCCTTCAATAAATTAAAAAGATTTTTGTAGCCATTGACTGTAAAATTGAAGCCACAGAGGGGATTTTGATTGTATTCCTCCACAACCTCCCGATTGCAGCACAGCCAGCTATTGGAAAGGCCCTTTTCCCCCACCCTTTCATAGGGCTCCAGAGCCAGCTTATGCAACAATTTACTGCGGTGACGTTCCCCCTTCTTTTTTTCTATCTGGCGGGTGAGCCACAGGGCAACAGCTACAAAAGGATTTTTTGAAGGAGAACCACAAAGAATCAGCTTGTCTAAATAACCATCATATTTCTTTGCATAACAACGAGCTACCAAGGAACCCATGCTATGACCAAAGAGGATGTAAGGCTTTTGGGGAAACTGCTCCTGTACCGCCAACACAATCTGGTGCACATCTTCCACCACTGCAACTCCAGTAGTATCGTAGAAAAACCCTAAATCCTCCTGGGAACGAAGGCTTTCTCCGTGTCCCCGATGGTCATGGATAACAGTAGCAAAGCCTGCGGCGGCAAGATACTTCATAAAATCAAAGTATCGCTCCTTGTGTTCTGCCATGCCGTGAACAAATTGTACCACACCACGAATGGGGGTATCAGGCACCATCACCACAACCTTTATTTCCAAGCCATCAAACTGCGATGCTATTGTAAAGTCCTTTCGCTCCATAATCTTCCCCCTTTCGTGCTTTTCTGTCAGCAGCAATTCACCAAAAACAGTACCACCAAGTATACACGAAAAATCCCTCTGGTAAAAGGGAAAAATCACGGAAGGCCATTTGTTACACACTGTGATTCATCCAGGGGCAGACCTTTCATCTGCCTGATTCGGCTCATTGTAAAAAATCGAAAATTAAGCTATACTGAACTATCTATCTTCCCGCTGGAGACAAGGTTGAATTTTTCCTTCTTAAGCCGTTACTGGAGTTTTTATCTCATTGGTGCAAAAAACACCATCTTGTTGGCCCTCATTGCCGTATTGCTGGGAACTGCCATTGGACTTGGAATTGCCATGTGCAGAATCAGCAAGAGCAAGCTGGTTCGTTTTGCTGGTACTGCCTACGTTGAGTTTATCCGTGGAACACCTCTTTTGGTGCAATTATTCATCATTTACTACGGACTGCAGGCTGTTGGCATCCGTTTTCCGGACGTTCCCCTTATCTCAAAGATTCTGGGCATCAACTTTTCGGACTTTATGTCTGGGGTCATTACCATGGGACTGAACTCTGCAGCCTACGTCTGCGAGATTTTCCGTGGAGGAATCCAGTCCATAGACAAGGGGCAGATGGAAGCAGGCCGGAGCCTGGGCCTTTCTTACAATAGGACTCTTTTCCACATCATCATTCCCCAAGCAGTGCGGAACGTTCTGCCCTCCTTGGGAAATGAATTCGTTGTTGTTATCAAGGAATCCTCCATCGTGTCCATCATCGGCATCGCAGACCTGATGTACAAGGCAAACACGGTGCGGGGCAACACCTTCCAGCCCTTTGAGCCCCTGCTGGTGGCAGCGGTAGTGTACTTTCTGTTGACCTTCCCCCTGTCCAAGCTTTTGGCCTACATCGAACGGAGGATGAGAAAACATGACTAATACAACAGAGAATAAGAAGGAGCCCATCATCCGAGTGGAAAATCTGGACAAGAGCTTTGGGCAGCTCCATGTGCTAAAAGGAATTACCGAGGAGATTCACAGCGGCGAGGTGGTGGTCATCATCGGGCCGTCGGGCTCCGGTAAGTCCACCTTCCTGCGCTGCCTCAATCTTTTGGAGGAGCCTGACTCCGGCACCATCATCTTTGACGGCTACAATCTTACGGACAAGTCCATTCCCCGCCGTCGCCGGGAAAAGAACATCGACTTTTATCGCAGCGAAATGGGCATGGTGTTCCAGCACTTCAATCTCTTTCCCCACAAAACTGTTTTGGACAACATCATCATGGCTCCAATGCTGGTAAAAAAGCAGTCCAAGGAAGCGGCCACACAAAAGGCCCTTGCCTTGCTGGAGCGGGTAGGACTGGCAGACAAGGCTCACAGCTATCCGCCACAGCTGTCTGGTGGACAAAAGCAGCGAATCGCCATCGTCCGCTCCCTAGCAATGGAGCCAAAGGTGATGCTCTTTGACGAGCCCACCTCTGCACTGGATCCCGAAATGGTCGGAGAGGTGTTGTCCGTTATCAAGGATTTGGCCAAGGAGGGCATGACCATGGCGGTGGTAACCCACGAGATGCGTTTTGCCCAGGAAGCTGGTACAAGAATCTTTTTTATGGATCATGGAGTGATTCTGGAGCAGGGGCGGCCTGAAGCGATTTTCAAGAATCCGCAAAATCCACGATTGAAGGACTTTTTAGGCAAGGTGCTGAACGACTAAATGTACTGGGCTTTCAGAAAGGATTCTCCCTTCTGAAAGCCCTTTTTGTAAATGAAAGCTTACTTTTTTCAAAAAAAGCAAATCAATGAAAGATAGTAAAATCCCAGCCACCAAAAAGTGTTTTCTTTATCTCAAAGAATTCGGTATTATATCGCTCTGTCCCACCAGGAAAGCTTACCACAGCAATGGTGGGAGGATTTCCACCACGTGGGCGGGAACAGCTGCCGGGATTCAATATGAGGGTGGCTCCAACCTCTTCTCTATGGGGACGATGGGTGTGGCCAAAGAAAGCCAGATCTGCGTTCAGGTTTTCTGCCACAGAGTGGAGGACATCAGTGCCTAAATCCACCATATAGCGATGGCCATGGGCAACCATCACGGTACGGCCAGCCAAACGAAAGCTCACCAAGGGAGAAGCATCCAGTTTTTTTGCCAAAGGAAGGGAATTTCCCTCCTCATCCTCCACAGGCTCCAAGTCCAAGGAAAAGCTTTCCGGGTCTCCGTTCCCTCTGGCACATACTACCACAGGTGGCAGAGCTTCCCGCAGAGAGGTGTTGCGGGAGGCTTCTTCTACACAGGCTACAATATCAGCCATGCCATCGCCACAAAAGACCAGGGCATCACAATCTGCACCAAAATCAGCAATGATTTTTTCCACCAGCTCACATTCACCATGGGAATCAGATACCACCAAGATTTTTCCGCTGGTTTTATCTTCAAGCTCCTCCATATCTGCCAGAGAACCAATGATGGAGGGAGACTCTATACACAAGCTGTTCATACCGCTCCTACTCTTGACGACGGTCTATAACAAAGTGATTCATGGGACACAATCCCGTTTCTGGATCGATATATCGGGAGACAACCCAGCTGGAACCGGCCAGTTGTCGAGCATGGGCCAACAAATCCAAGTCTTGTGGAAAGCCACCAAAATATCCAGCAGGCAAAAGGGTTAGATAATAGGCTGAACGGGCAATAAGCTGGGGAACATTTTCTTGGTAGGAGCCGCTTTCTGCCACCAGCTCCCCTTCAGCAGTGGCACTGGCAGGAACATATTCAATGACAATGTCGCTTCCAGACTCAATTCCAAGAATATCATCCTGGGGCATGAGTGAAACGACGGGATACAAGGCTCGGTCTAATTCAGTGTTTTGCAAGGCTGCCAAGACCTGGTGCGTTCCCTCTGGGGCTCCCACCACCACCAAACCATGAACGCCATCCTCTTCCAGCATATCCGAAAGGGCTGAAATACGGGCTGATCCACCACGCATAAAATCTTGCGGATAAATATAGGGGATTACAGCCCCTCCCTGTTCTGCCAAGCCCAGTGTTCTCTGGATTTCTTCCAAAGCAGCTTTCACAAAGGCATCATCGTTATATCCATAACCGAGCAAAACACCAATCTTTCGCTGGCTCTCCACATAATCTCCAACCTGTTGGAGGGCAATCATATCCTGGTCAGTAACTGGTACAGGGGTTATCAATTGGGCCCCCTCAAAATTCATCGAAAGGGACTTCTGCTTGTCACATCCAGTTACGGCAAAAAAAATCAATAAAAGAAGAACTGGACAATTTCTTTTCTTCATGTTACTCACTATACCCTAATCATCGGCAATTCGCAAGGGTACAATACCCTGTCTTGCCTTTCAATCTTTTTTTCGGTATAGTTACGGTGCAAGTATTTCTCATGGAAGGAGGTAGAGCATGGATAGCGACCCTGGAAGTATCCCTCGTGACTATCACTTATATTGCTGGACAAGCTTCAGCAATTCTACCCCATCTTTAGAAGGACTTGATTATGATTACTTATTGGCAACAGGAAAATAGACGGCTCCTGAAGCGGGAGCAGGAAGAGCTTGACCCTCAGTTGAACACTTGGGTAGATGCTCGTTCCGTTACCCGAGAAGATATCCGCATTCTGGAAGAAGAATACCACATAGAACAAGAGCACATCCTGGACATCCTTGACCCCGACGAGCTTTCCCGAATCGAGCGGGAGGACGACTATATCCTCACCATTGCCAGAATCCCTGTCTTTGTTCCCTCTGGCGACATCAGCTATTTTACCGCGCCCCTTGGTATTGTGGTTTATAATCGTGTCATCATCACCATCTGTTGGACCGACTGTGAAATGCTCAAGGACATTGCCACCAACAGGATGAAGGGGCTGAACCTGGCGGACTTTCCCGCCTTCATCGTCAAAATTTTGAGTCGGGCAGACACCATGTTCCTGCGATACCTGAAGGAAATAAACCGTCGCTCCACCAGCATCCAGAACGAGCTGCAGCAATCCGTTAAGAACAACGAGCTGATCCAGCTTTTAAACCTGGAAAAATCTCTGGAATTCTTTACCACCTCGCTGAAAAGCAACCAGCTCTTGCTGGAAAAGCTGCGGAAAACCCGTATCCTCACCTTTGACTCCGACGACAGGGATTGGTTGGAGGATGTGGAAATCGACAACAGGCAGGCTATCGAAATGACAGACACCTACAGCAACATCCTTGCAAACATGGTGGATGCCTTTGCCTCGGTTATTTCCAACAACCTGAACATTGTGATGAAAAAGCTTACCACCATCTCACTGATTCTGATGGTTCCCACCTTTATCACCAGCTTTTTCGGCATGAATGTTCCCCTGCCCTTTGCAAGCTCTGGATGGTTGGGCATTGTCGCAATTTCTGTCATTTGCCTTGCGACAGCGATAATTGCGGGACAGGTCCTGCTAAAAGACAAGCCATCTCGAATCAAAAAGAAAAACAGGAAGACCTTTGCCCAGCGGAGAAAGGAGCGACACATGATTCGCATGATGAAAATTCAAGAAAAAAAACTGGAGAAAATGCAATAATCAGCTGGTGGTCTCTTCTCGCTCATTTTGCTCGCCTTGAGTAGAGCTTCCTTTGTGCCGATGATGAAATGTAACATTGTCCTTGTTACAAGGATTTTATACTTGAGGTATCTTTCATGAAACGCAATTTTTTCACACTTCTATTGCTTGGCCTAATCCTTTTTTCAGCAGCCGCTCAAAATCCATCCAGCCTCCCACCTATTTGGGAATCCTCCACTCTACAGCCCGCAAAGCCCCAGTCTCCAGAAGACATTTCCATGATATTGGTGGGGCCAGACACCGCCAAGGGCATTGTCTATGACGTGTACCTCATTGGAGAGGATACCCAATCCTACACTGCCCGCCGTTGGATTACCCCCTTTGAAATAAATCGCTACGAAACTTCTTACCGCCTGTGGTACGAGGTACGCTTATGGGCCGAGGCCAATGGCTATGTTTTCAACAATCCGGGACAGCAAGGCTCCAGTGGTCGGCGGGGAAGGGAGCCCACCGAGGCAGGAAAATATCAGCCAGTAACAAATATCAGCTGGTACGACGCAATTGTGTGGTGCAATGCTTATAGTGAGAAAAATGGTCGGGAGCCCTGCTACACCTACAACGGACAGGTTTTACGGGATTCCAGCAACACCGCCATCTGCGATTTGGCGCAATGCAACTGGAAGTCCAATGGCTATCGCTTGCCTACAGAGGCGGAATGGGAATATGCAGCCCGCAGGACCTCCAGCGGCTACCAGCGGGGAGACTTGGCCAGCGGTGCAGTCAATGGAAGGGGTGAAAGTGATCCAGAAATGGCCGATACCTTGATTGCTTGGTTTGACGGCAACACCAACGGCACGAAGGCTGTTGGTACAGCAGGGGGCTCTGCCACAGCAGGACAATCAGGCTCCTTTGTTACCGCCTTTAGCTCAAGCCCTGTCCCTGGTTCTGGCAACGGTAATGCCCTGGGAATTTTTGATATGAGCGGCAATGTGCTGGAATATTGCTGGGACTGGTACGCATCCTATCAAGAAGTGAGTCCCGGTACCTTTAGCACCGGTCCAGAGCTGGGAGCCCAGCGGGTGAGTCGAGGCGGAAGCTGGAGTCCCTACACAGGATTTTTGTACTGTGGAGACCGCTACGCCTACGACCCCAACGAGGCTTACAATTACATGGGATTCCGATTCGTTACCTCACGGTAAACTTCCAGCTTTTCCAGCTGGGCCTTTGTTACCTGCCACTGGCTGCCTTTCTTTTCTACCTCCAGAATACCGTAGCGTCCTTCTGCCAGGGAACCGGGATTCATGATTACCGTGTTGCCAATTTTATCAGTACCAGCAGATTCATGGATGTGGCCGGTGATTACAGCCAGTGGCTTTGCTTCCTCTATAATCTGACGAAGGGCAGCAGACCCCACATGAACGCCAGAAGTGATTTTATCGCATTCAGTGTCTTTGGGAGGATTATGCATGATCATGATCATGTTGTCCCAGGAGGTGGCTCCATCCCTGGAAGTAGGCTGGTCACGGAGAATCTGAAAGTCGGAAACTAATTCCTCGTCGGAACGCTCGTTGGGAGTGGTGCCGGTAAACTTGGAGCCACCGCCGCTGCCTGCAAAGACCAGCCCGTCTCGGAACACCATGCTTCCCTGAACAGAAACATCCTCTTCCTCCAGTCGCTGTAAAAAAGCCGGTTCATCGCAGTTCCCCAACACAGCGTACACAGCCTCGTGGCAATCAATCAATCGCTTCAGGGCTGGCTCTGCTGTTTCTGGAAAATTATACTTGGCAAAATCACCACCAAAAAGCACTCCATCAGCCTTTTTGAACTCATCCTTCAGCTGGTGAATGAACACATCATCATCGTGCATGTCAGAAAGCACTAAAAATCTCATTTTTCCTCCTATTCCTTTGGAAAGACAGCCTTCAGCTGGGCCATCTGTTCCGGCGTGCCAACGGTAATCCGTAGATATTCTTCTATTCCTGGGGTGTCAAAGCGGCGGACCAAAATACCTGATTCCTTGAGGATTTGATATACTCGACGGCCACTGACTCCAGGCTTTGCAGTAAAGATAAAGTTGGTGGAGGAATCCAGTACCTGCCAGCCCAGATTCCGCAAGAAGACAATGAAATCCTCCCGCTGCTCCACGATTTGTTTGGTGCATTCCATGTAATAGCTGGTGCTTTGGCAGGCTGCAACTCCAGCCTTTTGGGCAAGCACATCCACGGGAAAGTGATTGAAGGAATCCTTGACGCGGTGCAGCACTTGAATGAGCTCAGGGCTGGCAACGGCATAGCCAAGCCGCATTCCCGCCAGAGACAGGCTCTTGGAAAAGGTTCTCACCACCACCAGATTGGGGAATTCGGCAAGCAAGTGCAGGGCGCTTTCCAAGCCAAAGTCAGCGTAGGCCTCGTCCACCACGTGAACACGATTTTTCGGAAGCCGTGACAACAAATCCCGCATCTGCTGAAGACTCAAGGCAAGGCTTGAGGGTGCATTTGGATTGGCAAGGATGAGGCTGGAATCATTTTCCACAGCAGCTTGAATCATTGCCTCCGTATCCAAGGAAAAATCCTTGTGCAAGGGAATCTTTTTCAAGGGAATATTGTAGTAGCCAGCATACACGGGATAAAAGCTATAGGTATGCTCCGGCTGAATCAAGGGACGGCTACTGTCAAAAAAGGCATAGAACACAAAGGAAAGCACCTCGTCGGAGCCATTGCCACAAAACACCATGTCGGCAGAAATGGGCTCCTTCAAGGCATGGCAGTTGGCCAAAACACCACCAGTTTGGCTCAAATGGCTGGCAATGGCGGCACGCAGCTGGCTGGAGTCCGGATCCGCATACAATGCCAAGGTCTGGGAAGCTTTCTGGGCATGACGGCAAATTGCTTCCACAACGGCAGGGGCTGGCGGGTAGGGATTTTCGTTGGCGTTCAGCTTGATGTAGTCCCTGTCCTTGGGCTGCTCTCCCGGTTGATAGGGCTTGAGATTTTCCACTCGTCGGGCAATCATTTTTCCTCCCGTGTCACCACAAGGCGACCTTTGGGTATTATGTCATTTTCAGCAGGGACTTGCAAGTAAGTTTACATAAATACACTTTTTCTTGGTAAGGTTGATAAAAATAAAGCTTTTTTTACTAGCTTGCTTCAAACCAACAGACAGGTTCACCTGACAGCAAGGCTCAAAGCCCTTCCCAATCCCTTTTCATTCAGCTATACTGATTCAGTGAAGAAAAATACACCCTATGAAATACTGTATTGCGACGACTCCTTGGTGGCAGTAAGCAAGCGGGCCGGGCTTTTGGTGGCTCAAGACCGCTACGATGCCACCGCTCCACGGCTTGACCTAGAGCTGGAAAAAGAATTTGGCCGCCTTTTTGCCCTTCACCGCATTGACAAGGATACCTCTGGTGTGGTGGTTTATGCCCGCACACAAGAAGCCCATCGTGCAGTTTCCCTTCAGTTTCAGAATCGGCAGGTGGAAAAGATTTACCACGCCCTGGTAAACGGCCGTCCTGCCTGGAAAAATCACCACGAAGAAGCCCGGCTTTTGCCCGACGGAGATGCCTTCCACCGTACCATTGTCCACAAGCGGCAGGGAAAGCCCTCGGTTACCGATTTTGCCGTCCTGGCGATTTGTCCACCCTATACCTGGATAGAAGCCCGCCCCATCACTGGCCGTACCCACCAA
Source organism: Treponema sp. (assembly GCA_045586625.1). GTDB lineage: Bacteria > Spirochaetota > Spirochaetia > Treponematales > Treponemataceae > Treponema_F. Next base: position 9,768 of record JAZNAS010000013.1, read on the forward strand.
ATCAGGGCACACTTGTGGGAAAACGGCTTGAGCATTGTGTGCGACCCGCTCTATGGCGGCAACCAAAAGCCGGTGCGACTGTCTGAAATCAAGCGCTCTTGGCGGGGAGATCCCTTTGAGGAGCGGCCCTTGTTGCAGCGATTGGGACTCCACGCATACCAGCTGACACTGACCCATCCAGAAAGTCAGGATGCAATAAGCTTTACCGCTCCCTACCCACGAGACCTAGATGCAGTCCGCAAGCAGCTGGCAAAGCTTCATGGTCAAGATCCCTTGGTTCAGCAAGTACTGTAGCTGGGCATAGGATAAAACAGGTGATTCTAAAATGCAAGGTAAGCTTGTTGTAGCCTTTCGAGTAACTCCTAGAATAATATGCCTGTTATTGAGCTGTTTTCTTATTTCTACAGTATCTTCCCAAGATTTTCGAACTCCTCCCAAGCTGCAATTTTCCATTGAACCAGGCCTAGGTTACAAGGGTGGAAATATTGGTGAATATGTTTTTACTATAACCTCCACTGGAAAGTCTGTAGACTACGCCCCTTCTGAAACAAAGCAATTAAGCTATCTGCAGTGGGATATCTACTCCTTGATTTTTGCTGAATTGGATTTCGGCTTTAACTACAAGGCATTTCAAGCCCAAATCCATGGGGAAGTTGGACTCCCCATGAAAGCAGGCAAAATGGGTGATTATGACTGGGGCAGCACCAAGGGACACCAAACCCATTTTTCCACCCATCCCACCAAGCTCACCAGCCATCTTGTAGCAGGTGGTACAGTGGGATGGGAATTCTCTTCTCCAAACCGACAGCTACAATTCATTCCTTTGGTAGGATTTAGCTGGCAAAAAACATCCATGCTGGCCTACGACGGCTACAAGCAATATGTGTCAGATAAGCTGTGGGAAACAACACCTTGGACAGATGACCTGGAAAAAGAATATTTTGATGGTGATGTTATCAACTATGAACATGAGGTTTTCCAAGTAGACTGCATCTTTAGAATCATCTACAACCACAATCCACAGCTTTATTTCAATCTGGAAGGCTCCATTCACCCCGTCATTGCCGCCTTTGGATACGACACCCACATCTTGCGAAACGAACAATTTTTAGATTACAACATGAAGGGCTCGATGGGGTTCGGAGCAGCCTTGGCCATGGGCTATCAGGTCTTGCCAAAGCAGTGGCTTACCATCAAGCTCCACTATGACTACCTTCCTGTAGTGACAGGTCAAACCTATGCAAAAAATACAAGCCAAAAATCCTACCACCCCTCCTCCGGCACCAAAGGTGGAGCCTCCCACTGGTTTGTGGGAGTGACCCTGGGCTGGAAATTCAATCTTTTTCAGTAAGCTTTTTATTCTACCAAAAAGATTTTAGCCTCCGCTGGCTTGGAAGCCTTTTAGTCCTTCTGGCTTGGGAAGCGGTTAAATTTTTCTCGCCTCCAGATAAAACCGCTTCTCGCTGGCCTCACCCATGGAAAAGCTTTTCCGTGGCAAGGGACCACCAGATCCAATGGTGGCAAAAAAGCTGTCCTTGGCAACGGGAGGCAGCAGAATCGACAGGGCTCCACCTTGGGAACCCAAACGGAAAACCTCATCACTTCCGTGGATGTAGTCTATTTCTGCACCAGTCTTTCCTGCAAGGAATTCATCAAGCACCGGCTGCAAGCGGCTTACGGCCAATTCCTGGATTTTAGTTTTAAGGCAATAAAATTGCTGCCTTCCCGCTGCATCCACAAAGACAAAGCCAAAATTATTGGTGGAATTTTCCACCACGGAAGCAAGTTCATTTTCAGAAGCCACCGATTCAATTACGCCACCCAGCTTGTCCCGGCAAAACTCCATGACAGAAGCAGCCTCCACTCCAAACAGCACCCGGTGAATCGGCTCAAAGGTCAAGCCCTCATCGTAGATGTTTACAATCTCCACCAAGGCATAGCGCAAAGGACAAGCTTCCAAGTCAGCAGGGCTTTTTCCCGCCGCCAGCTGCTCTGCCTTGAACTCATCCCACACGGCCTTGGCGGTGGCAAGACTGTGGTTTCCATCTCCCACGGCAAAGAGGAAGGTGTCTCCCGCAGCACTGGTATTTGCCCTTGCCAACTGCTCTAGTGCCTGATAACAGTCCTCCAGAACAGCACCTGTTACAGGGTAGCCCACAATGGAGCCAGCCCTCATCATCAGCTCCCCTTGGTACAGCGGCTCAAGAGCTACCGACTTCACGGCTTGACCGCAGGCTTCCACCAGCAGGCCAGCCTTGTCGTTTGCCAGCAGCATGATATGGGGCAGCTCCAGGGCAGCTCCACGGCGAATTTCCATGCGGGGAGGAATACGCTCTGGAATGGTGGCTTCCGTGGCACGAATCAGGGCCTTGGAAAAGGGCTTCCACTCATAGCTTTCCAAATCGACTGCCACCATCAGGCCCTTTCGTACCCGACCGTACTCAGTAGTTCGCTCCAAGTAGATAAAGCCCTCATGGCTTTCACGAAAAACACCTTCAGCAAGATAATTTTTCATGGCACAACGAATTGCTTCTATCCGCTGGCTCTTATCCTCATCATTCAAAAAAACTTCCGGCAAAATCAAATGTAGTGTGGAAGGCCCGGCTGCCTCCAGCTCCACCCGCTTCCAGTAATCCCTGTCTTGGGTGTACTGGTCGCAGGCTACCACTGACCACTGCTTGAGGGCAACCTCTTTCTTTGGCAACAAAATTTCTGGAACAAAAAGACCGAATGGGGAAAAGTTTTTCATAGCACGAGTATACCGAAAAGGGATTTTTTGTGCTACTATAGCCTTTATGGAGGTTATATGGCGGGATTCAGCATGGAATTTTCTCAAAACCAGCAGTTGTCTCAGCAAATGCATCTTTCTCCCCAGATGCTTCAATCAGTGAATTTTCTCATGATGAATCATATGGAGCTTACCGCCAACCTGTATGATGAGGTTCAGAAAAACCCTGCTCTGGAAATTGTCCGAGATGTCCAGCTTGATATTTCATCCGTCTGCCAACGAGAAAGAAGGCGTAATTTGGATAGTTTTTCCTTCCTTAAAGCCCCCCCAGATGCCGGCACTAATTTCCAGCAATTTCTAGAAGGTCAGCCAGACAATGATATGGGCATCCAGCATCACCTGTGGCAGCACTATCAGCTTTCTACCAGCCACACCACCAAGCTGTCTTTGGCAGAACGAGTTATTTCCACGCTGGATTTTCGGGGCTTTACCCAAGTGGCTCCCGTTTCCCTCCTTGATGAAAGCAATCCTCTGGAAACCCCGGAGCTGCTGGAGCAGGTTCTTGTAGAGATCCAGAATCTGGAGCCTGTGGGCTGTGGTACCAGCTGCCCAGAGGAAGCCCTCTATGTCCAAGCGCGTTTTCGGTGTGCTGATGAATCACGGGAAAATTCCATGCTGGAAAAGGATGCCACAGCAATAGCCCTCTTTCTCCTGGCAGGCAACCTTTCCCTGCTGGAAAAGCTACGGATACCAGTAATTGTAAAAAAACTGAAGGAGCTGCAGGAGGCAGATGCTACAAGCAAAGAACCACCAGAATCCACCAAAGGCTGGACGTGCAGACCACAGTACCATCAGCTTCCAAAAAAAATTACAGAGGCTACCGTAGAGGCTGCTGTAAGCTTTATCAAAGGACTGGACCCCCTGCCTGCCCGGCAATTTTCTCCTGTACAGGGAAGCTATATTTATCCAGAAATCACCGTGGAGCAATATCAGGACGAAGATGAAATAGGTTTGAAGGTAATGCTGAACCACAGGCTCCTACCAGAACTCATCCTTTCTCCCTCCTTCACCAAGGCGAAGGAAAACGGGACAAGGCTTCCCAAGGACAAGCAACAATTCATCAAGAGCTCGTTGAAATCGGCCCAGGGGGTGCTCCAATCACTAAATTTTAGGGAAGACACCTTAAAAAAGGCTGCCCTGGCCTTGGTGGAATTGCAACGAGATTTTTTCCTTTTTGGACCTCGTTCCCTGCGTCCGCTCAAGATGAAGGATATGGCAGAAAAAATCCAGGTTCATGAAACCACAATTTCCCGATTGGCCAACGGAAAATATTTACGGTGTCAGTGGGGAATCTTTGAAATCAAGTACTTTTTCTCAAGTCAAGTAAAATCAATCCAAACAGACCAGTCTAAAGAAAGCGTCAAATTCCTTTTGAAAGAAATACTGGAAGAACAGGCTCGTCAAGGACAATCTCTGTCCGACCAAAAGCTATCAGATCTTTTAATCCAGCGGGGCGTAAAAATTGCCCGAAGAACGGTAACAAAATATCGACGGGAGCTAAACATAGACTCATCCTTCGACCGAAAATAAATCGTAGCCTCAATAGATTTATAAGGAAAAAGAAACAGAATGAATATCAAGCACTTGCTTTTTGATCTGGACAACACCCTCTACCCTTCCACCGCAGCCATGGATCAGGGTATTACCCGCAGAATGATTGGCTTTGTGGCAGATTTTTTGGGGCTGGACATCCAGCAGGCCACCGATCGGCGAATTCAACGGCTGCCCTTTTATGGAACTACCTTGGAATGGCTTAAAGCTGAGCATGGTCTTACAGACGTTGCAGCATATTTCAACGCTGTTCATCCGCCGGAAGAAATTGAGGAGCTGAATCCCGACCCAAGCCTACGCCCTTTCCTGCAATCACTGAGGCTCCCCATGACCATCTTGACCAATGCTCCCCTGTGTCATGCCCAACGGGTCTTGGAATTTCTTGATGTTGCAGACCTGTTCACCAGCATCCACGACATCGAAAGCAACGGATTCAAAGGCAAGCCCTACCCGGAAGCCTACAAAAGAGCCCTTTCCGCAGCTGGCTTTAGTGTTGGGGAAACAGTTTTTTTTGATGACCATAAAAAATATACCGACGGCTACCAAGCCCTGGGAGGACAGGCGGTGCTGGTGCAGCATCCGGAGCAAGCTGGTCAGCAGCATCCCTTGGACAGCTTCTCCTCACCAAATCAGCCGCCACAGCTGGTGATTCAGTCTGTATACCAAGTGCCACAAGTTTTGGCTCAGCTTGCAGGCCAACCTAAGCCTTAATTTTCAGCCGCACCGTTTTAATTCGTCGTTGGGCCTGATCTTCCACCACAAAAATCCGAGAGCCTTCTCGAAAAATTTCTCCAGTGGAGGGTAGGTAACCGAACTGCTCCAAAAGCCAGCCTCCCAAGGTGTCGAATTCCTCCGACTCATAATGGAGAGTGAAAATCTCATTTACATCTGCAAGCCTTAAATCTCCCGGCAACAAGAAATCTGTAGCAGAAAGAATACGAATTCTTTTTTCAGGGGCCACCTCCCGGCTATACTCGTCGGTCATGCGGCCCATCACCGCATTCAAAATGTCATCCAGGGAAACGACACCACTGGTGGTTCCATGCTCGTCCACCACCGCCGCAAAGCTTGTTCTGTCTACCTTGAAGGTATGGAGAAGGGACACAGCAGACTTCGTCTCAGGCACGAACAGGAGCTTTGTCATGTGGCGGCGGGCAAAGTCCTTCTCCTCCCGATTTCCTTGAAAGAACAATAGGGTTTTGTAATGAAGCAAGCCCACATACTCATCCTTATTTCCCTCCTGTCCCTGCAGGGCATCGTACACAGGGATGCGGGAATAACCACATTTGTTAAAAATTGCAGCCGCCTCCAGATAGCTTGCATCACTGGGAATTCCCTGCACAAAGGAACGATGGCGGGTAATGTCCCGTACCTTCAAGTCAGTGAACTCAAAGATTTTGTACAGCATGTCCTTCTCATCATTTTCCAGAGTACCTTCTGCATTTCCCAGGGCTATGAGGGTTTTCAACTCCTCCTCCGTTACCAAGGGGATGTCCGATTTCCAGATTCTGTCCACCATGGCTCCAACCCCACGGGTAAGGCAGGAAAAAAGCCACACCACGGGGAACATGATTTTCTGCAGCACCATCAGCGGCAAGGAGGCACGGCAGGCCAGGGACTGGGGATGCAGGGTTGCAATGGTTTTTGGCAGCACCTCGCCAAACAGGATAATCACAATGGTCATGACTATAGTGGCAGCTCCCACTCCCCGCTGACCAAAAAGGGACACCGCCAAGGCTGTAGCGGCAGAGGAGGCCAAGTTGTTTACAAAATTGTTTCCAATCAAGATGGTGGTTAAAAGGCCGTCCATATCAGACTTCAAGGTGGCAACCCGTCGTGCCCCCATCATCTTCTCTTTAATCATTTGCCGTAGCTGTACCTTAGAGATGGAAAGCAAGGCCGTTTCCGAGGAGGAGAAAAATCCAGAAGCTGCCACAAGAGCAAGCAAAAGGAGGGCAATTAAAAAAATCATCATGCCTCCTCCTTTTTAATATGAATCGTTTTGATTCGAGTGGCATCAGCTTCATTTACCGTAAAAGTCAATCCCTGCTCCTGATACACATCTCCAGCTTCCGGCACCTTGTCCAGCTTTTCACTGAGATAGCCCGCCAGGGTTTCATAGAAATCCGAGTGAAGGGAACAACCATAGGTATCAGATACCTCCGTCAACCGAATGGTGCCGTCTACCAAGACCTGTCCTTCTCCAAGCTCCACGGTTTGAGGCAGCCGAGCCTTGTAGAATTCGTCTCCCACAGTACCAAATATTTCTCTGGAAATGTCTTCAGTGGTAAGAATCCCATCTGTTCCGGAGTATTCATCAATCACCACCGCCAAGCTTTGGTGATTTTCCCGCAGCATCTGCTGAACGGAGGACATTTTCTTGGAGCCAACTATGTACAGGGGTGGCCGCATAATATCCTGCACAAAGAAATTCTCTCCCCTTCCTTGGTAAAACATCATGTCCTTCACGTACAAAATCCCTACAATGTCATCGAGGTTTTGACGGTATACAGGAAAACGGGAAAGCCTGGAGCGCTGGGCCAGCTCAATGATGGATTGATAGCTGGCAGTTAGGTCTATGGCCACAATGCGGGTTCTCGGTACCATAATGTCCTTGGCCGCCAGATCCGTAAAGCGAAAGACACGCTGCATCATCTTCTTTTCGCTCTGCTCCAGCACCCCCTCCTCTTCTCCCACATCAATGAAATTCTTGATTTCATCCTCAGTAAAGGAAACTGAGTGCTGGGAAGTCTTTATTCCCAAGAGCCCGGCCACTCCACGGGAAATACCAGAGAAAATAAGCACCAAGGGAGAAAGAAGCTTCATGCAAAAGGCGATAAGCCCAGAGAACAAAAAGGCCACTGGCTCCGGGTGACGGCTCCCGATGGTTTTGGGAGTAATCTCACCAAAAATCAAAAGCAGCACCGTGGAGACAACCGTAGCAATCCCCACTCCTGAGGAACCAAAAATTTTCAAAGCCAGGGAGGTAAGCAGGGCAGTAATGGCAATATTGACAATGTTATTACCCACCAAGATTGTGTTCAAAAGCCCTTCCCTTTGATCCAACAGCTTGCCCACACGAATGGCTCCCTTGTTCTTCTTTGAGCGGAGAAAACGAATGCGTAATTTATTGATTGAAAGGAATGCACTTTCCGATGAGGAAAAAATCATGGAAAGGACAACAAGGGCCACCACTACCAGCAGTAGCCCCACAAAGCCTTCGGCAGCAAGTCCGTCTTGGACAAGAGCCGAAGGAGACTCCGACGGAATGGAATCTGCGTCCACTATTCCATTCCCTCTACTGAGAGACCAGTACCTTCATTTACCATGGTATAGGCATCAATGGTCATTTGAATTGAACCAGCCATTTCACTCTCAGGAGCACAGGCCAATGCAGTAGTCAAGTAATTCATCATGCTTTCTTCATCACCAACGAATGAAGAAAAATATGCTGCCTGATAATACAATTCCTGCTGCTCTTCGGGACTGCAGAAGCCCTCATCAATGGCAGCCAACATGGCAGCAATGGCACCATAGGCATCACCTACGTAGAGCGCTTCTGTTGCCATAGCATAGGCATTCAAAATAGCGTATTTTCCCCGCTTGCCACTTTCATTGTTGGGGTCAAGCTCCGCAGCCATGGCATAGAAATCGGACAACAAATAGCTGTAGGTAGGATCTGTCGCCTCGTACAAATTATCGATGGCATTCAATTTATCCACACCAGCACTTGCATCAATGGCCTTTACCAAAGCCTTGATCTTGTCACGATTCTCATTGTTTTCTTCGATTACAGCCAAGAATTGCTCTGGAGTAGTAACTTCGGCATTATAGGCAATGACACCATAGACATATCCTTCAGCAGTGGCCAAAATCATTGCAGGCATTCCACCCTCTGTAACAGAAAAGTTTATGGCAGTACCAATATCCTTTTCCAATTGAGGCATTGCAGCCTCAGCAGCCTGCTTCTGCTCCTCAGTTGCATCTTCTGGAACCTGTACGGACATCAGCCGTGACTCAGAAAAATCCAAGTGAACAAGTACATAATCCTTGTCGGCAGCCTTGATAAAGGACTCTGTATCAAAGATAGAGGCACGAAGCTGGGTACTTACCCCGTCAGTATCCTCGCTACTAAAGAACAGAAACAAATCCTTTCCTTCCTTGGTGGCCAGCTGCTGTCCTTCCTCATAATCAGAAACCCAGCCAGTGGGAGCACCAGCACAGCTTGCAAAAACAAAAAGTACAATCAAACAAGCGGCAACACCAGACAAAATTCTTTTCATTTAAAACTCCTAAAAAGCCCCATTCGGGGCATTCATAATCAAATATATAACTTTTACAGGAAATAAGACACACCTGCAGCAAAAATATTTTGACAAGAGCTTTCTTTCTTGCCAATTCCACCGTGAGCTGTTACATTGCCCATGAGGAAGGGAGTGCCCTTCAATAGGTCTGGTCCCACGGTTCGCTCGCTGTGACCCATCTTACCCAAAACCCGTCCGTCTGGGCTGGTCAAGCCTTCGATAGCGTAGGCAGAGCCATTGGGATTGTCAGGCTCGCTGGCGGCAACAGCACCACTTGCATCTACATACTGGGTAAAGACCTGCCCTTTGCGGAACAAATCACGAGCCAGCTCCTCGCTGATGACAATGCGACCTTCTCCATGGGAAATAGGTATCCAATGGAGGGTATCCTCCAGCACCGACTGGTGCCGAGCCCAGGGAGACAGGGCAGACACAAGGCGGGTTGTGGTGAACCGAGAAATATGGCGGCCGATGGTATTGTAGGTCAAGGTAGGCATACTCTTGACTGGCTCCAGAATCTCTCCGTAAGGAACTAAACCAGTTTTGATAAGAGCCTGGAAGCCATTACAAATACCAAGAACAAGTCCGTCACGGTTTTTCAGCAGCTCCATCACCCCATTGCTGACTCCAGGCTCCCGAATAACATTTGCGATGAACTTGCCGGAGCCATCTGGCTCATCTCCAGCGGAGAATCCACCGGAGAAGGCAAGAATCTGAGCCTGATTGATTTCGGCAGCCAACTCCTTGAGAGAATCAGCCAAGGCAGCAGGTGTATTGTTCCTGAACACAAGGACCTTTGCCTCACCTCCAGCCAGCTGGAAGGCCCGCTTCATGTCGAACTCACAGTTTGTTCCAGGGAATACCGGCAGCAAGATTCGAGGCCTTGCTCCCTTGAGGATGGTGATAGCGGCAGCTTCCTTTGCCTCTGCTTCAAGCCCCTTTTCACGAGCCTGCTGAAGGCTTTCGTGGATACCTGTGGCAAAGCCAGGAAGAGACTCCTGCTGAATGCCAGAAACTGGCGGGAACACCTTGGCCAAGGTTCCTTCCCAAGCAGCCTCCAATTCCTCAAGCTTAACGGCAACAAGACCGATTCCCGGCAAATCAGCGGAAATCACTGGTGACTCAACTGTTTTTCCCAACTCATGAACAGTATTTTCTGCAAAGCCTGCTGCAACAAAGTCTTCAGCACTCATAGGCTCACTCATTTCCACAAGGATGGAACCATAGGCAGGAGCAAAAAGCCCTGCGACGGCAGCAGGCATATCCTTTTCCAAGGAGGCGGCTACGGCGGGAATTGTTCCCTTGATAGCCAAGCCGATTTTATTTCCGAAGGACATTTTAGCTACAGCCTCCGCAACACCACCAGCCCCCACAGGATAGGCGGCAGCAACTTTATCTGCTAGCTGGTACAGAGCCTGAGCATTCTTGTTGAAGATTTCAAAGTTAGGGTCAAGGCTTTCACCGTAGGGTACAGAAATCAGATATACACTATGATTTGCCTCTACAAAGCTACCGCCACGCACCCGCCGCTGATTTTCTGTAGCCACAGCAAAGGATACCAATGTAGGGGGAACCTTCAGCTCTTGGAAGGAGCCAGACATACTGTCCTTGCCACCAATGGCAGCAGTTCCACAAATCTTTTGTGCCTCCAGAGCTCCCAACAAGGCGGCAACGGGCTTACCCCAGGCAGCGGGACTTTCCATCCGCTCAAAGTACTCCTGAAAGCTGAGACGACAGGTGGCAGGATTTCCGCCCATGGCTGCAATCTTTGCCAAGGATGAGAGCACCGCCACCTGACCGCCGTGCCAGGGACTCCACTGGGCAATCCGTGGGTCATAGCCATAGGACATGAGGCTGACGGTGCTTGTCTCACCATCAAGCACGGGAATACGGGCTGCCATTCCTGCCTCTGGAGTAGATTGATATTTTCCACCGAGGGGGAAAAGCACGGTTCCGGCACCGATAGAACCGTCGAACCGCTCGGAAAGCCCCCGCTGGCTGCAGCAGGCCAAATCGGCCAGCAGCGTTTTCCAAGCACGCTCCACAGCATGTACCAGCCAGCTGCGGGCAGTCTTTACAAAGGAGCCCGTGTGCTCCAGCTCCTTCTTGGAGTCGGCATCATCACCTTTCTCAGCAACAAAGGACTCTGTTACAACGGCCAAGGGGCGAGTCAGAGG
>JAZNAS010000014.1:0-49345 GCA_045586625.1 Treponema sp.
GCCGAGACCATAGACGGGATTTCTTCAAACTGGGTGCTTGTAGAGTCCCAATCTCACACCAAGGACCGTGACGGCAAGATTATTTATGCGGGTACTCAGGGCTGGTGCTTCGGCGGGTATCTGGAGTGAGGCTAAATATAGATGGAGGGGCAAAAGGGGAGACAAGGGCCATTTTAAAGTTCGCTACGAAAGCCGATTCTATATGGAAAGCAAAGAAGTCCGAGGACTGGAAAAACCATAGATTAAATCCACTTACAGGAGAGAAGAAATGAAGAAGACCAAAGTATTGTTGATTGTATTGTTTTTGCCGCTGTTTTGTTTTGCCGCGGAGTACAGGGTCATACAGGATACAAAATTGTATGGGGATGGAGTTTACAAGGGAATCATTGAAAAAAATAAAATGGTGAGACTTGAGAGTTTGTTCACCTATAGCGCTGAGGAGTTTACTACTTATAAAGTAGATTTTCAATGGGGAGTAGCTATTCTTGATCATGAACTTAGAGAACGTCTAATTGACATAGATGCAATAATTCCTGCTGAAACAAAGGATTTGTTTGAAGACAGCATGATCTGGCATAAAATGCAAGAAAATGGAAAGTTTTGGGCTTCGAAAGTTGAATTAGACATCTTAAAATCAAATACCAGATACAGTTATTATAAAATTCACAAACTATACATAGATTACATGGAAACTAAGTTTCCTGAGCTAGACGAGGATCCTTGGTATGTATTAACATTTATGAATCAAAGTACAATAATAAATAATTTATATATCAATCTAAATGATGAGTTAAAATACATGTATCATTACCTTATAAAAAAAATAAAAAGAACTTCAGACGGCTATATAGTCTCTTGTGAATTATCAAAAGAAACTATTAGATATGAATACTATCACTATGAGAATGACGCATTTGAAAAATTAAAAGGGCAGGCAGAGGTTGAATTAAAGCTTGTCGTTGATGGCGATTATCTATATTTTTATTCGGACAATGACGAATTGTTGACCACATACATGAAGGTTGACCAAACAGCCGCCGAGCAATATGAAAATCTCATGCTCACGGGAAGCTGCGACCTGACCAAAGTCAACTGGCCCCGCCGTGCAGACGGCAGCAGTGACTATGAGGGAGCCGAGTCACCCATAGGCAGTGACATCATGACCGTCAAGGAAAATCTCAGGCTCCGATCCGGGGAGTCAACTACTACACAAGTGCTTGCTGTGATGCAGGCCGGTAGCAAAGTAAAAATCCTCAACATCGGAGACGACACATGGATAGACGGCATGCACGGTTTCTGGATGAAGGTGGAAGTCCAGGAGGGCGCCAAGGACCGTGACGGCAAGCCCATACGTGAGGGAACCGTGGGCTGGTGCTTCGGCGGGTACCTGGAGTGAGGCTAAATATAGCCGGAGTGATGATAGCGACAAAAGACGAAATCCCTTTGACCATTCATCGGAAAAGAAACCTAACGCATAAGAGAGGAGAGCGAATTTATGAGGAAAGCAAGAGTTGTATTTTATTTAGTATTTTTATGTTTATTTCTGCAAAACGGCATATCCTATGGAAATGATTTAAAGGAATTCATTCTAAATGAAGATTGCTATTCGAGTGGTTCTTATAGGCAAAAGTTCTTAAAAGGTGAGTCAATTGAAATTTATGGTTTTATATTTTTAGATATATATTATGCATATGCACCAGTAGATGGCGGAAATCGAAGTTTACGTATTCCATTAAATAAATTTCAATCATACAAATTTACTGATGAATTAACTCAAGATTTTTTTGCATCATATGAAAATGGAGGGAAATTTTTGTATCCAACGTACATAATTGATGCTGTATACAAAAAAGACAGAAATCACATAACAAGATATGATAAATATAATACTGATGTAATGACTTCCAATTATGATATCGAAGAATTCTGGTATCAGTATACTATTAAACCACAACTTGTATCCGACAAAGGACTTCGCTTGGGAAGTGCATATGGATTAGATAATTTTTTCATTAAAAACATAAAAAAAGTAAATGATTATGAGTACTATTTTGACACTTTTATAGAAAAAGAGCCTGGGGCTAGACTTGTAAATCCAGTATTTGAAGAATATTCAGATGGTGACAATATTAAATTGAGATTGAAGAAGAAAGGTGATTATCTAGAGTTATATATTGGAAATGAACTAAAACCTCGTGAAACCTATTGTTATGTAGATAATGACTTTAGAAAAGCTATAGATATATTTATACGGTATAATACTTGTTTCACTAAGAATCTTACCTGGCCCCGCCACGCAGACGGTACCTGTGTCTACGACACTAATGCTATTCCAAACAAACCCATGATTGTTTCAGAAAACCTAAAACTCCGCTCCGGGGAAAACACCTATACACAAGTGCTCACCGTAATGGAAGCGGGAACTCGTGTAGAAATTCTAGAGCTTGGGAAATTCGAAGTAATCGACGATATTGGCAACTACTGGATGAAGGTGGAAGTCCAGGAGGGCGCCAAGGACCGTGACGGCAAGCCCATACGTGAGGGAACCGTGGGCTGGTGCTTCGGCGGGTACCTGGAGTGAGGCTAAATATAGCTGGAGGGGAACTTTCCTAAAAGAATATGTCGATCCATTTGATTATACAAAAACATGGATTCCAACTGTATCAATTCCAGGAAGAGAATAAGGAGGTGGAGAATGTCCAAAAAAAGCTTAGTGTCATTGATGGCCTTGTTTTTATGTATCTCTGGTTTTGCAGAGGACTTTAAATTCGTAGCAGCAGAAAATGCTGTTGTGTTTTATGAAGATGAATTTATGAAAGCGTTCATGGACAAAAGGACAATAATTCCCAAGGGACAAGAGCTGACTCTTAATTGTGAAAGAAACAGAATCAGTTTGTCGAATGACAACGATAAGAAGCAGACGGTTGCTTTTACAACCAACCATGACCTGTATGATGGTTGGATTTCGATAAAGAATCTCAGGATAAAGGATTGCGACCAACTGCTTCCTGACTCAATCATATCGATTGAGGAAATCGGAATCTCAAAGAAATTTGTTCCCTCATATTTTCTTGAGGTGTTAAAGAACAAGGACGGTTCAATAATAACGAAATATGATTATCAATATAAACTGGAAAATCATGCTCCATACATACAGGCTGGATCAGAATACTACATAGGTTTGGGATTGCAGGCAGATTGGTTTTACCCAGTTGTCTCCAACATCGGCATTAGATTTCATAATGGCGAGTCCTTTCTTTTCAATAAGATTGAGAAAATAGCGGAAGATAAATTTCGATGCACAGGTTACGGGAGTCCTGATTTTACAAGAGTGGATATAAACGTGATTTTAGACGAACCCTCTTGGGATTCATATTTTGATTCAGGAAAATATGAGTCGTTGATTCTTCATATAGACGGAGATTATATCCGTATCTACAGTGAGACAAGCAATGAGCATTTGGTTACTTATGTAAAAATATCAGACAATCTGGAGGAACAATTGATTAGTCTTTTCACGGCTAGAGTTTGCGACCTGTCCGAAGTCACCTGGCCCCGAGACGCAGACGGCAACAGCTATTATAAGGAAAAGATTCCCATAGACAAAATCATGACCGTCAAGGAAAATCTCAGGCTGCGCTCCGGGGAGGAAACCTCATCGCAAGTGGTCACGGTAATGCAAGCCGGCACTCGTGTCAGAATTGAGGAAGTGGGCAAGGCAGAAACAATCGACGGGATTAGCTCTAACTGGGTAAAAGTAAATGTTCAATATGGTGCCAAGGACAGTGACGGCAAGCGCATACCTACAGGAACCGTGGGCTGGTGCTTCGGCGGATACCTGGAGTGGGAGTGATGGCTCTAGAAGCAAAGATACGTGAGCTTGAGGCGAGGCATAAAAGAACTGTTTACTTGTGAAGACATCCTCATGAAAGCAAACAGGGGCTATGTGGTTGTGGTGGCCTGGGAAAATACAAGTGAAGGCAGGGACGGAGCGCCACAATTTATAACACCATTGAATGTATTTGATATGAAAACTTTGGGCACAGTCACTTAAGTGGAATAGGAGGAAACACAATGAAAAGAAGGGAATTCGAGAAAAGAGTGAAGGACGAGAATCTGAAGATGGAATCTTATGATATTGCGCTTGACCACTATTATGATGGGTATCCACATTATATGGGATGCGTGAGGAAGGATAGGAAATGGGTGATATATGCAACAAATCACAGAGATGGCCATGCCTATATCATAGATTCGTATGATACAGAAGACGAGGCTTTTTCTGATTTTTATCAGTATGTTCTCAGTCAAATTAAAGCCGAAACTCAATTTGGCCCTCCGAAGAAAAAGTGAGTTTATTCGGTAAAATGGTTCAATGGCGGAGCGCCACAATTTCTGACACCATTGAATGTACGTGATATGAAAACTTTGGGCATAGTCACTGAAGTGGAATAGGCGGGGGCAGCGGAAAAGCAGGTGGAGGACAATAAACATGTGTGTGATTGATTTGAATGAGCAATTTATTGTTTACGCAATATATAACGGAGAGGGGAAATGGTACATTTCAGACAAGGAGATTTGGTACTTAGATTACAAAAAGAGAGTGGAGGCATATCGAAAAATTGGATGTGAAATTAAGGAAGAATATATCGATGAAAGGCGAAGAAATTTGTTGTGTTTGGAGGAAGATAATGCATTGCTTTTTTTAAAGAGAATTGCAGCGGATGAATGCCCAACTTCAGAATTAAGAAAAATATTTTTTACTAATCAAGAGGAGGTGGATTACAAACCTAGTCTGTATGTTGATTTTGATAAAAAAGTATTATGTTCTATGTACGCAGAACCTGCAACATATGAAGATTATGTTCCGACAAATTGGTATGCAAAATATGAGGGCTTCCTTAATCTCATATCGGCGGAAAAGCGCTATTGGATAAAATGCAATCATCTGGAGGATTGATTTGATGAAAAAAACTATTTCTATAATGACAGAAGAATTTGAAAATGAAAAAACCGGAGAAAGAGTTGAGGGAATAACAATTATGGTGGATGGGGCTATAAAGGAATTGTTTGATATAATTAAACGTGAAAAAGTGGAATATGAAAGCAATGCAAGTATTGTGCAGGATGCGTTGATGAAAGGACTAGAACAGATAAAGAATACTATATCAAGTGCCTCCTGTTGCTAGAATTTGGTGGTGAGCTGGTCAATTTTGGTGGACAGAGCTTCCGTCCAGCTTGATTTCAGCCCCTTTGATTGCGGCATACAGCTTTGGGGACCATTTTTCAAAAAAAATGCAATTTTTTTTCTTTTTTCCGTAACCTTCCTGTATCCCGGTGGTTTGTTCTATAGATTGCAAGAGCAACAACAATCACCGCAGTTTCTACAGAACGTGCAGGCCGCACACACTGCATTTTCTGGTTTTCTGCATCCTCCTCTCCTTTTTCGTGAGGGCTTGATAAGTTTTATCAGGCCCTCTTTTTTTATTTATTTTCCTTTAAAATTAAGCCCTTTTTGTCGATAAAATAATGAAGAATTATGGATTCATGGAGGATGCCTTTATGGACAAAAAGGCAGCTGCAGATTTGCTGGCTATCCTGACATCTCAGAATGAGTTGCTTGACTCGATGATTGAGCTGCAAAAGCTTGTTCGCCAGGCAGTTACGGAAAAGAACTGGGTGGATTTGGATACTAATCTTTTTAAGCTCAATGAGTTGACGGAGAATTTTACCCGACTAGAAGTAAAGCGGGAAGAGCTTTGTTGTCAGATTTGCGGTGTCTCAGGTTCACAAAAGGTGCCTGATATGCATCAGGTATCCACAATGCTTCCGGAGGATTTGCGCCCCATGGTGAAGGAGACGCTTCATCAGGTGCGGCGAAAATTGTCTGTTTCCAAGGTGGAAAATGACGCCTTGAACGATTACATACGGATTACAAAGGATTTTTTGCAGGAAGTGTTTGATTCTGTAATCCCAAAGAATCGTAATACAGTGTATTCCAGCACTGGCTCTGTCATTAAGCCAGTTCCAGAAAACCTGTTGTTTAATGCCGTATTATAATTAAAGGAGTATAGGATGGCTTCTTCATTTGCAGGAATTGAATTAGGCAAGCGCAGTCTCATGGCTCAGACCACTTCCATCGAAACTGCTGGTCACAACATTGCAAACGCCGATACAGAAGGTTATTCACGTCAGCGTGTACAATTGCGTCAATTTGACCCCTTGTACCGCCCGGACTTGACTCGTGCTGAGCGTCCCGGACAGATTGGTCAGGGGGTAAGTGTGGAAAGCATTACTCGTGTACGTGACGAGATGCTGGAGTCCCGCATTGTTGCCCAGACAAATCAGGAGTCCTACTGGGCCACACGAGAAAAATACTACGTCATGCTGGAGCAGATTTACAACGAGCCCCAGGACGTATCCATCCGCTCCAATATGGACAGCTACTGGCAGGCTTGGCAGGAATTGTCCTTGTATCCTGAGTCTCAGGCAGCTCGTCAGGCCATCGTTTCCCGGGGGGAGACCCTGGTGAATTCCATTCGACAGCGTGAAAATAGCCTTGCCGGAATCGGAACCCTCTTGAATGGGGACATCGAAGCCACCGTACAGCAGGTGAACAACTATACCAAGCAGATTGCAGAGTTGAACAAGGAGATTGTCCGTGTTCGTGCCATGGGAGACAATCCCAACGATCTGTTGGATCGCCGTGACTTGATGGTGGAAAAGCTTTCTTCCTTAGTAAACATCACCACCGACCAGCGTGATCCCGATGAGTTCATGGTTCATCTTGACGGTCAGGTGCTGGTGCAGGGTGGGGTAGCCCGCAGCTTCGACACCATTTCTCCTACAGACAACAATACCTACAGTCAGGTGGTGTGGTCCGACACTGGCAACCTGGCCCAAATTTCCGGCGGTTCACTGGGAGCATTGATTGAGCTTCGTGACGTGGATGTTCGCAACGAGCTTCAGGAGCTGAACACCATGACCATGAACTTTGCCGACCTGGTAAATGATATTCATCGCAATGCTGTAGGTGCCAACAATACTACCGGACTTGATTTCTTTGTTCAGCAGCCCTTTGTTACTGATGTGGCTGGTAACTACGACAGCAATGGAGACGGGGTGGAAGACTCATCCTATATTTTCCGCCTCTCTGGTATCCATGAGTTGAATCCCCAGGAGCAGGTTGGTTTTGAGGGAACCATCACCATCGCTGGTAAAAATGGCAACATCGATGTGCCGTACTATCCCACAGACACCGTGGAGTCCGTCATTGCCCGCATCAACGATTCAGACGGTGAGGTAAAGGCCTACCTTGACCGCAACAACCATCTGGTGCTGAAGGCCACCACCGCCCAGGATCCTGCGAACCCTGACTTTGTGATTCGCCATGTGGAAGATTCTGGTCATTTCTTGGCTGGATATTCTGGAATTCTGGCTGGATCTGGCGCTGCAAATGCATACGATTATGCCCAACCCAACGCTGTCAATGCATTGGCAGGTGCTGGCACCGAGAACGGAGCGCAGTATGCTGTTTCCCCTGTGCACAACCCTTCTGCCTACATTGCCGTAAATCCTGCCATCGTCAGTGATGTGCTGTCTGTGGCATCATCCTTCCCTGCTGGTTCAGGCTATGGTGAAAGCGGCGATAGCTCTGCTGCCACCGAGATTGCCTCAATCCGCAATTCCCAGGTAATGATTGGTCGCTACCGAACCTTGGACGACTACTTTGCTGAGTCTGTTACAAATGTAGGTCTCAAGGGTGAGCAGGCTGAAATCAATTTGTTGAGCCAGCAAACTGTAATGACAGATCTTCGGACATTGAGAGACTCCATTTCCGGGGTCAACATCGATGAGGAGTTGGCAGACATTATTAAATTCCAGCATGGCTACAACGCTTCTGCTCGTTTCATCACCGTAATTGATGAGTTGCTGGATACCGTTATCAATAGACTCGGGGTATAACCCAAAGGACAGAGAAGATGAGAAGAGTTAGTTCTGCAATGATGAATAATGACCTGCAAAGCAGCTTGCGGTTGCAGGAGTCCCGCCAGGCACGGGTAAACAACCAGCTTAGTAGCCAGCAGCGGCTTCAGTCCCTGCGGGAAGATCCCTTGGCAGCAGGCCACTTGGTTCGCTACCAGTCATATCTTGGCCGTGTCCAGACCTTTGAGAAAAATGCCCAGGTGCTTACTGATCGCTTGGCATTGACTGAAGGCTACATGGATCAATCCTTGGAAATCATGCACCGCATCCGTGAGCTGGCCATAACCGGTGCCAACGGAACCTACACCCCAGAGGACATGCAGAACATGGCTGCTGAGGTAGATGAGCTGCTGGAGGAATTGGTTCAGAATGCCAACGCCACTGGTCCTGATGGAAACGCCTTGTTTTCAGGAACAAGAACAAACCGAACTGCCTTTGACATTGAGATGGCTACCGTTCCTGGAGCATCCGAGCCCAAGATTGCTGCAGTCCGCTACAATGGCAACGTAGCAGGCAACAAGATTGAGGTGGATGAAAATGCATACCTTGAAACTTCTTCTGCAGGAAACAAGGTATTCTGGTCTCAGCCCCAGGAATTGTATTCCAGCCGTGATGCTTCTGCCTTCCGTGTGCCTGCTGATGGTGTTATTTCTGTAGATGGCCATGAAATTGCCTTGAATGCTGGAGACAATGTCTATGCCATCGTCGCCAAAATCAATGATTCTGGTGCAGCGGTAAAGGCTTCCATCGACCCTGTAACCTTTGGTTTGAATCTTCAGACAACTGATTCCCGTCAGTTGTGGCTGGAGGACTTGTCTGGAACAACCCTTAATGACCTTGGTCTTATTAAGGATGCAAGCCAGCGGCCTCCCTACAATTTGGGTGACAGCGTTCGTGTTTCCGGTGGTTCACTTTTTGATAGCGTCATTGCCCTCCGAGATGCTTTGCTGACTGGAGACCAGGAAGCCATTGGTGGCCGTGTGCTTGGTGGAATTGACGGTTCTGTAAGCAACCTTGTTGCCCGCATTGCCCAATCTGGCTCAGAGTATGAGCGGGCCATGCAGAATGTTTCCCGTAACTCCTTAACCGCTTTAAATGTTACTTCTATGATTAGCCGAGAAGGGGATTTGGACTTCACCAAGGCGGTAACTGATATGAAGATGATGGAATATGTTCAGCAGGCAACCTTGAGCAATGCTGCAAAGCTGTATTCAAGCACCTTGTTGAACTATCTCAGATAGGAAGGGTAAATGCAAGTAGAAACAAAGGCCAAGGGCATCATTACAGTAGACGACAGTCAAAAGCTTATTTTTCCAGAAGGTTTGTTCGGTTTTGAGCAATTTACGGAATACGTGTTGTTTGAGTCTGAATACGAGCCTTTCTTTTGGTTGCAGTCAACGGAGAAAAAAGCCTTGGCCTTTCTTGTTGTGGATCCCTTTTTGATTTGCAACGACTACGAGCTTGATGTAGACGATAAGGTCCTTTCATGGATTGATGTGTCATCTCCAGCTGATGTTTTTGTACTTTCTATTGTTACTGTTCCTGCAGCAGGTTCTCCTGTTACCATCAATTTGCAGGGGCCTATTATTGTCAATAAAAAGAACAATAATTGTCTGCAGGTGGTGATTTCTGACTCCAAATGGGGAACCAAGCATGATATTCTGGAAGAAATGAAAAAACGGGGGAATCTATGCTGATACTCTCCCGAAAAATGAACCAAAAAATCAAGATTGGTGAAGAAATAACTGTTACTATTATAGAAATCCGTGGTGATCAGGTAAAGATTGGTGTAGAGGCCCCAAAAAACGTAAAGGTCTTTCGACAGGAAATCTTCAATGCAATCCAAATAGAAAACCGAGCGGCAGTTTCACCAGAAAACATTGGTGCCCTGTCACATCTGTTTGGATAAGGTTCCCATTCGATTATCTTTAAAGGATAAAGGCTTACCTTCTGAAAATGTGCTTCAGAGTGTAAGCCTTATTTGTTTTATGTAGACAAGAAAATATTCTTTTGAAAAACTATTCTCCATCAGTGACAATTCCGTGCCGTCGCTGCTGAAATTTCTTTAGCATGGCAACACCGTTGCGCTTTCCGTTGTAAACAAAGCCGCCATTCCAGTATTCCAATGCAGCGAACAATGCATTCCCTCCGTCTTGGTCATCACTACGTTTGGTTCTAAAGGAAACAAAGTTTGCCAACTCCTCAAAATTCTGGTTATAAAGACAACTGAGACGCTTTCTGTTGAATTCGTTCCACTTTTCCAGATCCTTGAATCCTTCGCCTTCATCCTCTACAATAAGATGGGCATGGGTGGGACTGAAGGAATACCATACACGAACCTTCTTGTTAATGTCACAATCATTTCCGTGCTTAACTGCGTTCTTGATAACCTCACTTATCTGCTGCTCCAATAGATTAATCTCCTTGATTTCAAGGGGAGCAGATTGAACAATTAAAAGGGTAAAGTATCTAATTTGCCGGAAATCTGAAGGGAATTCCTTGAAAAACATGTTCGTCTTGTCAAAAAGAGCATTATTCTCGTCTGAACGCAATTCCTTAATCTGTTCCATTTGTGCCTTCCTTATTCACTCAATGAGAGAATGGCTTCTTCTACACTATTAGAAATGGGAAAATAACCCATCAATTTAGTTAATTCAATAACCTTCTTTACAGAACCATGAATATTAGAGATAGAAAGCTTCAAGTTCATTTTCTTAATAGTTGAACAAATGAAAATCAAGGCTCCAATTCCAGATGAGTCAATATAGTCTACCTGTTCAAGATTTATGATGAAATTTTTAACATTTTTTTCCAGCATTTTCATTACAAGCTCTTTTAACTTGTACGAATTGTATAAATCCATTTCGCCGTTTACATCGATGATGTAAATCTCACCATTTTTCCGTATTTTTAGTTCCATAGATTCCTCCTTGTTTATTGAACCTTGATAACCAGTAATGTTTGATCATCATGTTGAGTATCAATTCCAGTAAATTTAAGAATATCAGATTTGACGTACTCTGCGATTTCTTTTCCAGATAAATGCTTGTTCTTGATGATCACATCTAACAGTCTTTCCTTGGAATACTGCATACCACGACTATTAGGTGCCTCAATAACACCATCTGTATAGGTTATAATTATATCATCGGTTTGTACAGAAAAATCCTTATCCTGGTATTCTGTCTTTTTTTCAACACCAACAGGGTCACTCACATCAGAAATTTTTTCGATTTTATCTGTAGCGGCATGATACAAGAGGATTGGTGTGGTACCGGCTGTAGCAATTTGAATCTTTTGCTGTTCTCCATCGTAGTTGATAAGGGCTACGCTGGCAAAGTGGTCAATGCTCGTTTCGCTAGCGATTCCTCTGTTTACCCAAGAAAGAATGGTAGCTGCGCTTTGGGTTGTATTTACCGTCAGTCTGAGCATTGCCCGCAACATAACCATAATCATTAAGGAGGTCATTCCCTTTCCAGCAACATCGGCCAATACAAAAGAAATCCTATCTTTGCGGGCAGGAATTACATCGTAATAGTCACCACAAATGCCGTCGGCAATTCGTTGAAAGGAACCTAATGAAAGCCCTGGAATGGTAGGCAGAAGCTTTGGTGGCAGGGTAGCTTGTAGTTTGCAGGCAATGTTACCTTCTTTTGTTAGCTCTTCATGCTCCATAACCTCTTGATAGGAATATACAATCTTGATGGCGGCACTGGCATAGCTACCCAATGTAACTGCAATATCGTATTCTCTTTCGGTAAAGGCTTTCTCTCCATAACGACGAGCTAAAGCAACGACACCAATTACAGTTTCTTTAATTTTAAGTGGAATAAAGATATAACTTCCACACCTCAAGAAATCCTCTGGTCCGTTCTGGATAATGCGGATATCAGAAAGGGGATCAGTAATCAATTCTCCACGACCACTACAGGCTACGGCACCAAAGATTGTTTCTGTAAGGGGAAACTGAGAGAAACGGAAATTCGTTTCCACACGAATTACCTTGTGGGGTAGATCCTCGGGAAGACGATAGGGCGGTGGAAAGTCGCCGGAAAAGGATTTTACAGCAAGAATATCCTCAAATCCATCTACTAAAAGAATAGCCCCACCATGAGCCTGTGTCTCTTGAACAAGGCTTTCATTTATACTGTCCAATAATGGAACCAAGTCGGCATTTTTTGATAGTACTTCAGAGGCAGTAAGGGTAAAGTTCTTTCCTGCATCCAGTAATGAGATGGAAGCTGTAACTGGCGAAGGTGTCTCTATGCTAGTGTTTTCTTCCAGTTTTTGTGTTTGAACCACCTTTTTTTCTTTGGGTTCTCGTGGTTGTGTAAGGCGGTTTGTAAGAGCTGCTGCCAGCATCAGGATGGAAGAGCAAGCCAATACCATTGCAATGGGCAAAATCAACGGATTTATTACAGTATAAACTGATGCAATGCACACCAAAATTGCGCAGAGGATATGGAGCGTTATTACTACTGGATGATACCGTTCCCTATTTGCTGCAAGAATAATAATTGTAATGAAAGCAGCCCCAGCTGCTACCAACAAGGGAAGGTATGCGTAACTGTCATTCATCATGAACTCCGAGAAATACCATAATAATATAGTTTACCATTGAAATCTTGTGTCGTCAAGGAGACTTTTTTTTCAAGTACAATCGGATTTTCTGAAAAACTCTCTTGAAAAAGCCTGTTCCATACTTCTGGGTAAAGCTGTAGGCTGCCACATCCAGGCTATAGTCATTGCCAAATTTCTGCTTTAGCTCATCCCAATACTTTATCAGCCATACGTACATATCGGCCGGGGTCCTGCCCTTGAACTTTTTTAAGAGTCTTTGCTGTTTGATAACAGTGATAACAGGCTGATATACATTTTCGTACCAGGAGGTAATGGCCTCTGTCATGGAGATTTCTTCCGTCTTGTTCTGGTTGATATAATACTTGTGAATCAGCAAATGGTGGTAGATGACATCGTACTGTCCTGTGGCGGTAAAATCAAGACTCCAGTCTTCAGTTATATCTCCGAAATGGGTTTCACCATAAAACACCCGCTTCTCATATTGAATGACCTGACGAATCATCTGTTTGGGAGTAGAGCCGACCTTCAGCTTGATTTCACTTTGAAGGCTTACAACCTCTGCATCCAAGTCGGTAATACCTTGTGATTTGGCTACAGAGACTCTATGGTTTCCATCCCGTACAAAATACAGGCCTCCCAGCTCATAGAGGGTGATGGGTGGCAGGATAATGTCTTCTAAATGGGCTCGATCGATATTTTCCCATCGTTGCTTGAGATGGAGATTCTTGGGAAAAAAGTGGTTGTCGAAATCGTGGTAGCGCCCTTCGCTACCTACAATGAGCTCCACAGGTACGGTGCGCATTCCCTGGTACACCTCTCCTGTGGGTTTAAGCATTTTCTTTACATCATCTAAAGAAAGAAGTTGCGTTTCCTCTGGATTGAGAAAGTGCTGCAGCTCGTTGAATAATGCCTTGTTTCTGGCCTTGGCAAAATCTTCCTGGGATTGTGTACGATGAGACATGCTAGTGGGTGCTCCAAGGAATATCAAGTATATAATGGCTGAAAACATTGATGATTTCAGTTTGATGATATTGGGTAGTTCGTGGCTCCTGCAGATCGTACAGGTGAATATGTCCGTGAACCATATATTGCGGCTTGAATCTTTCCAGGAACCAACGGTAGCAGGTGAATCCCCTGTGGCAAGGATCCTCTCGGTCTTGCAGGTGGCGAGGGGGAGAGTGGGTAAGGAAGATGTCCAGATACCGTCCGTACCGCAGCTTGTTATAAATTAACTTTGGAACTAGCTTTAAAAGCTTGAGCTTCATGGTGCTGTCGGTATATTGGGCCAACCCCTTGTTGTATTTGATGGAGCCAGAGGCTCCTACCACCAGTAGGGGACGATCTGGAATAGCAGTAGGGATTCTTAGAGCCTTAAATCCTGCGTAGCTTGCCCCGCCAGAAACGGAATCCAATCCCAACAAATCATTGGGATTGCTATTGGTAGCACCAAGGGATTTGTGGAATAGATGGAATTCATTAAGATTATGATTGCCAAACACAAAGAAAGTGGGCAAGTTCAAGGAAGAAACGATAAAGTCAATGTATTCCATGGGAAGATCACCTGCACAGAATACTAACTCCACGTCAGAAAAACGTTCCTTTATTGAATTGCTATATACTAAAGGGTCGATTTGATCCGATACGCAGAGTATTTTCATAGCTTTAAGCGTTATATTCCTGCTTTTTCCAAGAGCATTTCCAGCTTTTGCTTGTTGATAAGCTCAATGGGACGGCTTTCTGCAAAATTTGATGCTGCTCGGGTAAAGCCAGAGCTGGTGCAAACAAAGGCCTTGGTGTAGTTTTGTTTTTTCACCTCGTCAGCAATTTGACGTATAACCGTATCTTCCAAAGGATCTGGCTCTCGGAAGAAGTGGATGCAATACAGCTGCTGTCTCATATTCATCCAGTTGTCGTTTTTTGCCTCTGTGGCCACAATACGACAACCATATTTTGTGGCATCCACATTTTGGGCGGCTAATCCCATGCTATTCAAGGCCACCTTCTTGCATAACTCCATGAAGAATTCTGTGGAGCTTGTAAGATATTCCTTCATGTTGTCATTGTTTTGCAAATCACGATATTCAGAAAGCTTGGTGGATGTATCCAGGAAGTTCTTGTTTCTAGCATGGATTTTTTCCCACTGCTCGATGGCAAGCTCAATCTTGTGCATTTTTTCATAGCAGGCAGCCAAAAAGTATCGTGAGTAAAGGGTTTCTTGACTGGAGTCGTTTTTAGATGCCTTGACTGCCCTGTCGAACTCGATGAAGGCCTTGTCTGGATTGTCAACAGCCATAAAACAAGAGCCGCGCTCCAAAAGGGCTCGCTGCTTGAATTCAGGATCACGCATGGCCTTTTCAAAGGAATCCACTGCGCCAGGATAATCCTTCGCTTCCTTTAAAATCTTTCCCAAATAGAAGTAGGAGGAGAATTCATTAGGATTTAAGGAAATAGCTAGTGAAATCTCTCGTTTTGCAGATTCCAGCTGCTTTGTCTTGTAAAGCATCATTCCCAAGGAAGCATGGGCTTTTACGTGTTTTTTGTTCAAGGAAATTGCCTGTTGATAAAAGGATAGCGCTTGGTCGGTCTTGTTTCCCTGCTCAAATAGCTTTCCCGCATTGTAAAAATGCTCTGCATTTCGTGGCTCTAGCTTTGTCAGCAGGAGGAATTCCCGTAGCGCCTCGTTGGGCTGATTAAATTTAAGATACAACTGGGAGATTTGCTTGCGGAAATCCACCTCCGGCATGTCTGAATCGAAAAGGGCATTCTGATTGACAACCTTGAATTCCATCAATGCCAGCTCTGGCTTGTTGTCCGCTAAATATGCCTTGCCAAGATAATAGTGAGCCTTGTAGTCCCGTTGATTCTTGGCGATAATTGATTTGGCCAGTTTTACTGCAGCCGCTGTTTTTCCCTGCTTAATCAGCTTGTTTATTCCCTCAACTCGTTTTGGGGCAACCATGGACTTAATAATAAAATATGCGAGGAAACCCACTGCAACTGCTGATACTGCGATAATAATTATCTGAACAGCTTCCATTAGAACTCCGATACTATAGTTATACTTCTTATCCTTGAAAGAGTAACTTTTTTATGCGAATATGTCAAATGGGTTACTTTGATAAATGTAATGACTTGGGAGGTGATTATGGTGAAGCGGAAACTTTTTTTAATGGTAGCTGTTATTACCATGTCAGTTTTTTCTTCATTTGCATCTGATGCCTTTGAAACGGGATACAATTTGTTTTCTACAAATAAGCCTGCGGAAGCAATTCCCTACCTAGAGACAGCATTAAACGATTTGGCGGTGTCTCCTTCAGTATATATATACTTAGGAATTGCCTACTATCAGACGGGAAGATATCCTGAATCGCTGGATGTCTTTAAGCGAGGGCTATCAGCCTCCGGGACAAACAAACGAATCATTGCCTTCAATGCAGGAAATTCTGCCTATGCCATG
The DNA here is from genome assembly GCA_045586625.1 of Treponema sp. Taxonomy (GTDB): domain Bacteria; phylum Spirochaetota; class Spirochaetia; order Treponematales; family Treponemataceae; genus Treponema_F. Next base: position 16,025 of record JAZNAS010000014.1, read on the forward strand.
AGAGATTATGCTACAGCAGAGGAAATGTTTTCCCTTGCCTCTGTGGCAGATCCAGCTTACGCAGCACCTGTATTGAACCGGGCAAATGCTCGGCTTTCTCAAGACAAGCTGCAGGGCGCCCTGGAGGATTACCAGCGATACCTGGTGCTTGATCCCTACAGTAGCCAGCGGGCAGAGGTTGAGGCAATAATCAGGGCTTTGCAGGGTGAGATGGTGTATCGTGAGCAGGAAAAAGAGCGTCTTGCCCAGGAAGAACAGCGTATGAAGGAAGAGGAGGCTCGAATTCAGGCTGAAAATCAACGTATTGCTGAAGAAAGGGCTGAGGCTGCCCGTAAGGAAGCGGAGCGTTTGGCGGCAGAACGGGCGGCAGAGGAAGCTCGATTGGCGGCACAGCGGGAAGCAGAGGCGGAACGAAGGCGTCGGTTGCTGGAAGAGGTGGCAGCCTCCTTGCAGGAGACAGAGACAACAGGAATGAATGCAGGTTCAGAAGGAGTTATTGAATATGAGTACGAATCAGAATTGGACTGAAGATACAGAGGAAAAGGTCGAGGCTGAAAAATCTGGTGCTACTAGAATGAATTCCAGTCAGTCTGCTAAACAAGCTGACCCTGAAAAAGAAAAAAAGAAGAAAAAGGGTGTTTTCATTACTATTGCCGCCACCGCCGCCTTATTGCTTTTGGGAATTGGCGGATTCGGAGTGTACTCCATGGTAAAGAAGGGGAATGCCGCTGCTACGGAGCGGGACAATACCATGTCCTTGATTCAACGGTATCTTGATAGGGGAGAATATGATCGAGCCTTGGATTTGTTGGAAGATTTGCTGATTAAAAATGGAAATGACCCAGAGGCATTGTCCTTGCTGGAAGAAATTCTGGCACGCATGGCCTTGGAGGATCTCTCTGATGACAAAGATATTGAAGAAATCTTGCGTAAGCTCGCAGAAAGTGGAGCTCTTGGTGGTATTGAGGGCTTGGAAGGTATCCAAGGACTAGAAGATTTGAGGGCTCTTATTGAAGCTGCCAACAGAAACAATGCCACTATGAATGAAATTTTGCGTCAACAGCAGGCTCAAGGAAAATCCGGATCAGGTGGTGCTGGCAGTGGTGGAAATAGCATTAAAAATATGAGCCAGGACGAGGTTGCCGACCGGGTTGATCAGATGCTAAGGAGCGGCGACTACAAGGGGCTTGAAAACATGGACAGCGATGAGTTTGCCAGGCTGATGAAGGAGCTTGCCGCAGACGGAAGTCTGGAGGGATTGAGTCAGGAGGAAATCGCCAGGCGAATCGAAAAGCTGATTCAGGAAGGCGGCTACGAGGGGCTTGAGGGGTTGGATAGTGCCGAGCTTGCCAAGCTTGCCAAGAATCTTTCCAAAGACGCTTCTGCAAAAGATGCTTCTGCAAATAGCTTGGAAGAAATGAGCCAGGACGAGGTTGCCGATCGGGTTGATCAGATGCTAAAGAGCGGCGACTACAAGGGGCTTGAAAACATGGACAGCGATGAGTTTGCCAGGCTGATGAAGGAGCTTGCCGCAGACGGAAGCCTGGAGGGATTGAGTCAGGAGGAAATCGCCAAGCGAATCGAAAAGCTGATTCAGGAAGGCGGCTACGAGGGGCTTGAGGGGCTGGATAGTGCCGAGCTTGCCAAGCTTGCCAAGAATCTTTCCAAAGACGCTTCTGCAAATAGCTTGGAGGATATGAGCCAGGACGAGGTTGCCAATCGAGTTGATCAGATGCTAAAGAGCGGCAATTACGATGGGCTTGAAAACATGGACAGCGATGAGTTTGCCAGGCTGATGAAGGAGCTTGCCGCAGACGGAAGTCTGGAGGGATTGAGTCAGGAGGAAATCGCCAAGCGAATCGAAAAGCTGATTCAGGAAGGCGGCTACGAGGGGCTTGAGGGACTGGATAGCTCCAAGCTTGCGGAGCTTGCCAAGAATCTTGCTGATGATGCCGCTTCTGGTGTTGGTGGTTCCAGTGCAAGCATTGCCAAGGCAGAGGCTGAACGCAAGGCAGAAGCTGATGCTGAAGAAAAGCGCCAAGAAGAACTTGCCCGCCAAAAGGCTGAGGCAGAGCGAAGGGCTGCCGAAGAGAAGGCTGCGGCTGAACGGAAGGCTGCGGAAGAAAAGGCCTTGGCAGAAAAGAACAAGGCCATACAGGCACAGATGAACAAGGTAAAGGATGAGGTTTCCTTGGGAAGGGCTGCTGCTAATTCTGGTGATTACGACAAGGCTATTGAGCATTTTAACAATGCAATGGATAGTTTGCCTCAAGAACAAAAGGCATTTTCTGCCGAGCAAATGGCAGAAGCAGCATTAATCATGAGAAATGCGTCTGATGAAATTGCTGAAGCAGGCTCTAGCGGCGGCTCTAGCTCTGGAGCGGCTGGGACAGGCACGAACTCTGGCACTGTGGCCAAGAAAAAGACAGCTGCAGCTGCCAACGATTATGCAAATGCTGCTGTGACCTACGATCCCAAAAATGCCGCTGCCCACTATGTTTTTGGAAAGGGAGCAGAGGATGTGCAGAATTGGCCCGTCGCGCTGGATGAATACACACAGGCAGTGCAGTCTGACAGTGACAACTATCTGTATTACTATGAATTGGGAAAGGTGCAGTATAGGATGGGCAAGTTCAGCGAGGCTCGGGCTTCCTTTGAAACCTGTTGCAAGCTGAATACTCGCTTTGAGAATGCCCAATATAATTTGGGCATGACCCTGAATAAACTGGGACGCCGAGATGATGCCATTGCGGCCTATCGCAAGGCCTATTCCATCAATCCGCAGTACGACAAGGCCTACCTTGAGGCCGCTCGTCTGTTGCAGGATAAGAACGACACCAGTGGAGCTATCACCGCCTATCAGCAGGTAATTCGTATTGATTCATCTAATACAAATGCCTTGCGGGAGCTAGGAAACGTGTATGCCTCTGTAGGTCGATACAGCGAGGCGGAGGAGCAGTTCCGCAAGGCATTGGCCCTTTCTGCTGATGACCCGTTGACAAACTACAATCTTTCTACAGCCTTGTATGGTCAAGACAAGCTGAAGGATTCTCTTACTTATGCTCAAAAGGCCTATACAGGAGCTAAAAATGATACCAAGATAGATACAAAAAACAAAGTATCCATCATCTACAACTATGCTCTGCTGCTGGATGAAAGTGGTAAAGTAGATGATTCTATTCTTGTGTACCAAGAGGCACTGAAGCTGGATGCTCGCCATGTACGTTCTCTTATCAACTTGGGAAACATTTTCTTGGAGTCTGGAGATGGAGCTTCTGCACTTACCTTCTTGATGAAGGCTGTTGCCCTTGATCCTTCAAACTTTGAGGCAAACAACAACATGGGTAAGGCCTACTTGCAGCAAAAGGATTATCGCACTGCAGTTGATTATTTCCAAACAGCCTTAAAGTTGGATTCTTCCAACAACGATGTTCGGGCAAACCTGGCTCGTGCCTATGCCAGTGCTGAGGATTATGAAAATGCCAAGGTTGTGTACACAGATGTTATCAAGGCTGACAACAAGAACTGGGACGCATACATTGAGCTGGGTAAGGTCTGTATGTCCTTGAATGACCCGGAAAATGCGGAAAAATATCTGGTGTATGTACAGGAAAAAAATCCTGGTTATCGTTCCAGTGAAATACAAACCTTATTATCAAGCTTGTAATAGTACAATAAAATGGGGCTGGTGATTACGGTGTACCTCTGCAAATTGGAGTACACTGTAAAACAGCCCCATTACTTGTCTTTTTTTAGTTCTTAGATACCTCAGTATTTTAAGGTATATAAGAAATTATAATGTCCAACCAACAGATATTGTCGGTGCGATAGACAGGATAGTCATATTGGAAGAGAAGGTGGCGATAAAGTCTGCACCAGCCTCAAAGTAGAGGCCTCTCCAAGCATACCCTGCAATGGAAACCCCTGCCGTCGCCGCTGGGAATATGGCCGAGAAAGGCTCTGAGCTCAAGTCATGTCCAAAGGAGAACATGGTGGCAAGGGCATAGGTAAGGCCGCCACCTATACGAGCTTCCACTGTAAGTCTATTTCTGATAATGGGATAGCGATAAGTAAAGGCAAGGAAGGAATTGGCTAGGTGTGTTTTGATGTCATATTTTGATGAACTGCCTGTAACGGAATTCCATTTGCCATCAATGGAAATACCAAAATATCCCACTCGCTTTTTCAAGAAGATAAAGGTTCCACGAATATCAAAGCCCAAGGGCATGAAATTGGTAAAATAGTAATTGGGGACATTCTCATCATAAACGATGACGAGGGGAGAGTAGCCCAGTGACAAGGAAATATCATACCATTTCATAAACTTGATGGTTATAGGCTGCTCCGCTGTAAATCCGCCAGGGTTTTCTGCTCTCAAAAACCAATTGCCTGTATCAAAGACACGAGGATCAAAGACGACATCAACACGACGGTTATTATCGTCTCGAATAATTTCTTGAGGACGAATGATTTCCTTGTCATTGAACAGATAATAATCTGTGTTGAATCTGAGATTGGCTCCAGTAACACGGATTGATGAGTCATACAATGTGTCAAGGTAAATCAAATCAGGAGTAACTCTTTCCATTTCAGGGATATATGCCTTGTTGACTTCAAATTCAGTGTATTCTGTTGAAAAGGATTTATGGCCGAGGAGGTTGTAGGAGGTGATAGCATACCGATATTTTTGTGGCTCCCCAGATTCCTTTGCCCGAAGGCAAACGGTAATATGGTTTTCTTGGGATTTGTAGATTCCATCTGCAATCAACTCTGGAACGCTTCCAAGGATTACATTTGTATGTTCTGCTGGTATTGCATTGTTAACAGGAAGCCAGGTTCCTGTTGCATCATCAAGCATTTCAAGGCTAATTTCATACCACTTGATGTGGCTTCCTGCATTCCATTCCAATTTTTGGAATATAGAGAAATTGTCTGATCCATCTGTATGAATGAAGTAATTCTTTGCATCATTTTCCTGGGCTCCAACAGAATAAACGAGGAGTAAGAAAGCTATAAGCAATGAGAAAGCACTTTTAAATAAAAAACTTGTTGTAAATGAACATTGTTTCCTTAAGGAGATGTTAATGACCATATAAATCTCCCGGAATATGGGTTTTAATTTCCTCTGCAGGCAATGTTACTACAAAATCCCTGGAGGCTGCCTCACCATCCTTCATCACCATGTCTGACACCCAATTTCTTGGCTTTGTTGTGGGTATGTATTGCCGTGCCTTGATTGTCCAGGTGTAATGGGCCAATCCGTACTTGGTCAAATCAAGGGTATAGTTTACTGTGGATTGGTTCGGCATGGCTGGAACGATAATGTTCATGACCTCTTCGTTTGTATCATTGTTGAACAAGATCACCTGGTATGCCTCTGCATCTGCTATGGCCTCCCAGCTTAGCTGCAGGTCGGTGGAGGCTGAAAGGTGATTCTCGTCGATGACGGCTCCATTCTGGGGCTGCATTCCCTGAACTGGTGGGAATGGTGGTACAGGATGCACGGTAAATTGCTGGGGAGTCAAGTTGCTGATGTCATGGTTACCTTCTGTTGTGGCCGTGATGGTCCACCAATACTTCCCCGCTGCGAGGGGCGGAAGCTGCCGCTTTGTTCCCCTGTATATAATCTCCTGCTCTGGAATAGTTGCCTGCACTCCATGCTCTGTAGGAAGCTGTGCCTGGAATTTATCCCTTACGATGAATATTTCATAGTTCTCGATTTCAGAGCGGGAGGTGAACCTTAATGTGTCTGGATTCAAAATGGCATCCAGACCATCATATTCAGCATTGGGAGCTGGATTTTGCAGGGTTACCGGATATATTTTTTTGACTGTAAAGGATGCCTCTGTCAGCAAACCGGTAACACGGGTAGACATGGGGGTCTCATCTGCAAAGGCCTGAATTGTCCAGTAGTAGGACCCCTCTGGATATTCATCAAAGAAAATCTCCATTTGCGTGTCTTCCGAGAACAATTCCTCTACAACAGGCTCTGTTCCGCTGGCATGGTATACCATGACTTGATAGTAGTCTGCCCCAGGAACGGGATTCCATTGCAAGGTCATGACGCTTTCCGGCCGAGAAATCACGGTGGATCCATTTAGTGGTGTGATGAGGGCTGCTTTGGGCAACTGGGGAACTACCGTGAATTCCTTTGGTTGAGTGATGATGGCAGTATCCCCATCTCCACTTTTTACCCGCCAATACCAGGTTCCCTCTGCAAGCCTTGGTGTGGAGCCGCTGACTGTATCGGAGGTGTGGCTTGCTTCGTAGGCAATGGTGGCAAAGCTGGGAGAATCTGAAATTTGGAATGTAATGGAGTCCTCCAGATTGTTTTTCCAAGTAAAGCGAATATCCGTAATTCGGGTATTGGCGATTTTATATTTTTCTGGGGGGAACAGGGTTTTGAATACAATCTCCTTGTCAATGGCACGGAAGCTACGAACGGGAGAGGTTCGGGATTTGTTTCCCTCGGTATCCACCTGGGTTACATCCCAATACCACTGTCCCATGGAGGGAGGTAAGATGGATGCATAGTTGTTTGTGGCTATAATAGTTTCTGCAACAGTAGCCATATTTTCATCACGACTGAGGCGAACAATATATTCGTGGGCTTCCATCTCCCGTTTCCAGGAGAACAAGGGAGCCTGCCCATCTTCTGTATTTGCAATATTCACCAATTCCCCTGAAGCAGGATAGATGGGCTGGGGAATGTTCAGCTGTCCCTGCTGAACGATGGTAAAATGCTCCACATTTGAGGCGGCACCGTAGCCAATGCTGTTGAAGGTGTAATAGGGAGTCACCCGCCAATACCAGGTTCCAGCACTCAGGGTGGAAACAATGCTGGAGGGCTGCTGGGTGACTTGGCTTATCACGAGATTCTGCATTTGGGGATTATCTGCCACCTCAAGGAGATAGGATGAAGCATACTCATTGCCGTTCCACATAAATCGAACTGTGGGCAGCTTTGTTCTGTAGGTAAAGGTATCAGTGTTCAGGGGAACAATGTGAGTAGGTGCGGCAGCATTGAGAATGGCGACCCGTCCTGTTTCCACGGAGTCCTCCTGGGGAACTCCGTCCACCGCAACGTAAAATCTCCAGTAATAGATGCCTTCTGCAAAATCGATGGACATGGTACTGAGGCCAGACAAACCAATTTGCTCCTGGAGTTGGGTGAAATCCTTGTCGGTGGCAGTTTCAAAGATAAGCTGGCCGTTTTGTGGAAGCGCATTCGATTTCCAATTGAATTGAAGGCTTTGGGAAGAACCTTCAAATCGCAACAAACGGAGATTGGACTCTGGCTCCAGGACGGTGATGGGACGCTCTGAAATGCCTCCGTCCCTATCCATGGACATGCTCTCTCCCTGCATTATGGTGCGGTTTCCGTCGGTTCCGTTGATGAGGGCATTACCTGCAGTAACCTGCAATGACAATGCCTCTGCATCGGAGCTTCCTGTACGGGCGTTGAGGGCAGTTCCCTCCTGAAGGTCTACCGTTACGTTTCCAGATTTCAGCTGCATCTTGGCCCCTGTGCTGGCATTTGCAGAAAGGGAACCTCCCGATAAGTTGACGGAGGTGGTCCCTGCATCATCCATTTGAATCTGGACAATGGTGTTTTCTCCCAAATGCAATTCACTGTTTGCAAAGGAGACGGTGGTTTCTGCCCCAGCAGCTGTTCTGATGGTGTCTCCATTATACACAGGAGAATCCTGCTGTAGACGGTCCCAAATCAATCTGTCAGAAAATTTTCTCTGGGCGGCCTTGTATTTCCAGCTCACTGATGCAATGGGAAGCTCATTGTTCTTTTCCATTACCGCGTTGAAGTCCTTCCAGAACAACCATAAGCTATAGGCTGCAGTGCTGAGACAAATCAGAATGGCCAGCAGGTCTCTAAGCCTGGATGTTGTATTTCTTCTCTTCTTCATCCAGGTTCACCTTTGCAAAATCAGGAGTGGGAATGCCCAGCATTTGTCGGACCTCAGCCATGGTTTTGGGACCATTAGGGCCTGCACCAGGAATATCTGTTGCTTCAGGCATATTGATGACAGCAAACATACGAACAGGCTTCTCCTTTCCCTTTACGGTTACAGAAGGCATCTGCTCCACAAGCACATGCTCTTTCACCAGCTCATAGGTATTTTCTGTTATCAGGATGTCTGTACCCAGGGGCTTGTTCAAGGCCTCAGTGCGTGATGCAAAGTTTACTGCGTCACCGATTACGGTGTATTCCATTCGCTGGCTGGAACCAATCTGACCTGCAATGACAGGTCCTGTATTGACACCGCATCCAATCTTGATGATGGGCTTCTTGTCGCCCCCTCGTCCCACATTGAATTCCTGCAATGCGGAACGCATCATCAGGCAGCCCCTGACACAATTCAAGGCATCCTGGGCTGGAGAACCTGATGATACTGGCGCTCCCCATACGGCCATAACGGCGTCACCAATGAATTTATCAACAACACCATTGGTATTGTTTACACATTCAACCATGCGGGTCATGTAGTCGTTCAGGAACTCTACCACTTCTGATGGCTCCAGTTTTTCTGAGATGGCGGTAAAGGAGCGGATATCCGAGAAGAAGATGGTCACCTCCTTGTTCTCACCACCCATGGTCAGCTCGCCCCGGGCCGCCTTTTCTGCAATTTCCTTGTTTACAAAGCGTCCGAAGCTATCCTTGAGTCGTTCTCGTTCTGCCAAGCCTTTTCCCATGGACACGAATCGCTCTGTCAGCAAGCCGATTTCATCCTTGGACTTTGGCTTGAGATTGACTTCGTAGTCACCTCGTTCAATCTGATCAGAGGCTGCTGCCAATTTCTTTACTGGAGTGCTGATGGTCTTGGAGAAGAAGTAGATGAACAGGATTGCAATCATCAAGACTGCTAAAGTTAAATATAAGTTTTGCTTCAGGGTGGCATATACCGGCTCCATAACCAATGTCGCCTGGATGGTGGTAATAACCCCGCAGTCTCCAATGGAGAGCTTGTTGTAGGAGCCATAGAACTCCTGCCCATCTTTATCTTTAAATACCATCTGGCGGTTCAAGTCATTATTGGAGCGCATATTTTGGATGATGGTCATGTCGGAGAAATTCGCTCCCACCTTAATCAGTTCAAAGTTATTGTGAACCAGCAGATCATTGTTGTGGTTGACGATAAAGGATTCATTTACAGAGCCGGTGCTAAAGGCTTCTACCAAGGATTCTGCAGAAAACAACACCACAGCGGTCTGCTTCAAGCCGCTTTCTTCCCAAGGATACAGCAGGGCAAGCATGGGAATGCCAAATATGGGAGTGCCGGAAAGTACAAAGACCTCTCCCCTGGCGGAACGCTGAATCTCCGCCCTGTTTAAATCCTGGAAGGTGGTCAACATACCTTCGTCCAGCTCATTGGAAAGGAAGAATCGGGAATTGACGAGAGTTCTGTCGTTTCGGTCGGTTTCCACATTATACAGGATGATGGCCGCTGTTTCTTGATTTCGCTCAAAGAAAAAGGTGGTGGCCTGCCGTGCGATTGCATTGCTGCTTCCCACGCTGCTAAGCATATCCAATAGAAGAAAGCTGTTGGATCGGATGGTGGTCAATTCAGATTCTGCAGAAACAGCTGACCGTGAATTCAATGTGAAATTATTTTCCTCGGCGGTACGCTTTGTTTCGGCACCAACGAAGTAAGAGACAATGTAGGTAACTGTACCCAGGGAGATCAATACAAGCACCGTAATGATGCATATCAACTTAAAACCAATGGAAAACTTTATCTTTTGCATATTGTGCTCTCTTGTATCAAGACAATTACTTTCTGAATAACTATCGGAAGGGCAGCATTTTGTAAAAGTCTTTTTAAAGAAATCTCTCCACCGGAAGTATAACCCGATGGAGAGAGAATGTCAATTAGAAATGAGCTTCTTTAATATCCATTACCTCATAGGAATAATCGTGGTCGTTGATGGTAAAGTTCAATGTTTCTTGAACCTTGGCATCCATCAACTTGCTTCCCAATGGAGACTGGAAGGAGATGATCTTCTTGTCTGGGTCAGATTCCCAGGGACCAAGGATGGTGAACTCATCAACCTCCTTGGTCTGGAGATTCTTGAGGGTAACAATGGTACCAAAGGAAACCTTGCTGGTGGTGATGGTGGCTGGGTCAAAGATTTTTGCCTTGCCCAATTCCTCGTTCAGCCGGGAAGCACGGTTGTTCAACTCGTTCTGACGCTCCTTGGCAGCCTTGTACTCTGCATTTTCCTTCAAGTCCCCCTGAGCCATGGCCTCGCTGATTTCCTTGGCATTGGCAGGCATTTCTACCGTGGTGATATGCTCCAGCTCCTTCTTCTTGGCATCCAGCATTCTTGCAGTAACCAGGAATCCAAGGTAGTCAGCAGTCTTTTCCTCCACACCACGGGTCTTGAACTCAGGGAACTTCTTCTGCAGCTCTTTCTTGATGTCCAGCTTGATAACCGCATCGAGATCCCGCACATCGTCCACCAGGGTGAACATACGTGTGGCTGTGTCCAGATTGTTTGACAGGATATAGTTCAAGAGGCGAGGATAGGGCTGATCATCGTCTCTTTCTTCAAAAATCAACTTTTGAATCTGACGATCCAGCTTCCTGTTGTCGGTGGTGTCCACGTGGTTTGCAATCTCACGGTAGATAAGGTTCAAGATATGAATCAAGGTCACCAGCTGCTTTTCCTGAGAAATGCCTGCTTCCTTGAACCATTCCTCCTCCCGGCATTCACGGAAGAAGAAGATGACCGCCTCACGGTGGACACGGTAATCCTCAAAGCTTTCCACCGCCAGCTTTTTCACGGCATCCACATGACCATTGTCAATGAGCTGCTTCAGCATTTCACGCCGAAGCACGGTGGGGAAGAGCTTGGTGTAGATTTCCTTCCAGTTTGGCAGCAATGTTCTGATGCAGTTGAGGAAATCCTGTCTCAGGCTGGTGTTCTTGGTATCCTTGAGGGACAGATACATTTCCCGTGGATCCTCCAGCTCTCCAAACAAATCTCCAAAGGTATACTTGAAATTTGGGGTGAGATGTGGTTTTTCTGCCACAACCTTACGTACCACCAGGTATGATGCCATTACCTGCTCTGTAACGGCGCTGAAGGACTTGAGGTAGTTGGCAAAATAGGAGAACATTTCAGTAAAAAGCTCGGAATCCTTGTCTGTCTCATCGGAGGAGAAGTACTTCATGAAAATATCAATGCGGGCAAAGAACTGCTTCTGGGCCTTGAATTCATTGGAAAGCTTCTCTTCCTGGGAAATGGCGTGGGGACGGACGGTATACATATTGATATCGTTGGGATTGATACCAAAGGTGGCGTCTGTTTCAAGAATACGGCGGGCATTGGTGCTCCAGCTGGTCCACTCCCCTGGAGTCAGGATTGCTGGCACCAGCTCGCTCTTGACATGCTTGAAGTCACAGTTGTTGCCATAGCTTTTGATGATGGTCTTCAATGCCCAAGCCTTGTCGTCCTTTACCATCTTGGCCAAGGCTTCCTTTGTTTTTGTTGCCTTGAGAACCCAGATGTGATCTGAGGCCAATGGCTGGAGAGCTTCGATGGCCATGTCGGAGGTCATTTCCCGCTTTCCGTATTTTTTACCAAAGTTAATGAGCAGCTGCTTGTCTGTTACCTTCTGAATGATGCCGACACCCCAGTAGCGATGGAATACAAAGTTCTTGGTGTCAAAGGCAATGCGCTTTTCAAAGCCAGATATGGCGTCGAATACGTTGCGAGTGCTTCCAATAAGGCCCGATTCCCGGATACATTCCTCCAAGCGACTGTGATTCTTGTACTTGTTTCGGAAGCAGTCGGTAATCTCACGGCGGGCCCAAGGGTCCCCGTTGTCAATGGACAGAATCAGCTTGATGATGTCGATGGCCACGTCCCAGTGCTCGTTGGTCTTGTAGTACTGGTATAGCTCCTGCATCAGGACGGCGCTCTTGTCCTCACTGATATTCTTTGCAATTTTTCGCTGAACAAGATAGAAGAAGTCGATTTCATTAGGAACAAGAGACACTAGCTTTGACCACAATTCCTTGATCTGGTTCATGGTATTAATACCATTGTTGATATAGCGATGGATGGCCTTCTTGTAGTAATCGATGGCTTCTTCCTGATTGCCTTCCTTTTCATAGCGCTCTGCCAGGAGTTTGGCCTTGTCAGCCTCCTCGTGGTCTATGCGGACAAGAGTTTCATAAATATCCCAGAGCTTTTCATTCCCTTCCTCCCGATAACATTCAGCCAAGGTGCGCAGGGCAAATTTGTTGCCAGCATCCTCTCCAAGAATTGATTCGCACAGGTAGGTAACAATATTGGGCTTATGGTTGTCCAGAAAAATGTTGATGAGACTTTCCAGAGCGGAATTGTCCAAGGTTCCCTTCTTTAACCCCAACATGCCAGAAATGTACAAGGCAATGATGCTGTGCTTTGTGTGAGATAAATGCTCGTCGCAGATGGCTTTAATTTCATCGATGCAGTTTTGATTTCGGGCATTTTCTACAATGGCAGCCAAATCAATGAAATTATTCTTTGAATAATTACTGATGGTTGTTCGTGTCCATTTTTCCTCAGTCAGCATTTCCTGTACAGATTTTACCAATTCCTCAGCCATATATCACTCCTGTTTTGCCGGCACATTTCCTTATTGCCAGCGATTCTGCTTGATTTTGTTCCACCTACCGCTACATGGTGTATGCCCGATACACGTCTTCGTTCAGCAAACGTATTCGACGGAGGGTGTCCTCAATCATCTCCCTGTCGTCGTTTACGTTCATGTAATAGTCAATGAGCCAAAAATACTTGTTGATAAGTCTTGGCACCAGAAGGGAGGTTTCACTGGTGGAAGACTGAAGCTCATTCTCAAGGCTGGTGATGTCCCGCTTCAAATTGCTGAACTCAATGGGCCTCAAGGGGCGGTTTATATTTAGAACGCCATAAAGGACACCGTATACCGGTATCCATTCCTGCATTATCCGATGGGGATAGCCAAGCTGTCGTACCAGCTCCACTAATCGCAGGATTAATTCGGAGTCAAGAAAGAGCAGGTCAATCTTGTTCGCTCCGAGAAAAAAAGCCTCTCGAAAAAAAACCTTGGCATAGCTATCTTGACCACAGAGGGCATAGCAGTCTGCCATTTCGGCTAAAATGGGAGCCGCATCCTCCCGCTTCGTTATATTGTCCAACAGGGTGTTGGCCTCCTTCAGGTAGGTTAATGCCACCTCAAAGGCTCCCAGTTGCTTGTGGCAGAAAGCGGCCTTGCGATAAGCCTCTGCACGCAAAATCTGCTGGGGATCATCCAGATGCTGCTGAAAATTTTCCAACGCCTGAACAAAGACTCCTCGTCGTACAGCATAAATACTAGCCTCGTAGCTTTCATCCAACAAGTCAACGATTCCTGTTATGAACCGCTTCCATCCTTCTATTATCCGCTCACCCTTTTCAAAGGGAAGGAGAATATTGTCTACTGCCAAAAATTCTTCCTTCCAAAAGTTGGCGCATCGGATGGTGAATAGAATCTCCTTGTTGTCTAAATCATCTGCAAGAGCGTCCTCCAACAGGGGCTTTGCCATGGCAGGCTTACCTTCTTTTAAAAGTTCAAATGCCTGGTGCAGTCCATTGTTTAGTCGGGTATTCATAGCTATACTTCTTATTATACAAATAAATATTCTTTAGTCAATTATATTTTTTCAAAAGAGGGCAATACTTATAGTATGTTTTGCTAGTTTACGTCAAGGGGGTAAAACTGTGTTTTTGAAAAAATTCATGGAAATTCAACAAAAAAAATATATTTTTTATAGGTTTTCAGTTTTTTCCTTGGTCCACGGGTTTCGTTCAGAATGATTTTGAAAGGAGTATTTACATATTCAACATCATTTGTTACTATTTATAGGCTATGGATACCGCAAATTCAATTCGGAAGCCTGTGTTGTTGGCTCCGTCTCTTCTTTCCGCTGATTTTTTTTCCCTGGAAAAGTCTTTTAAATACATGGAGGAAAAGGGGGCTGATTGGGTGCATATCGATGTAATGGATGGAACCTTTGTACCTCAAATCACCTTTGGCCAGCCCATTGTAAAATCCCTGCGGCCTCATTCCTCCCTTCCTTTTGATGTGCATCTCATGGTGGAGCATCCAGAAACTCAGATAGAAAGCTTTGCTGCCGCTGGTGCCGATTATATTACTATCCATTGGGAAGCCACGGTTCATCACCATCGTGTTATGGCTGCCATCCACCAACTGGGAAAAAAGGCTGGGATTTCCATCGTTCCTTCAATTCCCGTAAGCGCCATAGAAGAAATTTTACCCTATGTGGATTTGGTTCTGGTCATGACCGTGAACCCTGGTTTTGGTGGCCAGGAGTTCATTCCCCGTGCTGCAGAAAAAATTGCTGTTCTCAAAAAGCTTCGTGAGGAAAATGGCTATAGCTACTTGATTTCTGTAGATGGAGGAATAAATACAGAAACCGCAGGTTTTGTAATCGATAAAGGTGCCGATATATTAGTATCAGGGTCCTCCTTTTTTAGCGGATCCTTGGTTCTGTGATTTTTTTTGGAGATAAAGTACCTGACAATGAAAAGAGGAATATTTTTAGCAATACTGTTATGTCTGCTGTTTTGCCAGTTCCAGGGGCATCTTGTAGCAAACGAGGCTGACGAACGAGGGCTTTCCATGCTGCAAGGGTACGAGTCATTCCGTAACGGAGACTGGGTTTCCGCCTTGTTCTTCCTAAGAAAGGCTGTCGGCTCTGGAGCTGCCACAGAGGAAGCGTGGTATTTGCTGATTTTATCAGAAATGTATAGTCAGGAATATGAGGCTGCAATTCAAGATTGTCAGCATTACATGTCCTTGTATCCAGAGGGTGGATTTTATCCTTTGGTGGAATACCAGTATGGGCGTTCCTTGTATTGCTCCGGTAGGTATCAGGATGCTATAGCTCAATTTACTGATTTTTGCCATGCATATCCAGACAGTCAGTTTTATCCTTCCTCCCTCTTTTTTATTGCCGAGTCTTTTTTCAATGAATATAACTATAATTCCGCCAAGGTACTGTACCAGCGACTGGTAGATGATTATCCTTTGGCAGAACGTGTACCAGAGGCTCAGGATAGACTGAGACTCATTAGTCAGGCAGAACGGGAAGAAAAACTGCTGTATTTGCTACGAGTAACTGGTGAGGAATATCTTGCTGCAAAGGAAGATTATGAAAAGCAGCTACGGAAGTATCAGTCAGAGGATTCCATGGGGCTGCAGGACCAGCTTTCCAAGAGCTTTTCTGACATGAAGGCAATGCAGTCAACGGTGGATGAATTGCAGTATCAGAATGATGAGCAGGCTCGTCGTATAGCCCAGTTGGAAGAAGAGAAGAAAATGCTGGAGATTTCCGCCGACGAAGCTCGTCGTCTGGCTTCAGATATTGCTGCTGCAAGTCAGGCCTACAATGAAACTAATGCTGTAGCGGAAAAGCCCCAGGTTCAGGAGCCTGTTGTTCTGGAAACACTTACCGGAGCAACCGCAGGGTATCCAGAGCTGGAATCCCTGCGGGAAAAGGTAAAAGAATTGCAGCGCTTGCTAGAGGAACGATCCATTGAAGGGGAAAACTAATGAGAAGACCACAATTTATTTCATTTGCATTGATTTTTTTTGCCGTTACAGCTTTTGCCTCAGCGGCTACAATAGACAAGCGTCTGGGAGATTTTGTGCTTCAGGTTTCTGATGACGCGGGATCCTTTAATCTTCGTTATGCCCCTGAAGCATCAAGCTCATCTACGAATTTTTTTGTTTCGCACAATGATTTTGCCACAACCTATTTTAGTGTGCTGATAAATGATTCAGTCTATCAATTGCGTCGTGGCTCTATTTCATCTATCCGCCTTGTGGAGCAAAATCAGGGTGTGGGCCTTGTTTTTAAGGTTCGGGATAAGCTGGATGTGGGAGTAAATTTTACTCCGATTTCTGATTTTTCAGAAACAGGTTTAGGGGCGGTAAAGGTTGAGGTGGAATTGGAAAATATTTCCTCTACTACCTTGTCTGTAGCTTTGAAAGGTATTTTTGACACCGTGTTGGGAGAAAATTCCGGGGTTCATTTTGTGACTGCTCGGTATCCCTATGTTAGCACTGAAGAAAGCTTTTTGGATATGGAGCAGCTGCAGTGGGTGCGTTCCTCCAATGGAAATGAGTCCGTTCAATTCCTCTTTGATGGCAACGGTATTTCCAGTCCTAAAATGGTGGTGTTAGCCAACAAGGATGTGGTAGCTGGTGATAGCTGGGTTCCAATTACAAAGCCGGGAAGAACCTTTAACTCTGTATTCTCATATAATAATTCTGCCATTTGTGCCATGTGGGATACCATGTCCCTGACCCCATCCACAAAGGGTGCCGTCACCTTCTACATCACCTTGGCTTCTCGGGCAAAGATTCCTCCCACAGCCAGCTTTTTGGGACAAAAGCAAGCTGCTGGCAGTTTGACAGCAGGTGATGAAATTCTTTACACTGATGAGTATGGTGTTGTATACACTGTAGGAGATCTTAGTGACAATATGCTGAATATGCAATATATCAATGACTTGTTGAACAGAATCAGAAAGCTGGAGGAGGATCCAGCCCACATAGATAGAAATGAACTTTTGCGTCTCAATGCAGAATTGGATGCTGTTTTGGAAAGAGTAAGGCGGCTTTAGGTATGTCCAAATCTGCTGGACCCCTTAAAATTGCTAGAAGGCTTCTTCGTGCTAGAAAATTCTTCAATGTTATCACCCTTTTGGAGCAACATGAAGATGAGTACAAGGATAGTATTGATTTTTACTATTATCTCGGTACGGCATGCCTGTATCAGGACGATAGGGCTGGTGCAAATAGCTATTATGATGCAGCCAGAAGGCTTACTGTTTCTGACCCAAGGATTATTCTTGCCCAAGCAGCTTTGTTTTTGCGGCGTGGAGAGACAGACAGGGCTATAAATTATTATCTTGATGTGCTTGATATAGAGCCAAAGAATAAGACCGCTCTAAAAGCCCTGTCAGCAATTGAGCAAAAATCAAAAAGCTCGGATTCGCTTCATGAATTTATTTCCTCTGGTGGAGCCAGAAAGTTTTACCCTCCCTTGGGAATGCATCCCCTTGTAAAATTCTTTTTGCTGTTGATTTGCATGCTGCTGGTGGGTTATGCAGGTTTTCTCACGGCTCGTTTCCATAGCCTTGTTAATCCCGCTCAACCACGGGCCGACTTGTCTGCCTTTGCCCTGTCCGTTGACCAGCGGAACAATGCCCTGCAGGATGATTTGTCTGGAGAGGCATATCACTACATTATGAATGCCCGCCAGGTGAATGAGACCTACGATGCAGCTCGTAGCTTGTTTCAACAGCATCGTGACAATGCAGCCCAAGTTGAAATCAACAGGATTCTCCATTCCAACGCCTCCACTGCCATCAAGCAAAATGTCCGCATGTTAATGGATTATCTTCAAGAGCCCACCTTTGATTCCTTTAGTGACAATATCCCTTATCTGGAAGTGATAAAGGAACCTCATTTGTATATTGATTGTTGGGTGGTTTGGAAGGGACGAATTACCAATGCCAAGTCCAGTAATGAGGAGTTCTCCTGTGATTTGCTGGTAGGCTATGAAAATCTCCAGCGGGTGGAAGGTATTGTTCCCTTGGTTTTCGAGCATGCTATGGACATTGATGCTACCCTGCCACTTCAGGTGCTTGGTAGAATCGGCGTGCGGGAGGACGGCAAGCTTTTTATTCAAGGCAAATCTGTATACCAGCCGAGAGATGGAAGTTCCTTGTAAGTTTTTTCTAAATCCAGTATTCTTTCTCCAGTTGATTCTTTAAGAAAAAATAATTTTTTTCTTAAAAATTGCACGAAAAATGGCTGTTTACACCTATAATATATACGGGAGGAAAATGAAGGTGGCTAAAATGTCTGTAGAAATGAACATTCCAACTGACATGTCGGAAAAGATGAAGGCTTTGGAGGCGGCTCGTCTCCAGATTGAAAAGCAGTTTGGTTCAGGCTCCTTGATGAAGCTGGGAACGAGTACTGATGCCTCCGGTGTAGAGGTGGTTCCCTCTGGTTCAATCCTTTTGGACGAGGCTTTGGGGGTTGGTGGATATCCAAAAGGACGCATTATAGAAATGTACGGTCCTGAGTCCTCTGGAAAGACAACCTTGGCCTTGCACGCCATTGCAGAGGCTCAGAAAATGGGAGGTATTGCAGCCTTTATCGATGCAGAACATGCCTTGGATCCTGTGTATGCGAAAAATCTTGGTGTAAATATTGACGAATTGTGGGTTTCCCAGCCAGATACTGGAGAGCAGGCACTGGAAATTGCTGAGAATCTGGTGCGTTCGGGAGCTGTGGATATTATTGTTGTGGACTCCGTTGCCGCCCTCACTCCCCAGGCTGAAATTGAAGGTGACATGGGAGACTCCCACATGGGGCTTCAGGCTCGACTTATGAGCCAAGCCTTGAGAAAACTCACCGCCATCATCGGCAAGTCAAAGTGTATCTTGGTATTCATCAACCAGATTCGTATGAAAATCGGTGTTATGTTTGGCAACCCAGAAACAACAACTGGTGGTAACGCCCTCAAATTTTATTCATCCATCCGCCTGGAGATTCGCCGTATTGAGTCCATCGATGCCAAGGGTGCCGAGGATGCGGTGGGAAACCGTGTGCGGGTGAAGATTGTAAAGAACAAGGTGGCGCCCCCCTTCCGCAAGGTGGAGCTGGACATTTACTTTGGAAAGGGTGTGTCCGCCATGTCAAGCTTGTTGGATGGAGCGGTAAAGTATGGCCTCATTGACAAGAAGGGAGCCTGGTATACCACCGAGACGGAAAAGGTGGGGCAGGGGAGGGAAAACGCCCTTGCCTTCTTGGAGCAAAATCCAGACTTTACCAAGGATATCGAAATCAAGCTGCGGGAGAAAATGTTCCCCGGTCAGCAGCTGAAAAACAACGAAGGAAAGGAAGGAAAGGCTAAGGCAGGAAAAGCAGCTTCTGGGGCTGTTTCAGCAGAAAAGGCTAAGGCTACAGCTACTCCCGCAGATGCAGTGGCTCCTGCCCCTGCTGCTCCCACAGATAATGGAGGGGGATCTGTGCCTCCAATTCCCGATGAGCTGTTCTAGGATGGCTATGGAATCAACAATTGTGGTTCTGGGGCTTGGATCAAACCGTGGCTACCAGAACCAATCTTCCCGTCAGCTCTTGGATACTGCCTGCCACCTGCTTTCTCAAAGAATAGAGAATTTGAAGGTTTCCAGTCTCTATAAAACTGCTCCCCTGTATTATCATGAGCAGGAGGATTTTTACAATATGGTGGTGGCAGGCCGATTTACGGGAAGTCCTCGTGAATTATTGCATTTTACCCAGCAGGTAGAAGCCCAGCTGGGACGGGACAGAAGCCGGGAAATATTCAAGGGACCTCGTTCCATGGACATAGACATAGAGCTTTTTGGCAACGAAAGGGTGCAGGAGCCTGATTTAGTCATTCCCCATGCTGGACTTACGGAGCGTGCCTTTGTTCTTGTTCCCATGCTTGAAGTTTTTTTTCAGAATGCCGATTTAAGTATAGACAAGTCCTTTTACAGCGAATGCTTGGAATCCCTTTCTCACCAGGAGATTGTTAAGGTCCATTAGTATTCCGACTTGTTCAGGAGGAATGAATGAATCAAGCAGCTCGTACACAAGAGGCAGATACTGTGGTTATGGATAATCAAGATAAGGACGGCAGGACCTTTACCCTCAATGACTTTGACGGTCCCCTTGACGTGCTTCTATTTCTGATAAAAAAGAACGAGATTAATATCTATGATATTCCCATCGGCCAGATTACCGAGCAATTTCTTGAGTACCTTGACTTTGCCGTAACTCCCGACTTGGAGAATTTGACAGATTTTTATTCCATGGCCTCCGACTTATTGTACATCAAGTCACGAATGCTCCTGCCAGTGGAGATTTCCTTTGGAGAGGAGGAGCTGGAGGATCCCCGTCAAGAATTGGTTGAAAAGCTTATCGAGTACCAAAAATTCAAGAAGCTGTCTGCCCTCATGGAAGAAAAGGAGGACGAGGCTGACTGGAGCTTTGAGCGGAGAAAAATTCAGCGCCTTCTTCCCTTTGAAGAGGAGAATGTGTGGGAAAAGCTTGATACCTGGGACTTACTGCAGGACATGCAGAAGATTTTCCGCAGCTTGGTATCCTCCTATTCATCTGAAAAGATTCTTGATTTATATGAAGAGATTTCTGTAAACGAAAAGGTTACCCTGATGAATGAGCTTTTTGATGAGAAGGGTGAGTGTTTTTTTACAGATTTAATTACACGAAAGGGCAATGTCCTTGATGTTGTCTGTGCCTTTATGGCAATCCTTGAGGCGGTGAAATTCAAGGTAGCCTGCATCTACCAAAACAAGATGTTCGGTGACATCAAGATTTGCCCCTACAAGGCAGCGTAGTATGATGGAGATTCAATTGGAGAAGGAAACTGGACTCATAGAAGCGATTTTATTTTTGGAATCAGAGCCACAAAATGAGCAAACCCTAGCACGAATTTCTGAGCTTTCTGAGGATGTGGTAAAAATTGCCTTGGACAGGCTGAAGGAAAAATATGCTGCAGAAGATTCTGGTATTGAGCTGGTGCAAATTGGCGGCGGCTGGTCCCTCAGTCCCAAAAGAGATTTGTGGAACTACCTGAAGGAGCGATATGGCAAGAAAAACGAGGGAAAGCTTTCACGAGCGGCCATGGAAACCTTGGCCATCATCGCCTATTCCCAGCCCATTACCCGTGCCGAGATTGAGGCCCTTCGTGGAGTTTCCGCCGACAACATGATTCGTATTCTTGTGGAGCGGAACCTCATTAAAGAGGTGGGCAAAAAGGATGTTCCTGGAAAGCCCGTTCAATTCGGCACCACCAAGGATTTTTTGCAGCTATTCCGATTGAACAGCATTGCAGACTTACCAAAACTAGACGAAACAGAAAGCGAGAGGTTTGAACTTGCAAGATAATTCCGCCCGCCGATTTTTAAAGAAAAATGCCACCTCCTCAAAGCCTTCTCGGCCAGCCCCAGCCTCAAATTCATCCGCTCAAACAGCATCCCCTGCAAGGCTGGCGACCAAAAACAAGGAAAGGGCGAATTCCTCTGATCAGACAACCTCTACTCCTGGCTCTGGTGTTCGGCTTCAGGTTTTTCTTGCCCACAGTGGTATTGCCAGTCGTCGTGCCTGCGAAGCCTTGATTGCAGAGGGTAGGGTTTCTGTAAATGGTACTGTGGTAACAACTCCTGGAACCAAGGTTTTGCCCGGTGACAAGGTGATGTTTGACGGAAAGCCTGTGGTGGTGGAGTCAAAAAAACGGTATGTTCTATTGAACAAGCCCGCTGGTTATGTTTGCTCCTTGGCAGACGAGAAGGGCCGCTCCACAGCGGCGGAGCTTTTGGCCCCCCACTTTAGTGAGCGGCTGTACAACGTGGGCCGTCTGGATATGTTTTCCCAAGGCCTGGTGCTTTTTACCAACGACGGTGATTTTGCAGCGCGGGTGTCCCATCCTTCATCTCAAATCGAAAAGGAATATGTGGTGGATGCCACCCAAGCCATTCCCCAGGAGCTGGTGGACAGGTTTTGTCGAGGCATACGCATTGAGGGAGTCTTTTATCGCTGTATGGAGGCCCGTCTGGTGCATCCTCGCCGCCTCATTGTGGTGTTGGTGGAAGGCAAGAACCGGGAGATTCGCCGTGTCTTTGAGCATTTTGAAGTTCCCATCAGGCGGCTTACCCGAGTTCGCATTGGCAACCTGAACATGGATTCCCTGGAGGAAGGTAAATTCCGCGAGCTTGATGCTGCCCAAGTTGAAGGACTCCTTGCATTATGCCAAGAAAATTAGCTATAGTATACAAAGGTTAGATTAAAGGAGGCCATAATGGTTGTGGCTATAGACGGTCCTGCTGGTTGCGGAAAAAGTACTATTGCAAAGATTATTGCAGACAAGCTGAACATCACTTTCTTGAATTCTGGCAGTTTTTATCGTGGAATCACTCTGTCCTTGTTGCGGGCCGGAATTCCATTGGAGGCTCAACAGGAAATTGTTGAATTTGCTGGCAAGCTAGACATTGACTATGTGAATTCCCGTCTCGTTATTAACGGAGAAGATGTAGAGGATTTCCTGCATACTGATGAGGTGGATGCCCACACCGCTCAAGTTTCATCTATTATTCCTTTGCGTCACATTGTAAATGAAAAAATCCGCCGCATCACCAAGTCTTTGAGCATTGTGTGCGAAGGTCGAGATATGACCACTGTGGTGTTTCCTGATGCTGAGCACAAGTTTTACTTGGATGCCTCCATCGATGTTCAGGCGCTTCGTCGTTTTAATCAGGGAGTCAGCAATCTTTCCCTGGAAGAAATTAAGGAAGGTATCCGCAAAAGAGACGAAATTGACAAGGCAAAGGCTGAAGGTGCCCTTAAAATTGCTCCTGATGCAACATATATTGATACATCGGACTTGACGATTGAGCAGGTTTGTGAGATAATAATCCGTAAAATTCACAATTAAGGGTTTGTTATGGAGCAGATGGAAGTGGAAAAGAATGTAGCCAAGAAGGGGAACATTCAGACACAATTGCAGGAAGAGACACTCAAAAGCTTTGAGTCTCTTGAAGAAGGTCAATTAGTAGACGGTATCGTAGTTCAGGTCACCTCTGATTATGTTTATGTCGATGTAGGATGCAAGTCAGAAGGAATGATTTCTACTACAGAATTTACAGACTTGCCAGAAGTAGGTGACACCGTTGCCGTTGTTCTTGAAAAGAAAGAAAATAAGCATGGTCATGTTGTAGTGTCCAAGCAGAAGGCTGATCTAAAGCAGCTTTGGAAGAACCTGCGACAGGCCTTGAATGATAAGACTCCTGTTGAGGGAACTATCGAAAAGGTTGTAAAGGGTGGTTTCGATGTAAACCTGGGAAGTGGCATCAAGGCATTCCTTCCCATCAGCCAGTCTGACAGCCAGAAGGTTGAGAAGGCAGAGAAGCTGCTGGGGCTTACTGGTAAGTTCTATGTTGAGCGCCTGTACAGTGACAACAAGGCCAATGTGGTGGTAAACCGCCGCAAGTATCTTGAGGAGTCCATGGAGTCCAACCGTGAGGCTTTCTTTAACGACATTACCATTGGTGATACCGTTAAGGGAACAGTGAAGAGCTTTACCAGTTTTGGTGCCTTCATTGACTTGGGTGGCTTTGACGGATTGCTGCATATCAACGACATGAGCTGGGGGCACGTAACTCGTCCCAAGGACTTTGTAAAGAAGGGCCAGGAAATCGAGCTGAAGGTTATCCGCCTTGATCCAGAGGAGAAGCGCATCAACCTTTCACTGAAGCACTTCAGCGAAGATCCATGGTTGCACTTTGAAGATAAATATCATGTAAATGATGTAGTGAAGGGAACTGTTACCAAGCTTACCGACTTTGGTGCCTTCATCGAGCTCGAGGAAGGAATCGAGGGCTTGGCTCACATCAGCGAGTTCTCCTGGGTAAAGAAGGTTAATAAGGCTTCTGACATGGTGAAGATCGGTGATGAGGTTGAGTGCATGGTTCTGGGGTATGACATCCAGGCCGGCCGTGTATCCTTGGGATTGAAGCAGGTAACTGACAATCCCTGGAACTCCATTGCTGAAAAATATCCTGTTGGAACACGTCTTACAAGAAAGGTTGTAAAGATTACCAACGCTGGTGCTTTCGTTGAGCTTGAAGAGGGAATTGATGGATTCCTCCATGCTGACGATCTTTCTTGGACAAAGAAGGTCAAGCATCCTGGCAGCGAGTTGACTGTTGATCAGGAGATTGAAGTGGTGGTTATCGAAAGTGATTCTGAAAACCATCGCATTCGCTTGGGTGTCAAGCAGCTTTCTGAGGATCCATGGCAGCAGTTCTGTGCAACCTACAAGCCAGGTTCAACCCTGGAGGGTGAGGTTGTATCCATCGCTGATTTCGGAATCTTCGTGCGGGCTCCTGGTGGAATTGAGGGACTGGTAAACAAGTCCAATCTGAGTGAGAGTCGCGAGGAGACCTTTGAAGAGGCTGTAAAGAAGTACAATGTTGGTGACAAAATCAACGTATACGTTGTAGATGTTAATCCAGAAAAGCAGAAGGCAGCCTTCTCTGTTAAGGAATTCAAGAGAAAGCAGCAGCGGGATGAAATTTCCCAGTATATGTCTTCTGTTGATGATGGCAACGATGGTGCTTTCACTCTTGGAGACCTTCTCAAGAACAAGAATAACTAAAGAATGTTTCGGTGAGGGACATGGCTTGTGAGACTTTTGAAATAGACAGACTCAAGACCCTCATCGAAATTAATTCACTGATAAATTCTAATTATTCTGACTTTGACGCATTGTTGGTTTATATTCTTAAATCGGCAATGCGTCTTGTTGAATGTGAGTCATCATCCCTGTTTTTGCCCAATCAGGGGAATACGGTTCTGAATTTTAGGATTGCTTTGGGGCCAGCCGGTGTAAAGGCTATGACCATTCCCGTTGACATTAACAATAGCATTACTGGATGGGTATTCAGAAACAACAAGAGTCTTGTTATCGATGATGTACAGAATGACCAAAGGTTTTGTGCTACAGTTCAAGACAGGACGGGATACAAGACTGAAACTATGATTGCCATTCCCCTTAGAGTTAAAAATTTTTGTGTGGGTGTCATTCAGTTATTGAACAAGACTAACGGCCAGAAATTCAGCCAGTCGGATTTGAGTATCCTGGAGCTACTGGGTGCTCAAGCCGGTATGGCCTATGAGGTTGCTGGTCAATTCAAGACGGTTCAGGATGAGAACACTGTACTACGAAGCAGGATTCAGTATGGAGAAGAATATCATACTTTTCTGGCTCATAGCTCTGTGATGCTTGATTTGGTGAGTACCCTTGATGAGGTTGCCCAGACAAATATTTCTGTATTGATTCTTGGGGAAAGCGGGGTTGGAAAAGAGTTGTTTGCAGAACAACTCCATCTTAAAAGCGACAGGGCTCAAAAACCCTTCGTTCGGGTGAATTGCGCAGTACTTTCTCCGCAATTATTGGAAAGTGAGCTTTTTGGTCATGTAAAGGGTGCATTTACTAGTGCTGTAAGCGATAGGAAAGGGCGTTTTGAAATGGCCAATGGTGGTACCATCTTTCTTGATGAGGTTGGGGAATTGCCCTTGGATTTGCAGGCAAAGCTATTGCGGGTGTTGCAGTCTAAAACCTTTGAGAAGGTAGGATCAAGTAAGACCATTTCCGTGGACGTTCGCATTATTGCTGCCACAAACCGTGATTTGGAGGGAATGGTTCAGGAGGGGAGCTTTCGGCAGGATTTATACTACCGGTTGAATGTTTTACCCTTAAATGTTCCTCCACTGCGGAATCGGAAGGAAGACATAGAGCCCTTGGCTCAGTTTTTCTGTCATAAATTTAGCAGTGAGGTAAAGAAGAATTTCGTTGGATTTTCTGATGATGCCCTGGCTGCATTGCATTCCTATTATTGGCCAGGCAATGTGCGGGAGTTGGAAAATACCATTGAGCGGGCTTGTGTTTTAGGAAAGCCTCCTATTATACGAGCAGATGATCTTCGTCTGCAAAACCTAGGCGTTTCTGGTGGCACAGAGACACAGGAGCATACTACGGTATATGATCTTGATTTGACTGGTGAGGACAGAACCTTGAAGACTGCCATCAACAAATTCAAGAAGGCATATATTACCCAGATTCTTGATGAGACTGCATGGAATCAGACGGAAGCGGGAAAGATTTTAGGAATTCAGCGGACCTATGTTTCTCGTTTGTTGAACGAGCTTCATATCCGTTAATGTAAGGAGCATATATGGCTGAGAAGAATACAGAGGAAAAAAAGACCCTTGCGGACAAGGCAAGTGGTTTTTTGACAAAGTATCGTGTTCTGTTCATTGGTGTAATTGTAGCACTTATCGTTGTAGCTATCGTTTGGGGTGTTTTTTCTTCCGTAACGACTTCATCCCATCAAAAGGGATTGAATCAGTTGGATAGTATTATTTATACCTTGTCAAAGGCAGATGAGGCTTCTGTTGACGCTGCTCGTGATGTTGCCCTGCCTCAGGTGCTTGAGTTGGCAGAAAAGAACAAGGGAAATATTGTCGGCTTGCGTTCTAGCATGGCTGCGGCTGAGATTTATTTTAGCCAGGAAAAATGGAGTGAAGCTCGTGAGTGCTGGTTGGCCGCTGCTACTACAAAAAATGCCGGTTATACAGCTCCCGTTTGCTACTACAATGCAGCGGTTTGTTCTGAGGAGCTTGCTGAAGTTGATGCTGCCATTGATTATTACAAAGCCGCTCTTGCAAGTGGTGAATGCGAGTTTGAGCCCCACATTCTTTTTAGTCTTGGTCGCCTACAGGAGGGCAAGGGTGATTATTCTGCAGCAGAAGAGAATTATTCTAGCTTGAAGGACAAGTATCCTTCCGATTCATGGACAAATTTGGCTGAATCCCGCCTTATTGCCTTGAAGGCGGAGGGAAAGATTCAGTAAGACGATACCAATTATTTTAAGGCAGAAGTTTTTTATGTCTTGAAAAAAGAAGGCCAGTAAGATATTATCTGTAGTGTATGAAAAAAATACAGATAATGTTCAGCTGGCTTTTTTTATTGCTGTTGTTTTCAGCTTGTGGCCTTGATACCTTTTACTATCTCGATCCTCCCATATCCATGACATTTATTGATGAGGCTACAAGCTTAAGCAATGATCCGTCCAAACAGTTTGTATCCTTTGTTACTGCATCCTCCAATGCTGGCAATGCAGATATTTTTCAAGGGACATCGGTATATTATAAGATCTTTAATAGTACAAACAATTTATTGTCTAACAAGACTAGCATTGAAAATATAAACACGGAATATACTAATCAGGGGATAGAACGACTGATAGGCTGGGGGTATCAGCCTTTAACCACAGATAAGGTGACTACAGCAAACCTTGTATCTGCTGGTCAAACAGGGGAAGTTACTATTCGCCTTGCAAATGCAACCCCCCTGAGCAGTGGATATGCGTACCCTGCCGCAATTACAGTGGGTGGGAGCGGCATTGGTGTGCCGTTGCGTAGTGTAGACGACAAAACATTCTCTTTTAGTTCTACGGCAGGGGCAGATTCAATCTATTCTCTTCCTGTGGAGGGACAGGAGGATGTAACCTTTAGTGCTAGTGTCGGTACTACGCCTTGGTATGTAGCCTTGTATGCCGTTTCCACAGGAATGAGCCCCTCCTTGACACCTGTCTATAGTCAGGTTGTGTATCTTGGCTCCTTGGCTATTGTTCCATCTAATTAGAAAACTGGCTTAGTTTGGGCAAGCCAGCTTTCAACTTATAAAATGAAATTATAGCTCTTCTGTGGGAATGTGGTAGATGCTGCCACAATTGTGGCAGATAATTTCCAGTGGGTTTGGCCCCTTCTTTTTCATATCCTCCACTTCTTCCTGTCCAAGATTTTTTACCGCAGAGAGATATTTTTCCCGGGAGCAGGAGCAAGCAAAGACAATGTCTCGCTCCAGGGCTACGGTGGGCTTGAAGTCACGGAAAAGACCGTAGATAATATCGTCTCGATCCCCGCCTTCTGAGAACCATTGCCCATAGGAGGGAGCTGCTTGGAATGCGTGTTCCACAGCCTCGGTGATTTCTGCTTCGTAGGCTTGGCGTTCAGCTAGTTCCTTGCCAGCAAGACCGCCCTGGGCAGGCATTTTCTGCAGGAACATTCCTCCAGCACCAACCACTTGGCCTTGGCGGTCAAACTGGATGCTGGTGTTGAAGGCGGTGTAGACTTGCTCTGACTGGGCAAAGTACCAGGCGAGATCCTGGGCAATGTTGCGATGCTGGATTTCCACGCTGCCCACCTGTGGTTCACGGGCTCCTTCATTAAATCGGGAAATGGTGAGGGTTCCTGGTCCAAAAAAAGGGGCTAAATCCCAGCTTTCCAAGGGCTTGGTGATGGGAATGGGATCTTGCAAAAGATAGCCACGAACAGAACCGGAGCTGTCGGCTTCGGTACAAAAGCCTGCGGCAGGACCGTTTGTGTCATAACGGAAAGTAACACGTCCACGTCCCTTCATGGTGGGAATCAGCAAAGCGGTGGACAAGTAGGCTTGACCAAGAACGAGTGTTTCTAAAATCCCCAGCCTGTGGTTTGCCCTCATTTGATTTATAAATCTTGTGCCGTGGAAAAAGGCTCCACGATACAGTCCGTCTGCCATAACAAAGACAGACATCCCATCCTTGTGGATAGAATCAAGATGTTGCAGCAAGTGCTGGTCAGTAATTTCTGCAGTAATCATATTACTACTATACTAATTTTTTTTATTGACTTCAATTATCTTTTCTTGACTTCACCTTTCCTTCTTACTATGCTTAAATAGTCAAGCCCCAGCGAAAAGATTGACGGGATGTTTGGCAAAGGATTGTGCATGTCTAAGAAAATTTATGTGGGAAATCTTAGTTTTAGAACGGCTGAGGATGGACTTTATTCTGTTTTCTCCCAGTTTGGTACCGTTGTTTCTGCCCAGGTAATTCGTGATAAATTTACTGCCCAGTCACGGGGATTTGGTTTCGTAGAGATGGATCAGGTTGAAGCTGCAGATGAGGCTATTGCCACCTTGAACGGCCAGATGATTGACGGCCGCCGTGTGCGGGTGAATGCCGCCGAGGAAAAACCTGTTGGATTTACTCGAGAAAGGGGAGAAAATCGCTCTTCCTTCAACAGAGGCGACAGGCCACGGAGAGAAGGACAGGGAGGAGGGCTGCGAGATGGCCGTTCAGCAAGAAAACCCTATCGGTCACAGCGAGATTCTTGGGATTATTCCTATTGATGGACTGACTGTATCTCTTGGGTGTCGGAGCCGGAAAGCTGTGGAGTTCCTAAGATTTAACCGGCTCCTCATTTTTCTCCCTTGCCACCATAAACTGAATCCATTATATTTGATACATGGAGTTTATTAGACTTATTTGTGTTGGCATGATTCTAGGTGTTGCCAATGTGATTCCCGGTGTTTCGGGAGGAACAATGGCGGTGGTGTTCAACATCTACGACCGCCTTTTGAGTGTCATCACCCTGAATGTAAAGAAGATTGTCAGCGAATGGAAATTCATCCTGCCCTTGGTTCTTGGCCTGGGACTGGGCATCATCCTGTTCAGCAAGGCCATTACCTTCCTCTTTGAGAACTATCCTGTACAGACAAACTGGTTCTTCATCGGAATCATCCTGGGCAGCATTCCCATGATTTTGAAGCGGATGCTGGTGGCTGGTAAAAATGGCTTTCAAGGGGCTGAGAAAAAGGCTGTGCCTGTTTCTGCCATTGTCTGCGGTGTGGTGGCTCTGGCGGTGATGGCAGTCATGACCTATGCCAATGTGGCTGAAAGCGGCTCTCCCATTCAAACTGAGCTGACACCGGGACTGGCGGCAAAGCTTTTTATTGGGCTGGCCTGTGCCACGATTGCCATGATTATTCCCGGCATATCCGGCTCCTTTCTGATGCTGGTGGTGGGCATTTACAGCACCGTGATTGCCGCCATTTCCGACATGAACATTCCCCTGCTGGTTCCCGCTGTCATTGGTGGCGTGGTTGGACTGCTGGGCGGGGCAAAGCTGGTGCGGTTTTTGATGGCCAGGGTTCCCGCCCAGACCTATGGTGCCATCCTGGGACTGGTGCTGGGCTCCATTCTGGTGATTTTTCCGGGATTCGGTGGATTTTCCACGGTGGCCACCTCCCTGCTTGCCGCGACGGTGGGCTTTGTGGTGTCTTTCTTTGCCGGGCGGGAAAGGATTGAATAGAATGGAGCCTGAGCAAATATTGGACTGGTGTCTTTCCTCTCTTGACGGAACGGTACTCGTGGACAGCTGGGGGGAAAGGGGCATATTTTACAATCCCGGCCACGTGCTGAGGCGTGGTGTGTATGTCCTGACCGTCAAGGAAAAGGATGGCGACAATGACAGGGCTTCCAATCTCAACAGGGCGGAAGCCTTCCGTGTGAATCTGGGGGTGAGGAAAACCACCTTCCAAAGGATGTTCGGAAAAGTCCCGGCTCGTCCAGCTGCGGGTTGTGTTGTGGACATGAATTTTGATTTTACTGTTTTTGATGAAATCATCCCCCATCCTGTCTACGCATGGATGGGTTGGATTAGCGTACTCAATCCGTCGGAGCATACTTTTAACCTGCTGAAGCCGCTTGTTCAGGAGGCATACGAATTTTCGGTCGAGAAATTCAAGAAACGAAAAGTCCTTGAATAGCGTCTTTTCAGGTATATTTTATGTGACTCAATGCTAGTTGTTCAGGTCGTTTAGTTCTTTCCATAATCCATGAGTCTTAGGCTGGGGTTCTTGCCCGTGCAAGGGCATCCAGCAAGGTTTCCATCAAGGGGAAGGACTCTGGGGTGAGGCTTGCAAGGTTGTCGTATTCGGTGTGGAGGAGCCGCCAGGTCATGGGCATTTTCTCCTGCACCTGGTAGGGCTCCAAGGGCTTGATTCTTCTGGCCCCCACCTCCTGGATCTGGCTGCTTTTCACCACGGCGGCGGCCAGCCCGGGATTCTGCTTCAGCTCCCGCAGGTAGGACACCACCTCCTGGGAGGGAAGGATGGTGATGGCCACGGCGGGGATGCCGCAGGCAAGAAAGCCGGCGTTGTCGCTGTAGGGCACCGGCAGTGGAGCCCATTTTCTTCCAGCTACGGATTTAATCAAGTCTTCCGTTCGCTCCACCAAGCTGTTGAACTGCCGCTGGAAGGCAGGGCTTCCCTTTCCCTTTCCCGCCTGGGACAGCACCACAAAGTCGCCCCGGCCACAGCAGTCGAAGGCGTACACGTCCTGCCGTGTCAGCCCAAGATTCCTGAATTTTGTGGCGATGCCGAAGGCTCCCTGCTCCGAGACACCCTCGTTGCCGCCCATCTCCTCTCCATCGGAAAAGATAATCTGCACATTGTGGGCTCCGGGAAAACGCAGGAGCCTTCTGGCCCAGTAGATGATTTGGAAGACTGCGGCGCTGTTGTCGTTGGCGCCAGGGCTGTTGTCCACCCGGTCGTAGTGGGCCAGCACCGTCTTCATCTTGAACTGGGGATTGTAGGCTGCAGGAGGGAACTTCACCAAAATGTGGTGGGCTCCCTCCAAAGACAGGGGAACGGCGGGAACTCCAAAGTCCTTGAGCATATCGAGGATGAATTTTCTTCTGTCGCAATCCGGGTGGATGAACTTCTGGAAGTCCCCGTCACTGTGCATTTTGTTCAGCCTTTTCCTGGATTAAATGTCAAAGATTTCAGCAAGGGCCTTCAAGGCCCCCTCGGTGTTGTGGGCCAGCACCTGCTTGGTGAGAATCTTTCCCAACTGAACGCCTTCCTGGTCAAAGCTATTCAAGTTCCACAGGAAGCCCTGGAACATAATCTTGTTCTCGTAGTGGGCCAGCAAGGCTCCCAGAACTTCCGGAGTAAGCTTGTCGCCGTAAATCAGGCTGGAGGGACGGCCGCCGGGGAAGTACTTGTTGGGGTTCTGCTCCTCCTTTCCGCAGGCAAAGGCCATAATTTGGGCGGCCAGGTTGGCGCAGAGCTTTTTCTGGCTGGTGGAGCCGTCCACGGTCACATCGCAGCCAGTCTGGTTTTCCTTGAAGCCGATGAACTGCAAGGGGATAATGTCTGTTCCCTGATGCAGCAGCTGGTAGAAGGAGTGCTGGCCGTTGGTGCCCGGCTCACCAAAGATGGCAGGCCCTGTTGCATAGTCTACTGGTTGGCCGTCACGGTTCACCTGCTTTCCGTTGGACTCCATGTCCGCCTGCTGGAGGTGGGCGGGAAAGCGGCTGAGGGCCTGGCTGTAGGGCAGGATGGCGGTGGCGGGATAGCCCTGGACGTTCCGCTCGTAAACACCGATGAGGGCATCCAGCATGGCAGGATTCTTGGTGATGTCGGTGGCGCAGGCGGTGACGTCGGCGGCATGGGCTCCCCTCAGGAAGTTGGCGAAAACCTCGTAGCCAAAGGCCAGGGAAAGGACAGCCCCTCCCACCGCCGAGGTGGAGGAGTAGCGTCCGCCGATGAAGTCGTCGATGTAGAAGGAGGACAGGTAGGCGGGGTTGTTTGCCAAGGGACTTGTCTCGGAGGTAACGGCCACCATGTGGCGGGCAGGATCAAGGCCAGCTTTTTGCAGGAAGTCCTTGACGAAAAGCTCGTTGGCCAGGGTCTCCTGGGTGGTTCCGCTCTTGGACACCAAGACGAACAGGGTGCGGCTCAAGTCAAGGCTTGCCACAACACCTGCTCCGTCGTCCGGGTCAACGTTGGAGATAAAGGCTGCCCTCATCTTGAGGCAACCGGTGGTACGGGCCCATTGCTCCAGGGCCAGGTACATGGCCCGTGGCCCCAGGTCGGAGCCGCCGATGCCGATTTGGGCCACCGTGGTGAATTTTTCTCCGGCAGCATTGGTGATTTGTCCGCCGTGGACCTTTTCCGCAAAGGCCTTGATGGCCTCCAGCTGCTGCTGGTAAAAGGCCCCCTCGTCCTTGCCATCGTGGAGCACCGGCTCTCCCAGCTGGCCCCGTAGCAGGTGGTGCAGGACCTTGCGGTTCTCCCCGGTGTTGATGGTGGCTCCGTTGTAGAGCTCCCTGAACTTTTCGGTGAGCTGGGCCTCGTCAGCGAGCTCCTGCAGGATTGCTAGAATCTGGGGGCTTACTTCTTTTGCACTGTAGTTGTAGGTCAGACCAGCGGCCATGGGGGCACTGTAGCGGGCCACCCGCTCAGCGGCAGTGGGAGCGGAAAGCTCGGCCTTGATGGAAACAAGGTCTTTCAATGTCTGGAGCTTCTTGAAGGACTCCAGCCTATCCAGGTTTTGCCAAGTAATCATATTCACCTCGAGAAAAATTTGATGGGGCAGGACGTTGTATTCGCCCAAAGGGAAAGCCAGCCTTGTAAGAAAGGTGGTTCACTGTGAAATATAGCATAAAAATGGGTTTTATGACAGGGGGATGTCCGTTACAAATACCTTTAGGACAGAGAGACGGCCGTGGAAGAATGTGACATAAAATTATTCAAGAATTCATGTGGTGTCAAGAAGCCGAGAGATTCATGAGGGCGGTATGAGTGGTATTTTTTGAGCCAGGAGTCGATTTCTGCCTGAAGCTCGCTGACACTCATGGGTCCTATCAGATAATCAAGGCACTCCGTCTGCAGGGTCCCAATCATTCGCTCCACGCACGGCTTGTCCTTCGGTGTCCTTGGCCTTGTCCACAGCTGGGTTATATTCTCGCTTCTCAGCCACAGCTCGGCCTTCCCCTGGTTCTCGCCTCCGTTGTCGTTTACATAAACGGCATCCCTT
>JAZNAS010000015.1:0-1616 GCA_045586625.1 Treponema sp.
GCAGATACAAGTGCGCCAATTTCAACGAAACTGTTTGCATCGAGTAAAGCTTCGATTCTTTGACTCGCTTTTGAAGTAGTACTCATGT
This sequence comes from Treponema sp., assembly GCA_045586625.1. Taxonomy (GTDB): domain Bacteria; phylum Spirochaetota; class Spirochaetia; order Treponematales; family Treponemataceae; genus Treponema_F. The sequence goes on from JAZNAS010000015.1 coordinate 89, forward strand.
TTTTCAGCCCTCCATTTATAATAAATATGTACTAACAAATTAGTTTTGGGGAACAAACACCATTCCTCCCCATTTTCATTGTCCAAAGTAGTATAACACAAAAAAAGCAACTGGCAAAGTACCAAATTGCTTTTTTTTGCATTTTTTTACTAACCTTTAACCGATGCCTGTTTTTTTCTATTCTTTTTGTGTATTTCTACCCAAGTAAATGCCGAAAACCTTTTCAAAACACCACCTGAAATCCACTTCTTTCACATCCTCTGTCAGCACAATATCCTTTTGCAGATAAATCTTTCCATCCACTGTATAGGTAACTTTTCCCACAACCTCTCCCTTTTGCACCGGTGCTTCCAGTTTTGCCGGTAATTGATAATCGAATTCCACCTGTTCCCCGTCCTTTAAAAGTACGGTTCCCGACTTGGGCCAAAGGTTCCCTTCCTGTTCTACGGGAACCACCTCCACTCCCACATAAGCCTGCTGCCCCGGTCCCTCAGTCTGTCCGTTTATCACCGGGATTTGTGCCGGTATCCTGCTCTCTTTTTGTGAATCCTCTATGGTTTCTTTGAAATATTCTTCTATCCCATAGTTCATTAGCTTCTTACTGTCGCTCCACTTATAGCTCTTATTGTTAGGCCAGCCGCAGGCAAGCAATGCCACCACGAAGGTCCTGCCATCCCTTTCCAGTGCTCCCACATAACAGTACCCTGCTTTGTTGGTAAAGCCGGTCTTTCCGCTGATTACCCCCTCCATCATGGTCAGAAAGGCATTGTGGTTGGTGCAAAAATGGTTTCTGCCCTTTTCGGATGTGAAGGTATGGGAAATGGTCTGGGTAATCTTCAAAAACTCCTCTTTCTTCGGAGAATGCAATACACAGTAAGACATAATCCGAGCCAACTCCTCTGCAGTGGTAGAATGGTCCTTGGAAAAGGTGGTACCATCCTTGGCATGAAAGGTTTCCGTGGCATCCAGACCATTAGGTGTAACAAACCAGCTGTTTACACATCCCAGTTCCTGTGCCTTTTCATTCATCAAGTCTGCAAAAGCCGCCACAGCTTTCTTGCTTTCCTCCGTAGTGTACTCTGACACACTTTTTTCTACCAGTTCTTTTTCCAAGAATTGCTTCCCTATATGCTCCGCAATGGCTACTGCCACATCATTGTGGGACTCTAACATCAGGGAATGAAGCAAATCTCCCAACCGATATCGCTCCCCTTTTGTCACTCCCAGCTTTACCTTGGGCATGGTGGACGCATAGGCGGAAATATCCGCCCACTCCTCCAAATCTGCCAGCTCCAATGCCAGGATACAGGTCAGTATCTTGGTGGTGCTGGCCATGGACAGAATCTCCTGCCCATTCTTCTCATATAAAACCCTGCCACTTTCTGCATCCATCAACACCGCCGCCTTGGCTTAAAGTTCGGTTTCTGCAGGTGCTGCCGCCCATACCGGCAGGTCAGACCCCAGCAACACTATCACCAGAATTGCAGCTATGTATTTTTTCCACTTAAACATAAATATCCTCCGAAGC
>JAZNAS010000016.1:0-7958 GCA_045586625.1 Treponema sp.
ATCCACCTATATAGAGCCACCCAAAGCCAGGACAGCCTTACCACACGCCTTGTGGCTCCACAAAAAAGGCGGCTCCAGTGAATGTTCCGAAGCCGCCAAATCTAGGAAGAAAAAGATATATGTTATTTTTTAATTAACTTATCCAAGATGGGCTTTAAGTTATCCCACCATACCTTGTAGCCAGCATTGTTAGGGTGAACTGTGTCAAAGAAGAGCTTGTCACAAGTCCCCACATCTCCCAGAGCCTCCAAGCTTCCACTCTTCTGAACACCGGCAGAGTCCACAAAGTTCTCGTACAAATCCAAAAGCTGAACACGAGAATCCTTTCCAGAGCCGTACAAGTCATACAGCTGGCGGTTGGTAGAAAGTACTTGCAGACGGATAAAGTCCACATCGTTTCTTTGGGTTTTTGTTCCCCTTGGAAGGACACCCATCAGGATTATCTTGGCGTTTGGGAAACCTTTTTTCAGCACACCGATAACAGCCTGAATGCCCTTCACCGCCTCCACCGTGCTGATGGGACGCTCCTGATACTTGGTGTTGCCTACATCGGTACTACTGGGACTGCTGACACCGATGTTGTTGGTACCAATCATCAGAACCACGGCCTTTACCGTGTCCTTGAACTGGAAGGCACCGGTATAGGCTCCAGACTCTGAATCTCCCTCCACAGCAGTGAGGCGGTACAGCAGGGACTGGGTAAAGTCGCCGGAATTGCCCAGATTCAAGGCACGATAGGTGGCAGCGGAGCCGGATTCATCCAAAGCCTTGTTGTTGCTCCAGCCCACGTTCTTGTTCCACCAGTCGGTCATCATCAAAGTAGCACCTGCGGCTCCCTTGTTGTCGTAGGTTCCATCGTAAAAGTCGGTGATGCTGTCTCCAATGAAGACAACCTGGGGCCACTTGGTCTTGTCCCCGCTTGCAATGGTCTGAATCAATTCTCTTTTAGCTGCATCTTGATTTCCATCACCAGTACTCCACTTTTGGCGGGGTGTGGTTGTAATGGGCTGACCATTTATCCTCATGCTTTCAGGGTTTCCGGCCAGAGCCTCTATCCTGCTGTAGAAGGACAGGAAAATCTCTTCTGTGATGTGCCGCTTGGCCAAAGCCACATCCGTATCCATTGCAGGACAACTCTTGTACAGGCCAGCAATATCCACAAAGGTCGCACCTGCGGCGGCAGCCGCAGCACGGATAGCTGCGCTCACTGCAGTATAGCGGCCTTGCTCCACACCTGTAAAACAAGACAGGGGTGGCAATCCCAAAGCGACTACTACGGCATCCTCCCGAACACGGCGGTATCCAGAAAGGATTCCCGCATACCAAGCGGTAAAATCTACAGCATCAAAGCTTCCTGCGGTCAGCTCATGATATCCTAGGGATACTATAGCCGCATGGGGAGCCTGAGCAAAGGAAGCCTTGTAATGAGTATCTATCCAATCTTTATAAGCAACATTATTAGCCAGATAAGCTCCATTACAAAGCTTGAAATTTTGCCAACGGTCAGAACTGCCACTCGAAAAATAGCTATTAAACTGAGTATACAAATTGTCAATATTTTCAGAGGAGGAGACAGGATAAATGGCCTCTCCTGCAAAAAGAATGCGGACATTGTATTGACCAGCATCCTCTGCCAACGCCTGATGTCCTTCCACCTTGTATTCCACGGTGGAGCTGGTACCAGGCAATCTGATGGTAGCAGCAGTAGGGGAACCAGTATACACCACGGGCTTGCCATTGGCAGTCAAAAAGAGGAAGGGATCGCTCCCTTTTGGAGTAATCACCAGTCGTGTTCCAGACTGCACCGTTTTACCAGAGGGGATTTCCTCCCCAGACTCCGTGGCAATAGTTACGGAGGAGTCATCGTAGGTTACCACAACAGGTACAGAAACACTCTGAAGTGCTTCTTCAACTTCCTGCGGACAACCAAAAAGCACCATCAAAAAAGCAATGGATACCGCAATGATAGCATAGAGTTTAGTGGATTTTATTTTCATATATTTCCTCCTTGATACCGCTTATGAAGCAGGAACTTGAACTTCACCACCACTGTACAGGTGGGGAGCCGCCTGAGAAATTACTGGCAGGATGAAGTTTGCAATGTCCGTCATCCCCTGGATGGGCGGGTGCAGGTCAGTACCATACAAATAATTACCATTGTCAGCAGTAAGTCCCTGTTCAGCCCAGTAAAGGTTCTTGACACCTTTCTCCTTCAGCTCAAGATAAGCCTTGTACAAGAGGAAGCTTTCCCTGCCATAAAGGTAGCTTTCGTCATTATCAAAACTTTTGGGCATATCAATGGTATCTGGTGCTATAGTACTAGCCATAGCCCCCACATTATTACTCTTCAAATACTTGGGACAAACAATGATGGGTGTATTCGGATGCTTCTTACGATACGTTTCCACCATGTATTTAGCACGCTTTACAACTTCCTCATTTGTAATGGCAGCAGCGTCACCATTCGCATTGCAATTGGTAGCAGCAAGGGAGGTGCTGGTCAAGTTCCAGCCCGGGTCAATGACGAATACCTCGCTTTCAATCTGGGAGAGGAAATCCGCCATCTTGTACTCCATCTGGGCGGAGCCAGCCACACCCATGTTGATTACCTCCCGGCCTGTTGCCCACATGATTTGGGCAGCGTAGGTGGCGCCAGGACGCAAGCCACTGGCACCGTCTCCCTGGGTGATGCTGGTTCCGTAGATGAGGATGGGCTTTTGCACCTGCTCGTTGAATGGGTCTATCTCATAGGTGACGCTGCCTTCTGCAAAGGTAAGCTGCAAGCCGGAAGGGTTCCCATCCTTGCCGAACTCGAAGCCGTTGTAGGTGGGCAGCATCAGGATGTAGCTGGTCATCTTTCCTGTTGTTGAGGAATAAGATGCGTCCAGAACGGCATCTTTGTCGTTGTCTTTGAAGGTATGCTTGTAAACCCACCCGCTGCCCTCATTGCTGTACAGGTCAAGCCCGCTGAAGGCTCGTCCGTTGGTAACACTGGTAGACGAAGAATGGAGATATTCCGCATCCACAGCGATGCTCGTACTGTCAGTCTCAAAGGCGATGTACACACCGGCGGTACACTGCCTCATATTGTTGTCCGCTCTGTCACCCAGACCCTGCTCATTGTTAGGGAAGATAGCTGATGTTCCCTTGTCCTGAATGGCATACAAGCCCTTGGTGGTATCGTGGTTGTCTGCATGAATGGACAGGGGCAGACGGCTCCAGTAGGTGGGATATTCCACACCACCTACGATTGCACCCTCTGGAATGCAGCGGTCCTCGTTGGGACAGTCCGCGCAGGTGGAGCCGTCGTTCAGCAGCTCGCCAGTACACCAGTGTGTCATGCTGTCTCCCCGAGTGGTGTCCGGGCGGTAGCTGCGGAATTTTCCGTGGAGGGTGAGCTTGTCGTAGCCTATGGGCGTATTGCCCGGCAGGGGATAGCGAACGGTAATGGTGGAGGAGGTTCCCGCCCCATTCCTCAGAACAATATCGTGGGAATAAGGCCCGCTGCCATCATGTTCTTGGATGGTGGCCTTGCCTGAGCTATTCACCATCAGAACCTTACTGTTGCTGGAGGTCCAGCTGCCATTGTCCAGACTCAGGGAAAAATCCTTGGTAACGTGATACTGACTGTCACCTTCAGCATATTTTACCAGCTGGTTGAAGGGAACCACCCCTATCGATGCAGTCGATTCCGATGGACAGCCCAAAAGTACCACCGTTCCTGTCAGGAGGCAGGCAGCCACCATGCCCCTGCCATAAGTCATCATCCGTTTCATACCCACTCCTTATCCCACTGCTTATTCTTGTACCCGTTTAAAAAATGCAACGTAGTCTATTTCTGTGGGGGAATCATCATCGGTATCCACATTGAAGTATGCATAGTTACTATTTCCACTTAGACTTGCTGCTTTTGCGGTGCTTTTTTTTCCCTGCCAATCCTCTACGAATAAACATTCCAGAGAATCGTCAGCATTCCAAAAGCCTAATGTTACCCATCCACCATTACTATCACTATATGTCGTTGAATACGGTTCACCACAGTCTGTTGCTGTACAGACTCCAGAATCGTAGGTAAATGTAAAACCATTGGCCCCTGTCAATTTAATTACACTTGCGACATTTTCATCCGAACGGAATTTAATCTCAAAGTAGTCGTAATTATTTTGACTGAAATCCCCTGTATGCTTGCAGATTACCGTAGTACCGTCTCTGTTACCCCCTGTAGTCTTTCCGTCAGAACTCCCATCCTGTAAAGTCATAATGGAATCTGCAAAACTCATCTCCTTTGGCTCATAGGTGGGAGAGTTATTCTCTGGATTTCCACTTCCACCATCACAATGATACATCCTCTTCAGCTCGAACTTGTAGGTCTCGCCATCAACCTGAAAAATACGCAGGGGATAGTTATCAGCGGTGAAGGTGTGGCTAGCATACACGGTATCATCTGCCTTGGAGCAAACCTCTACGGTAATGGAAAAATCCGTGGTGACCTTGCCGTTGGATGGTGTCCTGATGTAGGCAAGCCCTTCATGCTGAGTGTCAGCCTCCAGCTTGGGAGTAAAGGGAACTGCATCACCTCCAGCGCCGGAAGTTTTAAGCTTCAAATCCCCTATCTCCAAATTCGCTAGTCGCAATGGCACTCCAGTGGAATCAATGCCGTCTGTAACAATAGTAACAGAACGAACCGGCTCTGGCACCACAGGGCGATACTTATCGTCCAAGCGGCGCACCACGTCCTGACAACTGGTGAAGGTTGCCACAAAGAACACAACAGCAAAAATAAAAGTACTATTCATTCTCATTTCATGCATCAGTTACGCTCCATTTCCACAAAGCTCACATAATAGTCTGAATTTGAACCTTCATAAAATACCGCTAGATTACCATTTGCAAGCTCACATACACTGGAATAGGCATAATCTCCAGGTGTAATGTTAATTTTTGTAATTGGACCATTCCAATACGGATTCAACTTGTAGCTATCACCCTCTGGTTCTATAGTAACAAGGAATACATAGCCATTGGAACGAGCACCACCTGTAGCAGAGCTCAAAGCTATAAGGGGATGCCCAGAAGGAGACATTGTCCAGTCTAATACCACAGCACTCATAAGGTTTCTATTGCTGATAGTAGGAATTACCGTAGACAAGTCTCCCTTGGAAGTCCAGGTTACACCTCCATCATTTGATACAGCCCATTTTGGTGGAGTTCCACGAGATATGGCAATAAGCCCACCGTTAGGATGTCCAACAATGGTTGTTTCTGATTCCGCCTGAACATATTCGTCTCCAACCTGTCCATTCGTGGCATAGCTCCAAGTATCTCCATTATCATCAGTCCAGAACACCGCAACACCATTGGAATTATTGTAAGCACTGAAAATAAGACGATTGTTATTCCCCTGAGTTCTGGCAGCATCTTCTGTCAAACCGTCGTGAAGATAGCCTCCTGTGGGACTTACAAAGAAGAACCGGGTATTTCGTCCAGAATGCTCTTTAGGCCGTACCATGTAGGTAATGTCACGATGGGGAGTCCAAGTTACTCCTCCGTCATCACTGTAGCTCATACCAATATAAGTACATCCTCTCCATGTCTGATAGGGAGACAATCCCATGAACAGATGACAATGCACATCCTTGTCTCCCAGCTTAACCGTTCCGCCCTCCTTTTTTAATTGCTTGACATAGTATGGATACCGATATTCTTTGTCGAGATACAGGAAATAGTTTTCATCGACATAAAGCCCTACTCCCTGCGCACCATTAGTGGTTCCATTTCCAGAGGCCTTCATAATTTCCCCACCCTCTACCGGTACATAGTAACAGTAAACCGAATCAGTAGCAGCATATTCTTCTGCCTTCCAGTCCCCTGTATTGACGGCACCATCGGAAATAGGCCCATTATAAATTTCTATGCCGTTTATCGTTCCTGCAACACTAGCCTTTTCAAGCTGAGTGTCATCATGATGAAAGTACTCCTTTGTATTCTTTCTGAGCCGAAGGTAAAATTTATTCTCTTCCTCAACTCCTATTTTCCACATATCAGTTGTGTTACCCTCCTGAAAATAGGCATCCCCCAATTTATCAAGACCATCTCCCCGACTTGACCAAGAAGAAGTCCAGTTTCCAGTAGAAGTGCCTCCAAAAGTACTCAGCATAATGAGACGATTATTGGCAGTACGACCTATAGTCGGGTCTCCGGTTACTACACCATCCATAGTCAATCCACTTGCAGTACTCATATCGTAGTCATCAAAATGGATTGCAAGGGAAGGAACACTCCAGCTTTGTCCACCATCATCACTGTATCGCAACCAAGCAGAAGCTTTTTGAGGCAGGTCTGAGTTGTTAGTCCAGCGGGCATCACCTACTGCCACCAAACGGCCTTGGGGTCCAACAGTTTCTCCATTGGGCAGCTTTTCTCCCGCAGGAATTAACACGCTTGTAGGTATTCGCAATCCATTGTTATACGGAATGGATTCTGTACCAGCTGAATCTTGATTGGCCTTAATCATCAAGCGACCATCATTTTTATCAAACTTCACCACTTCCCCAAAGGAACGAAACGTCTTCTTTGTTTCACTTCCAGAAGAATCAGCCGCCTGTAAAATTTCATAGGTTACGTTATAGCAACCAACCCCCAACACAAGGGTAAGAAAGGATGCTCCTATAGCCAATTTCCTTTTGTTAAAAACCTTTCCTCTGGATAATTTCATTTTGCACCTCCAAACCTATAAGACACACCAGCAATTACATAGTAATCATGCAAGCCACGGTCACGAATAGAATACGTTCCTTGAGGTAAAGGCAAAATGTTTGTATATTCATAACGGAAACGGATGTAGGTAGAAAGCCGTGGTAGTGGAGTATAGGAGAGTGTAAACTGGGCGCGTAATTTTCCGTTGTATAACAGAGCCTCTGCACTGTCTATATCCCAAGGGATGTAACCTGCATTACTGTTGTTCTTGACGGTACTGCCGTTAGTCCGCCAGCTGGTGTCCAAGGCTATTCCCATATCCTGAAGGACAGGAAGCTCTGTCCAGTCAAAACTGGTAGAAATGGCAATGCCACCATACAAGTCCGTAATGGAGGTATCCGTTGCCTTGCCCTCCTTTCCATCCTCGTCAACACCAACATCATGTCCAGGAGGAACATCCCACCAAAGACCAATGCGGTACGGGAAAGCGTTAATACCACCATAAAGGGCAACAGAGATAGATACAGGATTTCCACCACTAGGAGCAAAAGCAAGCTTCATGCCGTTTCCGCTAATGGCAAATATGGGTTCATCGGAAGAGCCCAACAACTGGATGGCCAGCGGAATGCGAGCCTCCCCCTTGAGGAGCAGGTTGTGGCGAACTCCAACAGAACCCCAACCACCAAAGCGCACCCCGCCCTCAATATAGTTCAAGCCAAAACTCACACCGGAGACTCCATTGTTCATGTAGTAGGGATAAATATTCGCATTCTTTTCTGGGTCATCGTGGGGATAGGTACTGCGTAGGTTTACGTTATTTACATTAATTGAAGACTGGAAATCTATTTTTCCGTACAGGGAAAGCCATGGAAGGGAACCAAAGGTGTGGCTTCCCTCAGCAGCAAAATCAAAGGCATTCCCGGAAAAGGGGCCGCCGTCCGTATCATTAGACAGCCTACCGGTATTTGCCTCAAAGCTTAATACAAGGCTGTTATACCCCCCCCCCATATATTTTCACTCGAAACATTAATATCTCTGTTTTGTCCAAACAAACTAATCGCACAACTCGTCAACAGAACCAGCAAAAAGATTTTTTTTCTCATCCCATTCCTCCTGGATCAAAATAATCTTGTATACAACTACTTATATACAAGATAATGTTCTCACGGAATTTCCAATTTGTCAAATAAATTTTTCTGTTTTTTGCTATTTTTTTTCACTTTTTTACATTTTCTCTGACCGAATTTCTACTTATTTGCTAG
>JAZNAS010000017.1:0-6663 GCA_045586625.1 Treponema sp.
TCCCGGACATTCCATTGAATTCAGGCTGGGCATTGACTGTTGTCCGGCCTTTCTCTTTTTAAATGACTCTTCATTTACGCGGATGGAGTCCCGGCAGCCCCCGCAACCCCTCCCGTTGATCCCATCTGCTATTTTTGTTAAGAAGTATGAAATGATCGTATTGAGCTATTCAACAAGGAGACGGACACTAGAGCCTGTAGATGTTTTGAGTACTTCAAGCTTGTTTGGAATACGATTTTGCATTTCTGAAACATGAGAAATTACGCCAACACACCGACCTTCTCGTACCTCTTCCAATATAGAAAGTGCCTTATCAAGTGAGGCAGGATCTAGCGAGCCAAACCCTTCGTCAATAAAAAGTGATTGCAGGCTAATGCCACCTCGTTTTGAGGTAACTATATCGGTAAGGGCTAATGCAAGACTTATTGAAACCATGAAGGTTTCTCCTCCAGAAAGAGTAGAACATGGACGAGCCTTGCCTGTATATGAATCTAGAATTTCCAAGTCCAGGCCTCTTGCACCTCTACCATTTTTTTCCTGTAAGAAATGCAGGGTATATCGATCATCGCTGATTCTTTTTAAACGATTATTTGCACAAGAAACTACTTGGTCAAGATATACACCTAAAATCCAGGTTGTTATGGCAATTTTTTTTGGATTATTATCGGAAATATCTGTAAAAAGCTGCCTAATTAACGTCTCTGAGGTTTGCTTCTCTTTTCGTTGAGCTTCTAAATCAAGCCATTTTTCTAGAGCTGCTTTTTTTTGCTCACATTCTTTTAGGGCAAGTTTATAATTTCTATCTGTTTCATCCAATTGCCTCTGTAAAGTTTCCTTTTGCTGTTCAAGTGTAGATAAATTGCTTGCAATTTGCTCCTTAGTACTAATTAGTTTTTTTTCTATTTCTTTTTTTTGCGTTTCTAATTTTATACGTTGGTTCGTCCACTCATGTATTGTGTTTTGTAGCTGAAAAATAGAATCTTGGGTAAGATAAGAATTCAGCGCCTGCTCTATAGATGAAAGCTTTGATTCAGCTAAAAGCTCGTTCACTTGAGTATCCAATTTTAAAAGTGCATTTTGACAGGTGGAAAATAATTCACATTGCTGCTGAAACCGTGCTGTTATTGCACTGAAATTTTTTTGGTTCATCGTATATTTTTCATCGTATTGAATAATAATTGTATTGGTTTCTGTAAGCCAAGTGCTAACTTTAGAATAAGACTGCGGAATGGATGTGGAATGGAATCCGTATTCAGCAGTAGTTTGAAGGTGTTTTGTTAAGAAAAGTTTTTTCTCCTGAATTTTTCCAATAACAATTGCAATTTCTTGGCTTAAATCATCGATTTCATTTTGCAAGGGTACTTGCAGTTTTTGATTTTTTTGCAGTTCAGTTTCTAAATCCTCTTTAAGCTGTAATTTGTTGCTTAATACAGAAATTTTTTCTTCTAAAATTTCATTTTCAGCTAATAATTGTGAAAGTGTTGATGATAGTTCGGCTTCGTTTCCTGTGTATTCAATAGTATTTAAATGCTGAGTAAGTTCATTTAATGAGCCATCTTCCTTCGAGATATGAAGCAAAAGCTCATTGAACTCATTTTCTAATGTTTGAAGCTTCATTTCCTGTGTATTGTAGTCACAATCAGGATCACAGCTGTTGTTTGAGAAAAAATGAGCAGGTGCAGGGTGTTGAATTGAGCCACAAACTGGGCAGGGATAATCTGCTTTGAGGTTTTCTGCAAGCTGTTTTGCATAGTTTTTTTCTTTAAGAGCATCCAAAAGCTGTTTTCCTTCCTGTACCTTTATTTTTAGTACCTTTGAATATAAGATTGCATCATTAATATCATTTTCCTTTTGTTTTATCCTGGAATTCAATTCATTGTAGCGTTGATTTTCCTTAATTTTAAACTGAAGTTGTTGTATAGCAGTATTATTTTCAGAAAGTGATGTGGCTAATTGGTGGAATTCTTGCGGTGAACATGATTCTAGTGCATTTAATTCTTGCTCCAATTTATTTTTTGCTAGATTTAGATGACTTTGTTTTTCTTTTAAAATTCTAATTTTGTTTTGATTATAACTATCCAGCTCTAAAAGTTCATCCAATTCTTTTTGAAGCACAAGAGCGTTTTTTAGCTCGTGGAGCAAGGTGCTGTTTTTTGCGTAGATTTCCTTTAATTCAGTGAAATGTTTTTTTTGGCCTTCCAGTTCATTTTTTTCGTTATCAAGTTTATGCAATTCTTTTGCAATATTGTCTCGTTGCTCCTTTACTGTGTTAAAGTACCTTGTGCTTTTTTCCAATTCTTTGTATTTGAGGTAGACTGGAGCTGCCTTTACAGCGAGACTTATTTGTTCTTTTTTTGTATCGATATGATTTTCCTTTTGAAGATGACTTGTTAAACGTTGTGACACTTCTTCAAAACTGATGAATTCCTGTAAAATATTCTTGTGGGATTCAATGTCAATTTCAGTGGAACGAAGCTGATTTTGTAAATCACTTTGTTTTTTGCTATTCTGCCTTTCAATTTCCTCGTATTCTCTTATTTTTTTTGTCTGTTCCTCCGGATTAAAGCTTCCAAATTCAAGTATTTGTTGTTCAATAGCTTCAAGATGCTTTTTTTCTACATCAGCTTTTTCCTTGATGGTTTTGATAAGAGCTTCATAATCATCAAGCGGGAAAAGTTTTAATAGGGTTGCTCTCTTTTCGTTGGAATTTTGCTTTAGAAATTCAGCAAATTTACCTTGTGGCAAAAGTATGATACGGGAAAATTCTTCTACCGTCAGTCCCATTAATTGCTTTATAGCCTTGTCAGTTTCAGTTTTCTTTGTATGGATTTCTTGAAAGCCGGCTTCATTTTTTTGGAACAACACCGCAGTTTCACTCTGGGTCGTTTCCACATTCTTTTTGTTCAAATGGGTAGAAGGAAGAATACGATGTATTTTGTAGCAATTTTCATGATGAAGAAAGGTGAAGGTGATGCTGGCTTCTTCGTTGGAGGAGACAAAATCAGATCGTAGCTCACTTCCTGAAACCTTGAATCGGTCGCTGGGAAAATCACCGTAGAGGGCATAGGTGATAGCCTTGAAAATGGTGGATTTTCCTGCACCAGTTTTTCCACAGACTAAAAACATATCTCCTAGCTGGGTAAAGTCGATGGTTTCATGATGAAAAGGACCGATATTCTTAAGAACCAGTTCCAGTGGCTTCATTTGATTTCCTCCAAAATCTTTTTGAATAGCTGCAATTCCTGGTCAAAATTATCAGGTAATTGTTCATAAATATCTTCCATGAAGGCGGTAAAAAGCTCTGGGGTGGGAAAGCCCTGTTCTCCAGATTGTTGGATGAGCTTGCTTCGTTGTTCCATGGTGGCAGAGCTGGTGTTTACAGCGGAAAAATTTTGCTTGTAAGACAGAAGATAGGGATATTGCATTTGAAGGAGATTGATGGGGTTTTCCTTGGGAAAAAGATCGGTAGCGGTGATTTCAAGATAGCAATCTTTGTACTGGTCATATTGACCGTCCTTGTTTTGATAAAAGTCCTCAAAGCTTCCTTGTAAGCGGCAAACTTGATGAAGTGGCTCCACTGGGATTCTTGTAACAGAAAGGAATGGTCTTGTGGGCCCTGTTGAATTCCCTTGTTGAGGGGCCAATTCAACCCGGAGAAAGGAGTTATGGTTTCCTGCCTCGCTGAAGGAGTAGGGGAGAGGAGAGCCTGCATACCAAATCTGTTTTCCTCCTGGATTTTGACAGCGATGAAGGTGTCCTAGGGCCACATAGTCAAAGTCCTGGAAAAGATTTCTGTCCACCAGCTCCGCTGTGCCGATAAACACCCGCTCAGAATCAGATATAGTGCCTCCTTGGGTGAATAAATGGGCCACCAGCACCTTGGCAAGCTGGGGGTGATTATCGTTGTGATATTGAAGGATTTTGTCAATTGCAGTCTGAATCATAGCCTGCTGATGGGTTTGGCCGTCTCCCAGAAAATTGGGATTCATAAAGGGAAGGGAATAAAAGGCCACAGAATCAATGATAGTGGGCTCTAAAACCTCCTGGAGGGTGGAGGCAATATGAATGCCTTGGAATCTCAGCAGGTCGGCAGCAAAGGCCAGGCGGCGCGGGGAATCATGGTTGCCTGGAATGATGATGATGTGCAGATCGGGCAGCTTCTCCTTTAGCCTTGTGAGAAAGGAGTCGAACAGGGCAACTGCCTCCGGTGGTGGCACCGCCCTATCATACACATCACCAGCAATAATCAATGCTTGGTAGCTTTGATTCGGTGCATTCTGAGAAGCTGCATTTTCAGCAGGGGCAAGGAGCTCTTGAATGAGTTGATTAAGAAAATGCTCCTGATCCTGAATCAGGGAGCGTTCATGAAAGGTTTTTCCCAGATGAAGGTCACCAGTGTGGAGAAATCTCATGACATGAGTATACTATATTTTTTTTTGGTGGTATAGGTGTAGCTACTGAAAGTACCTTGCCGTTTTTCCTGATATAAAGTTTATATCATAGCTTGACGGGATGAATTGAGGAAGGTAGTATTGTGGAAAGATAGATTTTAGGAGGAAGAACATGCTGCATATTGGATGCCATCTTTCGTCATCAAAAGGATTTGCTGCTATGGGAGAAACGGCTGCATCCATTGGTGCTGATACCTTTGCTTTTTTTACCCGTAACCCTCGTGGTGGCTCTGCAAAGGCCGCTGACCCAGCAGATGGAGCTGCCTTGATGAAGCTGTGCCAGAGCAAGGGCTTTGCCCGGTTGGTAGCCCATGCACCCTATACCATGAACCTGTGTTCAGCTGACGGTGGCCTACGAGATTTTGCCCTGAGCATGATGAAGGATGATATGGCTCGAATGGAGCTGATTCCTGGTAACTACTATAATTTTCATCCAGGAAGCCATACAGGACAAGGGGTGGAGAGGGGAATCGATTTTATTGTGGCAGCCTTAAACCAAGTGTTGCCCTTGGCAGAAAATACTACCGTGCTGCTGGAAACCATGGCGGGAAAGGGCTCCGAAATCGGGCGGAATTTTGAGGAAATAAGGGGAATTATTGACGGTGTGGATGAAAAATTCCGCAGCCGCTTGGGAGTGTGTATGGATACCTGCCATCTCCACGATGCTGGCTACGACATTATCAACGATTTGGATGGTGTGTTGAGTGAGTTTGACAGGGTAGTGGGCTTGGAAAGACTTAAGGCTTGTCACCTAAATGACAGCATGAATCCTGCCGGTAGCAGAAAGGATCGCCACGCAAAGATTGGAGAGGGACAGATTGGCTTGGAGGCGCTGGTGAATGTGGTGAACCATCCTGTGCTGAGAGAGCTCCCCTTTGTACTGGAAACCCCCAACGAGCTGTCTGGCTACGAGGCTGAAATCAAGCTGCTGAGGTCAAGATTTTCTCAATAAAGACGGTGGAATTTGTAACAATAGTAGGATTTTATGGGTTTATGTGATATAATATAGTAGATGATGACTATACTATTTTTGGAGGTTCGTAAATGATTCGAAGAGGAATTGTCTTGGCCCTTGTTGGTGCCGCATTGGTTTTCTCTGGTTGTGCTTCTAAACAGGATGAGCCGGAGCCAAAGGAGCTGGATGCCAAGGTAAAGTCCGAGGTTTTGGAGCACAAGGGTACAGCCTTGGGGGTAAATCAGCTGCCGGTATGGGTTGAAACCTATATTACAGAGGGTGTTTTGGCTGTAGAAAAGCTTGCGAGCTATGAGGGCTCCTACTGCTTTGTAGGAGAGGAGTCTGGTACCAATATTGATGCCTTGCAGTCTTGGGTTTCCTCCTTTGATATTCCCAGTGAGATTGCAGCAAATGTATCTACCCGTGTAAACGCCTTGTTTACCGGTGCCGCCAGCGGCTCTCCCGATGGTGAATACGGAACTTATTTTGAGAACATTGTAAAGAGCACCAGCAGTGCAAGCTATTCTGGTGCCCGCAAGGTGAACGACTGGTGGGTACTGACTCGCCGTTATGATCCTGACCAGAAGAAGAAGTATACGGATGAGTACCGCTGCTACGTGCTGTACACCATTGACAAGGACTTGCTGGACCAGCAGGTTCTGGAGATGATGGACAAGGTTGCTTCTGATACTGTAGGAACAACTGACGCCCAGAAGTCAGCATTCAACAATGTGCGTGCAATTATGGAAAGCGAGGGCTTCTAAGCAAAGCCTTGCTTGACACTACGTAAGCAAACAACAAGGCCGTGGAATCCCCATTCCACGGCTTTTTTTATCTACTTCCATCCCACCAATAATTTTTTGAAAATAATTCGTCTCCGCCTCGCAAAAGTGCATTTTTTTGTCCGGAATCCTATCTATACTTGTCGGACGCATTCGGAGTCAATCCGGAACCAAATCCCGAATTGACCCTTGAATTGAAAGTGAAAGTGTGTAAAATTAGGAGTGAGGGGGCAAGTCCGATGGTACGCCACCGACTTGGCGGTGCAGCGGGAGGAGTCCTATGCTGAATAAATTGACGCGGTGCTGGCACAGGAAACCGTGAAGTAAGCACACCACCCACAAAAAAAGACCGTCCTTGCGGACGGCCTTTTTTAGCATTACGCTACACCAAGATTACAGGGCAATCTTTGCCTTGAAGTTCAAGGTTCCCAGCTTGGGATCGTTGCGATTTGCACCGTCATAAGCGTTCAGGATG
>JAZNAS010000018.1:0-32712 GCA_045586625.1 Treponema sp.
ACTCCAGATACCCGCCGAAGCACCAGCCCTGAGTACCCGCATAAATAATCTTGCCGTCACGGTCCTTGGTGTGAGATTGGGACTCTACAAGCACCCAGTTTGAAGAAATCCCGTCTATGGTCTCGGCCTTGCCCACTTCCATGATTCTTACCCGGCTGCCGGTCGGTAGCACGGTGACCACTTGCGATGAGGTTCCCTCCCCGGATCGGAGCCTGAGATTTTCCTTGACGGTCATGATTTTGTTTGGGTACATGCTGGTGATTGCGGTTGATGCTGTTTTGACAGAGGTCGTGTCTTCGTAGTCGCAGGAACCGTCTGCATGGCGGGGCCAGGTTACTTTGGACAGGTCAAACTTATTGGTAGCTATCAACAAGTTCAGTTGTTCCAAGGTTTCCGCTGTGCATCTGAAATATACTTGCTTGAACGTATCTTCATTTGCCCAGACCGTTAGGTAATCACCATCAAAGATGAACCTTGCGTCTATTATGATTTCATCGAACTCGTATAGCTTTTCGTCCCAGTATGAGGGATTTTCTAAGTATGATGGTGCCTTGTTGAGGAGACGAATGGGAGTGATTGAATCGTCCTTTAATTTATCTGCCCAATAGATGTCACGGCCTTTTAGTATTAGTTTTACATGGAAAGAATTGTGGACTTTATCAACAGAGCCAACATCATAACGAGTGCTACCCCTAGCACGAAAACATATCATTCTTAGCTCGTTTCCAGAGTCGTTTATGAACCTATCATAATTTATTGACTCGATAAAATACCACTCATACCATTCCTTTAATCCATCAAAATGCGTATCAACTCGACCAAAAGAACGTCCTGGTATTATCAATTTTAACATATCCCGGTCTCCTTCTGTCAGCAGCATAAGATACTCAATCGGTATCCATTCGTCCTCTTTTGCAATGAGATTGTACAACTCTTGATCATCAGCTTCCGTAGAGTAAACCAATGAGCAAAGAAACAAAAAAATCGATATAGAGATGAAGTCTATTTTTTTCATTGCTACTCCTTTGGGCACTCGGTGTAACTCGTCATAGATGAAGCCAAGAACATACCCCTCGCTTCTGTCTGACAGAGTATATATCACCAGTGCCTGCACTCCAATCTCTGGTAATGCCCACCACCCGCTCTCCTTTTTCTTCCAATGACCCACTATAGGTAGCCACACGCTTACACTGCCGGGAGCAAACATTTCTTGGCTTACCCGTATCCTTCCGAGGCACTCCGGATCCCGGTTGTCCACCACCGCTGCCAGCACTGGATGGCATGCCTGGAAAGCCGTTTTCCGCCAGTGGGAGGCCCTGCCCATTTGTCCTGTGCTCAGTTCTCCATGTCTTCCTTCTAACTCTCGTATCTTTGCTTCTAGGTGTTGCCTCACTCCAGGTATCCGCCGAAGCACCAGCCCACGGTTCCCTCACGTATGGGCTTGCCGTCTCTGTTTTTGCTACGTGACAGCACTACAACCCTCACCCAGTTTGAAGAAATCCCGTCTATGGTCTCGGCCTTGCCCACTTCAAACACCTGTACCCGGCTGCCCGCCTGCATCACGGCAAGGACTTGAGTTGAGGTGTCTTCTCCTGCACGAAGCTTTAGGTTCTCTGAAACAGTCATGATTTTTTTTAGGGCTACGTTGGAGGGTTCTAATAATTGTGCTGGATTTATTTTTATATCTGCAAAATTGAATCTTGGAGGTTTTATTTCGTCATCGTAGTCGCAGGAACCGTCTGCATGGCGGGGCCAGGTTACTTTGGACAGGTCGCATTCTCCTGTTTTAAGAAGATTCTTAAATTCTGCATGTGTTTTCTCGTCAGTTATGGCATACGTCATCAAAAGTTTGTCTTTTGAATCTTCATAGACATTTATGTAGTCTCCGTCAAAAAGAATTAACAAAGTGTGCTTTCCGTTTGTTGGAGTTGTAATGAATGCATTCGTTAGATTTGTATCATTTGAATGTGGACGTTTTAGAAAGCCTTTACATTCATATCCATTTTTAATTTTGGTTATATTTTCAATAAAGAAAGAACAGTAGTCGTTGTTTGTACTTACCGCAACAATTGCATTCTCTAATGCAAGCCCCCTCTTGTAAGACCGCCTTGTAAACCATTCATATGATTCTTGTTCAGAATAGTAATCTCCACTTTCAGAATTGTATTCTCCACTTAAGAGCCAAAAATCATGTTCAAATAATTCCTTAAATAAAGTCCTGTCTTTTTTATAAAGAATATCAAAATTAAGATATGGAAGTGTTGTCATATTATTATTTGTCAGTTCAGAAGAGAATAATTCTTTAGAATTCTTGGGAAGTACGGAGTCGACATCTATTATTCCGGTAATATGAGCGTAAACAATTCCATGAAGCAAATTTGTTTCGTCCTCTAAATGTGCCCATCCAAAATGACCGACTTCTTGGTTTTTTTTTACATCAACAGTCGTCCCCTCATTGTCATACAATATTAATTGGGTATCATTTTGAACTATCCACTTAACTTCTTGTGCCATAATAATATTGCACAAAGAAAACAGAACTATCAAAATTACCAATTGCTTTTTCATCTTTTGCCTCCATGTTCATCATGATTAAATGGATCTACCCGTTTGTTACGATTCCATCTTACATTATCTCTCCACTTCATTTCAATATTTTCATCAGCTTCTACATTGATCACCTTTTTCTTTTCTATAGAATTTTCACACTCAAACACCTCCAAATGTAAATGTGCACCATCAGAGCCTCCCGTATTGCCCACATAAGCAACAACATCTCCAGGCATTACAGAGTCACCCACTGCTTTGTTATATCTTGACAGATGTGCTAGCAAGTACAAGAAATTATTGTTCCCTTTAATTAGCATCAGCCTACCATAACTTTTTCCACCGTTACTGATACCATTATTTGTGTTGAGGTTTCCTTCGGTGTGTGTTTTTTTTCGAAAATCATTTTAACCGATTCAAACCTCTTTTTCTATTTGTATGCCTTTTTAGGCAATCCACAACTTTTGATTATAACTCTAAGAAAAGCGTTGGAAAAGTAGCAGTACTAGCATTTTTTAGACAAATAATCACAAGAATCTTAAAAGTATTAGTTGCTATGGCTTTAGTAGGTTTACTTTTGCCATTTATTTCAAAGATATTTTTCTAGTATAATAAATAAGGAGGTCTAGAATGAAAAAAATATTAGCAGTTATTTTTACAGTATTTAGTCTATATTCTGTATTTGCAGATGACGGTGGATCCTATTATCCAGAAGAATGGACTTATGGCAATATTTATGTAAAGGAACCAAATGACAAAATTGCCTTGGAAAGAGAACTTTTATTTGTTGGGCAAGGATATTTCTATGGGAAGTCAATAACTGCCTTGTTCGACTTTAAGAACACAACCTCCGAAAAAGTTACAGTTCCTTGTGCATTTCCTGTAATTGTATCAACACAAGTTGCAATAAACAAAGATGGATATATTTCTAATTACATACCAATAGGAAATGGTTATAGATCAAAAATAGATTTGATAAATCTTGCCTTAGGAAAAATAAATGCAACAAAAGAAGAATTTTTTGCCGTAGATAAAAAATTAAGAACTTTATCAATTGATGGATATATTTCAGAAATGAAGAATAATCAAATTACTGATCCAACTTTACAGCCTTGTGTTATTGAACAAGATGGAAAAAATGTTTCAGTTTTAATGGTTGGAATTGAAACTTCAATAGAAAAAGATATAGAAGCATCTGAATCAGTTAAAAATTCCTCATGGTCTGAAGCCGATGAAGTTTATACTCTCAAACTTGTACTACACTTTTACCACGAACTTGTTTTTACACCTTCTGTTTCTTCTAAACTTACTGTAAAATATAATATTGATACAGGAATTGGAGGAGGTTCAAAGTATAACTTTATTTATGACATTTCTACTGGTGGTACTTGGAAAGGTAATATTAATGATTTTATAGTTCTTACAGATAGTTCTATGACCCCACATAATTCCGATGCCAATTTTGAAGTAACAGGATTTTATGAACCTTTGGTATTTTATATAACCCAAAACTACAAACCACAAAAAAATGAGTTCTTTGAATTCAAATTGAACTATGAGCCTGATGATTATTCTGGAAGTATTTTTCAAATTCCATCAGTGAAAAATGAAGAAACCTTAAGTTTTGTAACAAATGTAAAGGCATCTTCTGAATTGGAAGGTACGTATAAAATGGCAGGAAAACCTGATCCGTGGAATAATGAAGAAAATCTAGATAAGAATTTACGAACTTCTACTTACAAGGCAAACACTTCTTTTGATGGCATTTTGTTCAATGGATGGGTTGAAGGGGTAAAAGGGGATGGAATTGGGGAATGGATTGAATTCACACTGACTAAAAATGTCATTGGACCTTTTGCAACAAATGGACTACGTAGATTTAATGGGGCCTATAAGGAGAAGGAAGACGATTACAGATATTATTCATGGGATTTCGTATTTTCTAAGATAAACTTTATTGGTGAACCGTGGATTTCAAATAATCGTATAAAATCAATGACACTCTTTGATTCTTCCGGAAAGACAAATATTAAACTAGATTTTGCAGATATTTTCCCAATATTTAATGGTGACTATAGTTCAGATTTAGAAAATATAAACTCTATAAAAAATCCAGTGTTCCTTGAAAAAGGCACTTACAAAATGCAAATAGATTCAGTTTACAAAGGCAGAAAATGGGATGATACAGTGCTTGGTGAAGTTTGGTTTATTCCAGTACCAGAGAAATTAAGTCAAATTCTAGAAAACGACACCGACCTCTTTTTCAAGAAACCAATTACAGATATTATCCAAAAAAGTGTTTTAAGTAGTATAGAAATTTCAGAAAGACAAACAGAAGAAAGCTTTTTGGGAGTAACTTATCCCTATGATGATTTTTACTATGCGATTAATGCTAAAAATAAAATTACAATTACAGGTCATAATATATTTTATTCATCAACTTTAGATATTCCATCTACTATTGAAGGAAAAATTGTTACCACTATTGGAAAGGCTGCTTTTGAGGACTGTAGCTTATTAACAAGTATCACAATCCCCAACTCAGTTACCACTATTGGAGTGGATGCTTTTGAGAACTGTGACTCTTTAACAAGTATTACAATTCCAAATTCTGTTACAACCATTGGAGAGTTTGCTTTTTCTGGCTGTGACTCTTTAACAAGTATCACAATTTCAAATTCTGTTACAACCATTGGAGAGTCTGCTTTTCGTAGCTGTGATTCATTAATTAGTATTACAATTCCAAATTCTGTTACAACTATTGGAAATTCCGCTTTTTATGACTGTGACTCTTTAACAAGCATCACAATCCCAGATTCTGTTACAACCATTGGAAATTCCGCTTTTTCTAGCTGTGACTCTTTAACAAGTATCACAATCCCAGATTCTGTTACAACCATTGGAGATTACGCTTTTTATGACTGTGTCTCTTTGACAAGTATCATAATCCCAAATTCTGTTATCAGTATTGGAGATGATGCTTTTGCTGATTGCGAATCAATAACTATTCAATGTAATCCTGGTAGTTACGCAGAAAAATATTGTAAAGATAATAATTTAAAATGTTTTATTATTTCAGATTGACAACTGGATTAGGTATAAGGCATTTTAGAAACACTCCCTCTCGTTTTTGAGATGCCTTGGTTTACGGCAGAGGCAATTCCTGTGGATGTCGCATTTGCTGCTGGCAATGATGTTTGTGGCAACACCGGTGGTTTGAGTGTGACATTTCTCAAGACCTGCATTCTTGCTTCCTAAAACCCCTTCCTTGATTCATTGGCCACCATGATGTACAATGGAGTATCTTTTGGAGGTTCACTATGGTGATGTATGACGCTCAGACAGGATTTCAGTTGGGAGACCCCCAGGTCGTTCCTTTATCAGAACAGAGTCAACTGCCTACAATGGCAGATTTGCAGAAGGAATTCAGCGCAATGATTCTTTCCGCCTCAGGATGGCGAAAGGTCTTTGCCCTTTCCGGAGATGAGGAGGATGCCACAGCGGAGATTGGGGCTGCAAATGGAGTGCTTTCTGCCCTCATTGCCCAGGTCTTTGCAGACTACATCATCCAGCGGTGTGGATCCGGCTGCAGGATTGCCCTTGGACTTGATGCCCGCCCCACTGGTACCCAGATTGGAGACATCATTGCCAGGGTTCTGGCCGGTCGTGGCATCCAAGTGGAATATCTGTTTATCACTGCCGCTCCTGAAATCATGGCCTATAGCCGCCAGCTTGACGGATTTGTATACGTTTCTGCCAGCCACAATCCTGTGGGGCACAACGGCATTAAGTTCGGTCTGAACGATGGTGGCGTGCTTCCTGGTGAGGAAACGGCAAAGCTAACGGCAGCCTTTACCCAGCTTTGCAGCCGGCCTGACTCCATTTCCCTGGCCTCCCAGCTGGTGGCTGCCTGCCCAGAAGGAGCCATACAGAAAATATTTACGGAAAGTGCCAGCTGCAAGGCCCGTGCCGTAGCCAGCTACCGTGATTTTACCCGCCTGGTGATATCAGGAACAGATGATCAGGAGCAGCAAAAGGCATTCTTCGACCTCATTGCCCAAACCACAAGGAAAAAGTCCCTGTCCGTGTCCTGCGACATGAACGGATCTGCCAGAAGCCTTTCCATAGACAAGTCCTTTCTTCCTGAATGCGGCATTGGGTTTGATGCCATCAACAGCAAGCCACGAGAAATTGTCCATGCAATCATTCCTGAGCCAGAAAATCTTGTACACTGCGCTCGATTTATGGAAGAGCAAAAGCCTGGCAATCCTGCCATTACCTTGGGCTATATGCCAGACTGCGACGGAGATCGGGGAAACATCGTGTACTGGGATGATGCCAGTGGGAAAAGTCAGGTGCTGAAGGCACAGGAGGTGTTTGCCCTTTCTGTTCTGGCCGAACTAGCCTATCTTGACTACAGGAATGAATCAACAAAGGAACCAATGAAGGCTGGAGTTTCTGTAAACGATCCCACCTCCATGCGAATCGAAGAAATTGCAGAAGCCTTTGGTGCCACTGTCTTCCGGGCTGAGGTAGGAGAAGCAAACGTCGTAAACCTGGCCCGTGAGGCACGGCAAAAGGGCTATACCGTTCCAATTTTAGGAGAAGGCTCCAACGGTGGAAACATTACCCACCCGGCTGCTGTTCGTGACCCCATCAACACCATCTTTGCGCTGGTAAAGCTGTTGACCATCCAGGACAGCACCTTGGCGGATGGCACCGTCAAGCAGGGCTTGTTCCACCGCTGGTGCCGCAAGTCTGGTCAAGAAGCAGCCTACAAGCCAGACTTTACCTTGGCAGACATCATTGCAACCCTGCCTGTATACACTACCACTGGTGTCTCAGAAAGCCGAGCCCTTCTGAAAATCAAGACAACAGACCACGGTATGTTAAAAGCTCGTTTCCAAAAAGAATTTGAAGCCAGCTGGCAAGAAAGAAAAGATGCTCTAGCACGGAACTATGGAATTGCCTCCTACGAAGCCATCTGTAACAACGGTACAAAAGAAACAAGGAATCTTTCGGACTATAGTCTTTCTGGCAAGGGAGGACTGAAAATCCTGTTCAAGGATGCAGAAGGAAAGGGAACGGCCTTTATCTGGATGCGTGGAAGTGGCACCGAGCCTGTATTCCGTATTCTCTGCGATGTTCGCGGTAACAACAAACAGATGGAAGAGGCTTTACTTACATGGGAAACTGAATTGCTGGCAAAAGCCGACTCTTAAAGCTTTAAGAGGCACACAGGAGCTTGAGGATTGCTTCCCGGCTTTTTGCTGAACAAGCATCGCTTTGGATATACCGTTGGCTCATAGGCTGGCTCTTTGAAGCACCCTCAAACTCACCAACCACCTGTAGGGGACTGCCTGCAAGCACTACCACATGATGAGCCAAAGCCAAGGCTTCCGAAACATCGTGGGTTACCAGCAGGGCAGTCCTTCCCTCCTTTTCCAGAAGTTGTTCCATCAACTCCATAAGTAAAAGCTTCAGTTTAATATCCTGAGCTTGGAATGCCTCGTCCATCAGCAAGACGGTGGACGGAAAGGCAAAGGCCCTTGCAATAGCGCATCGTTGCCGCTGACCACCAGAACATTGGGTAGGCAAGGAATCAATCTTTTCTTCCAGATTCACCGCTTTCAGGAAGGTATCGCTTCTTTCTTTTGCAATCTCACGTCCCAACAAGGATTCCACTGGCAGCATTACATTTTTTTCCAAGGAATACCAGGGCAAGAGTCTTGGCTCCTGAAAAAGATAGGATACAGAGCCTCCCCCTACAATACTGCCTTGATCTGGCTTGAGTAACCCTGCAATACAATCCAAAAGACTCGTCTTTCCTGCTCCAGAAGATGCCATCAAGGCGGTTGTCTTGCCTGCTGGAAAGCTATAGGAAAACTCCTTAAAAATTTGGTGGTCTCCCCGCTTGAGCCAAAGGTTGTTTATTTCAATACTTTCTAAACCTTGGGTTTTATACACATCCTTCATTTTGTAGCCTTTCCCCCTGTCAAAAGTCCTCGCCTGTGCAAAACAAGAGAAAAAATGCTTTCCAAAACAAAGCTCAATATAACCAGCATCAAGGTGATGGCAAAAACCTGAGCCGTCTCCAGATGAACCTTGGCGCTTTGCAGCAAGGTTCCTGCTGAACGGTGAGGAAGGCTGATTACCTCTGCTGCGGCCACCACCTTCCAGCTTAGTCCAAAGGCAGCAAGACTTCCTGAAAAGAAATATGGCTTGCAGGAAGGAAAATACAAATGACAAAGCATTTTACCTGTGGAAAATCTGTAGACTCGGCAGCAAGCAATCAAATCCTTGTTGGTATTTTTGATTCCCGCCTCCACCGCGCTAATCATTACTGGCAGACTCATTACTATGGCAACAAAAATCGGCACAAGGGAGGAACCAAACCAAAACAGAGCCAAAAGGATGAAGGACACCACGGGAGTTGCCCGCATCATGGCCAGGGGAAAATCAAGAAGATTGTGAATCCCCTCACTTGCACCAGCAGCAACACCTAAAAGTGCACCCACCACAACAGAAATTCCAAAGGCTGCCAAGCTTCTGCAGGCGGTTGCTCCCACATGCTGCCAAAACAAGGGCTTCCCCATATCTTGAATCAGAACTTCCAAGGCTTCTCGAGGTAATGGCAATATAAGGGAAGAATTTATAGCCATAGCCAAAAGCTGCCAAGTCCCTAGAATGATTCCCACAGACAAAAGATTGGCCACATTCCGCCGATGCAGAAATTTCTTACCCATCAATCAAAATAGAAGCTGTCATCAGGAAGCTTTCCACCGATTGACTCAGGGGCAAAGTCCAAGAAAATGGAGTATAACTCCTCCAGCTGAGGACGGGCTTCTTTAGCAGGTATGAATACATAGGCTCCATTAGGAACAACCTTTGTAGCAATTGGTGCCTGCAAGCCCAAGGTATGGTTTTGTACCAATGCACCAGCCTCTGAAGGGTGGGCTACGGTCCATTCCACTGCTTCCTTTGCACTTTCCAATAAACCTGCGACAAGCTGTGGAGCTGTTTCTGCCAATTCCTTGCGCACAACCAGTACTGTCATGGGATAGGTTACAGAATCCTTTCCAATAGCCTTGTTTAAGGCTGCAAATTCATCCTGCAGGTTTATTGCACGACGAACAGAAGAATCTTTTGTGGTGGCTACAGTGGAAAAAGGCTCTGGAACAACAGCATATTGAATCTTACCGGCTAAGAGGGCTGCTGCAATTTCAGCCGCAGGAACAGAAAAATCCAAAGACACTGAATTGGCATCTGGAGCAACACCATCAGCGGCAATGGCTATCCCGTTAGCCTCCAACAAATACCGGAACATATATTCAGGAGTTGCTCCCTGGCCAGCCACATTAATTGACTTTCCTTTTAAGTCCTCCAAGGAAACGATGCCTTCATCCTTTGTAATCAGATTCAACATCCCCTGTCCCATGACTGCCGCCACCACAAGGGCACCATTGTTTTTAGTAAAAACCTTTGCAGCCACATTCGGAGGAAGAATTCCTGCGTCAATCTCACCCTTCAATAGCTTGGGCAAAAGCACATCAGCTCCAGCCACCACGTGGAACTGGAAATCAGCGCCTGGAACTTGGGGCTTATTCTCAAACAAGTAGGCTAGGGGAATACCACTGGGGCCATTCAAAGCGGCAACATTGATGGTACGGTTGCCGGCTGAAGGAGATTCTTGGGCAGGAACATCACCAACACTATCCCTCTTCCCTCCGGCAAAAGCTACAGCTGCCATCAACAAAAAAACAGAAATAATCAAAAAAAATCGGCTAAATTTACTCATAAATTACCTCCAACATATTGCAAAAGATGAGGCTGCTCAAGGTATTTTCAGCAGCCACTCATTTTGAGTCATATACAACAGCCCACCCCCGCCACAAGCAACGAGATATGGTGTTCTCATAATGTAATTGCACTCGGATTTACCCCTTTTATACACGCCCTAATGTACAGGGTATTAACCTTCGGCACGAACACAATGTTTATCTATTTTCCTTGTATATCTCCGCCAGCAATCTCAAGCCCTCTCGCACCTCATCTTCCGGCCCAGAATAATTCAGTCTCAAGCACTTGTCATAGTGACCATGACAGTTGGACTCAGGCTCATCGACACCAAAGAAGAAATACTCTCCCGGCACTGTCACCACACCACGTTCCTTCAGCTTGCGGTACAATTTCAGGCTTGGAACCTTCAAGTCCCGAAGATAGAGCCAGAGGAAAATTGCTCCCTCACTACGATGAATCCAAAAGTCACCGCCAGCAAAAAACTCATGAATCCAAGCCACAGCCTGCTGAGATTTTCTCTGGTAGAAGGGCTGCACGTAGTTTTTTGACACCTCCACAATCTCTCCAGAAGCAATGCAGTTCTGGGCAATGGCCTGTCCACCAGAACCAGATGCCAGGGCAGCAATGGCATTTACATTTGCCATGGCAGAAGCGATTTCCGGTGTAGCCACAATAATACCTGTTCTCAAGGAAGGCAATCCTATCTTTGACAAGCTCATGGAAAGCACCACAGACTCATCCCAATAGGGAGCCGCCTCGTCAATGAACACTATATCTGGAAATGGCAAGCCATAAGCATTATCCACAAAGAGGGGAATATCATACTTGGTGGCCAAGGCCGCCAGACGATGAATCTCTGTATCCGTCAACACATTTCCTGTAGGATTGGTGGGACGAGACACACACATTGCACCAACATCACCGTGATTTAAAAGATAAGCTTCCAAAAGCTCAAAGTCAATGAAATACTTGAAGCTCCTGTCATCATAATATTCGCAACGGGCAGGAATGGAGACCATTAAATTTGGTTCCAGCCCTTGATCAGCATAACCTACATATTCTGGTACCAAGGGGAAAAGAATCTTTTTCTTATACTCCATCCCATCGGCATCAGTAAAAATTCCTGAAAACAGGTTAAAAAGATAAAAAAAAGCTGACTGGCTCCCATTGGTAATAGCAATATTTTCAGGCCCCACCTTCCAACCATAGGTTTCAGAAAGAAACTTTGCTACAGCATCGATAAATCCAATTCGTCCCTGGGGTGGATCATACAAGGAAATCAGCTTTTCAAAACCATCCTCCTCTGCCATAACCCGTTCCATTTCCCTTCTAAACATGGCTTCAGCCTCAGGAACACGGGCAGGATTCCCTCCCCCCAAACGATAGGGAGTTACCCCTGCAGGTAGTGGACGGCCTAAATCATCCATTAATTGCAATATACCTGAATGACCTGTAAGTTTTTTACCAAAATCAGAAAATGAGTACCTCATGATTAATTACTCTCTAAATGCTGTACAAGCTTTCTTGTATTCGGCCGCTGTCAATGAAAAGATATCCACATCAGGGACAGCGTCAAGCATCGTCACCTGACCATGAAAATCTACATTGTCGTCAATTCTAAGGCGAAGTGTGGAAACATCTCCCACCACACGGCTTCCAGAAGCAATTTCTATTTTGGATGCAGCATGTAAATCCCCAGTAACATCTCCCGCCACAAAGATGGAATCTGCAGCAATTTTTGTAACCTGACAATGAGCAGTCTTATCAACCTTCAAATTTCCAGAAGACTCAATTCTCCCCTCAAATTTACCAGTAATAACAAGGTTGTCTCTAAATTTCAAATCTCCGATAAACTCAGTCCTTTGCCCAAGAACAGTAACATTACCTTCTTTCATATTAAATGAGTACATACAGCCCTCTCCTATCTTCTTTTTCTGGAGACACAACGCACCACAAGGCCAACCATCAGCAATAGGCTGCTAGCCAATGCAAAAATGATGCCTATATAATCACCAAAACGAGTATACATTGTTTTTACAGTTTTATCCATAACCGGAATGGAACCAACTAAATAAGTCTCCACAAAGGGCTCTGCCATGGCCAAAATCCTTCCATTGGGATCGATGATACAGGTCTGGCCGGTAGTGGTTGCACGAACTGTTGGAACTCGATTTTCCACCGACCGAAAGACAGCCATGGACAGATGCTGATACTGACAGGCAAGACTCCTTGACCATGCATCATTAGAAAGATTCACAAAGGCTTGGGCCCCTGCATTTACAAATCGCCGTCCCACAAAGCCAAAGGTGTCCTCAAAGCAGATGGGTGTACTAAAACTGATTTTTGTCGCTCCATCATTTCCTGTCACCTCAAAAACCACAGGCTCCTGTCCTGGCTCCCACATGTGGGTATCCCCATTCAACAGCATCTGGTACAACTGGGGAAATTGCTTGTCAAAGGGGAAATACTCTGTAAAAGGAACAAGCTTCATCTTACCATATACCTCTGGAGCAGGTGGCAAGGTATTTTCTCCTGGAGTGAAAAGTAAAACTGCATTATAATCCAGCACATTATTTCCAAGAGCATCAACACCATGGTCGTTGCCAATCACAAAGGGAACGGGAGCTTCATCAAGATAGTGCAAGAGCTCATCTACCAGCTGGAATTTGTCGCGTTCATATCGATGCTGATAATGCCATTTTATTCGTGGTACAAAGGCTGTCTCCGGCCACACCACAAAATCTACCTGCGGATTCTCTGCAATAGCCTCATCAGAAATCCGCTTCAAAGTCTTTAAATCCCGCTGATAGGCAGAAACCCCGCCTACCCATGGGTCAGAATTCTGCTGAATTAAAGCCACCTCCACTTGGGGAGCATCAGAATAGTCCACTGGAGAAACAAGCCCATAAACCAATACACCGATAAAAACTATAAACCAGCAGCAGACTGAAACAATATGCTTCTTGCAAGCTTGAGGCAGCCTTTTTACTAGCGCCTTACATCCACCCACATCACCTTCTTGCCTCATGCTTCGGTAAGCATCTACAATAACACCGGTGAACCAGGCTGAAGTGAAGGTTATCAGTCCATCAAGTCCCCACAGACCTACCGTATCAACAATCTGAATGAGGGGTAATATCCTCCAATGGGAATAGGCCAAGACACCGTAGTGGAAGCC
The DNA here is from genome assembly GCA_045586625.1 of Treponema sp. GTDB lineage: Bacteria > Spirochaetota > Spirochaetia > Treponematales > Treponemataceae > Treponema_F. The sequence goes on from JAZNAS010000018.1 coordinate 13,526, forward strand.
GGAAAATCCCAAGGTTTTCACATAATCGTAGGCACACCATACCAGTCCCTGAACAAGCCAGCCCCATTTCGGAAAAAGACTAGCTGCAGCCTTCAGCAGGGGAAAGGCAAGCATAAGGTAGAGCCCATACATAAAGGAAATGACAAAGATTCCTAAAGGATGAAAGGTAGCCAACCAATAAGTAAAAAGACAATAAGCTCCAACGCCATAGGCTATACCCCATAACCAAACGGTCTTCCAAGATACAAAACGCACCAAAAGGAAAACAGGTATGAGAGCAAAATAAGCAAGAAAAGGGAAACCTTTAACAGAAAAAAGATTTGGTTGTGGAAGAGCAAATAACAATATAGCAAGAACAAGAAGGGAAAAAGCAATGCCACACCGAGCAAGCAAAGAATGGGAATCAGTTTTTGGGCACCGTTCCATCATGGATATGAACTACTCCTCTACAGATAAATTCCAAACAGCCTTTTTCAATTCCTGTCCTGAACGGAATGCAACGATATAATGGGGAGGTACAGACAAGTTATCTCCAGTCTTGGGATTCCGTGCCTTCTTCCGTTCTTTACGAAGCCGCAGCTCGAAGGTACCGAAACCACGCAACTCAATGGTTGCACCATCCTTGAGAGCAAATTTCAACTGCTCCAAGGCTGACTCAAAAACTTCTTGTACAATCCGCTTTTCATAACCAGTTTCCTGACGAATTCCATCCACTAAATCGTACTTTGTTACCTTTTTTGACTGCATGATTCTCTTCCAATTTTTTTTACGAAATTCAAGTTATAAAACGAGGGACACTGCATTGCTGCAATATCCCATCCATTTCCTTAGTTTGCAGCGACGCTGCCAAATGAAACATTGTACAGTTTCATCATCCGTGACTTTTTGCGGGACACAGAATTCTTTGTCAAAATACCCTTTCCAGCAGCAGTATCCAACTCCTTTACCAGAGCCTTCAACAACTGGGCGGCACGCTCAGAATCCTTAGCGTGAACAGCCTCTACGTATTTTCTAGCACTTGTTCGAACAGAACTCTTTGCTGACTTGTTGCGTAAACGGCGAACTTCACTCTGCTTGTGTCTCTTTTCTGCAGACGAATGCTTTGTGGCCAAAAGAAACCCTCCAAAAAAATACTTGCACTTGTGTTAAAAACAACACAAATTTACATAATGTTATCAAAAACAGGTAACATAGTCAAGTGAGCTTTAAATCAGTCAGAAGTTTTAAATAAGCCGTTCCTCATGGAATACTTGTCCTCTACATTCAAAACAAGTATATTGACAACAGAGACACATTCAGTTATTATCTTGTAATAATCGATTATTCCTAAGATAGGAGGCAAGCCATGGCTGGAGCCAGTAAGAACTCTCGTACAACGGTTACCACCCATAAGTTCATTTGCAACTGTGGTGGCGAAATTGTAATGAAGACATTGTTTGAGAAAGGCAGACTGAAGAACGTCGCCGAGTGCACACAGTGCAAGCGTGTTGAACGCCGCCCCAAGGACTTCAAATAATTAGTTCCTTGCAGCTGGTTGTCAGGTCTAGTTGATTTTCAGCTGAGCTTCTCACATAGAAAGGGCTATCACAAGGGATTCCTTGGATAGCCTTTTTTATTTTAAACGACTTTGAAATTGGTTAAAGGAGAAAATTATTTTCCTGTATTTTCAGTAGCCTGCCATTCCTCGAGCTGGGCTTGAATCAAAGCCTTTCCTTCATCGAGAATATGCATTTGCTCCTGTTTATTGGTGGGAGCTGGATATATTTTCAAAATCTTTACCCGATAGGAACCATTCTTCAGATTCCTGATAATTCCACCCAGGGTTGAAATCTGATATCCTCCGTCCAAGGCACACACAGCAACAGGCATGGGAGCCTTGTCCAGCAGCCGTCTGAAGCCAGCTGCATAGAAAGTACGGAGCTTGCCATCTCGGCTTCTTGTTCCTTCAGGGAAGATAACGGGAATCTGTCCACGCTGCACTACTCGTTCGGCAAATTTATCCAAGATCTTCATAGCCACAGAAGGACTACCTGTACGGGGAACAAGAGCATGCTCATGAACACGCAACATTTCTGAAACCATGGGAACGTGACGTCCCAATTCGGCCTTAGCTACAAATCGCAAGTCTCTATCTCGTAAAAAATTCATGTATACCGGAATATCCAAAATGCTTTGATGATTTGACATGATCAAGAACTGTGGAGGAAGCTCATTCTTTAAATGCTTCTCTCCCTTGAACTTAAAATTCTTGTAAACAGAAAGAATTGCAAAAATAAGCGGTGCACAAATCTTAACAATTCCAGTAGAAATCTTATAACAAAGCTTTTTTGAAATGGGATATGACAAAACACTTAAAATTGCAGCAATACTAACAACCAACAAAAGACAGCAGATAGTGATAATACTGGACATTAAATAACCTTTCCTTGTGAATTCAGCTCTTATAAAGCCATTTTCATTCTATACATTTTGTTTCACATTCGCAAGTGGAAGTCTAGTAGATAAACCGTTCAATGGAGCTACAAAGCTCCCCTAAATTACCATGGATTCTGCGGCAAGAGGGAATTGCCTCCAAAAAAATTCTACCATAGCGCTTTTCCACCAATCGTCTGTCCAAAACCACCACAGCTCCCCTGTCAGTAGAGCGACGCATTAGTCTCCCTACTCCCTGCCGAAATTTTATGACGGCCTCTGGTACACTAAGCTCCATAAAGGAGCTACCACCACGCTGCTCCACCGCCTCAGAACGGGCTGCAAAGATAGGATCATCGGGTACCCTGAAGGGCAACTTTACAATAATCACCTGTGAAAGAGAGGAGCCTGGAACATCCACACCTTCCCAAAAGGAATCTGTAGCAAAAAGCACGCTGGTTTCATCTTCCTTGAATTTTTCCAGCAAACGGAATCTATCCTCATCTCCCTGTTTGAGCAAAGCGATACCGTTTCCCGCCATAGCCTTATGACAAGCCTCCCAACAATTACGCAAGGAATCATAGGAAGTAAAAAGCACCAAGGTACGTCCCCCGGCAGCACTTACAAGCTGTGGAATAGCCGCCTCTACATAAGGCTGAAAGGAAGAACTGTCTGGCAAGGGGGCATCAGTAGGAATCGACAACAAAACATTGCGCTCATAAGGAAAGGGAGAAGGAAATTCTCCTGTAGCAAGCCGCTCCTGCTCCACAAAGCAGGCTCCACTTCTTCCCAGCCAATAATTGAAGTTTTTACTACTGCGAATTGTCGCGGAGGTACAAACTACCGTGGACAAAGGCTCAAACACACCCTCATTCATCCGGGAAGCAATATTGAGAGGAGCCTGTACAAAACGACAGAACCATTGCATTTGGTCTCCTCCACCACGGACTGGTGGCATTTTTATCCGCTCCACAAAAAAGACCGTCTGGGAATGCTCCTGCCACTGTACATAAGCCTTGCAAAACTGAGCCATGGCATCAAGTCGATTTAAGACTGTTCTTGTTTCCCAAACAGCGGGTGCATCTCGTAAATCCTCATCAATGCTATCTATCATCTCACGAAATACAGTAGTACATTCCGTTATAGCAATTCCCAATTGTTCAAATCGCTCCAAAACCAGAGAAAAAAGCTGTTCCGAAACAGGGGTAAGCCGTAGTGCATATTGATTATCCATAAGAGCTAAGCCAGCTTGGTCAAGTGCTTCGAGACAGTTCTGTACTGATTCAATAGCTGCCAAAACCTGTCCTACCCAATTCTCTCCAGAAGCAAGCACTTCCAGAGTATAAAGATGACCAGCCATGGCTCCACCACGTCGCTTACGATACAAAATATTCAACTGGCGAGTCACCTTAAAACGAGTGAGAGTCTCAGAAAAAAAGCTTGTGGCAGCATTTTCTATACCATGAGCTTCATCAAACACCAGACGACGATAGGGAGGCAGCACTGCCGTATCACGAAAGCCAATCCCAGAAAGACGAGCCGCTATATCTGCAAACAGAAGATGATGATTTACAATGAGAATTTGAGCGTCAGTGGCCTCCTTCCGTACCTTCATCACAAAGCATTGACTATGATATTTGCACTTCATGCCCATACAGGCATCAGATTCAGAACAGATGCGGCTCCACAAATACTCGGAAGGCAAAAAGCTTAAATCAGAGCGGCTTCCAGTTTCTGTGGTTTTAACCCAATCCGATAAAATATCAAGCTCTTGATTTTCGTTGTCAAATAAATCAGGTTCACCCAGCAAATCGTTAAAGCGTCTTAAACAAATATAGTTTTGTCGCCCTTTCATCAAGATAAACTTGAGCTTTTTCCCCGTGATTTTCAGGGCAGCAGGTACATCCTTTTCTGCCAGCTGCTGCTGCAAGTTGATTGTTCCGGTGGAAATCACCACCCGCTCATTATTGGTAGCAGCCCACAAAATACTGGGAATAAGATATGCATAGGACTTTCCAACACCAGTACCGGCCTCAAAAACACCAACACCATCTTCATTAAATGAAATACATATTTTTTTTAAAAGCTCTATTTGTGCGGGCCGTTCCTCAAAATAGTTATCACCTGTGTCCAAGGGGCCACCAGCTGAAATATAAGCTGCAGCAGCTTCAAGCTCAAGCTTTTGTATTGATTTAGGCTTGATTGGTTCAACCACCACATAACAACGACTTACCTCATTATTGACAATATAAAAGCCTTGACAACGCTGGGCTGCCTGTGCAGCAATGGCTATATCCGCCTCTGAAGGCTGTAGTTCGCCTGAAGGATGATTGTGGATTAAAACATGAGCTTCATAGGCCACTTCAGATTGAACTGGAACTGCATCTTGATTTCCACGAGCAGCAACAACTACGGAAACCACTCGTCCCTGGGCATCAATCCTTCCGCCAAAGAAAACCTCATTTCCAGCAGCCTCCGCAATGGCTTCTGTCATACGGAGTCGAACTTCATCTGTAAACCGTAGAGACACATCCATTACAAACCTCTTTAAAAAAAAGAAAGGGCTGAATTACAGCCCTTCTTCATCTCCTAGGGGAATTGAACCCCTGTTGTCGGGATGAAAACCCGATGTCCTAACCACTAGACGAAGGAGACATTTACAACGTGAAAATATACTAACAAAGACAAAAAAAAATGTCAATAGAAAATATAATCTGAACAAAAAAAATTACATATTCATGTCAAATTTCTTCATCAAACACTCCTGTAAATGACGGCAGTCTTCATCATCAAGTCCCATGCTATTTGCAGTAGCCAAATCAGCAGATGCTTCTACATAACGTGAAAGATTGTAATGTGCTAATGCTCGGCGGTAATATACATGGGATTGATGCTCATTGTATCCCAGAGATCGATTAAAAAATTCTATCGCCTGCTCATTGTCTCCCCGTACACTATGGACAATACCAATATAATAAAGAGAACGGAAATTTTCTGGCTGATATACAACGCTCTGCTGAAAATCATTCAATGCCTCATCATATTTATTCTGAGCAAAGAAGGCCATTCCACGGTGCTTCAGAATTACAGACAGTATAATATCGCTTGGCCTGGGCTTGGACTCCACAATGTCAGTGTAAATCTTCACCGCCTTTTCCATCTCACCTGCATTATGAGCCTGAATTGCTGCCAACAGCATATCATCAATGGTTCCACGTACATAGGGAGAGTTAATTTGCTGACTCTGTTCAGGAGTCTTCAAGCCATTAGGCAGAGTATCGCGAGCAATAGAATCGGCCTTACTGTAGAAAGCATTTCTTCTCAAATCAATTTCTCGATTAAGCTTATTTTGATAATCACGAATCTCTTGAAAAATAATGTCCGCTAGACTTAAGCTTGCATTGATAGAAGCCAGCTTTCTCTTTAAAGGCAGGTCAAAGGGTGAAAACTCTGACTTATAAATCAATTCATGCTCCACCTCTGCCCATGCATCTTGAAGAATTGTTCTAATTTGAATCTCACAAACACAATCGTGAGGAAGATTAAATCCCGTACAAGCAGCTGCATCTAACAAATCCTTTGGAATTTCCACAAGGATATGAACAGACTCATAACCAAATTCCTTAAAATTTAAAGAAGCTCCCTTTCTTTCCACTTCGCATACAACAAAATTATCCTTAATTTGTTGTTCTACTACGGCAAGATCTTCTAGAAAAGCACAAATAATTCGGATTCCCATCATATCGGTCAACAATGGTAGGGGGAATTCCTCTTTTAGTGGTGGTTTGATGCGTAAAATCTTTCGATAATAGCTATCAAAACTCTTCACTCGCGATTTGAATGTCGGACGAGAAGGTAATATAATTATATCTCTCAGTTTAAACTCTATTGTACTCAGGATTGTTTCAAAACCGCTCCGATATATCTTATACTGCTCTTGCATTACAGATTTAGTTGGCAGTTTTTTATTCTGTAAATCACTCATAGTATAATTTTACCATTGAATTATACTTCACGCAAACAATTTTTTATTTGAAAATACCAAGATAAAAAAAGGTCGCCCTAATTGGGCGACCATATCAACCTAAAAGGTTAATTTATTTGTCTTACTAATTTCCATTAAGGAATTAATTAGTTTGCAACCTCTTCAGCTGCTGTGTTTCCACCTTCTTCTACTGTCAAGCTAGAAGTGAAAGCCTCTTCCTGAGCCTGCTTTTCTCTCTCCAAGAAGCGGTTAACCTGCTTCTCACCGAAGCGAGTCATCTCAGCATTCTGCTTTTCAGCTTCCTTAGTGGAGATGATTCCCCAAAGGTCTTCATCAGCGATGTCGCGATCTGTGTTCAAAACAGCCTTGTCATAGATAACCTTAACATCCTTGAAGTAACCTACGAAGGTGTCGCCATCGTGCATTGCATCACGAGCAATCTCGAATCCAACGAACTTAACAAAGGGAAGTCCACGAGGATAAACAGGATATACACGAATCTCACGAGTGCGGATATCAGTGACGTAAGAAGGATTGTTCCAGCGGAGCTCCTTCCAACCATCAAAGTTCAGCTCACCCATCAAATAACGGCGCTCAACACCATCATTGTCCTTCAGGTGTACATACAACTTGTGGGGGAAGTTCATACCAAGGGTTGTTACAGACAAAGCCTTGATTGTTCCAACGTTCTTTACTACACCATATCCATCTTCGAACTGTGTCTTTCCGCTTGCTGCTTCTTCAGCTGTGGGCTCCTGGGGAACACCATTCTCATCACGAGCAGCCAAAGGCTCATAGGCAGGAATCTCGAATGCGGGTACAATCTTGGCGTTTGCATTGTTTGCCCACAAGGGGAACTCAATGCGTACACCCATTATGTTTGAACCAGCAAAGGGAACAGATGCAGAATCCTTAACAGGTGCAGCCTTAACCTGGGACAATGCCAGACTCTTTACACTCTGTGCAGAGGAATTCAAAACCACTTCCCAATTGGGCAATGCCAGGGAAGACCTCATCAGGGACTTCTGATCCTCGGTAAATGTCATACCAGCTGTTACAGAATAGTCCATGGTGGTGCGGCTGTTTTCAGTAGGATTTCCATCCTGATCTGCAACGATGTCGGCATCCAACAATGTAAAGTCAATAATTGTTGCCTCATCACCAAATGCAAATGCTCCGAAAAGCAACATCACCGCTGAAATTAGAACAAAAGATTTCTTCATTCAAAGCTCCTTTTATACACACTTTTATGTAGCCTTGTATACTTATTCAGTATCCATCAACTTGATAATTTTGTCAACGACTTTTGTGAAGTTTAGGTGATTTTTTTAACCATACTAAACAATATTCTCATATACTTTGTTACCATCGATGTAAATTTCCACAGATTTTACCCATGAGAAATTTTTCTTGATGTTGTACACCAGTAAATCCACCCCATCCTTTGTTGCTGAGGTGGTTGCACCAGGAAACAAAGCCTCCTTTGACAAGTTGATGAATAAAATATTGTCCTGCATAAAACAGGATTCCAAGCGGGTACCTTGTAGAAACAAAGACTTAAATCCATTGGTCACAGGTCCCAGCAATAGCTCCTGAACAAATTGCTGTACATGAACGTCCCTTCCTTGAACAGAGGAATATTCTGTAATGCGACGACTTTCTATGTAAAGCCCGCTTCCGTCTACAGCCTCAAAACAAAGTACCCTTCTCTTACCAATATTTTTGGAATTATATAAAGAAATGGACACCACTAAAACCAGTATGAGGAAGATACTCGCTCCCATTCCTTGAAAAATTGATTTGCTTTTCATTCTGTACCAGTGAATCCCCTTGAACGCTCAAAATGGGTTATAAATGAAGATAGTCCATTATATATTCCTTGGGTTATTTTTTGCAAGTACTGGGAATCACCTAAAAGTGCCGCTTCCTTTTCATTGGTAATAAAACCAGCTTCTACCAAAACACTGGGCATGTTTGCATTGCGAACCACAAACCATTCCTCCGCCTTGATTCCCCGTGACTTGCTTTGCTTTCCGATTTGAGCTTCCAGTCCATCCATGATGAATTTGGCAATGAGGACGCTTTCTGTAGTGTACTCTTCTTCCATCATGGAATTGAGGATGTTTTCCAGCTCTTGATTCTCTCCTGTTGATTCCAGCACCTTTCTACGGAAGCCAGGACTCAGATACCACACCTCGTAGCCAGAGGCATTTTTATCCAGGGAGGCGTTGATGTGGATGGAGATGTACAAAATTGCTTCGTGGGGCTCCAGGCGAATGGAATTTGCTATGTCCACCCGCTGCTCCAGAGTAAGCCAGGTGTCGTCGGAACGGGTGAGTATCACATCTTTATCAGGATAAGCTGCTTGTAATTGCTGAGCAAGCAGCTTGGAGATGGATAGGGTCAAGTCCTTTTCCTGTAATGAAACAGTCTTTCCGTTCTTCTTGTAGCTTCCTATTGCTCCTGGGTCACGCCCCCCATGACCGGGGTCAATCAGGATGGCTCCAACCTTGTAGAAGGCTTCAGGGGCATTTTGGGAAAAGAGGCTGTTGGCAACATCTATGAATTTTTGGGTGACATAGATGGTACCAGATTTATTCTCAGGTGGATCTACAATGGCAAGCCTTGTATAATTCAAGAGAACCAGCTGGTCTCCCACCCGAAAGGAAATCTGATGGCCGTTTTTTTCCAGAATTCCGCTGCCAGACAGAGAATCCCAGTACAAGTCGGCCCCTATTTGTTGGGCAGCCTCTGCCAAATCAAAGCTCTGGGCAAAAAAAGGTGAGAAACAAAATATTACAATGACAAGACACAAAACAAGTCTTTTCAATCAGTTCTCCTGACAGGAAGATTCAATCACATATAAAAGCCCTTGCACGCCACCAAGGATACAAGCCTGCCACATTCGTACCAAGGAGGGGGTCTTCTTGCAGCAAGCCAAATCAGCATCAAGAATTTCCTGTGCCAGAAGCACTGTTTCCCGGAGGCTCCGATAATTCCAGTCCACAAGAGTATCAAGACAGGGCAGGAGACAGGAGGGAAATTGCTCCATCAGTGGTTTTGTCGGGTCAAAGTCTCCCTGCCTGGAAGAAAGATAGCTGACGAATTCCTCCCTCTGTTGGTTGGGAAGAATAAAGGCGGCAGGAGGAAAGGCATTTTCCTGTCTCAAGTGGCCAGGAGCAAGGAAGGCTTCTGTTTCTTCTTGATGGGGCTCCAGCTGCAGAACAATGGTTTTTACAGCCTGCTGGGCCTTGGAGGCAGCCTCCTCCCAGCTTGTATCCGTAGCCAGGATGTTGCCGCATTTTTCCACATTGTTTCTGGGAAAGGCAACAGCATCCCCCACCTGGGTACGGGGAAGCACATCCTGAACTCCAGCGCAGGAGCGAGCCTTTTCCAGTCCGCGGATAGCCTTTACCTTGCCCGGAATGGAAATCCAAGCCCGCTCCCCGCAATACCGCTTGGAGTCTACCTCGTAGACGGTAAAGGGGAGATTTTTGGGAAGAGCCTCCACAGGACGGCGACGCTCAAGCAATAGGGAGGGCTCACGGCCAAGAGCAAGGACTGCAGCCTGCTGGGTGAGGAAAAAATCGGAGGAATAGGGAAAGGTCCAGCCAGACATATAGCCACCGGAAAGACGGGCTGCAATTTCTCCTATCATGGGACCTTTGGGAGTAAGCTTTATGTCAGCCTTGGCAGCCCCGCAGGTGAGTCCCAAGGCATGAATCCCTTTTACAAAGGTGGCTATGAGAGCCAATCTATCCTTTGGGGAAATGGCAGTGGGAATGGTATGGCCCATTTCGATAAAATAAGGCGGAAAGAAAATGTGGCGATCCGCAAAGCCGCAGACGGTGACCGTACCATTGTACACCAAGGCATCGATGGAAAACTCTGGCCCTTCCATGTACTCTTCCACAATGGCACGACCACTGCGAGAATTAGCTTGGGCATCATGTATGGCCTCCACCAATTCCTGCTGACTGGCAGCCAAACGGCACCCCCGGCCACCCATATTGTCTACAGGCTTAACCACCAAGGGATACTGGTGGAACAGGGGATTTTCCGACAACAGGGCTTCAAGCTGGCTTTCTAGTTTATTTTCAGGCTGGCTTTGGAATTGCCCTTCTGGGGAGGCCACCTCTGCAAAGGCTGGAGATGGGACTGAGGCCCTTTGAAAGCAGCTGCGCATGAGGGCCTTGTCGCTGGCATTACAGGCGGCCTGGTAGGAATGTACGGTAAAACCACAGGCCTCTCCCACATAGGAAACGGTGGCGGAAAAATCGGTGCCAGCGGTAAAGACCCCCTGCAAGGAGCCTTGGGATAAAAGCTGAACAGCCAGCTCCCTGATGCCCTCCTTGTCCTTCAAGTCCAGATGGACGAAGAGATCCGCCTCTGGAACACAGAGAGCCTGGGGATTGCCATCCACCAGCACCACCTGACAGCCCAGGGATTTTGCTGCCTGTATGGCGGGACGCTGCATAAGACCTGCCCCCAAAATCAAGAGAGCAGGCTTTGTGGAGTCAAGGGAAAGTGATGAATTGCAAGAAGATACAGCATCTGTCATAGTCTAATCCAGCTCCTCTGTTTTAACACAATAGACCTCGAAGGTGTCTCCCAACTTAAAGCAACGGCTCAATCCATAGAGACTGGAATAGGACAGGGAGCCTTGGCTCGGTTTTTTGGAATCGGTGAAGGCGAGAGCTTCATCCTGCCTTTTTTTCTGGCTCTTGATAGAGGGGAAGCGCTCCGGGTGATGGCCAGTGGAAATGATTTTCTCCACCTTGAAGCCAAACTGACGGAGAATGTCCTTGGCACGCTTGGGCTCCCACAAGGTGTAGTGGTCGGCGGGGCTGTTGGCAAAGAAGCTTTCCGGGGAAAAGCGCGCCGACACTCCCGCTGCAGAAGGAGTGGAGAAGGCAAAGACCCCGCCTTTTTTGAGAATCCGAGAGACTGCCTTGAGTACCGGCCCCAGCTGACGGAAATGCTCGATGACGTACCACATGGTTACAGCCTCAAACTGTCCCACACCAAACTCCTTTACAGGGTTGAAGTCCGGGAAGGCAGCGCAGACGGCGGGGAATTTCAAGGTGTTCTGCACATATTCCACTGCTGAAGAAGAAATGTCGGTACCAAAGACCTGCCAGCCAGCTTCAGCTCCCGCAGAAAGGAAGGGCCCATAGGCACAACCTACATCAAGTACAGAAGGCACAAAGCTATTATTACGTCGGGATTTACCGTGACCGCCCTTCTTTACCAAGAAAATGGCGTCGATGATGGACATACGACGAACACCGTGATTCTTGATGGCGGCAAAATCCTCAAGATAAGTCTTTCCGTACTGATTTTTATAATCATCAAAAAAATAATCTGCAGAATAAGAGGGTTGAATTCCCTCAAAGGTCCAGCCCATGTAAATCATACCACAGCTGGAGCACCGGCGGAAGGTCCGCTGGGAGGTGCGAGCCACCACCTGATGGGGAATGATAGGATGCTTGCCACAAACAGGACAAAGTATACGCGAGCCCTTGGCGGCACGAAGCACAAAATCCTCCAATTTTTCCTCTTCCTTTACAGCCAGGGCCTCATCTTCAGCCTTGGGATACAAAAGCCAGGGTTTTTCCAGAAGCTCTTGGAAGGCAGCTGACGTAATCCCATCTTGGGAAATGGATGCAAAGCCGTATTTTTGACCCAAAGCTTGATGGAGGGACGTTGTTCCCAAAAGAATGACAGCACAACCAGCGGCCAAGGCTTCAAAGGCGGTAAAGCCATAGTGGGTTACCACCAAATCGTATTGATAGAGCTTTTCCCGCAAATTTGACACGGGAGGAATAATCCGAACAAGCTTTTGCAGTTTTGCAGGAAGCATTTTCCTGGCGGCATCTGGATTGGACACAATGACGGTAACATTCTTTTCCAAGCTTCCCAAGGCAAAGGCGGCAGGCATGGAAAGACCGGCAGGATCCTCTCCGCCAGTGGAAACAAGTACCTTGGAAAAAAGCCGGGAATATTCCTTTGAAGGCTCCATTCCTTCCTGCCCTATTCCTGTTTTCCTGTCAGACCACAGAGGTTCCCGCCGATTTTTAGGCAGGGGAATAAAATGGCTATTGCGGAGATTGGGAGCTCTCCCCAGCTTGTAGGAAGGAATAATATCCAAAAGATAGTCACAATAGGAGGTATTGGAGGAGCCTTCATCAATGGCCAAAATAGGGCCAGCACAGGAAAGCTTCTGGGCCAAGCCCTTGTCCAGAGAAAAGAAATCGCTGACAATCAAGCTATACTCCCCTTCTTCTGGAAGCCTGTTCCTGAACTGCCAGTCCTCCAGGCCTTGAGTTCTTGCCTCGTCAATGAGATCCAGCAGCTCATGAGGAATCGGCACCTCTCTTTGTTCGGCCCCAGAAAAATATGAGTCAGGCAAATCCTGTACGAGAATGTCACAGCCGATTTTCCTTGCAATATCGAGACAACGGCGCAGATGGCCTGTTCCCCTTCCTTTCATCACCGAGGGAACGCAGAGCACAGGATTCATAACGGCAGGAGCAGAAAAGGCGGAAAGGATTTCCTCCGAGGTAAAGGGCTTGTCAGGAGCTTGGGAATGAGAAAGCTGGCTTACAATTCTCAGACAACGGCGGTAGTCGCTGTAGGTATCCACTGTAGTACGGAAATCTGGATGATGCCAACGGGTGGGAGCTGGCATCGCAATAGCAGCAAAGTCTTCGGGATGGCGATAAAAGGCCGGCCCCACATGCTCGTGGTCGTAGGCATCATCGGTCATGCCACATGCCTCGATAAGGGAGCGGGCGTTAAAAACCTCCACGCCACTGCCGTGGGGAAGCCCGGTAAAGGTAAGGTAATCCACAGGCTGCCGCTTCATTTCATCCAGCAGACAGGTGGCTGCCTCATAAAACAACAAGGGATTGTCGGCGGTTGCCCTGAGAATGATGTCGGAGGGCTCAAGGCATTGATAGGCACAGGCACAGGCACAGAACCGCTCCAGCACATCATCCTTGGCACCAGCAAAAATATCCCAGCCACAGCCCCTTGCCACAGGCTCCAGCTCCTGGTAGGAGTCATGGTCAACAGCCAGAATATAATGATCCGCAGGAACCCGCTTCATGGCAGCCAGGGTCCAGGCCACCAGCGGACGACCAGCAAGGGGCAGCAGGGCCTTGCGGGGAAGGCGCGAGGAATCGAGACGGCACTGAACAATAATTATGGTCATCGAATTTTATCTCCCCAGTTATCTATGAGCATGAAAAGGTCCTGCTGGAAGGCAAACTTATGTCTGGCCACCCAACGTCGGGCCTCCACAAATTCCTTGTATGCCAAGCCCAGGGGAAGCTTTGAGCGATGGCGATAGTTCATGAACTGACTGATAGGGATATAGCAACGATTCTCTACATAGCGGGGCGCCCCATTCTTAAGATAGAATCGCAATTGAGTATGATCCGGTGTTGTATCTGGTACAGGAACCTCATTTTCGTAGGCCAGCTGGAACAGGGGCGACATGATGATTTCCTCACCCCAAAGCCAGGCACGGAGGGATAGGTCAAGGTTCTGCCAATAAGGTGAGGTGATGGTGTAGTCATACCCCCCCAGCCGGATGAATTTTTCCCGGTTGTAAATTCCCACGAAGTCAAAGGGATAGAGGGTGGGACTCTTGTCGCTGACAATGTCGGAGAATTCGGGCTTGAGGCTCTGATGCTCGATTGCAGGGGAAAAACGCACCGGCAATGGACGGCGCTGGTAATCCACCAGCCGTGGAGCAAGGCAAAAATAATCCTGGATGATATAGCGCTCGATGACATTGGCAGACAGCAGGGCTGAGGTGACGTGAATCGAGTCGTTTATGACAAGGGCATAATCTTCGGTAATCTCGCTCATACCGATGTTGATCATGTCGCCGATGGAAACCGTATCTCGAGGAATTACAAACTTGACGCTTGGATAATTCTTAATCATTTCCTCCACATTGTACTTTCCCTGTACCTTATCGATGGATACGATTGAAGAGAAGCCGCTTTTCACCAGATTTTCCAGAATCTTGCCACGATACAAGCCGCCAGCCCCCACGTTCAGCAGGATTACCGCAATGGGAAGACGAGGGTTAACAATTGGCTCATTTCCGTTGAGGATACTCAGCGGAACTTGATGCTCATTAAAAATTGAAGGTATAGTATTCATCGCACTGCTCACATTCGTCCATAAAGGGCATGGGTTGTCCATTCTGCCAGATTTCCTGAAGGGACTGGCTAAACACATTGCCACAATCTTGTGCAAACAGGAATTCCCTGCACACGGGAACCCTGCCATCTACAAGAATCACCATGTCACGCCGCTGGTGCCAGCAGGGATTCCGCACCACGGGAGACAAGTCTGTTACCTGCTGGTCCGGCATACAACCCAGGAAATTGTCGTATTTCTGGATAATCAGGCCACCATTGTCCTTCCTGCTGCGGTAGAAGTCCTCCAGCTGCTCCTCGTTGGTCTTTGTGCGGACAAGCTGGGCATAGCTGGCACCGGGAAAATCCTGATTGAGAATCTGGAAGGCATGCTGAGCCCGCTCATAGGAAATAGGCCAGCTCGGGCTGCCTGTCCCCCGCATGGCCTGGTACATCTGCTGGTTCTGACTGTCCAAGGACACAATCCACATGAGGGGAGGATGACCATTGGTACGAGGAAGGGCCGAGTCCACCAAGGAACGGATTTTCCGGGAAAGCTCTTCCGTTACCAGGCTTCCGTCAGTCTCCACCAACACAGAAAGGCCAGGCTGGGCCAAGACAGCCTCCACAAAGCCGATGAAATCAGGATGGGCCACAGGCTCTCCCCACAAGGACAGGGAAACCACCGCCTCGCCGGAAAGCTCCGCCATAGCCGGTACCAGCTCTTTGAATTGCTCCAGCCTCATGAAGCACTGGGGATTTTTCTGGGGAGCTTCTGCTGGGGAATGGTGGAAGGCTGTCTCATAGGCCTTGGGATAGGGACAGTAGGTGCAGGTACCAGGACAGGCAGCAGAAATCTGCACATTGTAGAAGGCCGGCACCGTCCGCAGCACTGAAGGAATAAAGATGGCCTCGGAAGCCAGGTTGTTGGCAGTCAGGGCATAGGCAAATTCCGGGCTATCAACAGGTCCAGAATCTTCAAGAATAACTTGGAAAAGTCTTGCACAAGCCACCAGACCTTCCTTACTGTGGCAGGAAAAGTCCAAGCGATACTGACGCATATCCTCTGGTGCCATCAAGGTTTCCACCTCAAAGGAGTTGATGTCACTGCGGATAACATCAAAAAACACATCCCGTCCCACGGAGCCAAAATCCTTTGTTTCTGAAAGTGTCTTGAGAATGGACACCGTGCTGCCGTTTACCACCACGGGGGCAAGCCCCTCCGGCCAGCCCTCGGCAAAGGTGTACTCAGCGGCATACTTGTGGTGGAAGTTGAAAAGCTCCTTGGTCAGATCCGGGTCGTAAAAGGGACAGCTGTAACGGCTATGGATAATGGAAGTGCAGTCACCCTTGCAGGAATCCAATGCAGACAAAAATGAGGACACGGAGGTAAAATCCCCGGCAAGCACTTTGAGGGGAACAGCACAATTCTTTACAAGATCTTCTATCTGCTTTTGATAGTCTGGACAGGTAAAAACAACTCCCTCATGAAGATTGAGCTGGGGAATTCGACTGAGACTGTCAATCCATCTAAGGAGTCTATCAAAGGCTGATTTTCCAGCAAAAACAGGTTCAAAGGCATACTGCTGAGGTGAGCCAGCATAAACAGAAACAAGGGTTTTCATACTTTTTGTATATCGGCAGATAAACAAGAAATTTTTAAAGAAGGGCTGGTGTTAAAAAAAGATTTAAATCGTTCAGCACCTTCTTTTTGTTGGCCGTCCAAAGCGGAGCAAGCAGAATTTTCTTTGGTCCGTCTCCAGTCAGCCGATGGATTACAATCTGCTTTTCAGTCTGCCTTGTGTACTCCTGCACCAAGACTAATGCTCGCTTTAGAAGGGAAAAATACGCTTCTTGGCTCAAGGCTTGAACCTGCCCGGCCTTCCACAGCACAGCCAAATCAGTATTCTCCAAAATATGCAGGACTGTGAATTTTATACCATCAGTTTGAGCGGCCAACACATAGTCTACGGTATTGAGCATATCCTCCGTTGTTTCTTCCGGAAGCCCAAAAATAACATGGGTTACCACGTGAATCTGTGGTGCAAGGTGATGGATTGCTGCTACTGCTTGAACATAGCACTGGTTCTCATAGCCTCGTCGAATGAAGCGAACCGACTCTTCTTTGCTGGTTTGAAAGCCCAATTCAATTGAAATATGAAATTCTTGATTTTCTGGATAATGAGGTGGCCGTAACTGGGCAATTTCTTGGATAAAACTGCGGGTCAGGCAATCGGGACGGGTGGCAATGGCAATGCCCACAATATCTGGCTGTGCAATAGCCTGATTGAAGGTTGCAAGCAATGCCTCTTGATTGCCGTAGGTATTGGTAAAGCTTTGAAAATAGGCAACAAACTTTGCCCCTTCCCTTTGACGCTTTGGTATTTTATTGATTACCAAGGATTTGGCCTGTTTTACCTGCTCCTGTATAGAAAGCTTTCCAGAAGAAGCAAAATCTCCAGATCCAGCTGCACTGCAAAAGATACAGCCTCTTGTTCCCTTGGTGCCATCTCGTGTAGGACAGGTACACCCCGCATCCAAGCTGATTTTGTATATTTTTTGGCCAAAGATGCTTTTATAATATTCAGAAGCAGACAAATATGGAATTTTCATGGTGGTATACCTCGCTTACTGTAGCATAATTGGGGTGGTGAAGCTAGGGAGGGGAATCGGGCTGCAGGTTGAAAACGCAACACCAGAAAATTTATTGTCAAAGAACATGAAATCTTACACCCAAAGGCTAAAAAATTAGTATGATTTCTGGAGAATCACGGGACATCTATATTGACACATTCCGCTTCGAAGGCCAGAACTACGGACAGATTTATATGCACCTTGATTTTTTATTAAAGGAAAAATAGTCTATTCCCAAACTTACCCTCTGGAACATAATCAATATTCTTACAAATTTTATCTGCATAATAAGTTGTAACTGGTAAACGAGATTTTTTTGTTGCTCCAAAATGCATACAACTTAATGCTAAAATCTGTTTTACTACAGTTTCCATTGGAATATCTCCGACCTGTTTTTTTATATGTAGAGGACGAGGAGATGCTTTGCCATCTTTTATATCTGTTGTTATAATAAATGCTTCATCATCATTTATAAGAGAATCTCCACAAGAGGGGTTTGCTGCTATTCCATTTTTATCAATTAAAAGTTTTGATGAAACAAATTTCTTTACTTCTATTACAGAGTAATTAATTTGTTTTTTCTCAAAATAATTCTTATACCATTTTGCATCTTCGTTACTAAAACCATCTCTATGAATTACTAAATTTTTTATTCTAGAACCTGTGGCTTCTTCATAACCTAAAAGAACTTCATCAAAAATTTCTTGAAGTATATCTTCATTAATCTTTTCTCCTCGTTGAGCTTTTTTAGGTTTATAGAAACTAATTGGTCTACCATTTTTATCAAATACAGTAGCACATGTTGGATAATGAATTCCCTTATCTATAGTTGCTACATCTATTCCTACAAAACAATCAATATTACCCGGTACATCATCAAGAATCCAAGGAATTCCACCAGATTTTGCAAAAACACCTAGTGCAATGTTTTGCATAAACCATACTGAATTTGAATCTTGGTTTGCAAACATTTCTGCTGTTTTTATGCTCATCATTTGTGAAGGAATATTTTTTTCTGCCCAAGCAGTTTTAAATGTGCTGTAAGGATTTGATTCATCTTCTTCTGTAGGAACAAGAACAATTGCTATATCAAATTTATTTTCATCTGATAATGCTCGTACTAATTTTTTATAATTAATCGAATCCCCAATTTTATATTCTTGATTACAGACTGCTTTGACTTCAGATGACATCAATTCAGGAATTAGAAATTTACTTTCGCCAAATAATTTCCCTTTTTTCAGATAGTCAGTCATTGCGATTGCAAAACTTCGCATTAATTCTTCTTTACCCTCTGGATAAAAGTATGCAAATTTTACAGGATTTTCTGGTTGTTTATAAAATCCATTTGCAAAAACCATAGATTGTTTATTATAACATAACTTACGACCATTTCCACAAATGATAGTTGGACACTCGAATTTTTGTTCTTTATAACCAAATTTTTCTGCATCTATATAAATGGGTATAAATTCAATATTATTCAGATTTAATATTTGTCCTATATCTGATAAAAAAATTTTTGAAATGTTTTGTCTAGACTTCATATCCATCTTAGTATATTTTTCAATTTGTTTTGAAAAAGCTGGATTTTCTTTTGCAATTCTTTCAAGTGTTACCACAGGTTTTAATGCTTGTGGATAATATGCAAGCTCAGTTTTATTATGAAGTCTAACATGAACAACAGGAGTATCATCAGGACAATTTTTAATTCTATATTCCTTTTTACTATCAATCATATACTGTTTCAGAGGCATAAAATCTGACAAAGGATCACAAACAGTTTCTGGACCAATGGATATAATTGTACCAGATTCACCCCGTCCCCAATCATTTGTAACCTTTAAACCTTCTAGTGATACATTTTGTTTATGTAAATCATAAACAGTCTTTTGAGTTTCTAATTCAGATTTGACATTCAGCCAAAGATGGAGTTTATTTTCATCTGATATTTTAACAGAAAAATCAAATTTTCTTCTTAATCTAAATTGTTTATCATT
>JAZNAS010000019.1:0-1728 GCA_045586625.1 Treponema sp.
AGGCCATGCTGACCAGACTGGGAGTGGATGATTTCAGTCAGCCCTGCGGACAGCTGTCCGGAGGACAAAAGAAGCGGTTGGCACTGGTGAGCGTGCTGCTTTCGCCGGCGGAGATACTGGTGCTCGATGAGCCTACCAACCATCTGGACAATGAAATGAACGATTGGCTGGAAGAACAACTGAAAAAGCGCAGGGGCGCAGTGATCATGGTAACCCATGACCGTTATTTCCTGGACAGCGTGACCCGTCGTATTGTGGAGATTGATAAAGGACATATTTACTCCTATGATGCCAATTATTCCGGATTTCTGGAATTAAAGCTTCAGAGAGAGGAAATGGAGCTGGCCAGCCAGAGGAAGCGAAAGAGCATTCTGCGGACGGAGCTGGAATGGGTAAAGCGGGGAGCCAGAGCCCGTTCTACCAAGCAAAAGGCCAGACTGGAACGTTATGAAACATGAAAAATATTGCGGATGTGGAAT
Source organism: Treponema sp. (assembly GCA_045586625.1). Taxonomy (GTDB): domain Bacteria; phylum Spirochaetota; class Spirochaetia; order Treponematales; family Treponemataceae; genus Treponema_F. The sequence goes on from JAZNAS010000019.1 coordinate 480, forward strand.
TTGACGGCAGGGTGGAACTTTCCTCCGTGGCCTCCAGGCTGGGGCGGACCACCGTGGAATTGTACGATATATCCAAGACCTATGGTGACAGGGTGCTGATAAAAGATTTCACCTATCTGTGCGGCAAAACGGACCGTGTGGGCTTCGTGGGACCCAATGGATGCGGCAAATCCACCCTGATGAAGATTATCATGGGAGAAGTAGCGCCGGATGCGGGGCGTGTGGAAATCGGCCAGACAGTGAAAATCGGATATTATGCCCAGGAAATCGGGGAAGATATCATGAATCCCGGTCAGAGGGTGATTGATTATATACGTGATGTGGCTGAATATGTGGAGACGGAGGAAGGCAGGGTGACCGCGGCCAGAATGCTGGAAAGATTCCTTTTTGAAGGAGAGGATCAGTACGGACTTTTGGGCAAGCTTTCCGGCGGGGAACGCAGGCGGCTCTACTTGTGCAAAGTGTTGATGGGAGCCCCCAATGTACTGATATTGGACGAGCCTACCAATGACCTGGATATTGCCACTTTGCAGATCCTGGAGGACTATCTGGACCGTTTCCAGGGAATCGTACTGATCGTTTCCCATGACAGGTATTTCCTGGACAGAACCGTAAACAGGATTTTTTCCCTGGAGCCCGGTGGGAATGTAGTACAGCATGAGGGCGGTTATACGGATTATGTGGTCCGGAAACAGGCAGAGGAGGACGAGGCGGGAGGAAATGTGTCCGCCGGAGAAAAAAACGGTAAAAAGGGCAGTTCAGTGTCCGGAAATGGTGACATGGATGAAAAGCGCGGAGCAGGTTCGAAGGATTGGAAAATCGGCCGTGTGAAAAAGCTGAAGATGACCTATCAGGAGCAGCGGGATTATGAGACCATCGAGGGGAAAATCGCTGAGCTGGAACAGAAGCTGGAACAGCTGGAAGAAGAGATATTAAAGCATTCCAGGGATTTTGTGAAATTGAACGAACTTACTGCCGAGAAGGAACGGACTGAGGCTCTTTTGGAAGAAAGTATGGAGCGTTGGATGTATCTGGAAGATCTGGCGGCAAGAATAGAAAAAGGCGAAACAGTTTAAATGCTGTTTCGCCTTTACTCTTCGGTCATGTCCTGATCTGCTGCTACAGCAGAAACCACGGATGCAACCACTGCAACGATAACTGCTATAATGACAATCAGGAGGCCGCCTGCTAAAATTAAGAAATTCATATACTTGTACCTTCCCTATGAATTATGTCCCGCGGACACTCT
>JAZNAS010000020.1:0-1819 GCA_045586625.1 Treponema sp.
TATCAGTCAGAGGTGATTTCCTATAGTCGTGGCAGGGGGAGACTTACCTGTCGTTTCAAATGTTATGAGCCCTGTCACAATGAGGAGGAAATCATAGAAGCGTATGGGTATGATTCGGAGCATGATTTGGAGAATCCCACAGGATCTGTCTTTTGTGCTCACGGAGCAGGCTTTTATGTGGACTGGCAGCAGGTGGCTGACTATGCCCATTTAGATAGTGGATGGGCAGGTGCTGAGGGAATCATGGAGGACTTGGAGGAGCCGGAGCAGTTTCCTGTGAATAGACTCACCTATGATGACCGGTTTATCAGTCAGGAAGAAATCGAGGAAATTTTTGAACGTACCTACGGGCACCGGGCCAAGGACAAAAATCCCTGGAATCGACCGGTGAGCCGCACAGTAACTGCACCACCCAAAGAGGTGGTGTACAATCCCAAGAAGCAGGAGAAACTGAAGGAATACCTGCTGGTGGATGGCTACAATATTATCTTTGCCTGGGAGGATTTGAAGGAGCTTTCAAAGACCAATGTGGAGTCGGCCAGAAGTAAGCTCTTGGACATCCTGTGTAACTATCAGGGCTATGTAAAAAATACACTGATAGTGGTATTTGATGCTTACAAGGTCAAGGGAAATCCGGGTAGTGTCTCCAAGTATCACAATATCTATGTAGTCTACACCAAGGAGGCAGAAACTGCCGATCAATACATCGAAAAGACAGTTCATGAAATCGGCCGCAAATACCACGTAACAGTAGCTACCTCCGATGCCCTGGAACAGATGATTATCTGGGGACAGGGAGCCACCAGACTTTCCGCACAGGGACTCCGTGAAGAAGTAGAGTCTGTGGGAAAGCAACGACAGGAGGAATGGAAGGCCGGCAATCCGGGAGAACGCTATTTCCCCTTTGAAGCATTGCTGAAGAAGGGGGATGAGTAGGGGACTCTCCCACAAACCTAATGGGGCTGCATATGTTCTGCATATGTTGCGCACTCGGACATAAGTATTTCTAAGTGTTTTGATATTATTTTTCGTCATTCCCGCCACCGACACATACAGTCCGTCCATGGACTGTATGTGTCTTTTCCGAACATCGTGTTCGGAAATGGCTGGATATCGAGCAAAACACTATGAAATTCATATATCCTCGCTAGCAACAATCGCAGAGCATATGCAGCCCCATTTGGTTTTTGGGAAGTCCCTTACCTCTTCCACACCTTACTGGGCTGAGCCCTGTAGGTGGGGTAACGAAACAGCAGGGTTCGCAGAGCACGCCAGCGGAAGGCGATAAGTGGCCACAGATAGCTGGCTTTGCCGAAGGTGGGTGTGGTAATCATGGAGAGGAATACCAGTATAGTAGCGGCTACAAAGCCCCAGACACCGAATATAACAGTGGCGACCAACAAAAATAATCGGTAAAGCCGTAAGGCTTCTCCCAGCTCCAAACTAGCTAGTGATAAGGTTGCCAGCATAGTGACAGCGGCGTAAAAGAGGATTTCTTCCGTGACCCACTGGAGGTTTACTGCAATATCACCGATGATGAGACCACCGATGATGGAGAGGGAGCCGGAGAAGTGGGAGGAGCTGTGGGAGGAGGAGTATTTAAACAAATCCAGCAAAAACTCTGCGGCAAAGACAAAAATAGTAAGCTCCAGCCAACTGACCTCCTTGGAAAGGAGCCGGTATTGCAGGGCAGTTTCCGGATAATAGGCTGAAACAAGGTAAAAGGCTGGCAATAAGAATAGGCTGACCGGAATACATAAAAAACGGATAAAGCGGAAATAGCAGCCGGTCAAAGGTGCATTGTAATAGTCTGCCGGAC
>JAZNAS010000021.1:0-1901 GCA_045586625.1 Treponema sp.
AATATGCCCAAGCAATGAGCACAGACAAAAATCAGCAGCAAGCCCTAAAACAAAGAAGCAAATTCCTGAAGGAAAAAGTTATCATCCCACTCATAGAAAAAGTTCCTGCAGACACCCTGCTAGATGAAGCCATACAAGTTGATACATCCTCCTGTGTCAGCGCCCTACAGTTAGCCATTTATTCCTTTGATGCAGACTTTGTGGAATGTATTTTAGGGAGACTTTCAGACAACCCACTGACCTTTTACATCAGCGATGAGTACACCACACCCTTGCAGTATGCCATTAGGAAATGTGTTTTTTGGCAACTCTTGCAAGAAGGGGACGGTGCGGGGCGGTGGTGCCAGTCTCTACAAGCGGAAGCTGCCAAAATAAATGACAACAAGAAAGCCTGCGGAAACGCAGTTTTTTTTGTTGCTGAAAGCACAACATTTCTTGAAAAATTTATCTAGTTAGCAATAGCTAACCTTGACAGGGTCAGGGGGCTGTGGTATAGTTAGCTTATGCTAACTAAAAGAGAAGAACCTTTCTTTTCAATTTGCCAATTGCTGATCAACTCGTGTTCGCCTGCTTTGTGCGGCTTAAAGCCAGCCTCCCTGTTTTCCCTGTCTCTGCAGGATTATGAGGCCGTTGCGGACTGCCTGCAGGTCATCTCCAAGCAGCTGTCCTATTTCGGCAAGAGAATTCTACCAGTGTTCAGGCTGGGGCGTGGAGTTGTTGTCTTTGTCTATGACCCCCAGCTGCTTTTGAGCCTGCTGGCCTCCCCCGCTGTACAGGATTATCTTCTGCGGCGGGGCTATCCCTTGGACGGGAATGAGATGGTGGTGGAATTTGCCTCTCGATTGGCCGCAAGCCCTGGCTTTCCCCATGAGGCCGGGATTTTCCTTGGGTATCCTTTGGAGGATGTCCTGTCCTTTGAGGAGAATCCCCATTTCGGCTGGAAATATTGCGGGCTGTGGAAGGCATATCACGATGTGGACTATGCAAAGGAAATGTCCCGCCGTTGCAGGGAATGCTGCAGCTTGTGCCGGGAGTGGCATTCCCAGGGTCATACCATTCCGGGAGTTATGAAGAAATATTCCCGCCTCAAGCAGGTGTCTTGAGTGTGGTGAGAGTTTACAGGAGGTTTTATGAAGACTATCGTTGTGTTTGCCAGCAACACTGGCAATACCGCTGCCATGGCGGAGGCGATTTGTGAGGGTGCACGGGCTGCCGGAGCTGACGTGACCATGGAGAATGCGGCTGATGTGGGCAAGGATGCCGTGCTTGCCGCCGAGTGCATTGCCTTTGGCAGCCCTTCCATGGGAGTGGAGGTACTGGATGATGTGATGGAGGAGCTTTTCGCCAGCCTGGAGTCATCCCTTTCCGGGAAGAAGGTTGCCCTCTTCGGCTCATACGACTGGGGGGACGGCCAGTGGATGCGGGACTGGGAGGACCGGGTGAAGGCCACCGGAGCCACCTTGGTAAACGGCCAGGGTGTTATTGCCCAGCTCACCCCAGACAGCACTGCCCTGGAGGAATGCAGGGCACTGGGGGCTCAGCTGGTCTAGATTCATTTCTCCTATTCCATTGAAAAGTACATCTCAGCTGGCAGGTCACGGTTTTCCTGGCCTGCCTTTTTTGGCTGGAGCTGCTTGGTCTACTGGTTCTCAGGAAGTAGTCGCCCTGCCTTTTCGCCTTATCAGCACCCTGTCGGGACTGCGGCAGCCTGCTCTGGCGATGCCCGTATCCCACGAAAAATTCACCTGTGCGGTGGCACTAGCCGCCACCAACACTATGTTAATAGTAACAAAAAAATGAAATTTTCTTCATAGCCCTAAATTCGAGTTTTAATTCTAGGAAAAGATTTCAGTCTGCATTCCAGGATGTAGGCTGAAATGCAACAAACATAATGACGAAAA
>JAZNAS010000022.1:0-5424 GCA_045586625.1 Treponema sp.
ATGGAACCTTGCCCTGTTGTAGAAAGTGAAGTAGGCATCCACACCTGATTTCAACTCCCTCATGTTCTCATAGCGTTTCAAGTAGATGTCTTCATATTTGAGGCTTCTCCACAAACGCTCAATTCTGATATTGTCCAATGCTCTCCCTGTTTGGTCGCTCAAAAATGTCCTCCATCCCGGCTATTGCCTGACTCTTCCACTGGGAAACCTGATTCGGATGGACTCCATGCTTCACGGCTATTTCCTGAATCGTTGATTCTCCTTTTATTGTGTGGTTTTATGGGCTCATTATAATTGGCCCTCAGTGCGGAAGGAACTGGACTATGAAGTAGTAAGTAAGTCTGGTAATGAAGAGTGGAATATATCTACCTATTTTGTGACTCATGATGCAGGAATCAAGAAAATTACATCATCCTCATCCTTGCTAGAAACAATTGGAGGAAAAGTTCAAAGTTATCTTCCAGAAAATTTACTTGGAAAAATTTTTCTTAAGCACCATGGAGATGTTCGGCAATATTTTTTCTATGACTCTACTATCAATCCTTGGGTGGAGGCTGTAGAAGGAGATGGAATCGGAGAATATTTGGATATTGAATTCAAAAAGCCCTCTGATGAACTACAGATTCTTAATGGTTTCGTAGATTTTCGCAGAAAACACTTGTTCAAGGCCAACAACAGGGTAAAGACTATTCTCGTAGAATCAAGTGAACCCAAATTCTCCCAAGAATATGAACTAGAAGATGTAGCTAAATATACAAGCATCAAGTTGCCCGCAAAAACAAACAAGGTGAGAATTACCATCAAGGATATATATCCTGGAACTAAGTGGCAGGATACTTGCTTGTCTTCAATTCTCGTCACAGATCCAGATCTACCGCCATATTCACAGCAAAAGGACAGAATCTTGCAGTTTATGAAGGAATATGGTCTTTGGGACTTGATTCAAAAGTATTGTCAATGAAATTGATTGGTCACGGAGAAGATAAAATGAAGAGATTTTTTTTTTGCGTGTTTTTCCTGTCTTGTAATTTGTATGGAATAGACTGGCTGAAGGAACTGAAGGAAAATTTTATTTTGGAGGGTTCCTGTATCATGGGTGAGATGGAGTACGGAAATAGGTTTCGACGGGATGGCGAAGAGCTTTTTGTTGAGTACGGAATTTACAACAAAGAACCTATGAATCAAGATGGAGTGATAGTTCCTGCTACCGACAAGTTTCCGTTGAATGTAATGAGGCTGAATGAAGAGACTAGTTTTCTGGAAATTCAAATTGAGGACTCACAATCTCCATTCCAAATAATGATTTTGGGTGATTATCATGTACTCGGAATTCCCAAGGAAAATTTTTTTTTGGAAAAACAAGAAGTCTGCGGATTTTTTCAAAGGTTTATGGTCACTAAACTTAGAAGAATTACCTCCTTCCCTCCACAGGTATGACCTTAGATTCGTTCCAGTGGACAGCTTTCCTTTCTGTGATGTTATCTTAGATGTTAAATCCAGTAGCTATCTTACAGAATATTCAGGTGTCAATAAAATTGAGTATTCTGGTGAGCATTTAGACAAATATATTGTGACTAGTAATCAGGTCTATAGCAATGGTCATTCTGTGAATCAATATTGTTTTCCATGGGTAGAAAATGTGACTGGAGCAGGTAAAGGAGAATGGATTGAATGTTCGTTTAACAGTCTGCAGGCTGTAATATATCTTTTGAATGGATTTGTAGATCCCAGTCGTCCTCATTTATTCAAAGAAAATAGCAGAATGAAAGTTGCTACCATAGCAGGCCGGACAAGTTCAGGGGAAATATTTCAGCGAACAGTGTATTTTGATGATTTTGTATATTTCAAGACAGTTGTTTTACCAAGTCCTGCCACAAAAATTCGTATAACTATTGAAGATACCTATCCTGGTTCAAAATGGCAAGATACAGCTATTTCCGCAATTTTATTTAGACAATAAGATAGGTAATCCCTCCCGCCACCCTAAGGTTCTCCACAGGTGGCGGGGTTTCCTTTACAACGGACCAGTGTCGCTGTACAATAAAAGAACATACAATATTTGGAGAAGTACAAATGAACAGATTCATTTCAATGGTGATGCTGATACTATGTGGACTTGCTGTGTATTCGGAGGAAATTGTCGAACCCGAAGAAGAGCAGGCAACATATTTCTTTGTCCCGGAGTTGGTGGCCGATCCCACAGTGGATTTGAATCAGCCTGATGAAGGACTGTATCCCCTTGACTGGTTTGTAGGAGAATGGATGTGCGTGCAGAATTATCAAGGAGGCATCTATGAATGGAGATACGAGACAATTGACAGGGATGAGTACTTCTCCAATGATTACATTAAGATATCTTGTGTAGATGGAAGCTACCTGGTAGAGCAAAGCATTACCCTGACAGATCATGACGGGAAGCCCTATGTCAAGCAGCGAAAAGGTGAGCTGAAGGGCGGCAGGATGTATTGGGCATCTGGACAAAGTTTTCCAGAGATAATTTTTTTTGCAACCAACGCAAGATATACTTTTAGGGTTTATGAGGATCAGACCATTTTACAAATGTTGGCTGGCGAGTGGGAAGATGCTCGTTACCAGCAAAAAGAGCTGTATTACGAATCAAAAGTAAATGACAGTGGAGTTCGTATCCGCTCTGAACCAAATTTGAATGGAGAGGTGTATGGCAAACTGAACAAGGGAGATAAGGTGATGAGGATAAGGAAAAGTGCGACACCAGAGGTTATTGACGGCGAGAGCTGGTACTGGTACAAGGTGGAATCCAGGGGCTATCCTGACGGCTGGGTTTATGGCAAGTACCTTGATATAGATACGTCCAGCTCCCCTTATCATGAAAGATAGTTTGTAATTCACAGATTTTGTCCCCGCCCGCCACCCTAAGGTTCTCCACAGGTGGCGGGGTATGGTGATTATTACTTCTGGTACAACTATCGCCGGCAAGGACCGTCTCTTCCACGCCGAGCGGGAATACATGTCGCAGGCACAGCCAGAAGTACTGCGGATGGAGTACCGGGAGCTCATCGCCATCCTTGACCAAGCTTGTATGCGGGATTCTGGATGAGGCGGACGACAGACGCTCATCCGTGCAAAAAAATCCGTTCATCCCCTTTACAAAGTTTTTATACTGTGATATATTCATTCTCGCTTGGTAGCCATGGTAGAGGTGTCACACCCGTTCCCATCCCGAACACGGAAGTTAAGCCCTCCAACGCCGATGATACTGCTTTTGCGGGAAAGTAGGTAGCCGCCAGGCTTTTTTATTTTAAATGCCTGCCAGTTTCCAAGCGGGGGCCACTGACTAGGGTAATTTGGATAATATTTACCCACACCTTAAATTCTAGTTTTGATTTCAGGGAAAGATGCAAGCCTAGAACAAAGAATATGGAAAGCTTTGTAGGCGTGCATTCTACTCAAAAGGCTTTTTTAGACAATCCAGAAAGATTTTATTATAACAGTATGCAACTATTTCTATTGATAAATACAACATCAAGCTGATTCAGAAATACGAGGCACAGTGACTCGGGAGCCTGTAGGTCTGTGGATTGTTCCATCTATCTTGGAGGGCTTGGTCCCATTCGAACCCCATGTTGAACTGGCCGTCCTCACTTCAAGGTTACCTGCATTGAAAAAAGGGTCACTCGGAATCTGCCGAGTGACCCCTTCTAATATCTAGGCAATCTCTGCCTTATTTTGTACTTACGGGACTCAAGTCGCTAAAAGACAAGAGGTGAACAACACCCTGGGCATCAGTTACAACCAAGCCAGATTCAGTTAAGGTAATGGGGGTTGCCTCGTGAACAGCAATCTTGGACTTTAACTGAAGGTTCAGCTTGCTGTCATACTTACCAATAAGCCAGTTGCCACCATCTTTAATAACTGCGTAGTAGGAGTAGCCATCCTTAACAAGAACGGACTTTTCGGATGCTACCTCATTGCTCTGACCTACAATCTCCATATTGACGGTATCCAGCAATACCAGCTTTACAGCACCATTTCCAGTGTTGCTACCGGCAACAGCAATAAAGTTTTCGTCGGCAGGCAATATGGTGCGTCCACGGATAACTGTTACAGGAGATTCCTTCAACAGCTTACCTGTGTTCTTGTCCAGCTTTGTCAATACAGAATACTCATCGTCAATGTAACGCAAACCGAATACACCATCGGAAGCTGGCTGAGATCGCTGTTCAATCAGCTGCTGCTGATCCTTTGCAATTTCTGCACGGTCGTGGCGAGCTTCTTCCCGCTTTTGGTCAGCAATTTCCTGCTGTTCCTCCGCTTCCTTCTGCTTTTCTTCTACAACCTGCTTCTGCTCTTCCACAGCCTGCTTCTGCTCTTCCACAGCCTGCTGGGCTTCCTCAGCCTTTTTCTGGGCATCCTCAGCCTTCTGCTGGGCTTCTTCATCATTGGGATTTCTCTGGGCTTCGGCTTGGGCTTTCTGGGCCTCCTGCTTTGCTTCGGTAGCCTCCTTCTGGGCCTCCCTCAGCTCTTGCTCCTCTTCCTTCAGCTTCTCAGCTTCCTTGGCAGCCTCTTCCTGGGCTTCAATGGCCTTTTCTTCAGCCTGGTCTGCCTCCCGCTCCTTAATGTCTACCAAGTCCTTGCGGTCCTCAATTCCCATGCCTTCTTCTTCCCGCATGGAATCGATAACATCCTTGTCAGAAATTACTGTGGTGTCAACAGTTCCCAAGCCACCGGCAGTGGAACCAAGGGGAATGACAATCTGGCTCTTTCCAGGCCAATCCTGATAGTTCAAGGCAAGACCTGCATGTTGGGCGGTCAGGTTGTCTGTAACAACGCTCTTGTAACGGGCTTGGAAAACCTCCATGTTTCCACGGTAAACAGCATTGTAAACAGTTATGAACACGGCAAGGGTCTGGGCATCTGCCTCTGAATAATCGTAGGCAGCCACCAAATAAGAAGCGATAATATGACGCAGGTTCCTGATGTGATCAACGGCGGCATCTTCACCAAGAAACATGATGTCTGCATCAAGCTTCCCTTCAGTGGTTGGATCAACTGCATGAATTACATAGTAGCGGTTTCTTGCACCAGATGTAGTACTGTCATCGCGGCTTTGGGCAACAACATTTCCCAAGCCAGTACCAATACTTTTAATCTGATCCAAGGTGTTGATTACAGCGTGGGGACCATTGTAGTTAATGAACTCTACCGTATCTCCAGCAACACTACGAATTTCAGGCTCATTCACTTGTGCAAAAACAGGGATTGCAGCAAGGCTCACAGCCAAACTTACAAAGATAAGAGATAGTAATTTCTTTCTAGTCATCATTCCTCCATGATAAGATGCCTAAGCTCTTTTATCCTAAAGATTATATCATAGTTTTCCGATAAAGGCTACATTTCTAGGGCAATTATTTTTCTCATTGTAGCTGTTGCATAGATTTTTGTTCT
>JAZNAS010000023.1:0-63317 GCA_045586625.1 Treponema sp.
CCATTCACCCGTCCGATTATTCTGGGAATAAAAAAAAGACTTCCTAAATGGAAGTCTTTTAATTATGGAGATGAGGGGACTTGGGCTTGCGCCCCCGCCTCCGCAGCATAGCTGCTCCGGTTCAAGTCCCCTTCAAAAGCCAAGCTTCCTGTCGGAAGCTCTCTGCATATTTCTTATCTAAGATGCAACTTCTTGTTGACTAGCAGTTGTTTTAAAAAAACAAACCGACTTCTTTGCAGAAGTCGGTTTGTGATGGAGATGAGGGGACTTGGGCTTACGCCCCGCCTTCGCGGCACAGCCGCTCCGGTTCAAGTCCCCTTCAAAAGCCGAGCTTCCTGCCGGAAGCTCTCTGCATATTTGTTTTCTAAGTTGCAATCTCTAGTTCACTGACAATTGGTTTAAAAAAAAGGAACCGACTTCTTTTCAGAAGTCGGTTTGTGATGGAGATGAGGGGACTTGAACCCCTTACCTCTTGCATGCCATGCAAGCGCTCTAGCCAGATGAGCTACACCCCCAAAAGGTTTTAATACTATATACTGGGATTTGATTTTTGTCAAGGGGGATAATTTAAAATCCAGAGACATTATAGCTGAAACATTGAAATTTTCAGGAGAAAGGTATACAGTGTTTGGGTGAGCAAGTTATCAGAAATTTTTAGCAGCATGGTGTTCAATGAGACAATCATGCGGGAACGTCTTCCCAAGGAAACATTCAAGGCACTGAAAAAAACCATGGCAGAGGGAACTCCCCTTGACCAAGGTGTGGCGAATATTGTGGCAAATGCCATGAAGGACTGGGCCGTGGAGCGGGGTGCAACTCATTTTACCCACTGGTTCCAGCCTATGACAGGCATTACCGCAGAAAAGCACGACAGCTTTATCACTCCCCAAGGAAACGGAACGGTTATCATGGAGTTTTCTGGAAAGGAGCTGGTAAAGGGTGAATCCGATGGTTCCAGCTTTCCTTCTGGTGGAATTCGAGATACCTGCGAGGCCCGTGGATACACTGCCTGGGATCCCACCTCTCCGGCTTTTATCAAGGATGGAACCCTGTGCATTCCCACCGCCTTCTGCTCCTATGGCGGAGAGGCTCTGGATAAGAAAACTCCCTTGCTTCGTTCCATGGATGCCATCGACAAGCAATCAAAGCGTATTCTCAAGCTTTTTGGAAAGGATGTTCGTCGTGTTACTCCCATGGTAGGAGCTGAGCAGGAATATTTTCTGGTAGATAAAAAGCTTTGGGAGCAGCGGCGGGATTTAATGTATACTGGGAGAACCCTCTTTGGTGCCGTTCCTCCCAAAACCCAAGAATTAGACGATCACTACTACGGAACGATTCAACCTCGTATTCTGGCTTATATGCAGGAGCTGGACGAAGAGCTGTGGAAGCTGGGCGTCTCTGCAAAAACACGACACAACGAGGTGGCTCCTGGTCAGCACGAGCTGGCTCCTGTTTTTACCACCACCAACATTGCCGCCGACAACAACCAGCTTACCATGGAGATTATGAAGAAGCTTGCTCCACGTCACGGCTTGGTTTGTTTGCTTCACGAAAAGCCCTTTGAAGGAGTCAACGGCTCAGGCAAGCACAGCAACTGGTCCTTGTGTACCGACAAGGGGGAGAACCTCTTGGAGCCAGGAAATACTCCCGAAGATAATGCCCAGTTCCTGCTGATTCTCTGCGCCATCATCAAGGGAATCGACGAATATCAGGACCTGCTGCGGATTTCCGTGGCTTCAGCTGGCAACGATCATCGTCTGGGGGCCAACGAGGCTCCGCCAGCTATTATTTCCATGTTCTTGGGGGATGAGCTTGGTGCCATTTTGGATGCCATCAAGCAAGGCAAACCCTTTGACCGCAAGGCCAAGCAGGTGATGCAGCTGGGTGTGGACGCCCTGCCAGCCTTCCCCAAGGACAACACCGACCGCAACCGCACCTCTCCCTTTGCCTTCACCGGCAACAAGTTCGAGTTCCGTTCCCTGGGCTCCAGCATGTCCATCTCCTGCCCCAACCTCACCCTGAACACCATTGTGGCAGAGGAATTCCGTCAGTTTGCCGACATTCTGGAAAGGTCGTCGGACTTTACCAAGGACTTGAACCAGCTGATAAAGACCACATTGGAAAACCACCACCGCATCATCTTCAACGGGAACGGCTATTCCCAGGAATGGGTGGAGGAGGCGGAGAGACGGGGCTTGCTGAACCTCAAGACCACCTCCGATGCCCTGCCCCTGTATTTGCAGGAAAAGAACATCGCCCTGTTCAGTCAGCATGGAGTTTATTCTGCAACGGAAATGAAGGCCCGCTCCGATATCCTTTTGGAAGAATACTCCAACGTGCTGATGATTGAGGCCCGCACCATGCTGGACATGGCCCAAAAGGAAATCCTTCCTGCCGCCTTCAAGTACGTGGCAGTGGTAGCGACTTCGCTCACCCAGGTGCGTGCTGCCATGTTGGGCTTGGAGTGCAGGGCGCAAGCCGATAACCTGCGGCTGGTGCAGGAATCCATCGACCGCATCCATCGGGAAGCCGGTTCCCTGCGGCAGATTCTGGAGGACACCTTGGGCAGCGACGACTTGACCGCCACCGCCAAGTTTTATACTACCTGGATTGTCCCCGCCATGGAAGGATTGCGGCAGGCTGTGGATGAATTGGAAATTATGGTGGGCAAGGAATATTGGCCCATGCCAACCTATGGCGATTTGATGTTTTCGAAATAAAAATTACTATAGATAGGAGAAAATTATGGTTCATACCATCAAGGGACATACCCCAAAGATTCACGAGAATGTATTCGTCGCATGGAATGCTGAGGTGACAGGACAGGTTACTATTGCAGAAGATGCTTCCGTCTGGTTTTCCGCCTCGATTCGTGGCGACATGAACAGCGTTTCCATCGGGAAAGGCTCCAACATTCAGGACAACTGTGTCATCCACACTGACTCAAACCGACCTACTGTCGTTGGAGACAATGTAACCATTGGGCATGGTGCAATCCTTCATTCCTGTACCATCGGCAACAACACCACCGTGGGAATGGGAGCCATCGTACTGGACGGAGCGAAGGTAGGAGCCAACTCCATGGTTGCAGCTGGTTCTGTGGTTCCGCCCGGCAAGGAGTTCCCCGACGGCAGCATGATTATGGGCTCTCCCGCCAAGGTTGCCCGTGAAATGCGTCCAGAAGAGATTGAGGGCTTTGCCCAAAACTGCCTCTCCTACGTGGCAATGGGTCAGATGTACCGGGCTGAGTGCAAGTAAAAGTAAAAAAGGTGGCTGCAAAGCCACCTTTTTTAGTATTTAAAAACAATCCCAGTTATACAAGACCTTGGAAAAATCCAGCTGCTGCAGAGCTTGTGGAGAAATGAAAAAGTTTCCCACTCCCGAATCTCCCCATAAAATCTCATCATCGTTTGCTCCTTCGCTATCCATCTGGAACAGAAGAGTTGTGCAGGCAGCATAATCTGAGCGAGGAGAACGAGGATCATCCTGAGTAAAATAAGGATAGCCACCCAGCCAGTGCCCCGCATTCCAGTCCGCCATCTCTTGATAAACATCCTGGTCGAACATTTCGTACGGGATTGTTCCTTCTGGCGGCTGGGGAAGCCCTGTGGCTACACTGGCCTTTTGCAGCTCCTGCTCAAAAGCCTCGGAGGAAGGCCCCATCCACGTGTCCACCAACTCAAAATCAAGGTGGAATTCACCAGCAAAGGGCAAATCAAACTCTTCTGCAGAACAGGTGGTGGGAATCCCCATATCCGCCACCATCGATTCGGTCATGGAGTTGTCCACCACAGGATGATACACCACCCGCCAATTTTCCTGACTCATCTGGTTGTCAAGATCCATGCCATAGTAACCATCATCGCTGATAAAAAACTGAAGCAAGCCAGTTCTTGGAAAGCCTTCCAAGGGTGGCAGCTGCTGACAATCAAATTGAGCCAACAAAATGCAAGGCTTTCCATCCTTGCCTGTTGGATAGGGCTCAGCAGGATTCCAGTAGGGAAGCCCGCCAAACTTGCTGGTAGCAAGAGCCTGTGGTGACAAAGCCTTGGTCGCGTGAATCCGAATGGCTTTTTTCTGGGTTTGCTTTTGAATCTGAGCCATCAAAAGCCGCTGTTGCTCTAGGCTGAACATAGTTTCTTCCTTAAAATAAACTTTGAATCATCAAAAACCGCTGTTGCTTCAGACTGAAAAATGCCTCGTCATCTTCACTTGAAGCGCCTTGAGCAGCTTCCTCATCAGCCTGCGATTCTCCAGATCCAAAAAGATTCTTTGTTAGGTCGCTCATTTTACCTCAAAAATTGCCTGCCTCTTCCCGACACTGCCAGAGAAAAGGTAGGTTTCCTTGTTATCCTTATTCGGTCTCCACATAGCCGCCAAAAACCCAACCCTCCACAAGTGTGCCTCCCTCATCCAAGGTTGCCCTCACCTGATACCAGTTGGATTCAACTCCGTCAATGGTCTGTTTCTTTAAGGTTGTGCCAACAATATCAACTTCCGTTCTGTTGGGTAGCTGTCCCACAACCTGACTTTCTGATCCGGTTCCTGGGAAGGAGCGGACATTCACATTGTCTCCATCCTCTGTGAAAATCAGTCCAGGTTGTGCAGCTTCAAGGGCGATGATGTCTTCCTGGGTGATGACTACACCTTCGAGCTTCTGGACAAAGTCCTGTACCAGCTGTTTGACTCCTGAGGAAGTGTTCAAGTTCATGGCATTGTGGAGCAATTCCTGTTGCACTCCCTTGTCTTTCATGGTGGTGGCCTTTTGCAGCAGCTGGACGGCCTCCACATCGGCATTGGCCTCGCTTACCATGTCTGCGACTACATAGCGGCTTCTGATTTTCCAGGCGGCAGTGTCAAAGAAAAACACCTCCGTAAAGCTGACTCCAGCGTGGGACACCTGGTTTCCTGCCACTACAATGCTGCCTGCCTCCAGCAGGGCATTCCGGAAGTCAGAAAGCCGTGGTCTGGTAAACAAAACCGCATCCTCGGTTATAACCGCCGCCTGAGAAGCTGGGGTAGCCTCGCTGGATCGGATAAAGTAGTTCTTTCCCTGATACCGCACCTTGTAAAACTCCACGTCGGGAGTAGTTTCGCTGCTGGTAACTAAGTCCATCTGTACAGGAGTCTCGTCAAGCAGCTCAAGCTTTTGGCCTGCAAGGATTTCCATTGCCCACACAACGCCACCCTTGCCGTCATCGGTACGAAGGGGCGTGTTGTCCCGCAATGCGACCACCGTCTGGGCCATCACAAGGGAGCCAAGCAGCAGGCTCATTCCCAGAGCCACAAAAAATTTATTCATCTTCTTTTCCATGATTTCACCTCACCTTATTGCAGGCTCTCGCCAAAAAGATAATTCCACACAGCGGGGGAAATTGCCATGTCTGACACCAATTCTTCCATCTGCAGTTCAACCTCTGGCTTGAGCTTTGCATCGGGATTGGCCGCCAATTCCTTGAGACGACTCATGGCCTTGATGGCAGTCACGTCCTCCACGCTGGTTATCAGGGCGGATTCCTGAAGGAATACCTGGCGGCCGTAGGGCTTGCCATTGTAAATTGTCACCTCCATGAAGCCGTTCTGGGGTTCCTGATTCAGATTCACTGCCAACATATCGCCTGCGGAAATCTTTTCGCTGGTAATGCCGATATTTTCTGGCGAGCTGTAGATGTACTCCTCCTCAATTACGGTGCAAGCACTGTCCGACTCACGAGCAACAAAAATATCACGAGTCCAGTATTCTCCGCCGTCAAAGGCTACCATCACAAAATTCATCGTGTCTTCCTTGCCGCTGGAAAGAAGACGGATGGCCTCCTTTTCTTCAATCTGATTGGTGCTGGCATCGTAGTAGATTGAAAGAACTTCACCTTTGACAACCTCATCTGCATACACCATCTTTCCCTCAGCATTTTCCCGATACAATGGAGTGCCGGGATACAGGCTTACACCAGGCCTCTGGGTAAAGGTTCTTTGCGGAACGCTGGCAGCTGCATCCTGTTGGGAAGCTGTAGCCTGCTGGGAAGCTGCCCCTTCCTGCTTGCTGCAAGCCGTCATGAGTCCCAAGACACAGGCAAGTCCCAGAATCAAAATTTTCTTATTCATTAGCTCCTCCTGAATCAACACTAAATTGTCTTCATGATTTATAAAGAGTGTATCTGTAAAATCGTGTTTTTTCAAGGTTTATTCTTGGTTCTTGTATTTTTTTTGAAAAAGGGCTTCTGTGCTTCCTACAAAGGCCATGTCATCCCCTCACTTTACCAAATCCTTCATCTGCTATAAAATAGCCCCGTTATGAAAGCTTCCAAAACATTGATTGCCACTCTGCGGGAAGTGCCTGCAGAGGCTGTTATTGCCAGCCACCAGCTGATGCTGCGGGCGGGCTTGATTCGTAAGTTGGGCAACGGCCTTTTTACTTATTTTCCCCTGGGGCTCAAGGCCTTCCGCAAGGTGGAGAACATTGTCCGTCAGGAAATGGATGCCATTGGCGCATTGGAATGCAAGCCATCTGTGGTGGTTCCCGGTGAATTGTGGCGGGAGTCAGGCCGCTGGGAAACCATGGGAGCCGGAATGCTCCGCATGAAGAATCGTGTTGACCAGGAGCTGGTGGTAAGCCCCACCGCCGAGGAAGCCTTTACCGCACTTGTTCGGGATGAATTGGAATCCTACAAGCAGCTTCCCCTTACCTTGTATCAAATCAACACAAAATATCGTGACGAGATTCGCCCCCGCTACGGCGTTATGCGCGGCCGTGAGTTCACCATGAAGGACGCCTACTCCTTCCACACCACGGCGGAAAGTCTTGATGAGACCTACCTTGCCATGGAGGCCGCCTACAAGCGGATTTTCAAGCGGCTGGGGCTTTCTGTCATTCCCGTTTCCGCCGACTCTGGTGCCATGGGCGGCAGCGGCTCCGAGGAATTCATGGTGGAGAGTGCCGTGGGCGACGACACCCTCATTCTCTGCCCCAAGTGCGACTATGCCGCCAACACCGAGAAGGCTGCCTGCGCTCCTGACGTGGCCCTGGACAAGGAGGGAAGGCCCCAGGTGGCAACGGAGCTTTCCATCGA
The DNA here is from genome assembly GCA_045586625.1 of Treponema sp. GTDB lineage: Bacteria > Spirochaetota > Spirochaetia > Treponematales > Treponemataceae > Treponema_F. The sequence goes on from JAZNAS010000023.1 coordinate 7,068, forward strand.
GAAGGTTCCCTGTCCCGGCGTGGAGACCATCGCCCAGATGGAGGAATTCTTCAAGATGCCATCCACCCAGTTTATCAAGGTGCTGATTTACAAGGTGCATAACTGTGAGCTTGACCTGCGGGCAGCGCCTGGCGGCCAAAGCTTTAAGCGTGAGGTGGAAGGCGGCGTTCCTGTGTATCCAGTGTGCTTTGTGGCTGTGGCCATCCGTGGAGACTTGGACGTGAACGAGGCAAAGCTGGCCGCCAATCTCAAGGCCAGCGAGGTGGAGCTGGCGGAGGAGGCCGATGTCATCGCTTATTCCGGCGCTCCCCACGGCTTTGTTGGCCCCGTCGGCCTCACTAAGGTTCCCCTGCTGGCGGATTTCAGTGTAATGACACAAAAGGAGGACGGAAGCTTTGAAGCCCATGTTCACGACGCTGTAACTGGTGGTGGAGCCGCCGATGTGGACAACATCCACGTGGAGCCCATCCGTGACTTTGTTCCCTTCATCACCGCCGACGTGCGTACCGTGGTGGCTGGAGACAAGTGCCCCTGCTGCGGTGGAGAGTTCTACAGCAAGAAGGGAAATGAGCTGGGACACATCTTCAAGCTGGGCTACAAGTACAGCAAGTCCATGAAGGTCACCTACCTTGATGAGAACGGCAAGCAGCAAACCCCTATCATGGGCTGCTACGGCATCGGCGTGGACCGAGCCCTGGCCTCCATCATCGAGGAGCACCACGACGAGAACGGCATTGTGTGGCCCATGAGTGCCGCCCCCTATCAGGCTGTTGTTGTTCCTGTAAAATATGACGGCCAGATGAAGGAGGTGGCGGATTCCCTCTACAACCAGTTACAAAAGCTGGGGATAGATGTTTTACTTGATGACAGGAACGAGCGTCCCGGCGTTAAGTTCAAGGATATGGATTTGATTGGCATTCCAGTACGGATTGTTGTTGGTGACAAGAACCTGCCCAATGTGGAAATCAAGCTGCGCTCAGAAAAAGAGCCAAGCCTGGTGGCGCAAGACAAGGCGGCAGAACAGGTTGCCACCATTGTTCGAGAAGCTCTCGCTCAGCTGGATAGCTAAAATCCGAGAACAATCTGGTTCAAGGCTTTTACTGTGAGCCAGATTGTTCATTCCAAACGAAATTCTAGGAAACTCGTTTGCACTGTAAAAAAATTTTTTTGAATAGGACTTGTATGAAGAAAACACCCCTACGTTCCTTATTTTTTTCCGTTGTATTGATGATGATAGCTTCAAGTCTCTTTGCCTTTCCGGGAATTCAAAGCTACCTGAAGGATGATTCTGGCCAGTATGTGTACTATCGAGACTACACCTTTCCCTACGAGGCCTACGTGGGCTTCCTCCATTACGACGAGGGAACCTACGGAATGCGCTTCTACGCCCCCAACCAGCCATTGGAAGGAATTTCTTTGGCGGCGGCCCAGGCAGGAGTGGCCACCAAGGGTGGCATGGTGGGAGCACCAAAGTCCGTGGAGATTCTCTTTACCGTGAACACCGAAGCCGACGTGACGGAGATGACCGGGGAAAGATTCCTCACCAACATCACCGGCAGCGATACGGAGATTGTAAACTACCTCCACGACTTGATTTACGAATTCTCCGCCCGCCGCCGCAAGCTGTCAGACCCCGTGGTGACAAAGGAAGTTTCCAGCCGGGAGGACTTTTCCCAGTTCGGCGGCAAGGTTACCATGAGGTATGACTTTGACATTCCCATCTTCAACCTGAAGGAAATCATCGACATTGACGGAAAGCCTGCCTTACAGGTGGCCACCGTGGGAGCCTTAACCTCCTCTGCCGACAACAGCTTCTTTGAATTCACCGGTTTTCCTGCCCCCATGCAGGACAAACCACGGAGCTTTACCTCCACAGAGAAAAAGCCCAACAAAAAGATTGAACTGGAAAGCCAGGAAATCAAGCTGGACAGCCAGTGGACCCAGACAGCTGAGAACATGTACCTGCTGGGGGACGTAGCCATGATTATGTTCAGCGAGTTCCAGCCGGCAGAGCAGGTGGCTGCGGCGGGAACCACCACCATTCTGGACGCGTTCTGCCGTAACCTTTCCCTGGGAACCACCGGCTCCTACACCGACTGGGGCAACCGCAAGATTGACCGCAGCAAGAACAAGCTGGAAGTGAATATCCGAACCTATATGCCACAGGAAGGGGCTGTTTCCCAGAACTTCAAGTTTGTTACTAAAAACAAGGCCGGCGGCTACTCCATCATGAGCCTCACGATTTTTGACAATGCCTACAAAGCCAATCGTAGCTACTTTGATGCCATCGTCAAAAGCTACAAGGTAAGGTAGGCAAGTCGCCGGAAAACAAAAAGGGCTTGGTGGAAAACCTCCATCAAGCCCATCGAATCTTTGCTTTGTTTCATCATCAAGACGAATGCTTATTGCGGCCATACAACACCTCCTAAAAGGATATGATTGTTCTCACCCAAAACAAGAAAACCTTCCCCTTGAATGAATCGGGTATGCTTAAAAGAAGCCCCTCCTCAATGCTTGTGGAGAGACTGCACCAACTGCATCAAGGCATTTTGGTCGGCTGAATCGAGTTGATTGAACTGCTCCATAAATCTGAGTGTACCAGCGGAACAAAAAGAAGGGAACCTTGCCAAGGAAGTACCATTCACCAAGTCCTCCACCGTCGTGTGGAGGGCGGCCGCAATCCTGCAAGCATAGTCGGCAGGGGGCATACTGCTTCGGGCATTCAGATAGTTTTCTATGGAACGCTTGGATATTCCCGTCCTGTATGCCAGCTCCTTTACTGTCATGTCATGGTAATCGAGCATTTCCCGCAGGTTCTCTTTGAATGAAGTTCCCATATAGTACAGGATACTTCAAATGAAGTGTACCTCAACAGTTGGAGACAATTTTTGGAGGTACACTTTTTTATGTCTAAATTAAGTTTAGAAAAGAAAGTAGAAATTGTAGATCATTATTTGAAGCTAGTAACTGTAAGCGGTGTGCCAATCCAGATTCCCTCGCTTCCCAAGTATTCCTTTTTTTGGCCATCTATAATGAACTGCACGCTGTTGACAGAAGAAAAGGAACAGGCGGTGTACACCACCTGCATCAGCTGATTTACCAAGCCGTCTACACCATAGGAATTAAATTCAAAGTCCTCGCTAAAATTCAGTGTAGCTACCTTGTCCTTTACCGAGGCAGAAAGAAGCTTAGTCCCTGCTGGAATCAAGGTCATGCAATTTTGGATTATATCATCGGAATAAGGCCCTTCCAACAAGCTGTTGATGGCAGCGGTCAAGGGAGAATTTGTCTTTGGAATGGAGCGAACCACCTCCTTGCGGGTCACAGAACCATCGTTGTTCAGCTGCACAAAGAAAAGCCGCACGTCAGTATACTCTGTTGTAAGGCCAGCACTTTGCTCGGCGGTAATCGCTCCATAGGGTGTTTCGATAATAACCTCACTGGGAGAAGGAAGTGGCTCCTCTGGTAAGGCCACAAGCTCATCAGGAGAGCTTATGATTGTTGGTGGAGTAGCTTCCAGAGCCGCCAAGCTGTTCAAATCAATGGTGGACAAATCCTGAAATTCCACCACAGGATTATTATCCGCTCCAGAATTATCCTGAATGACTACCGGTGAATTTGTTTGACCTGCTGCTGTACCAGCGGAGACATTATCTTTCAGCTGATAATTTTCCACAAAGGCTGGCTCTGAGCCCAACAAATGGGTGAAAAATTCAGTTCTTTTAAGGGTAGTTAAAATATCATCTCGCTTAATAAAAAATGCAATCAAAAGAATGAGAGCCAAAATCAACCATACAATCACTCCCACCCCAATTTTACGTTCTCTTTTCTGTTGACTCATGGACACAGTATAATACCCCCCTCAAATCCATGTCAATGCGGGAACTTCAAAATCATGGTAGTTCCCTGTCCCACAAGACTTTGCACTTCCAGCCCCAAACTCAGCCTTTCTGCTAGAGCCTTGGCGATTGCCAAGCCCAATCCAGTGCCACCAGCCTTTCTGTTTCGAGCCTGATCCACCCGATAAAACCTGTCAAAAAGCTGTGGCAGATGATGACTTTCGATTCCCCATCCCTTATCCTTTACCCACAGACATGATTTTTCTTGATTCCAACCGATTTCTATATAGGCTGGCTTGTCGCTATAGGTGAGACTATTCCGTATAAATATACGTAAAATTTGCTTTAGAGCCTCTTGGTTACAATCAACCACAGCTTTTTCAGGACAGACAACATGGAATTCCCCATCGGGATGAATCAGGCTAAAGTCCACCACAATCCCTTGCAGGAAATCTGCCAGCAGTATCCCTTCAAAAGGATAGGTGGAATTGGGATTGTTTTCCGCACGGGCAAGCTGCAAAAGGCTCTCAATGAGTCCCGCCATGGAACGGATTTCCTTCTGCAGGGTTTGCAGGGATTCCTCCAGCACCTCAGGGTTGTCCTTACCCCAGCGGCACAGCAGGTCCACATGGCCGGAAATCACCGCCAGCGGGGTCTTCAGCTCATGGGCTGCATCGGAGGTAAAGCGTCGTTGCCGTTCAAAATCTTCTTCTAATCGGCAAAATAATTGGTTGAAGGTTGTAGCCAGCTCCTGCAGCTCATCCTTTGCCCCGGACTCATCCAAGCGGCTGTCCAGCTTTTCGCTGGTAATCTCCTGTGCCTGACCAATGATTTGCCGCAGGGGACGAAGGATTCGGCGGCTCACCAGATAGGCGATGCAGCTGGAAACAAGCAGCAAGGGAATACTGAACAGCAGGAATATTCGGGGCAAATCCTGAAGAATCAGGTTGGCATTGTCCTGATACAAGTCCATGGCTACCTGAACACGATAGGTGCCTGTACTGGTGCCGGTTACAGTTCTTGCCACATACAGGAGATTCAAGTTGCCGTCGATAAAGAAGCCTTCCCGAAACTCTATGGCCGACCTCCCTGGCTCCGTATCCGGCAGGACTGGAATCAGGGCATCGTTTGTCCGCAGCAAGGAGCCATCCTCCCGTGAAATTCGGTAGAGGATGTAATAGGGAATGGCATCGGAAGGAAAATTGCTTGTCCTATTGACAAAATTCTCGTATCCCAATTCCACTATATTCAGAAAATGAAGCAATTCTGTTGTCTGCTGACGCTCAAAGGAGGATTTTGTAAAGGCAATCATCAGGAAGGAAAAGAAAAACACCGAGACAAAAATCAGCAGGGTGAAGATTGCCGTCAACTTTATGGAAAGGGTGAGCTTGCATTTCATTCCACTACAGGTCCTTCATGATATAGCCGATTCCCCGCAGGGTGGTGATGCAGGACGTCTCACTGCCTTTGTCCAGCTTGTTCCGAAGATACCGAACATACACGTCCACGGAGTTGGGATCGATGTAGTGATCCTCGCCCCACACCAGGTCCATGATTCGTTCCCGGGAAAGGGCCTCGTTCTTGTGGGACATAAAGCAGTGGAGCAGCTGGTACTCTGTCTTGGTGAGGGCAAGCTCCTGACCGGAAAGGGTAACAGTACAGGACTTGGGGTTCAGGGTGATGGTACCAAAGCTCAGGATTTTTGGAGTGGCATTCAGGCCAGACTCAAGGCCGGCCCTTTCCCCCTCCACTGATTCCCTGTCTCCATTAGATTCAGCGGAACCACTCCAGGAATTCCTTCTCCGCAGGAGGCTACGGATTCGGGCCAAGAGCTCCTCCAGGGCAAAGGGCTTTGGCAGGTAGTCGTCGGCCCCGGCATCCAGACCAGTCACCCTGTCCATGGTGTCTCCCCGGGCAGTCAGCAAAATCACTGGCACGGAGGAGGTCTTCCTGATTCGACGCAGCACCTCCAGGCCATTGATGCCGGGAAGCATGATGTCCAGTAGAATCAAGTCCCACTCCTGCTGCTGAAAAAGCTCCAGAGCCTGACGGCCATCCTCTGCCACCTGTACCTGATACCCCTCGTGGGTCAGCTCCAGCCGCACAAACGACGAGATTCCAAGCTCATCCTCCACCACCAAGATTCGCTCCATTACTGTTCCTCCTGCTGATAATGATGACACCAATACACCTCGTCCCACTCAACCTCATCATCAGGCCCCAGATGAAAGGCGGGGAGCCTTCTCATCTCCTGACCGACAGCCGAGCGTAGGTTCCGTATTTCCACACAGAGTGTCTTGCTCCACCATTCCGGCAGCTCCTGAATCTTCATCTCATCTCCCCGCCGGTTGAAAAATATTCTTGCCTCCTCTGGCAACGGCTTTCCATTCACCAGGATATTCTCGCGAATCACCGACTCAGGATTGACGGGAACGCTGAATTCCAGGGAAATCTCCCCGTCGTCACGCTCAATCTCCTCGATATAAAACGGAGAATTCGCAAAGTGGGAATGCCACCTGTCGGAAAATGTGGGAAAGGAAGCAAGCATCACCAGAAAAAACAAAAGGCTTTTTTTTGACATAACAAATCCCTTCGTCATTATACCATGTCCCATCATGAAATACAGTATTTGGAATCAAACCCTCGGCACGAATCAATGGAGTCAGCAATCCTTTTTTCCAAGGAAAACCAGAATTGCCGACCCTGTCAGCTCAAGCCTAGTCGTCGTATTTCTGCCCCAAGAACTTGCCGTTCTTGTCAAAATGAACCTCCATGCGGTTGGAAAGCTTCAGCTCAATGCCATTCCAATCCATCTCCGCCTCGACAATCTTTGCATCGGCAAAATTGCTTGTCACATAGGAAGTTACAGCTTCAGGCAAAATGCCAGCAGGAATTCCTTGATAGCATTTGATGGTTTCCCACTCTCCATTTCCACCGAACTTGATTTCGGAACGGTCGTTTAGCTGAACCTCATATTCATTGAAGTCCTTTTCCACGTACTGCACGGTCTTTCCAGCAAATTTGGAGGCGATAAAATCCTTTGCCTTTTGAGGCAACTGATCCGGAGAAACAATCCTGTCATCAGCACTCACTGTAGCCAATGCCAAAACCAAAGCAACCAAAACCAAACCAATCTTCTTCATAAAAAACTCCTTGAATCCTTGTTGTGCAGCTCCTCTCGCTGCCATCTGAGCTAACTATAATGGATTTACCTCCATTCTTCATTAAAACTTTCTGAGAAAATGCAAGAAGTTAAATGAGAAAATCATCAAAGAACAACTCCACCTTCCTCACGGTCTATCCCAATCTCCCATTTAACGGAGTTTATCACAAACTTATCTATTGCCCTTTGCACGATTATGAGTTATACACAACATTTGACAATTTGAAATATCAGTTGTCCCGCCTTTGCTCCAAGCTGTTACATGGTCAGCATCCATTTCAGAAAGTTTCCAAATACGAGTTTTGTTCGTATTTTCAGAAATTGCACACAAAGGACAATTTGATACTTGATTTTCATGAGCCTGTTTTGTTTGGCTTTCATAAACAATTCTTTTGTCACGCTCTTCAAAAATACGTATTTCTAAGAGTTTAGTATCAACACAACCACCTAAAAATCCCGCTTCGTTTTTTTACACTTCCGTCGGCATACAGTTCTTTTATTTTTTTGTCAACTTCATCTGGATTATAAGGATTTCCCCCGAATTTTTCGTACAATTCACCCCATTTTAAGCCACACATTTCTTTTTCTACAGATTTGAAAACCCCAGAAATCCAGTCAATGACAGTAGTAAAATACGTTTTAATTTCATTTATATTGTCACAATTTCTATGTTCAGACATATATTTTTCTTTTTCGCCCTTGCTTACCCAATCTAAAGCACAAGACAGAAAATCCTGACGTTTAACATCTCCTTTTATATATGCTTTCCATTTTTGCACATTGGCATTTTGACTATTGGAAAATTCTCGCTTTGCCTCTGTTACAAACTTTCCAGAATAAATGGCATTCAAAAGTTCTTGTTCGTTTAATGGAATTCCTGCAATATTTATGGTTTTAAACCATTCTTTAATTTCAGTTTCTGTGCCTTCACATTCATACACCAAAAGTTTTGTATTTAGGATTTTTTGTTGTAAATCTTCATTTAACCCAGAAAAATAATTTTCCATTCCATTAATTTTTACAGCAAATTTTCCAATTACGTAACGACCAAAACTTGTAATTCTCTGTTGACCGTCTAAAACTTCGAAAGCATCTTCCCCTGTTTTTACAAAATACAAAATGCCAAGTGGATATCCTTTCAAAATTGATTCTATAACTGCCACATCACGAGTTCCGTCAGCGTAGATGTAGTTTCGTTGATATTCAGGCTGAATGGTAAGTTTGCCAGAAAGTCCGTAAAGTCCTTTTCCCTCAAGTTCATTGTAAGTAAAACCATTGCAAATATCTTTGATAGAAATATCTGTTCGTAATGTTGTTTTCATTCGTTTCTTCCTTGTAAAAATAAAATTTTATTCTAACAAGGTTTCTTCATTACAGCGAGAATACAAAATTCTTCGAATTTCCATGATCTCATCATGTGAAAGTCTAACATCAGAAACTTCTGCATAATTATCTGCTTCATCAAGTTTTGCTTCTATGTTGTTAGTCATATTCTCATAAGCTTTAAGACTCATAACTACCATAGAACCATATCCATTTTTTGTTAAAAAAACAGGTGATTGTGTTGATGTAACAATTTCTTCAATCTCTGTAAACTTATTTCGTAAATCTGAAACCGGTCTAATCTGAATCATATAGTCCTCCAAACAAAGAATTATATTATCAGTATATTATCATAATTTTATCAAGTCAATAAAACCTCCTTTTATTGTGCCACACGGATTCGATTTTGCTACGCAAAATTATTTTTTTCTGATAAGAATTCTAGCGTACAAAACCTGTAAAAAGCCTTCTCGATTTTCACAAGTATAATATGGAAATTTCACAGGAAGGTCTTTGGATAAAATCGTCGGTCCATCATTTACTTTATTTCCACTTTGAGTAGTTCCATTGCTATTATGTTGGAGTGCATTTTTATACTGAAAAACTCTGTTAATCATTGTATCAGAGCGTTCAGGTGCTAGACCAACAATTTCAAATTGTTCTGGGCAATATTTGTCTAAAAATGAAATGGGAACTCCCATTATTCCCTCGTAATCAGAAGGAACAATCGACCAATATTTAGCAACTGCCGCCAAAATGCCATCAGCCGAGAATGCTGTTAAAATCGCACAAGTTTTAGGCGTGAGTGTTGAGTATTTAGTAAATGGCACAGAACCTGAGAAAAATCCCTCTGCAAAACAAACAGAACAAAATCAACTTCACTTATATCGAAAATATCACGATCTGATAGAAAAAATGGAAGGTTTTTCAGAAAAAAAGCAAAACCTCGTGAACACATTAGTAAACAATTTAGCAGACATATAAACCTCACTTTCAAAAAAGAACAGTCTCAGTTCAACTTAGGAATTCCCCCACTTTATTCTGACAATTGAACATTTTATGAAAAAGTGTTATTCTCACCCCATGAATACGCTGGTAGCATTGTGCCCAATTGGTGCAGAAAAGATTCTCGGAAATGAAATTAAGAAGCTTGGTTATAGCCTCAAGGACACCGGCGGCACCAGAGTCCTGGGACGTGTTACTTTTGTTGGTGACGACGATGCCCTTTTTAGAAGCAATCTTTGCTTGCGGACTGCTGACCGAGTCTATCTTCAGCTGGCTTCCTACAAGGCCGAGGATTTTGATGCCCTCTTTGACAGCGTATATTCCATTCCTTGGCAGGATTTCTTTTACAAGGATGTGCGGGTGGTGGTGGACAAGGTTCGCAGCCACAAAAGCCGCCTTTCCTCCGAGCACAGCATCCAGGGCATTGTCCACAAGGCCATCTACACCAAGCTGGGGGATGTATGGAAAATCCACACCATGCCCGAAAGTGGAGACCGCAACGACGTTCGCATTTACATCGAGAATAATATAGTTACCGTGCTGCTGGACTTATCTGGAGTTCCCCTCCACCGACGAGGCTACCGCAAGGACGGCGGCATTGCCCCAATCCGAGAAACTACGGCAGCAGTCTTGCTGCAGCTCATGAACTGGCGGCGAAAAACTCCTCTCCACGACCCATTCTGTGGCTCTGGAACCATTGCCAGCGAGGCCATGCTCTATGCCTACAACGTGGCTCCCGGATTTGGCCGACGCTTTGCCCTGGAAAATCTGAAGGTATACGATGAGGCACGAGCCTACGAAATCAAGTGTCAGGAAGCGGAGAAGATTCAGCCTGAATGCCAGACCCGCATCACCGGCACCGACATTGACCCCGAAGCCGTGGAGCGAGCCAGAGCCAATGCTGAGCGGGCGGGCGTTACCGCTGGCCGAGCCTTGCAGCTGATTGGAAGTGACCAGCGAATTCAACGTCCCGACTTTGACCAAGCAGATTTCCGTGACCTCGGTGCCCCCTACGACACAGGGCTTTTGTTGGGAAACCCACCCTACGGCGAGCGACTGGAGGATGCAGAATCCGCACAGCTTTTGTACAAGGACATGGCAGAGCTCTTTGACGCCTTCCCTGGCTGGGACATGGGCTTTATCACCTCCCGTGACGACTTTGAAACTCACTTGGGCAGAAAGGCCAATTCCACAAAAAAACTGAAGGGTGGAAACCTAGATACTTATTTTTATCAATTCATTCAATCTCAACAAAAGGAAAAAAAGTAATGGCAATTGTAGTTGAACACGACAAGCGAAAAAAGGAAATTCTTGAAACAGCCTTAGATTTATTTATGGAAAAGGGCTACGAAGATGTGACCTTTCAAAAAATTGCGGATCGATGCGGCATTACCAGAACAACCTTGTACATCTACTTTAAAAACAAAAAAGAAATTTTTGTCTGGAGCATCAAGCAGCTGACTACGGAGATAGAAGCATCATTGATGGAGATTATCAATGATGAGTCCAAGACGGTGAAGGAGCGTCTTTTAAACGTTTTAGATAGGATCTTAGAAAAATGTACGGAAAACCACCTGCTTTTTACCGTCACCCTCAGCTATCTTTTGCAGCTCCAGAAATCCGGCAAGGATCCTGCCGTTAGAGTACGACGAAGAATCATCCGATTACGACATCTTTTGTCTTTAATCATCATCGAAGGCATCAATCGTGGTGAGTTTAAAAAGGTAAATGTCCACGACACTAATGAACTGCTGTACAGCATTATTGAGGCAGCAATCTTCAGACTGGCCGTCCTTGACCAAAAAGAAATCAGCGAGCTTCGCCGTCCCTTCCATTTTGTAGTAGAAGGGCTCTTGGCAAATAATTAAAGTCTCTCCATTTTACTGAGAAACGGAAGAAACGTAGCTTGCAAGCTTTTTATCTTCTGTACAAATGTGCTTCACCAACCAGTCTGAAATGAACTCGTAGAGCTTTTCCAAGTCAATTCCAGTACCACGACTAGAATCATTCATCAATGAGGCAACATAGGTTGTAAATGCCTTATGCTGATTCAAATGGCCCTCTACATCCTCATACTGTGACTCGTTCATGATTTTTTCTTCACAGCTAAAATGAAAATTAACGTACTTTGCACAATCCTGCAAAACCAAGGTTGTATCGGAATCCTTTTTTTCTTGTGGAGCCAAAATCAATTCATACAATTCATCTGCAATCTCAAACAGCCGCTTATGCTGACTATCAATCATAGGATGCCCCACCTTGAAGCTATCATCCCATGTAATGTGCTTTACCATAAAAACCCCCTTTGACAAAAATTAGATTGTCTCATTTAAATGTATCGGAAAGACTGTCCCTCACATGAAGGGAGCTTTCAAAATCCGCTGATTTCGAGACCCCCTAAACTGCAAGGTACCATCTTTTTCCGATTCCACAAAGGGACCGTCAACCAATACATCGATGCAAGAAAGCATTTTGTTTGTAAATAGTGTATTACAACGGCCTGTTGCAGAAAGAATATCCCTTTCCAGTACATTTCCAGTATAACACCAAATAGTCTTTTGGGGAAATTTTTCTTTTACCCGCTGCAAAAAAGGAGCAAGAGCCTGCTGATTCTCCGGCTCAAAGGGTTCTCCTCCCAAAATGGTAAGACCTCTTATGTGAGCTGGCTCCAATGCCAAAAAAATTTCTTCCTCCGTGGCAGAAGTAAATTCCTTACCGTAGCAAAAGTCCCAGGTATCCTGATTAAAACAACCGGGACAACAATTTCTGCATCCTGAAACAAAGAGGCTCACCCGCACTCCCTCGCCATTGGCAATGTCCGTCTTCTTTATCTCACCGTAATACATAGCCTACAGGTGCAGCACCCGCTCCTTTATTTCCTCGGTACGCCCCTGATTCCAGTATTGGGTACCGATATAGCCACAGGTTCTTCTGGCAACATTCATCTTTGTCTGGTCACGGTTGCCACAGTTGGGACACTCCCACACCAGCTTTTCGTTTTCATCTGTCACAATTGCGATTTCTCCAGTGTAGTCGCAAACCTGGCAGCAGTCGCTCTTGGTGTTCAATTCGGCATACATGATATGGTCGTAGATGTGACGCAGCAAAGCCATGACCGCAGGGATATTGCCCTCCATGTTGGGAACCTCCACATAGCTGATGGCACCACCGGGAGACAGCTCCTGGAACTGGGACTCAAAGGTGAGCTTGGAGAAGGCATCAATAGGCTCTGTGACGTGGACATGGTAGCTGTTGGTAATGTAGTTCTTGTCAGTGACACCGGGGATTATGCCGAACCGCTGCTTGAGGCACTTGGCGAATTTATAGGTGGTGCTTTCCAGCGGTGTGCCGTAGAGGGAAAAGGCGATAGTGGTTTCTGCACGCCACTTGTTGCAGGCCTTGTTCAGGTGGGAGAGAATTTCCAAGGCAAAGGGTGTGGCCTCTGGGTCGGTGTGGGGCTTACCAGTCATACGGCGAACTGTTTCGGTAAGTCCTGCATATCCTAGGGAAATGGTAGAATAATTATTGTACAAAAGCCTGTCGATGGGCTCACCCTTTTGGAGACGAGCCAAAGCACCATTTTGCCACAAAATAGGAGCGGCATCAGAAAGGGTTCCTTTGAGCCGATTGTGACGAGCCATCAATGCACGGCGGCACAGCTCCAGCCGCTCATCAAGAATCCGCCAAAAGGCTTCCATATTTCCATCGGCGGAGCAGGCCACATCCACCAGATTCAAGGTCACCACTCCCTGATTGAATCTACCGTAAAACTTTGGTTTTCCCGCCTCATCACGATATACCGTCAAAAAGGAGCGGCAGCCCATACAGGGATAGCAGCAGCCATCCTTAAGCTCCAGCATCTTCTTCTCGGAAATATAATCCGGCACCATGCGGCGGGCAGTACACTTGGCAGCCAATTCAGTCAGATAATAGTAGGGGCTGCCCTCTTCAATATTATCCGGCTCCAGAACGTAAATCAGCTTTGGAAAGGCGGGAGTAACCCAATGGCCGCTCTCGTTCTTCACTCCCTGATACCGCTGACACAAAACCTCCTCGATAATCATGGCAAGATCAGCCTTTTCCTGTTCATTGCGGGCTTCGTTCAGGTACATGAACACAGACACAAAGGGGGACTGGCCGTTGGTGGTCATGAGGGTCACCACCTGATACTGGATGGTCTGGACTCCCCGCTGGATTTCTTCCTTCAGGCGACGGTTCACCAGATAGTCAAACTGTTCCTGAGTGTAGGAAATTCCCAAGTCCTTTGCAGATTCCTCCACATCCCTTGCAATACGCTGGCGACTTACATCCACAAAGGGAGCAAGATGAGTGAGAGAAATGCTTTGGCCACCGTACTGGCAGCTGGCCACTTGGGCGATGATTTGTGTGGCAATATTGCAGGCGGTGGAAAAGGAGCGGGGAGTATCAATGTAGGTTCCGCTGATGACGGTGCCGTTTTGCAGCATGTCCTCCAGATTCACCAGGTCGCAGTTGTGCATATGCTGGGCAAAATAGTCGGAGTCGTGAAAATGGATGATTCCCTCCTGATGGGCCTTTACAATATCTTCATCCAGCAAAAAACGCTTGGTAATGTCCTTGCTCACCTCACCAGCCATGTAGTCACGCTGAACGCTCACCACGGTGGAATTCTTGTTGGAATTTTCCTGCTTTACCTCTTCGTTGGAGCATTCCAGCAGGGAAAGAATCTGGCGGTCGGTGGAGTTGGCCTTTCGCATCAGCTCGTGCTGGTAGCGGTAGGTGATGTATTTCTTGGCGACAGAAAAACCACCGGCCTTCATGATTTCCTCTTCAACTAAATCCTGAATGGCCTCCACATTCATGGCGGTGTGACTTTGATAGCAAGCATGAGCAACATTTTCTGCCAACTTTTCCACTGCTTCTGGGGAGAGCTGCTCCCTTAAAGGAACCTCTTGATTGGCCTTAGAAATAGCCACCACAATCTTTTTTATGTCAAAGGGGACCTCTTCCCCGTTCCGCTTGATAATATTCATGATAAACCTCTATATATACCGAATGATTACAAAAGTGAAATCATTTTACACTATATCTAGCGTACACTAGATATAGTGCCTTGTAATCAAGAATATACTACCAGTAGAGTGTTATGTCAATAAATATTTAACGATTTTGCTACAAAAAAAGGGGAATGACACAACGTGCCACTCCCCAAAAAACTCTCTCGACTTCCCTGCACCGAAATCGGACTACATGGCGATGGACAGGGGAACCACCGTGTTGTAGTCCTTGCCCTGCACCTCAAATTTCTGGATGGATACGTTCACCCCAAAGGAATGGCACATATTCTCCTCGTTCACCACCTCACGGACAGGGCCGTAGCAGTTGGTGCCGTCCCTGTTCAGCAGCAGGGCCTTGTGTGCCACCTTCAGGGCATGGGCGGGATAGTGGGTGTTGATGATGGAGGCAATATTCCTGTTTCGTGCAAGATGCTCCAGCACCTCAAGGATTACCAGCTGGTTCTTGAAGTCCAGATTTGACTCAGGCTCATCAAGCACCAGCATCTTGGGCCCGGCAGTGAGGGCACGGGCAATGAGCACCATCTGGAGCTCGCCGCCGCTCATGCTGTTGCACATCTTGTCCTTGAGGTGGAGGATGCCGATGTCCTCCATGGCAGCCACAGCAGCCGCCTCATCCTCTGCGGTGGGACGGGCCAGCATTCCTAGCCGGGAACTGCGTCCCATCACCACCATGTCCAGCGCGGAAAAGGAGAATGCCGATGCCTTGGACTGGGGCACGTAGGCGATGGTCTGCCACAGCTCCTTGTGGGAAAGTCCCGCAATATTCTTGCCGTCCAGAAGGCTCTCCCCCTGCCGCCATTTCTGCAGCCCCATCATGCACTTCAGCAGGGTGGTCTTTCCCACCCCGTTGGAGCCCAGCACCGCCAGCACCTCTCCGCTGGAAACAGAAAACGAAATGTCATTCAATACGGTTCCCTTGCCGTAGCCAAAGGAACCGTGCTTTACTTCAAAGGTCATGTCCAAACACCTCCAGTTTTTCTCAGCAGCCCGATGAAGAAGGGCGCTCCGATAATTGCAGTCAAAATAGAAATGGGTATCTCCGCCGCCGTGGCGCTGCGGGCAGCCGTGTCGATTATCAGCATGAACACGGCCCCCAGCGACAGGGACAAGGGAATCACGGTATTGTTGTTGCTGCCCATGAGCATACGGGCAATATGGGGAACCAGCAGGCCAACCCAGCCCACCAGTCCGCACATGGATACCACCGATGCGGTAATCAGGGAGGAGGCCACAATCACCAGCAGCCGCAGCAGCTTGATGTTCACCCCCATGGAGCGAGCCTCATCCTCCGTCAGGGAAAGGATGTTCAGTCGCCACCGCAGCACAAAAATCATGGCAGCTCCCAGCACAATGCAGGGCAGACCAAACAATAGGTTCGTGTAGGTGACGCTGGACATACTGCCCAAGAGCCAGTAGGTGATGGAGGGCAGCTCGTCCTCCGGGTCCGCCAGATATTTGAGTAGGGACACAAAGGCCTGGAAGAGGGCGGACACCACCATGCCGGAAAGCACAATCATAATCACCGAGCGCTGGGACTTTACCCTGCTAATCCAGTAGGTGATGGCGCAGGCCAGCAAACCGCTGACAAGGGCAAAGAGCTGGATGACAATCAGGTTGCCCCCCAGCATCATGGCCAGCACCGCCCCGAAGGAGGCACCACTGGCCACGCCCAGCGTGTCCGGGGTTGCCAAGGGATTGGAGAACAGACCTTGGAAGGCTGCCCCGGAACAGGCCAAGCCAGCGCCGGCGGCAATGGCCAAAAGGATTCGGGGCAATCGCACCTTGAAGATGACAGTGGCAGCCGTACCACCCTCATTGCCACCGAATATTGCCGACAGCAGCACCTCCACCACTTCGGGCAATGGCACCGAGTAGCGACCGAAGCCCAAACATATCAGAGAGACAAGTATCACCAGCCCATAGCTCAGGGCAATCACCAGAGCCTGGGTCTTCTTGTTGGAAATCAGCATCCTACTTTCCCGATGCCTCTCGGGCCGGATGGTAAATCCTGTGCAGGTCCTCCTCCGTCAGCTCCACGCTGTAGAACCGCTGGAAGTAGTCCCGCACCATCTGGTCCATGTCGATGTCGGCAAACAGGTCGGGATGCAGGGTCTTTGCAATCCACATCAGGGACAGGGGCGTGTCCGATGAGGGCGGAAACCACCGGTACATTCCCAGGGGAAACTTGTACACCCGGCCCCGCTGGACAGCCGCCACTGGACTCCAATCGTCTGCGGCAATGGAATTGGTGAGGAAATCTTGCGGCAGCCGGGGACTGAAATTGGTGATGAGGATGGTGTCGGGGTTCCATTGGTACACCTGCTCCATGTTTATATTTGGGGTTCCACTCAGCTCACTGGCAACATTTATACCGCCGGCTGTCTCAATCCAGTACTGCCCGAAGAAGTTTGAGCCGCTGGTACGCAATCCACCGGCATCGTCGTAATAGTAGGCGACAAACACCCTCGGCTTGTCCTCCTGAGCTATCGTGGCCACCCGTTCCTTCACCAAGGATTCCACGTCACGGCCATACTGGACAATCTCTGCGGCACGGCTTACATCAATCTGGCTGTCACCAGCAAAAACCTGTCCCAAAAGCTCAATCCAGCCGGCGTAGGTCTCCACCGTGTTGTAGCCAGCCTGGGTGGTGCTGAAACCCACGGCCGGAATGCCTGCATTGTCCAGGGCTTGCCGTGTCTGGGTATTGCTGACACCATAGAACACTACATCGGGCTCCAGCTCCAGAAGACGCTCCACATTCACCACCCCGTTGGCCTCAAAGTCCGTGGGCAGGCTCCCCAAGTCAGGATAGGCCCGAATCAGCAGGGAATTCTCCGCCGCCGCCTTGGAGCTGGCAGGAATGCCCACCAAGCGGTCACTGGAGCCTGTATACAGACAGTACACCGAGGGCATGGGCATGAGGCCCGCAATCACAATGCGGTTTATCTCGGCGGGCAGCACCACCTCCGTCCCGGTGTGGTCAACGATGGTACGGGTGGCGGCAGTCCTTCCGCCAGAAGATGCAGCCTGGCTTGTGGCCTCCTTCTTGGCACAGGAGAGGAACCCCACCAACAAGCAAGTTAGCAATAGACAACTCATTGCCGAAAAAATAATCCTCCTCATCATGCACTCTCCTTTTGAACCAGCTTGGCCTCGATGTCAGCCGTCACCCACTTCATAAACTTTTCCATAAAGGGAACGGTAGTAGGCATAAAGCCCTGACCAATATGGTAGTCCGGGTCGAGGGAAGTAACGTACAGTGTCCCTGCAAAGTGGCAGTCGTCCTTGTACAGGATGGGCCGCCCCACCTCGTCCACCAGAATCTTTTCGCAGCCCTCGTCCACCTCAAAGGTTCCGTGGTAGTGCCACTTGCACTCCCGCACCTCAAGGTAGCTCCACAGGCTGTGGCTCGAATCATAGGCGTAGAGGGGCAGGTCGGCACCAGGATGAATCCACCACCAGAAATTCGTCTCGCAGGGCTTGAAGCTGATGTGGGGAATGTAGGGCGGACGGACACTGCCGAAGGTCACAAGATTTCCGCCCTTCTCCAGATAGGACACAATCTTTTGGGAATTCTGCATCAGGAAGTCGGGATTCAGGCCGGTGGCAATCACCACGCAGTCAAAGCCGTCCAAATCCTCTTGATGAAGCCGGGGCAGATAAAAAACCTTGTCGAACATGGCACCGAACTTACCGCCATGAACCTTCAAAAATCCCTGCTGGAAACTGGAGCCTCCAGTAATCAACGCTGTCTTCATGCAGCCTCCCGCTCACGTATAGTTTTTTCCAGCCAAAGCATCAGGTTCACTCCCAGCCGCTTGGCCGTGCTGCTTTCCGACAGACCAAAGCCAACCAAGTCCGCCCCAGCCGTGCTCAAAATCACGCCCTTGGTGGTGGCCGAGTCGATGTAGGCCACACACTCGCCGTCGGAATCCTGCAACACCAGACTCGCCCCGACGGGAGCCTTGAAATAGCCCCGGTTGAAGAATCCCTTCACACCGCAGCGATAATTCATGTCGTACTCCTTCACTCCCTGTGTAATGGCATGGCCGCAGGCCACCACCATCCTGTCCTTGATAGGTGTTCCGCTGGCCTGATACAAGCTGTTTCCCGGCAACCACTCCAGGTAATTCTGGGTAAAGCTGATGATGATGCCGCCCTTGTCCAAGAATTCCTGAATCTTTTGCCGGTTCTCAAACAGCAGGATTTCATCCGCATTGGCGGGAATCTCCACAACCTTGTAGTCCAGCAAGCCATTTCCCGGCTGCCGGAACAAAGTGTAGCCGTCAATCCTCTTGAAGACACCATCATAGAAGGAATCCATGGCATTTCCCTCCATGGAGATTCCCCCTCGTGTGTCGATATAGGCTATGCCACCTTGGGATTTCAGGTAGTCATAGCAATCTTTTACATTGGAATAGTCCAACATATCCAATAACCTCCTGATTGAACCAAACCTGACGACCGTGACAAGTTTTGGTCGATTGAAATCGTTAAAGTTACTCTATGCTAACTCGATAAAAAAGTCAATAGTTAGCAGTAGGTAACTAACTGAGAAAAAAAAATCGGCAGCACGGGATTACAGACACTCCTTCTAGTACAGCCGCCAACTGATGGAACAAAACTAGAAACCATCTTGACTTGCCTTCAACTTTAGTTCTTATGAGGATATATCATTCTTCATTGCAATTACAGGACCAATTTTTTCCCAAGGATATTTGCAGCCTTCGTCAAGGTTGAAAGAGTAACGGAATCGTTGTATGGATTCAGAAGCCGAGCCAAGGCGGCCCGTGATATATTCATTTTCTTGCCAAATCCAAATCATCCTGTGGAGTTTTAGAGGTCTTTTTTATAATCCCATGGAGCAGAACCAGCTGTCTTCCGCTTATTGTAAAAAAGACCCGACAAATCCTTCTGTCCGAAATATCCGACCTCACTTCCCACAAATCAGTGTCCATCTTTCTGACTCAGGGATAACCAATAGGTCATGACATTTCAACCTTGTAAGAGCAAAACTATTGTAAGAGAGAAATCAGTAAAATCATGAAAAAAAAGATACAGAGGAAATCCCCGCTATCCGATTCCAAGCACCACCGCACCGCTCTTTCGGTCCAGCTTGGGGTTTTTCGGCTCCGCCACTTGAACCAGCATTCCGGGAACAAGACTTGAGGCAGATTCCACCAGCACCAAGCCCTGACGACAGCAGCCGTAATAGCCTGTTCGTTCTCCTGGCAACTTAATTGGCTCAGAAATCACCCGGATTTCCAGCTGGCCTTCCTTTGCAGGAGCTTTTGGTGCGGAGGAGGAAGCCAGCACAAAGGACAAGCTTGCCCGCTCCTTGGGAAGTCCTGCACGAGAAGACAATTTTTGCAGCTTTTGAGGGGCATCCTCGGTGGAAAAGGTAAAGTGGCACCACTTGTTTCCACGGCTTCCGTCCATGGGGCAAGGACACTGCTTGGCCTCCTCCGTCCCTTGGGTCCACTCCATGCCACAGGGACAAGGAGCTGCAATGTACCAGCCCTTTCGAGCCAAGGCTCCACGAAAGGCCGTGAGAAAACGGGCGGCAGGTGGAATTCCTGGCTCCACCACCAGCACCTGGGCAGCAGCTTCCTTGTAGTGCATGATGATGTCGGCGGCCCGTTTGGCGGTGAACTCTGGCGGCTTGCCAGATTCCTCTACCACCTCATTAAAGACATTTGCCGCTGTTACCAAGTGAGCCCGTTGTCGCAGGGCAACCCCCAGCTCTCCCTTTACCCGAACAATTCGCCAAGGCTCCAGAGCGTTCCCTGCTGAAGCAGAACCAGCAATGGTTCGGGCCGAACCTAAATCGGCAATGGTTCGGGCCGAACCCAAATCGGCAATGGTTCGGGCGGCAATGGCAAGATAGAGCTCTTCTCCCAAGGACAGGGCTGTCTGGGAATGATCCAGGCAATACCAGGTGAGCTTCTTTTCACGCAAATCGGGACGAGCGAGCCATAGGGCAATGGGTACTGTCAGGGGGCCACAGCCAATATCAAGACAAACACCATTGTCCGGCACATTGAGCTGGCTTGGTTTGAGCCCCGCAAAAAGCCGGGTGAGCCGCAATAAATTCCACCACTGGAAGTACCGCATATAGGCTGAAAGATAAACGGTGTCGTTCAAGTAGCCCATTCTGCGGCCTCCACGTTGGTCTGTCAGCAGATGGGACAGGTCACGAATATTTTCTGGCAAGCGGAGAAGCTGCCGGGAGGACAGGGGCCGCACACCTTGGACAATTGACTCAAAGCTTTCTAAAATCTGGTGGCTTTCGGCAGCAAGCTCTGGCAACAAGGATTCCACCAAAATTTTTTTTGGGGGAAGCGGGGCCTCTTTCTTGGGAGTGGAGGTTGATTTTTTTCTGGCCTTTTCCTCAAATTTTACTGGTTGAACAGGCTTTTCCACAGTTGATTTATTTTTTGCCACCAGCAGCTCCTCCTGGTTTACGATATTTTTTCACAAGTAGATACAGGTCTGTAAGGCTTGAACGGATTTCACCGATTAATTCCAAGGCTACAGTCAACTCCTGATTGGAAGAGAAGTAGGATGCCGCCTGCTTAATCATTTCGGAACGGGCACCTTCGATAGTAAAACGTCGCTCTTGAATCAGGTATTTCAGCTGCATAATAGTCTGAAAATCCCGCTGAGAATAGACTCGTCGGCCGCCCAGGTCTTTTCTGGGGGCAAGACTGGGAATCACCTCTTCCCAGTATCGCAGCACGTGGGCCTTGATTCCCGTTAATTCCTCCATCTCTCCAATCGAATAGGAAGCCACTAGAATTTCTCCCTATCTTCCCATTTTTTACGGCTTGCCTTGAGCTCCAGCAGCACAGGGATTTTATCAAAGCCCAAGTCACTGCGAATCTTATTCCTGATGTAGGCCAGATAGGAATCGGAAACCACCTCCGGGCGGCTGGCAAAAATCAAAAAGCTGACGGGATTGGAGGAGGTCTGCACCATGTACCTCATCTTGAAGCTGGCGGTACGGCTGGCGGGCGGTGGATAGGCGGAAACCCAATCCTTGAGGGCAAGATTCAAGCTGCCGGTGTCGATTTTACGGTGCAGCTGGGCCTGCATTTCCAAGGCTGTATTCAAAAGCTCCTGCATCCCCTTGCCCTCCAGTGCAGAAATGGCAATGACCGGGGCATAACTCATGTGGCCGAACATGATGCGGATATTTTCTTCGGCCTTACGCAAGGCTGCACGGCCCTGCTCCTGGGTATCCCACTTGTTCAAGACAAAAATCACTCCACGGCCTCTATCATGGGCAAGGGCGGCAATCTTCTTGTCCTGGTCGGACAGCCCTTCCTGGGCATCAATCATCAGGAAAACCACCTCCGCCCTGTCCAGTGTCTTGATGGCTCGGTTTACAGAGTAATACTCCACGTTCTCCTTCACCCTTGCCTTTCGTCTGATTCCCGCCGTGTCCAGCACCTGAAAATTCCGTCCCTTGTACTGAAAGCTTCCCTCCACCACGTCACGGGTAGTTCCAGCATAATCGCACACGATAGAAGCCTCCGTGTGGGTGAGGCGGTTGGCCAAGGTGGATTTTCCCGTGTTAGGCTTTCCCATAATGGCAATGCGGACAGGCTCCCCGCCTTCGTCCTCTTCCACCGCAGAAAAATCCAAGCGGGAAACCAGCTGCTTTTTAAGCTCCGGGATGCGGTCTCCATGCTCAGCGGAAATCAACAGCAAGGAATCAAAGCCAAACCGCATGTAGTTCCAGGCTTCTTCTTCCAACCGGCCACCCTCCGTCTTGTTTACCGTGGCAATCACCTTTTTCCAGTAGGGGCGCAGCAGATTGATGAATTCCTCGTCCTCGCCAGTAATCAATCCCGCATCCAGCAGCAGCAAAATGACATCGGCCTTTTCCAGCGCCTTGAGACTTTGCTCCACAACAAGCTCGTCCATTACCGCTTCCATGGAGCCAATGTCCCTATCCAGCTTGAATCCACCAGTGTCCATAAGGTTTACAGGATAGCCGTTGATAAAGGCAGTTTCTTGAATAGGATCTCTGGTAACGCCGGGAGTTGGGTCGGGAATGGCACCGCGACGATGCGGCAAACGATTGTACAAGGGGGAGTTTCCCACGTTGGGGCGTCCTGCAATCACCACCAGGGGCAGATTACGATATTTTTTGTCCCGACTAAAGCCCGCTCCTTCAAAATCCTGGGAGGCATCCTCCTGATTTTCCAGCTCCAGCATATCCTCTTGTTTTTTTTTCTTAGAAAATTTCTTGCTCATATTAGTTTTTTGCTCCCTGAACGGCTAAAGATTCTCCAGACAAAGCCCTTTGAGCCATATCCTCCAATTCCTTGATGGAATGGCTTGCCAAGGCTTTTTTTATAGCTCCAATGCGAACTGAGGACATGCTCAAGGTTCTTACTCCCAAACCAGCCAAAAGCAAGGCTCTGTCGGCAGTACCGGCCATCTCACCACAAACTGAAACAGAAATTCCGGCTTTGTCGGCACAGGCCACCGTATGCTTAATAAGACGCAGCACAGCCACATTCTTATCATCATATAACTCTGCCACCGAGGGATTTTCCCGGTCAATGCCCAAAACATACTGAGTCAAGTCGTTTGTTCCGATGGAGAAAAAGTCGGAATACTGGGCAAAAATGTCGGCGGAAACAGCAGCAGCGGCAGTTTCCACCATGATTCCCACAGGAACATCTGGATTGAAGGCAATACCTTCTTTTTGCAATTCCTCCTTTGCCTCACGAATAATCTCCAGTGTGGCCTTAATCTGAGACAGATGGGTTATCATGGGAATCATAATCCGTAAATCACCGTACACACCAGCCCGATACAAGGCTCTCAGCTGTCGCTTGAACAAGGACTTGTTGGCCAAGGTCAAACGAATGGCACGCTTTCCCAGCAGGGGATTTTGCTCTGGCTCGCTGTCAAAGCCAGCATCCTTAATAAGCTTGTCTCCACCAGCATCCAGGGTACGAATAACTACAGGACGATTACCCATGGTCTCCAAAACCTGACGATAGGCCGCCAGCTGAGCCAACTCGGAGACAGAATGGACACTGGAGGAACCAGATTTTCTGGCATCCTGCACCGCTCCCATAAAAAGGAATTCCGTGCGGAAAAGCCCGATTCCCTCCGCCCCCTCATCCAGAGCAAGCTGGGCCTCTTCAGGAGAACCGATGTTTGCCAACAAGGTAAAAGCCACACCATCCTTTGTGGTGGCCGCCTTATGCTTTAGCTTGGAAAGGCTTTTCTCCTCCTTTTGCTTGGCAGCTTCAGATTTCTGGTATTTTTTCAGAGTCCTTTCATCCGGCTGAACAATGACCAAGCCTTCACTTCCGTCCACAATCACTTGTTGGCCAGACTCCAGCTTGTCGGTAATGGACTTGATTCCCAAAACTGCCGGCAAACGATGATTTCGGGCCAAAATAGCCAGATGACTGGAAACACCACCTTCGCAGGCCACCAAGCCCCGCAAATTTTTCTTGAACAGGGCAACGGCATCAGCTGGACTTACAGAGTCTGCCACCACCACAGAGTTTTCTGGCACAAGGTCATAATCAAAGGGCTTATACCCTAAAAGCTCGTCAACAACCTGAGAAAAAACATCGGTAATGTCACGAGCCCGTTCTGCCAAGTATTCATCACCTGCACCCCGCAGAATTTCCGCCATTTCGGCAGCCTTTTTTTGCAGCACAATCTCGATGTTCTGCAGGCTCTTTACCAAAAGGCTTTTTACTTGGGACAGGAATTCCACATCCATCAGCATGACGATGTAGGTTTCCAGAATAGCGGCATATTGGCTATCCGCCGTGGCAGATTGAGCTTCCAAGCGTTGTTTTACCCTGGCCAAAGCAGCTTCCAAGCGCTGCCACTCTGCATCTATATCAGCATCTTGTATCTTATATTGGGGAATTAAACGAGGAGCTGGAGAAGGAACAAGGAAAACCTCTCCAAAACCAATACCTTCCGAGGCAGAAAGTCCTTTGTATGTTTCCATGAGGTTCAATATAACAGAAAAAAAAATCTTAGTCTATTTTCCACCATCCCTAACCAGCAGGCTATAGAACCCTTTCACTTTTATATAAATATTGGTATACTGAGAACATGAAAAGATTTGTTGTTTGTTTTCTCTTGGCTGTCACACTCGTCCTGCCCCTTGCAGCACAAAGCCACATTGCCGTTCCGCTGGACGACCCGATTTATTACGTCATTGAACAGGCTCAGCTCAAAGGCTTGTGTCCTGCATTGAGCGAGGCAAAGCCCTACTCTCAGCACAAAATCAAGCGCATTATCAACACCATCCTCTCTGCGGACGCTGAGCTTCCTTGGTCAAGCCTCTCCTCCTCAGAAAGGGGAATTCTCCAGCAAGCCCTGGCCTCCTTTGAAAAGGAAGAAGGCTGGAGCTGGCTCACCGGAGAAACATATCAGGAGCATACAACAAAATCTGGCATAACCATGAGCTTTAATGCGGGAGCAAGCTGGCAATCCGTAGCTTCTGGTTCCTACGAATTCCTTGGAAAGGATTTTGAATGGGGAACCGACAACTGGGGTGTAGTCTTTGTTAGTGGAGACATGGGAAGCACCTTTTCCTGGAACTTCTCCGCTGGCGGTGGCTTGATGAAGGCACCAAGACAAGAGCTGGGAACAGCCTATCCCTTTTACAAAGGCTTTGAAGACAAGGATATTGACCCTGCCAGAAAGGATCAAAACAAAGAATATATAGTCTTTGGTGAGCCAACACCATTTTTTCCCTATACTTATCAAAAGCACTGGGATGGCTCTATTTTCAAAGGAGAGAACCTTTCTGCCAGTGGCTTCTACGAATGGCCCTATGGAATATCCTTTGGCTACCAGATGAACGGAGAAATGGCTGTCTCCTTCTTAGATGATGCGATTTTTGTGCGAGCCGGCCGCTTGCAACGGGAGTGGGCAGCAGGAACTAATGGCAGTAGCCTTGTGCTCAATGCTGCCGCCCGTCCCTTCTTTGGAGTAGAAGCAAATTTCGAGCCTTTTAACTGGCTCAGAATGTCTAGTCTCACTGGTATTCTAGAATATTATAACATGAACGGAATCAGCGTTAGCTCCGCTACCTTTCAAAATGCCTTTGCAATTGGAATGGCTGAGGCAAACTACAAAAATTACCTTCACTTTAGCTTTGGCTCCAGTGCCGTATTCCCCAAACGGTTTGAATTGGGATATTCATTTCCCTTGCTGAGCCGCTTCTTCTATCAGAACAATATGGGAGACTTTGACAATTTAGCCATGTTTGCTACAATGATTTTGCAATATCCTGGAATTGGAAGGATTTGGGGCTCCGCATACGTTGATGAAATGGACTTGTCTAGCCCGGACTTCTTTAGTCAGGATAGAAATATGTACGCATTACAAGTTGGTCTCTCTGCAGCACTCCCTATTCCCAAGCTTGCATTTTCTAGCTTCACCCTCCAATACACCAAAATCGAGCCCTACGTCTACACCCACCAGCTGGTAAAGACTCCCTGGTATGAAGAATGGATGGAGGAGCCCCACGCAAACAACGGTGTCTCCCTGGGCTACTACCTGCCACCAAACTCCGACGAGCTGAAGGTGCGCTTTGAGTCATCTGTTATACACGGTGGTGCATTCCGTTTCCATGCCCAGTACCAGATGGTGCGCCATGGTGCTGAGCATGGCAGCAGAGCGGTGGACGGCAGTGGACTCAACTCCCAACTGGATACAACTGGCCGCAATGACAAGGAAGGCAAGCCGGAGCTGTGGAAATACTTCCTCCACGACGGAGCCTACCAGTGGCAGCATATTTTCAAGGTGGGTGGTTCCTTCGATATGCAGGGGCTTGCCATTCCCCTCAAGCTCTTCTGTGATTTGGGCGTGGTATATTCCTATTACACCGACATTGACGGAAATCCCAACTCCGGCCAACGCTACGATATCCACAAAATCAACACTTCAGAATATCCAACGCACACACAATTCATCACTACCGTGGGATTCAAACTCTATCCTTGATACAGGGACAGCTTTGCTGTAAACTGAGAAGAACTGTACCAGAGAGTCCATGACTTTCTCTACACCAACGGCAGCTGGTTCCAGGGCAGGCTTGCCCAAAAGACAGGCTTTTCAGACACAGCACTGTCACTCTCTGCCGACCTCCAACTGAATCCCGAGGCATATTACAAGAGCAATCCAAACATTGACTGGAGCCACCGCTACTACCTTGTGGACAATCTTCTGACTGTCCCGGTGCGGGTGGGTATCTCCAACTACCTTTCCTTTGGGATGGATGTCTTTCTCGGCATGAACTATGCAGGTGTCCAGAGAGCAGACAACCTCAGCAACATTCCCATAGCAGCTGACGACTTCCAGCAGGGAGTGGAGCTGGCACTGGCTTTCACCCACAACCTGAATCCCGTCAGATTCTGGAGGTGAGCACCAACTTGACAGACCATGGCCCCTTGATTATAGTGTAGGACGAAACAACAAGCCTCGGACTTTGCTCCGAGGCAAAACACACGTCTTCAGGGCAGGATGAAAGTTCCTACCGGTGGTACAGCCCACGAGCCGCAAGGCATGATTCGGTGCAATTCCGAAGCCGACAGTTACAGTCTGGATGGAAGAAGATGACTCGCAGAGCAGAACCTGCGGCTTTCCATGCCCCTGAGCCAGCTCAGGGATTTTTTTTGCCGCCGCCAGTTCCCCGCCAGCATCCAGGCATTTTCCGCCCTAAAGACAGAGCAAGGTGACTATGAACTTAGACGATGAAAAATACATGAGACAGGCCATTGCACTGGCTCTCAAGGGAACAGGCAGAGTAAATCCCAATCCCTTGGTGGGAGCTGTGGTGGTAAAGGATGGCCGTGTCATTGGAGAAGGCTATCATCAGCAATACGGCTGCCCCCATGCAGAGCGAAATGCCTTAGCTGCCTGCACTGAATCCCCAGCAGGAGCCACCATCTATGTCACCTTGGAGCCCTGCTGTCATCACGGAACAAATCCCCCCTGTACAGAAGCCCTGATTCAAGCAGGAATAAGCCGTGTAGTGGTAGGCTCCGCAGATCCAAACCCACTGGTAGCTGGCAAGGGAATTGCCCAGCTCAAGGGAGCAGGCATTCAGGTGGAAGAAGGCTGCCTGCAAGCAGAATGTGACGCCATCAATTTTATCTTTTTCCATTACATTACCACCAAGCAGCCCTACCTTGCATTGAAATATGCCATGACTGCCGACGGAAAAATTGCCTGCCACACAGGAGCCTCTCGTTGGATTACTGGAGAGGTAGCCCGCCACCACGTGCACCAACTACGGAACAAGTATGCTGCCATTATGGTGGGAACTGGAACAGTTTTGGCAGATGATCCAGAATTAACCTGTCGCATAGAAAATGGCAATAATCCCGTGAGAATTGTGTGCGACACTCAGCTCCGCACTCCCCTTTCCTCCAAGCTGGTTACCACCGCCAAGGAAGTTCCCACCATCATTGCCACCTGCTGTCAGGAGGAGTCTCGGTACAAGCCCTACCAAGAAGCTGGTTGCCAGATTTGGGTGGTGCCCTCAAAAAATGGAGGGGTTGACCTACAAGCATTGGTTCATCGATTGGGCCAAGAAAAAATTGATAGTGTTCTTGTGGAAGGTGGCGGTCAGCTAAACTGGTCCTTGCTACAGGCAGGCTTGGTGCAGCGGGTGTACACCTATATTGCTCCCAAAATCTTTGGAGGAGCTGCCGCCAAGTCTCCCGTGGGAGGTGTAGGAGTAGACAGTCCACAGGAAGCATGCTTGATGAAGGTGGTTTCCACCAAGCAGCTGGGAGATGATTTCCTTTTGGAACAAGAAGTTCGTTCTTCTTGCCATTCAGCAGGCTGTAGCTGCAACTAGTTTTAGGAGAAAATAATTTATGTTTACTGGAATAATTGAAGAAATCGGCACATTAAAAGCCATTCAAAAAGGAAGGAATTCTGCTATTTTGCGGATTCAAGCGGCAAAAATCATGGCGGATATACATATTGGAGACAGCATTGCTGTTAACGGAATCTGTTTGACAGTAACTGAATTCAGTGCCAGCGATTTTGCCGCCGACGTAATGCACGAAACCTTGAACCGCACCAACCTGGGGCAGCTACGACAAGGGAGTTGCGTAAACTTGGAGCGAGCCATGGCTGCCAACGGTCGTTTTGGAGGTCACATTGTGTCTGGCCACGTAGACGGCGTGGGAACAGTTTCCAATATCCAGCGGGACGATAATGCCATTTGGTACACCATTTCTGCTGGCCCAGAAATCTTGCGGTACATTGTGGAAAAGGGCTCCATCACCATTGACGGAACAAGCCTTACTGTGGCACGGGTTTCTGACAAGGATTTTGCCATTTCAGCCATTCCCCACACGGTGGCCATCACTATTTTGGGACAGAAAAAGGTTGGTGACAAGGTAAACCTGGAAAACGACATCATCGGTAAGTACGTGGAAAAACTCCTCCAAGGAGGAGTCCAGTCCAGCTGGCAGCAGGCAGATTTTCAGTCTGGAGCCAGCGGAAATCAAAAGCAGGAAAAAAGCGGCATAACCATGGAGTTTTTAGCCGCAAATGGATTTTAAATCCAAAAAATAAATCTCGGCGACCATAAAATCGCCACATCATACATAAGGAGAGCAGCTATGTCTGACTTCAACACAATTGAGGAAGCCCTGGAGGATTTGCGTCAGGGAAAGATGATTTTGGTGACCGACGATCCAGATCGGGAAAACGAGGGAGACTTTATTTGTGCAGCCCAGTTTGCCACCACAGAAATGATAAATTTTATGGCTGTCCACGGTCGAGGCCTTATCTGTATGCCCATGTCCGTTGACTACATCCAGAAGCTCAGGCTTCCCCAGATGGTAAGCTACAACACCGACAACCACGAGACGGCCTTCACCGTCTCCATCGACCACGTGGACACCACCACCGGCATTTCCGCCCAGGAACGCTCCTTCACCGCCATGAAGTGCGTGGACGACAATGCCCGCCCCGATGACTTCCGCCGCCCCGGCCACATGTTCCCGCTGGAGGCAAAGCGTAACGGCGTGCTGGTTCGTCCCGGCCACACCGAGGCCACCGTTGACCTGATGCGGCTGGCGGGCCTGAAGGAATGCGGCCTGTGCTGCGAGATTATGAAGGACGACGGCACAATGATGCGGACCCCGGAGCTGAAGGAGCTGGCAAAGAAGCACAGCCTCAAGTTTATCACCATCAAAGCCCTGCAAACCTACCGCAAGCGCTACGAAAAGCTGGTGGACCGTATGACCGTCACCAAGATGCCCACCAAGTACGGCGAGTTCACCGCCTACAGCTACGTAAACAAGCTGAACGGCGAGCACCACGTGGCACTGGTAAAGGGCGACATTGGCGACGGGCAGAACCTGCTGTGTCGTGTCCACTCTGAGTGCCTTACCGGTGATGCCTTTGGCTCCCTTCGCTGCGACTGCGGCCAGCAGTTTGCCGCCGCCATGACCCAAATCGAGGCAGAAGGACGTGGTGTCATGCTCTATATGCGGCAGGAGGGACGGGGAATTGGCCTCATCAACAAGCTTCGGGCCTACGAGCTGCAGGAAAAGGGTATGGACACCATGGAGGCCAACCTCGCCCTGGGCTTTGAGGCTGACCAGCGGGAATACTACATCGGCGCGCAGATTCTGCGGGACCTGGGCGTAAAGACCATGCGGCTTTTGACCAACAACCCCGACAAGATGTACCAGCTTTCCGACTTTGGCATGGAGATTGTGGAGCGGGTTCCCATCCAGATGGATGCCACCAAGGATGACCTGTTCTATCTCAAGACAAAGCAGCACAAGATGGGACATTTCCTGAATTATCAATGAGATGCACCGTGAGTCAGCAGTTGGTAACAGCTTGTTGACTCAAGCTTTACCGTAAAACTAAACCACAAGGAGAAATATATGAAGAAATTTGAAGGCTCATTAGTTGCTTCCACCATGAAGGTGGGAATTATCGTTGCTCGTTTTAACGAGTTCATCGGCTCAAAGCTTTTGTCTGGAGCTATGGACGGACTTTTGCGTCACGGTGTGCAGGAGGAGAACATCCACGTTGCTTGGGTTCCCGGCGCATTCGAGATTCCCCTCATCGCCTCCAAGATGGCCAAGAGCGGCAAGTACGACGCCGTAATCTGTTTGGGAGCCGTCATCCGGGGAAGCACCACCCACTACGACTATGTGTGCAGCGAGGTGTCCAAGGGAATCGCACAGGTCTCCCTTTCCAGCCAGATTCCCGTGATGTTCGGCATCCTCACCACCGAAAACATTGAGCAGGCCATTGAGCGGGCCGGAACAAAGGCCGGCAACAAGGGCTACGACTGCGCCCTTGGAGCCATCGAGATGGTGAACCTCATCAAGGAAATCGAAGCATAAAAGCTTTTGGCACAAGTTTTTGCCAAAGGGCCATCTTCGTGGGCTTGCATGAAGATGGCTCTTTCACCATCCATATTCCTCCTCATATTCTTTCTGGCGCCCCATTTCTCTTTGTTGCTCTAAAATACTCTCTGACACATAGCCTTGTATGATTTGCAGGAGTGGTTTTTTGAAAAATAGCTCCGTGTCGTTTCCAAGCATTTTACTGAGGGGAGCTGACAACGGAATGAACCAGACCTCTCCAAGCACGGTGTCATCCCATCGTTCGCCCTTGTAAACGGAATCAATTGTCATTCTGTACGTGCCTTTTTCAAGGAACACAGGATTTCTGACAGCGTTTATATTTATGAGGTCCGGCTCCAGCTCAGCCTTGAATAGGGGGAAAAGATCTGCAAAATCCAATTTGAGGCTTGTCTTTCCGGAGGAATCAGAGAGTGTCATTGTTTTGATACGATTGTTTGAAACCCACGTTTCTCCCACATATCCAGACTTACTGAATACGGAAAACCTATCCTCATCATAAAACCGCTGTTTATCCAGATTATAATAATACTCCCCATGAAATCTACGAAGCCCGTTTGTTGCAAAGGGGCCAAGGACACTTGAAGTGAGGGTGAATTCAATCCACTCCCCAATCCCATCGCCTTTCACACCTTCAACCCAACCATTGAACAAAATACCATCAAAGGAAGTGTTTGCCTTGTATGTAGAATTTCGTAAATTCTCATCTTGATTTGCATCAAGGCTCAAATAATCAGGAGCTGCTATTGCTATCGCCATTTTGAAAGTACCGCTCAGTTCAGAAGATGCCCTTACGTTCGTCACAAAAGCTTGGGGCTCTTCATCCAATACTGACTGAAGCTGAAAAATACTTAAAGGCCCCTCCGAGGGCCATAAAGCTGCATCAAATTCAAGAAACTCTTTTTTTTGTGGTTTGTAGTTTTGGGCTGTGTAAAACACCAAAGGCTCAAAACACTCTGACACTTCAAAATGAGCATTTGAATTATGTGGGGTCATTCCACTATCTGTAAGAACAATGAATTCCTTGATGGCTCCTTTCCAGGTGCCGCCAGTGGAGATGTCATAAATCAAATGGTATTTGGTACCCTTGTAACTTCTTGTTTGAGAGTCAACATCATATTTTACCGTCAGCTTTGAAGAAACAGAGGGCTTGAAAACGAGCTCGTGGTAAAAGTGCAGGACAAGTTTCAAAGTATAAATTTCCTCAGCCTGGCTCCATGAGTTCTCTTTGGCACGTGCAGAGGTTTCCACGTCCTTTTCAATTGAGGTTTCAATCCCCACCGTTAAGATTGGAACTTTTTTTCCATCCTGCTGGATAAGGCAGGGCTGCAGGGTTGAGCTGGTGATTTCGTTTTTTTTCATTTCCGAAAGATACTCGTGGATTGACAAGGTTCTTAGTTTTTTGTCTATGGCAAAAAAATCTTCCTTTGTCGCATTCCTTTTTCCTGTAGCAAGATCCAACAAATCAAGCTTGGATTTCATTCCATTTCCTACAGGTATTGTATTTGAGATGCTTCCATTTTTGTTTACTGCAACCAAGGTCGTTACAATTACAGGAAATGCACAAGGAACCGTCACGTTCTGTGCAGTTGTGTTCTTAAAATCGAACAAGGCCGTTATTCCTTTGTTGGCACCTTTTTGCTCAACAATGAGCAGCTCTTTTTCCAGGGCAATCTTGTCATTTGGCTCTTCCACATAAATATTGCCATAGGTCCAGTCCTCCGGATAATAGGAGCCTCCGTCATCTGCAAAGACACCGCAAAGACTCAACGCCGCAAGAATAACCGGCACAATCCTTCTCATTCCACAACCTCCACTTGTCCCACTCAGAAAGACAAATATTCAAAACATTTCAGTAGTCTTCGGTATAAAACAGGTTGAACATGAGTCCCACCGTAAAGGAATGTTTCAGCAGCATAGTGTCGTTGCGGGAAATGAACAGGGGCTTTATCCCGGCTGTCAGCACCAGACTCCGAGACAACCAAAAATCCATGTTCAAGGGATAGGACAAGCCAAGGCCAAGGTAGTTGGTGTGGGCAGCACCCCCTTGGTCTGGCAGCCATCGCTCCCACAGAAGGGTCAGGGCAAGGCCTCCCCGCAGTCCAAACCGCCAAAAGACCAGACCGAACTGAACGAGCAGCGGGTCGAACTCATGGTAGTGGTAACGGCCTCCATTATGCTCCACCGAGTTGAAGCTGTATCCGCTGGAAAAGACGCAGCTAAATGGCATCAAATTGACACCCAACAGTGAAAGCCGGCCGCCAATCCCCGCTGGCGCGGCCAAGGCTCCCTTGTGGGAGAAATTATAGGTGGTATAATTGTAATACACATTGACAGAGGAGTTTACCCCATTAGCCCCCCCTCCCAGAAAACAATCCTCCCAAAAGAACCCTCCCAAACCATCCCAAAAGCCCACGGTCTCAGGCTTGGGGCTCACGGCCTGCTCTGGGAATACCAAGCTACCCACAACCAACAAGACAAGCGGCAGCACAAGCTTTCTCATCAGTTTCATCCATTGCTCCTTGTAGCGAACGCAATCCTATATAAATAGGTAGAACATGAGTCCCACCATAAAGGAATGTCTCAGCAAGATAGAACTGCCATTGGCAATGAACAGAGGCTTGACCCCGGCTGTCAGCAACAGGTTCGGATTCAGCCAAAAGTTCATGTCCACAGGATAGGACAAGCCAAGGCCAAGGCAGTTGGTGTGGGCAGCACCCCCTTGGTCCGGCAGCCATCGCTCCCACAGAAGGGTCAGGGCAATGCCTCCCCGCAGTCCAAACCGCCAAAACGGGAACATGCCAATCTGAAAGATTAGCGGGTCGAACTCATGGTAGTGGTAGCTGCCTCCATTAAGCTCCACAGAGTTGAAGCTGTATCCGCTGGAAAAGACGAATTCAAATATTTCAGCCCAAGCTACCCACGAAAGCCGGCCACCAATCCCCGCTGGCCCAGCCAAAGCCCCCTTGTCGGAGAAATTGTAGGTGGCATAATTGTAGTGCACATTGGCGGAGACCCATGTCCAACCCGTTATTTCTTTATCCAGACTGAAAAAATCACCCCAAAAGCCCACGGTCTCCAGCTTGGGACTCACGGCCTGCTCTGGGAATACCAGGCTGCCCACGACCAACAAGACTAATGACAGCACAAGCTTTCTCATAGTGTTTTTCTCCTGCACCTTGAAGACATTACACCCTACCTAATTCACCAAAATCTTTTGTAATTATATCATCACCTAACGCAAAATGAAAGAATCCAGGAAATCCCTCCTTTTCCAGCCAGACTCAGCAAAGCTTAGGCGTGTTTGCGGGGAGGCGTTTTTAATACACAGGCTACTTATTGCAAAAGCTGGAAGCGATGCAAGTTGATTTATTTGTCCTGGTAGTGGTTCCTGCACTGGAAAATCTTGATGCAGCCGTCCTCGATTTTATAAATCAACCGGTTTTTCTCGTCAATTTCACGGCTCCACCAGCCAGCCAGATTCCCCTTCAAGGGCTCAGGATGGCCAAGCCCCGCATTGCCGTTGCGGTCAATGTCGGCAAGCAGCTTGTTCAGTTTTTTGATGAATTTCTTGTCCTGACTCTGCCAGTACAGATATTGCTCCCAGGCCAATTCATAGAAAACAATCTTGCTCATTTTTCCATCGCCTTCAACTCTTCCCAAGTCTTCGTGACAAAATGAAGCTGGCCGGCATCGTCAAGCCGCTTGAGCTCCTCCAGATGGCGGAGGTTGGCCTCGCTGTAAAAGTCGTCACGGTCCCTGGCGGAAAGCTCAAAGGGAATCCGCTCTTCCTTGATGACGGTTTTCACAAAGACGTTGAAGGCTGCCGAAACGGAAAGCCCGATTTTTTCGCAGATGCGGGAGAACTCCGCCTTGTCGTCGCTGTTCAGCCTGATGGTTACGTTTGTCATGGTTTGCCTCCTGAAAAAGCTACATCGAAAGATATGCACTCCTTCAACTATACTGCCAAACGGAGTGCAAATCAAGTGCAAATGATGTAGCTTTTATGTGTAGATAGGGTGTTTATGGCGAGGCTTTGGTGGAGCCTTCCTCCCTCATCCTGCCTTTGATTAGGCCTTCAATTTGCGCTGCCGACAAAACCCTGCCCATGGACACAACCTTGTTGTCAATCACGAGGGCAGGGGTGCTCATTACGCCGTATTTCATCATTTCCATTGTGTCGGAAATATTTACGGGCGCTTCAACACCACAATTTTTTGCGGCAATCACGGCGTTTTCGTGATTTTGTTTTGACTTTTTGCAACAGTAACCAAGAGTAATAAGTTTCATACTATAAATCTCCTTAAATTGTATTACACGAACAAGAAATTAAGGGCATTAAAGGCAAGGCCTAGTATCATAATGCCGGCAACGACAATAAAGACAAACCAAAATAAAAGCTTTGGTTTTACTGCCTTTGAAAGCATAATCATTGACGGCAGGGAAAGTGCCGTAACGCTCATCTTAAAGGAAAGAATTGTACCAACGCCAACGCCCTTTGCAAACAATGCTTCCGCAACGGGAATTGTACCGAAAATATCTGCATACATAGGCGTTCCAAGAATCGTAGCAAGCGGAACGGCGTACCATTTATCACTACCTAAAACCGCTTGAATCCACTCGGCAGGAATAAAATTGTGTATGGTTGCGCCAATACCAACGCCCACAAGGATATACATCCATACCTTTTTTAACGTGGAAAGCATTTGGTCTTTTGCATAAATCAATCTATCCCTTTGCAACATTTCTACGCCGTCCATTTCTGCAATCGAGCCTTCTAAAATATAATCTTGTACGTGTTTACCCACGCCCGTCTTTTCGATAATCGTGCCACCGACAATTGCCAGCATCAAACCGACCACAACATAAGCGGTTGCGATGGGAAAGCCGAACACGCTAACAAGCAAAACAAATGCACCCAAATCGACCAGCGGGCTTGAAATCAAAAAGCTGAACGTAACGCCGCTTGAAAGCCCCGCACGGATAAAGCCCATGAAGATGGGAATAGACGAACAAGAGCAAAACGGCGTAACCGTACCAAGCAAAGATCCAACAGCATTTGCGCCGATTCCCTGAAACCGACCAAGGATTTGTTTCGTTCTTTCTGGCGGAAAGTAGCTTTGAATATAGGAAATCAGAAAGATGAGCAAGCATAATAGCACAACGATTTTTATTGTGTCATATACGAAAAACTGCATTGCCTGCCCCCAATGTCCCGACATAAAGGTTGCGCCAAACATAGCGGTAAATGCCATGCCGATTAAAGCGTTTAGCCATTTCATACCAAGAATTTGGTCGGCAATAAAATCTCCAACGGCTTGAATGCCCCTTACTCCATCCGCAAGCAGCACAAGCCCAACAACGGCAATTACTCCTGTGAGCCACCATAACCATTTACATTTTTTCGTTTTCATAACACAACTCCAAATAGAATTTTCGCTTATTACATAGATAATTATCTATATGATAGACAAAATGACAGGCAAAAAAAATCTGCTTTTAATCGCAGGCATTTTCCTTACAAGAAGCTTCGCTAGTTCTTCCCGTTCTGCATTTCGTGTCCCCAAGAAAATCAAGCATTTCGTTGAGCTTGCAGCAGGCAAGTGTATAATACGTCCATTTCCAATCCTTTTCTGCTTTTACCAGGCCGCACTCGCAAAGCACCTTCATGTGATGGGAAAGGGTGGGTTGCGTGATATTCAGACTTTCCAAGATTTTGCAACCGCAAAGCGTACCGCCCCGCAGCATTTCAAATATCTGCATACGAGTATCATCTGCCAATGCCTTTAAGATTTTCGTGCATTCTCTTCTTTCCATGTACGCACCTCACATTGATTATCATCGATGTTACTGTACTCATAACATTGATATTTGTCAATATGAAACGAGGAAATTTGTCCGGTGGCACAGAAAGGTTTCTTTGGCACGAGGCGGCAAGGGACTTCATCTTGGGGAGGACTTGTTCATTGCAATGTCACCTTATGGCGAACAGGCAACTATGAGAACAACAATGACAATCCCACAGAAAATAATCTTTCCTTTCTTTGTCATGGGGCCGAGTTTGCCATTTTCATCCTCTTCGCTTCCGGTAATCTTTTTGAAATGCTGCCACAACCCCCTGACAGCCTCTTGCCCTTTCTCTTGGGCTTCTTTTATCTGCTCCCTGCGTTCCCGTTCTTCTTCCGTCATAGCTCCATATCCAAATTAATTTCTAAGTTAAATAAGGAGCAAACCAAATCGTATACAATCTCAGCTTGCTCCTGATGTGCCACTTATTGCACCTAGTGACTTAACCACAAAATATCTAAATTACTGACGTGTATAGACACTAATGATTTCATGTTTCGCTTCCGAATGACCTCTCCAAAAATTAGCAATCGCCTCATCTCTAGAACTAGCTTGAGTATACCATGGTCCAGGTTTGGCATTATTTCCTTTTATTCGATACTCAACAATCCATTGCTTCTTCATCTTTTTCCTCCAGAAAATATAATGTATTGGGAACCTATCCCATAAATACAATATTATATATTGGTTTTCCTGTCAATTATTCCATGGTTTAATAATATGATTTTAGCTTGGAAAATCCAGCATAATATATTGTATGAAACCTTCTCTGGAAACGGTATTTCGTGACAATCTAAAATTTTACAGACGCAGGGCAAAGCTCTCCCAGGAAAAGCTTTCCTCGCTGCTCGATAAAAACATCAACTACATCAACATGATAGAGGGAGGCAAGAGCATTCCGCCCCTGTCCGTCATAGAGCAGATTGCCGAAATCCTCCAGGTGGAGCCCCACTGCTTTCTGGAGCCACGGGAGGAGGCGGTCAGCTTTGACAGGCTGCGATTTGCAGAGGAGGCATCCGCACTGATTGCCCAGCGGTCACGGGAGGTGCTGCTGGAGCTACTGGGATGAATCTGGGCCAAGCAACTCAAGCACAAATGCCGGAGCAGCCCAACGGCCAGTAGTTTTATATGGACTACCTTTCCGAGAGCCGTTTCTTGGCGGTGGCGTAGACCTTGCGAAGGTGGGCAACCACTAGCATCAGCACGATAACCCGCTCATCGCTAATTTCCGCAATGAGCCGATAGTCCCCCACCCGGAACTTCCAGTAGGCAGACAAATTTTCTTGAAGCTGCTCTCCCAAGGTTCTCGGGTCCTCCCGCTCCTCAATCCGCTTCATGTACTTGAACAATCACTTTTGAACAGACTTATCCAATTTTGCAAAGTCCTCCTCCGCCTTTGCATCCAAGAATACCTTATAGGCCATACTTCTCCCCTATTTCATCAAGGGAGATTGTGCTGCTTCTGCCAGCCCGCAAATCCTCCGCGCGGCTCTGGGCCAGATAGATGAGCTCCATGTCCACCAGCTTCTCCTCCACCGCCTCCTTGATGTAGTATGACCTGGTGCGTCCAGTACGGCGGGCCAGCTCCGTGAGCCGCTCAACAATCTCAACGTCAAATCTAGTAACAACTGCCTTTGTCATAATCTTTCTCCTGTATTACACGTATTCTCTGTAATACAATTATATCAGGCTCAGGAGGAAAAATAAAGGGGCGGCGAGGACTACTGCCCTATCAACATTTTCCCGCCACCGTTACCTTTTGGGACAACGGCCTCCCCCTGGAAATTGATTCCCCCCTCTGCAAAAACCTATACTTGAGATATGGCTACCATCCACCTTTCATACGTCTTCATGCTGTTTCTTGCCTACAGCCTCATCGGCTGGATTTGGGAGACCAGCTATTGCTCCATCCGCCACGGGCACTTCATCAACCGGGGCTTTTTGCGGGGGCCCCTGTGTCCTGTCTACGGAGTCGGCGGGATGCTGATTATGTACCTGCTGCAGCCCTGGGCCCACACCTGGATTCCCCTGTTTTTTGCCAGCATGGTGATTGTGTCTGTGGTGGAATACTTTACCGGCTGGCTTCTGGAGACCCTCTTCCACACCCGCTGGTGGGACTATTCCAACGAGAAATTCAACCTCCACGGAAGGATTTTCCTTGGTGGCGCCATCTGCTTTGGGGTGATGGGCACTCTGATTGCCCACTTCCTGCATCCCTGGCTGGAATCGAAGATTCTTTCCATCCCGCTGCCCGTCGCCCGCATTGTCGCAGGGGTTCTCTTTGCGGCCTTCATGGTGGACTTGATTACCACCATTCATGGTCTGGTGGACTTTACCATCTACCAGACAAGGCTGAAGGAATTCGTCGAGTCCCTGCGGGACAGATTCGAGGGCGAAGAGTGGCTTGAGGAGAAGGAGCAGTCCCTGGACCAGCTCCTCCAGAAGGTACGGGAACGTGTTCAGGCGGACAGGAACAAGGCAGGCCAGCGGCTTCTGGAGCGGCTTGAGGCACTGAGCCAGCG
The DNA here is from genome assembly GCA_045586625.1 of Treponema sp. GTDB lineage: Bacteria > Spirochaetota > Spirochaetia > Treponematales > Treponemataceae > Treponema_F. The sequence continues at coordinate 46,236 of JAZNAS010000023.1, forward strand.
GCAGGACAAGATGCTGCGTCACATACGGAAATTCCCCACCATGCGCAGCGCTGAATTCCATCAGGGGGTGGAGGAGCTGCGGCAACGGCTCCAGCAGGAAATCCATCAGCGGAAGGCAAAACGAAAGCGGTGAGAATCCAGAAGTTTTTAGACAGACAAACAGGATTGGGCATTTTTTTATCCATGGTATGTTAGACAAATGCCTGTTCCATTAGTATTTTAAAGACAAGATGGCAAATTCACAGATAACAAAACGGGTTCTGGCTAAGTCACTCAAGGAATTGGTGCAGAAAATTCCCTTGGAAAAGATTACAATCGCTGATATTTGCGCCAGCAGTGGCATGAACCGCAAGTCCTTCTACTATCACTTCAGGGACAAGTATGACCTGCTGCGATACATCTTCCAGTCGGAATTCATGATGCAACAGCCCCAGGAGATTACCAACAAGAAAGAAATCTACTACAAGCTCTGCCAGTATCTCTACGAAAACAAGGAATTTTACCGCCACGTGTTTCGTCCCCACCAACACAACTACTTCCTGCTGTACTTCCAGGAGGTAATCCAGAAATACGCTGAGGACAGCGTGGCAGATCTGATGATAGAGTACCACAACAATAACGACTTCTACATCCATTTTCTGACAGCTGGCATCACCGACGCCATCCAGCGGTGGATTACTGACCATACCCCCGTCCCTCCAGAGGAGGTAGTAAGTAAGACCAGCCTTCTGGTAGAAAAGATTGGACTACAGATTTCCCAGGAACGGTAATCTCTGCGGCCACGAAAACTGCTTCGGTCTCCCTTAAACCAAAACCAATCCAACTATCCCCACCGCCGTTTCCGCTCCTCCATCAATTTTTGAAGCTTTGCGGTAAATGCCGCTCAATTTGAATCCAGACATCAGATTTCCCTTCAGGCTGTTGAAAAAATTGCAAGTTAATTGGTACAATCGCTCGTACATAAGCGCAACTCCTTTTTATTTTGTGTGGCAACTTAATTTGCAAGGATTACGCTTTCCTGGCAAAACTTGGAATTGGGGCTATTTATGAACAAGAAGGCATTGTTTTTGCTCTGTGAGCTCACCATGTTTGGGAGCATACTGGGTCTTTCCCGCAATCTTCACATTATTCTTCCACTGGCACAAAGCTATTTCTTCCTCGATATTTTCTTTTTTGTGGTGCTTGTCCTGGCTTTCATCGTCTATCCCATTGTCCTCACCTTCAAAAGTACGTTGGCATTGGCCATACACGCAGGAGTGATTTTTATTTGGCTTGCAATCCTTCAAAGCACTGTTGGTCTGGCAGATGAAATATACCGGTACCTGTATGCCTTGCTGTCACTCCTCGCCGTAAGGCTCATCATGCCCTGTATTCTGCGTTGCCGTGGATATATTGCCTGCAAACAAATTTTGTTTTATGACTACAACGTCCAAAGCAGGGAATCGGTGGAGAAAGACTTTAAGTATTTGGGATTCTCCTGTCGAATGAATTTCGCCGAATTGATGGAAAAAAACATCTTTCTGGACAAAATATCGATACAATATTGTTTCTATGACGGAAAGAAAATCATCATCCTAACCTATCAGTCAGACAAGATTGATGGTCTTTTCAAGGGAATATTGAACAAAAAGACTGCGATGAAAGAGGACGAAATGCTTTTGCCTAACAATTGTCGGCAAGAGCCTCATCCTGTCTGCACGTGGACTTTTGATGACAGAAAGATAGCTGCGGCCGACTCGGAAGACACAAAAATGCTTTGCATCGAAATCCTGCAATAATACACACCGGCCCCTATGAAGACTTTAAGCTTGCATTGACGGATAACCAGACACACGGAAGCTGATTTGGCGGAGCTGCTGCAAGAATGCCATTATAGCCTGCGATTTTGAGGATGAGGTAAATAGACGTAAAGCGGAAGGTGAAGCTGCGTGAGCATCTGGAGCTCATGTACCAAGTCCAGGGAAGCATCTAGAGTTCTGGGAGAACACACGGGGGAGGCGGTGGCAAGAATAAACGGCTGGCTGGAAAGACTTGCCCACAGAAAGCAGTCAAGCTATCCCTACCGCCGTTTCCGCTCATCCACCAATTTCTGAATCTTTGCGGTAAATGCCGCCTGACTGAACTGCTCCACGTGGGCCGCAAACTTGCTCCTGTCGGCAAAGGTGTGGGAGGGCAGCGCCTCGAATCGGGTCATGGCTTGAATCAAGGATTCCGGGGTCTGCTGGTCAAAGAAGATTCCCGTCACCCCTTCCTTAATGGAATCAATGGCACCACCCTTGCGATAGGCAATGACCGGGCAACCTGCCGCATTGGCCTCCACGGGAATGATGCCGAAATCCTCCACACCGGGAAACAGCAGGGCCTTTGCTCCTGCCATGTATTCCTCCAGCTGCTGGTGGTTCACTCGTCCCGCAAAGGTCACCAGTCCGGAAGCCTCGTACCGCCGCCGTTCCTTGGCAGAGCCGCCCTCTCCCACCACCACCAGCTTGCGGCCAGAGCGGACACAGGCCTCCAGAGCCAAATCTGCCCGCTTGTAGCCCACCAGCTGCCCAAAGAACAGGTAGTAGTCTTTCGGATTCCGCTGAATGGAGGCAAATTTATCGATGGCAACAGGCGGATACACAATCTCTGCCGGACGGTTATAGTAGCGGTTGACTCGCTTGGCCACATAGTGGGAGTTGGCCACAAAGCAGTCCACCAGATTGGCGGACATCACATCCCACAGCCGCAGGGAAGGAACCAGCTTTTTCATGAAGAAGCGGACAAAGCCCGATGCGGTGCGGAAATACTCATGGTACATATCCCACAGATAGCGCATGGGACTGTGGCAATAGCACAGATGGAAGGCATCGGGATTGGGAACTACCCCCTTGGCGGGACCCGACTCGCTGGAAATAATCAGGTCATAGTCGGACAAATCCAGCTCCTTCAGGGCATCGGGCATCAGGGGCATGTATTTTTGATAGAATTTTGCCGCCAAGGGAAGACGGCTGATTCTTGTGGTAAAGACACGGTGACTGCGTATCTTTTCAGACACCGCCTCCGGCACATACACATGGGTGTAGATGTCGGCCTGGGGAAACATATCCAGCAGGGCTTCCAGCACCTTCTCGCCGCCCCGCATATTTACCAGCCAGTAGTGAACGATTGCTACCTTCATACAAACTCCTTTTCCTTGGCTTGCAATTCTTTGTTCCAGGTCACTTCTTTCCAAGGGCATGGGCCATGGCCTCGAAAATAATGGACGCTGATTTTGCAAAGGAATACCGATTGGACGTATAATTTGGAGGCGGCAGCTTTTCTGCCTCCAGCAATTTGTCTGCCAAGTCAGCCACATCTCCAGTCTTGAAGAAGGTGACAGGCAATTCGCCATAAATTTCCTTGAACACAGGAATGTCGGACAGCACCACGTTGGCTCCTTGGGAAAGGGCTTCCAGCGGTGGCATTCCAAAGCCCTCGTACAGGGAGGGCTGCACCAAAACCTTGCAGCCACGGTACAAATCCCGCAATTCGCTGTCGCTGACCCTGCCAGTAAAGGAAAAGGCTTCCTCTGGCAGGGATTGAAACTGCTCCAGGATGCCGCTGTCACCAGTACGAAAATTATTGGCGTTCCCAACAATTACCAGCCGCCCCTGCAAGCCCTTTTGTCGTGCCAATCTAAAGGCAGGGAGCAAAACGTGCAATCCCTTGTGAGCCTTGATGTTTCCCACAAAGAGCAAGTCCCGGCTTGCCCCTGAATCCAGGTTGCTGGCTTCCATGGCTGTTTTTTGGGCGGAGCTGGAGCTTGGGGTGGCACTAGAGCCAATTCCACTGCCAGAACCAGTCTCAGGGGCGGTGAACCAGTGGGGGACGGCATTGTAGGTCACCACCAGAGGCTTGTCATCAGGAAAGTGCAGCAGGGAACGAATCCGCTCAGCAGAAAATTGGGATACGGTAAAGACACCGCAAGATTTTTTGACAGCGTGCTGATAGAACCATTTTCTCACCATCGTGCCCATGCCGCCTGCTAATTCAGGAATATCAAGAAATACCACATCGTGGATAGTGGAAAAAATCGGTATCGTGATGCCACCACCAAAAAGCCGTCCGGGGATGTTGCAGTAGGGAGTGTAGTAGGCGTCACAGCTGTTGATGGCACGCAGCAAGTCGGAAGGAAAACAAAAAAGCTCCTTCAAGGAAAAGGTTTCTATTGAACAATCCAGGATTTCAACTCCATTTTTTCCCCTGAATTCCTCCAAATCTTTTGGTCGCCCCAACAAAAGGCATTGATGTTCTTCTGTAAAATAGGGAAGAAGTCCGCACAAATACGTACCGATGCCTCCGCTTCCCATCATCCTGCAATCAATAGCCAGCTTCATTCCCTAACTATAACACGGAAAAGGAGAATCAATCCAGCGGGGCAGTGAAGACAGGCTAGATCCAACCATCAAGATTTAAAATTGCTTCGCCCACAAAAAAAACGCATCCTGAAGGTGAAGTGTACCACAGGTTAGCCCACTCCACATAGGATGCGTTTTGAAGTCAGGCTACAGTGCCCCAGTTTTAGTTCAAGACTCCGCCCTCAACAACCAGTGCGTCGGGATTGGCCGCATCGCCGTAAACAGGAGCCAGGGTAGCATCATAGGCGGCGTGGAAGAAGTTCTCCTGCCCCAGGCTCTGAATCTCGTTGTTCAGCCACTCCAGCAGGCTGGTGTTGCCCTTCTGCACGGCGGGGGCGATGGTGTCCATGTTGCCCAGCGCATCAATTCCCACCGCAAAGCCAGGGTTAACCAGGGCCCAGGCCAGCACCTCGGTGTTGTCGGTGGAAAAGGCATCACCACGTCCGTCAATCAGGGCGTTGTAGGCGTCGGCATACTCGTCGTACTTCTGGAGCTTTACCTCCGGGTGGTTCTTCTCAAAGTAGGTTTCGGCGGTAGTGCCCTTCACTACGATGAGGGTTTTGCCAGCCAGCTGGTCCACACCGGTGATGAGGGCATTTTCAGGAGAAACCACTCCCAGCATTACCTTCATGTAGGGCAGGGCAAAGTCCACCTGCTGGGCACGCTCCTCGGTGACGGTGAAGTTTGCCAGGATGATGTCAACCTTTCCCGTGGCCGCATACTCAACACGGCTGGCAGGGTCGGTGGAGATGTACTCCACAGCCACGCCCAAATCCTGTCCGATTCGCTCGGCAAAGTACACGTCATATCCCTGATACTTGCCGTACTCGTCCACATAGCCAAAGGGTGCCTTGTCGCTGAACACGCCGATGACAACCTTGCCGCTGGCCTTGATTTCGTCTACGGTGCGGAAGGAGGCAGCAGGAGCCGCTCCAGAGTCCTTGCCGCCAAAGGCCCAAACCGATGCTCCGGCCAGCAGCATTGCCGCAGCCAGTACAAATCCAACTCTTCTCATAAGAATCTCCTTGCTCTATTTATTTTCCTCACTAGGAAAAAAGCGCTTTTCTCGTTCTGCGGTTCAGTGGCCGCAGAGCCTCATTCCGAAGCCACGCTGGACTTGTGCTTCTGGAAGGTAAAGGTCTGGAGGAAGTCCTTGGCCCGCTGGGTTTTGGGATTGGTGAAGAATTCCTCCGGATCCTCCTCCTCCACAATGCGTCCCTTGTCCAAAAACACGATTCTGTCTGCGACGGCACGGGCAAACTGCATCTCATGGGTGACAATCACCATGGTCATGCCTTGGTTTGCCAGCTCCAGGATGACATCCAGCACCTCCCGCACCATCTCCGGGTCCAGGGCGGCCGTCACCTCGTCAAAGAGCATCACCTCCGGGTTCATGCACAGGGCCCGCACAATGGCCACCCGCTGCTTCTGGCCGCCGGAAAGCTCCCGTGGAAAGGACTTTCGCTTTTCCCACAAGCCCACTCGCTCCAAAAGCCGCTGGGCCTCCGCCTCCGCCTCGGCACGGCTGCGTTTCTGCACCTTCACTGGAGCCAAGGTCACGTTGTCCAGAATGTTCCGGTGGGGAAAGAGGTCATAGCTTTGGAACACCATGCCGATTTTCTGCCGGAGCTCCTTTGACCGGCGGGCATCAGGGTCAATTCTTTCCCCGTCCACCAGAATGGAGCCTCCGTCTGGCCGCTCCAGTCCGTTCATGCACCGCAGCAGGGTGCTCTTGCCGCAGCCCGAAGGCCCCAGCACCACCACCACCTCGCCCTGATGCACCTTCAGACTGATGCCGTCCAGAACTGTATCGGCTCCGAACCGCTTTGTCAAATCCACAACCTCAAGCTGCACATTCCGCTCCATTCCCCTTACCTCCATCGTTTCTCAAGTTTCTTTGCCAGCAGTGAAATGGGCCAGCAGGCCAGAAAATACAACAAAAAAATCACGCCATAGACCCACAGAGCCGCCGTGGGATGGGTAAACCGGTTGGCATCAATTATCTGCTTGCCCACCTTCAGCACCTCCGTCATGCCAATGAGCACCACCAGACTGGTGGTTTTGATCATGCGGGTGGCGAGGTTGATGGTGAGGGGGATGAGCCGCCGCAGGGTCTGGGGGATGATGACGAACAAAAAGGTCTGCATCCGGCTCAGGCCCAGGGCAGTGGCGCTCTCGTACTGGTGCTTTGGAATGCTGATGAGGGCGCCCCGCACCAAGTCCCCCATCTCCGCCGTTCCCCACAGGGTAAACACCAGGATGGCACTGGCCTCCGCCGACAGATTCCAGCCAAAGGCTCGTGTCACGCCAAAATAGGCGATGAACAGCAGCACCAGCTGGGGCATAATCCGCACGAACTCAAGGTAGATGCGGCTCACCGCCCTGCTCACCGGATTCCGCAGGGTCATAAACATGCCGAACAAAATTCCCAGTGGCATGGACAGCACCACCGCAATGAGGCTGATTCGCAATGTCACCCACAGCCCTCCCAGCAGCCGCAGAAAGTTGTGGCCCATGAACAGGACGCTAATTCCCGAATCCAGCATGACGCAGCCTCCGCTCCAAAATCGATGCCGCCACAGAAACCGGCAGCAAGATAATCAGGTAGAACACCACCAGCATGGTGAGGGCCTCGTCGGTCTCGTAATACAAGCCGATGAGATCCTTGGTGACGTACATCAGGTCCGCCAGGGCGATGCCGCTGACCACCGAGGTCTCCTTTATCAGGAAGATGACATTGGCGCAGAGTCCCGGCACCGAAACAGCCATGGCCTGGGGAAACACTACCTCCGCCATGGTGAGCCGTCGCCCCATGCCCAGGCTGGCAGCCGCCTCAAGCTGGGCTGGCTCAATGGACTCAAGGCCACTACGGAAGGACTCCGCCATGTAGCTGCCTCCCAGAAAGGCCAGTCCAATGACGGCACAGGCCTCAGAGCTCAGCACCACACCCACCTTGGGCAGGCCAAAATACAGGAAGAAGAGCTGCACCAGCAGGGGCGTGTTCCGACTGACCTCCACATACACCGAAACCAGCCGCCGCAGCACCGGAATGCGGTAATACCGCACCACTGCACAGGCAGCCCCTACCAGTAGGGAAAGGAGGATGCCCCACAGGGCGATGCGTACCGTCAATATGGCCGCGTCCACATACCAAGGCAAATACTTGACCATGAAGTCAATATTCAATTCCATTGCACAACTATACACGGAAAAACGGAATCAATCCAGCGGGAAGCGGAATTCCAAGCCATGCAGTCACTCCCTTCCTTGTCCCTGTGGAGGTGGATTGTCGTTTGGGTCATCGGGATCCCACAGCTTGTGAATCTCACTGGGTCGAATCACGTTGTCCAGCTCCCGCATATCGAAGGGCTTGCCGTCGGCGCTCAAGGTCAGCAGCTGCTTCTTGAAGTCAAAGACATTGCTGGCATGATAGAACTGTCCTCCAGTGACGGAAGCCAGCTTTTGCAGGAACTCAAGGTTGGGAGCCAGTGCTATAGTGTGAATCTTCACGCAGTTGTCCTTGCAGCCGCCGCTGTTCCGGGTAATGTTCTGGTTCAGGTTTTGGGTGAGCTGCAGCATCTTCTCCATCCCCTGCGGGTCGTTTGGAATCCCGTCTGCAATCAGAATCACCTCCTTGCCCAGCTTGTTGTCCTTGGTGAAATTGGCCATTCCGTTGATGAGGGCATAGTTCATCATTCTGGTCTGGGAGTTCATCACCTTCAGGCTGTTGGCCACCTGCACAAAGTCGGCGACACTGTAGAATGTCCCCCGGTCATCCCTGGAGAGACTGGTGAAGGTCACTAGCGTCAGCTTGGCGTAGACTGCGGGAACCTGGGTGGGCTTGAGGATGTGAGCCGCAATGTAGGGAGCTATGTCCTTGAAGGCCACCACATACTCACTCATGGACTGAGCCAGATTCAGGACGATGGCAACCTCCCGTTCCGGCTTGTCGCTCAGATTGATGCCTAGGCTCTTTCCTGCCTGGTTGAAATTAGTGACGGTGATGCTCTGTTGGGTGCAGACGGAGGTGACGGTCAGGCTGCTGTTTTCCAGCTGGTAACGGAAATTCCTGTCGTCACTCATATACACCCCGTCCCCTTCCAGAATGCCGCCATAAAGAATCCGCCCCTCGAATATGAGCCGCCCGGAACGGGAGCCATCCACGGTGTCCTTGTCCCGGACGTAAATAAGACTAGAAGATGGCTCGCGAATCTGTTCCATCTGACTGCGGTCACAGGTAGGACCAGTAACAAGACGATACAATTGCTGGTTAATGAAATCCTCATCCAATTCCGGTATGTTTGTACCAATAGTTTCCATAAAAATGCTCCTTGCAGAATGTCTTTCTTTCCAACAGTATACCACGATGCTGACAAGATTACATCTGCAAGAAACATTTCCCTCTTGACAAAATACCTTGGGGGGGGGGGTAGAATCTTGATATATATTTGACTATAATGACTGTGCATACAATTTTTTTCAAAATGCAAGCCTGTCAGCAACTGACACACCAAAAGGAGTTTTATATGAGAAGGCTTTTATCAAGCTTGATTTGTCTTTTGTGCTTTTCCTCTCTATTTGCTTACGAGGGGATGCTGGCCGGACAAAGGGATTTGAAGGTCATCAAAACTGAATTCTTTGACATTATCTATACACCTGATTCAGAAAAATCCGCGGCAATCATTGCAGAACATGCAGATGATTTGTACCGGGAATTACACGACACCTACAATCTCATCCACGATTTTAGGCTGCCCGTCACCATCACCAGCTCCCAGGATATGTTCAACGCCTATTTCAGCTACCTCCCCTACAATCACATCGTGCTCTTTGACACACAAACCCACCAAAGCATGGCCGTGTTCGAGGAAGACCTTCTGATGACCTTCCGCCACGAGTTGACCCATGCAATCACCCTCAACATAAAAAATCCCTTCTGGCTTGCCGTGAGCAAAATTTTTGGAGACACCCTGAATCCTTCCATCCTCATTCCCACAAGCGGGCAGATTGAGGGCATTGCCATTCTGGAGGAAAGCCGCCATGGAGAAGGCCGTACCAACAGCGAATACAGCCGCCACATTGTCAAACAGGCGAAGATTGAAGATAAGTTCCCCACCTTTGCAGAAACAACTGGTGCTCGCAGTATCTACGTCTCCGACTACAACTACAAGTTCGGTGGCGAGTTTATAGAATACATCCACCAGACCTATGGGGAAGAAAAGATGGCCCAGTTCTGGCGGAAAATGACAAACCTTGGCGGATTAACCTATTTTACCGTCTTCAAATCAGTGTACGGCATCTCCATGAAGGATGCCTGGGAGGATTTTAAGGAAGCATTTCCTGTACCAGCCATTCCGGCAGATCCCGCAGAAACCGGCATAGCTTCTCGATTCAACACGGACAAGGATTTTGAGCAGTACACCTTTATTGCCAGCTCCCAGGATAAAATCGTCTATTACAACAAGAATACTACAGGCTTTTACTATGCCCTCAAGGATGAGGCAGCTCCTGCTGGCTATACCAAACCGAAGAAATTCCTGCAGCAGGGAGCCATCCAATCCATGAACCTTTCTGCAGACGGAAGATACCTGAGCTATGTCTACTTGTCCACTGCAGGAGCCTTGCCTAAAAACAAGATGGTGATTTATGACTTTGAGACAAGGGCAAAATTCAAGGTTCCCCAGGATAGATTGAACAATGGTGTGGTGTTCACCATTACAGAAGGTGGAGTCCAGACAAAGTACCTTGCTGCCAACAAGAATATCAGCCAGGATTCTTCCATCAACATTTTCCGCCTGGAAGAAAATTCCAAGGGGAAATTACAGGACATGGAATTGGTGGAAGCCATCAACAACAAGTACAACAACTTTTCCACAAATCTCCAGACTGATACCAAGGGAACTATTTATTATCTCAGCAAGCAGGGCGTTGAATACATCATCAAATCCTATGACTTTATCAACAAGACCCACAAGCAGTATGAACTGCCCCATTCAGACATGTTGATTCAGGGGTTGAGCATTTCTCCAGCGGCTGATGGAGCCACCCGCGCACTCTTTACCTACGTGCAGCCGGGAACCATGCCCCGCTTGGGAGAGGCAATGATTCGCCCCACCGGTGTTGAATACACCTTATATCAGCAAGACCTTTCCGGAGGTATCTTTGCTCCCGTAGCCCTTGATGAACATGACATCATGTATCTGGGCTATTTCCTGAAGGGAAATCACATCTACACCGCCAGCACTACAGCCATGACAGCAGATACTGTGACTGGAGTGGCAACTGATTTGGGGGTACGGAGCGAAACCGAAAATCAAGCCATGGCCTTTGTAGATACTTCTATCTTGAACAATGCAAAAGATTTTTCCATCTGGCCCTATCTGGTCAAGGGAACCTGGTTTCCCCTCACCACCAGCGCCTCCTATGGACTTTCAACGCAGCTGGACACCGTAACCTCCTTCCCCTCCCTGATTGGCGTCACCTGGCTGGGAAGCACTCCCTGGCTCAGTCCCCTCTACATTCTCTCTGCCGGCTACAACCTCAGCACCAATTCCGGTACATTCCATACCGTGGTGTCTGGCGGCACAGAAACTGCCCTATTCAGGTACACCATGGAAAATAATCTGGAGGTGGACGGCTCCGGGTACAAGCAAACCTACCACAAGATTAATCTTTCGTCAGGAACCAACTTAAGTACTGTCGTGAGCCTCAGCCTTGCCGACAATCTGGAGCTGTTTGAAGGCCGCCAAACCATGGAGCCACAGGAAAATGAAAAAGCCGGGGATGAAGTCAGCAGCATCCTTGACGCTCTCAAAGCCAGCGTAGATTCCCGGAGCATTTTCTTTACCCGCAACCTTGCCCAGATTAACCTTGGCTACACACCTTTGCAGGGGAAAGGCCGTTTTGAGCTGCTGAGCTTCACAGGCAGCGTCTTTATCGACACGGTATTTGCCGCTGATATTACAAGCTTTGGCTCTCCACTTACAAATTACAACAACTTGGGACTTGGTCTTCAAATTCATGTACCACAGCTGCTTCCTGTAAGTACACGGACCTGGGGAACATGGAATCTTCCCCTTACCCTGAATGCAAGCCTCTACTCATCCCAAAGCCACTTCCTGAAGACAGAGGCAAGGCTGGTGTTGTTTTCCTTTGAGCTGCAGAAAGCCTTCAACTGGTTTCCCATTGTATTCTTTAACACCATTACTACAGAGGTGGAATATATAAGCAAATTCTCCAACGGAAAAAATCCTTCCTGGGCCATTGCAGATATGCCCAGCCACTTTAAATCCTTGGGAGCAGGAAGCATGAGCTACAGCGATGAATTCATTGCCCGACTTGCCCTCACCCTCACCCCGAATCTGGGCGGACTAGCTTCAGGGCATCCCACCTTGAATTTTGACTTCAAGTACCGCTTCTTCCCAGAGGAAAATCAGCCTTCCTTTGCCTTTAACCTAGGATTTCAGTTGGAAATATAATCGGTGCTGGCCAAAGCAAAGCCCCCGCTCAGGCAGGGGCTTTCTTGTTTTTAGGAGGACTGGCTCTAGGCTATGCTGTCAAAGCCTCCCTGCAGGTCGGCAAGGATGTCGTCGATATGCTCGGTACCAATCGAAAGCCGCACGGTGTTGGGCTTGATTCCCTGCTCCTCCAGCTGGGCTGCAGTAAGCTGACTGTGGGTGGTGGTGGCGGGATGGATTACCAGGCTCTTTACGTCCGCCACATTTGCCAGTAGAGAGAAAAGCTTCAAGTTGTCGATGAACTTGAAGGCCTCCTCCTGCCCACCACGAATCTCCATGGTAAAGATGGAGCCGCCACCCTTGGGGAAGTATTTCTTGTACAAGTCATTGTTAGGGTGCTCAGCTAAGGCAGGGTGGTTCACCTTTTCTACCAAGGGATGACGAGAAAGGAATTTGAGAACCTGAGCAGTATTTTCTGCATGGCGCTCCATTCGCAGGGAAAGGGTTTCCACACCCTGCAACAAGAGGAAGGCTGCAAAGGGAGAAATACAGGCTCCCATGTCCCGAAGCAAAATGGCACGGATATAGGTTACAAAGGCGGCAGGCCCCGCAGCCTGAACAAAGGAAACACCGTGGTAGCTGGGATTTGGCTCTGCAATGCCGGGATAGTTTCCAGAAGCAGCCCAATCAAATTTACCGGAATCCACCACGATGCCCCCCAAGGTGGTTCCATGGCCGCCGATGAATTTTGTGGCGGAATGCACCACAATGTCGGCCCCATGCTCGATGGGTCTGAACAGGAAGGGTGTTCCAAAGGTATTGTCCACCACCAAGGGCAATCCATGCTTGTGGGCAAGGGCTGCCAGTGCATCCACATCGGGAATGTCGCTGTTGGGATTGCCCAAGGTCTCGATATAAATTCCACGAGTATTTTCCTGAATGGCAGCCTCCACTTCGGCAAGATTGTGAATGTCCACAAAGCTGGTGGTAATACCAAAATTCTTCAAGGTATTGGACAAGAGATTGTAGGTGCCACCGTAAATTGATTTTTGGGACACAATGTGGCCCCCATTCTGAGCCAGGGCCTGAACCACGTAGGTGATGGCGGCAGAACCAGAGGCCAGTGCCAAGGCAGCCACACCACCCTCCAGTGCGGCAATCCGCTGCTCAAAGACAGCTTGAGTTGAATTGGTCAGGCGGCTGTAAATATTTCCCGCATCAGTAAGATTGAAGCGGGCGGCGGCGTGGGCACAATCCCGGAACACGTAGGATGTGGTGGCATAAATCGGCACCGCACGGGCATCGGTAGCTGGATCAGGCTGCTCCTGTCCCACGTGAAGCTGCAAGGTTTCAAATTTGTAGTTAGCCATAAATTTCTCCTGTTCCGTCCATCCACCGCAAAAGTTTATTCCTACCGAGGGTTTAATACCCGCTGCTTGCGGCAGGATTGGTGATTCCCTACTAAATTGATAGGTGATAGAACTATATCCATCAAATCCTACTCTGTCAATGGGAATTGACACACAGGCGGAGAAAATCATTCCCAGTCAGAGCTCAAGCTATCAGTATCGAAAGGAAACTCAGCCTCGATTTCAGGTGAGCATACTCCTGATTTCCTCAGCAGTCCAACAATCCTTGAGCGACAAATAGAACAAGGACATTTTTCATACAAGGCCAGCAATGGTTCTCTACAATCCTGTGTCTGCCTTTCTTCATAAATTTCTATACAGGAGCCAGCCGCATCGTGAATCTTATAGGGACTGCGAAACGACTTGATTCGTTCTGCCAGCACAGCCCCGTCTCCCTCCCGATAATTATGCTTCAGCAAGTTCCAGAATATTATCCGGCTGTCTTTTTTCAGGCTCTCCATGGCAAGGCTCCTGACCTCTGGTGCAGAAAAATGGGCCAAGGATTCCAGCAGACTCCAATCATTCTTTTCCAGCGGCTTACGAAGAAGCTGCAATAGTGGCTCCAATCCCAAGGGAAACCTCCTTTTTGAAAAAATGGTCAAATAAAGGTGTCGCTGTTTTTCATCCTCTGTCTCCAAGAAGTGCCGGGCCAACAAGACAAGCTGCTCATGGGACAATTTTCGTATCCATCGCCTGGGCACACTATAACGTCTGGTAGCTGGCTCGGAGTGAATAAACTGAACTACAACCTCATAAAAATCTGGACCCTCCTGCCTTCCTTCATTTTTCTTTTTCTCTTCCTGCTCCTTGTACTCATGGTAGGAATCAAGAAACAGCTTGATTTCAGGCTTACGTTCTGCAGCCTCCTGTATCTTAACCAGTGATTTTTCCAAGGCTTGGGAATAAATCCAAAAATCAGGCGTAGCCTGGGGATTTTGCCTCAGCATCAAAGCATTCTTCTCCGCCACCACCAGCAAGCCTTCCAGTCCGTCATGATGGACGATTTCTCTCTCTAAAACCCAGAAGCCTTCCTCAGGGGAGGAGCGGCTATACCGCTCGTAAATTGCCCGCCGCAAACTCTCGTAACCTTCATCCACCAACAGCCAGGCAAGCTCCACCTGATGATTTGCATCCCAGGAATCCAAATCCACCTTGGGAATTGTTTCCAACAACACCTGTGCTACAGGGGCAAAAAGGCCCCCTTCCTTGACGAGGGAAAAAACATATCGAGCCCGCGTTCCCTCGCATTGGGGGTCATAGGCAGGATTATGGGTGGCAAGATGAATAATTTCACCACTGAAATCCATCTTGGGATTTTGCCGCATAATCAGCAAGGCTCTTCCAGTCCCCAATTGAGCCGACCTCCAAAATTGCCTTCGTTTTTTTCCCTTGGAATAGACATTCATACTGCCAGTATAGCATAAAAACATCTCACCATGTATTTTCAAGTCGATTTTTCTCTTCCCCCAAGGGCCTCAATGTAGTATACTACTTCTATGATGCACCGCAAAACAGACTACGCCATTATCAATGCAGAGCTTGTTGTTGACCAAGCTGACTCACAGGCACCCGATAGCTCCTCCGTCCCAGCCAGAATTTTCCACAAGGGAGGACTCATTGCAAGACAGGGCAAGATTCAGGGAATTTACCCCGATTCCACAGAAGCTCAAGCTCAGGCACAAAGGCTGGGGCTAGAAATTATAGATGCAGGGGGAGCCTATCTGGGCCCCGGACTTATAGACATGCACATCCACGGCTGCGGAGGCCACGACACTGGGGAAGAAGACCTGCAATCCGCATTGGAGTCCATGGCGGACTTCCTGTGCCAGCGGGGAATCACCAGCTTCCAGCCAGCAGTCTTTCCCAGTGTGGAAATCATGGCAAAGGCACAAGCAGCCCTGGAGTCAAGTCCGCTGGCAGCCTACCATGTCTGCTCCATTTACAACGAGGGGCCCTTCATCGCCTTGGAAAAGAAGGGCGGCCTTCCTGCAGAAAGCCTGCGCTCCTTCACTGCCGACTACATGGAACAGCTCTTGTCCTTCCGCCATCCTGAAACAAATCGTCCCCTGCTGAGAACCATGACAGTGGCACCAGAGCTTGAGGGTGCAGATGAAGCATGGAAAATGGCGGAATCGGCGGGAGCCAGGGTTGCCTGGGGACACTCAGCCTCCTATGCCGACATGCTTCCCGCCAACAAGGGAGTTCACCTTACCCATATTTTCAATGCCATGAACGGAATCGACCACCGCCGCCCCGGACTTGCCATTGTGCCCTTCTTAAAGCAGTATCAAGACGCCACCTACGAGCTGATTGCAGACACCGTTCACGTGAACCAGCAAACCATGGAGTTTTTGATTCACAGCCTGGGAACAGAGCGGTTGTGCCTGATTTCCGATGCAATGGCGGCGGCAGGCATGGGGCCGGGAGAATCGGTGTATTTGGGGCGGCAGGTTGTCTGTGACGGCAAGGTAAGCCGCTACAAGGAGGGCAACATCCTCATCGGTTCTGCCATGCTGACTCACGACACCGGCCGCCAGCTGGTGGAAGCGGGCCTCATTGATGTGGCGGGCTTCTTCCGCATCGCCAGCACAAATCCAGCCCGTGTCCTGGGACTGGCCGACCGGGGAGCCATAGAAGTGGGCCGACGGGCAGACCTGGTGCTGCTGGACAAGGAGCTGCGGGTACGGGAGGTTTTTGTGGGACAGAAATCATAATACGAGCCGCACCCTTTTCAAGGGATTCAATTCCTTTCCGCAAAGCCTTCTCCGATATCCACAGCCTCTACGGCCCCTACTACAATTCCCAGGGCGAATTTGTAATCAGATGGAGCGCTCCCGTCTACAGTTTCAAACATAGGGGGGGGGGTAGCAAGCCTATCGGAGTTCTCGCAATAGAAAAGAATGGGTATATGCTCAATGAACCTCATCAGTGGAATCCGTTTCCTGCAGACAGGGGAGGCATACATCATCAATGCGGAGGGAACGGACATTGCCGTCAGCGGCTGGAGCCACCTTGATTGGGTCACATCCCAGTACAACGCCCGTAAGATTATAGAGACAGCTGAGAGCCTCGCCGGACTGGCACTTCAGTACAAAACAATTTACCACATACATAAATCGTGATATAGATGTTATTTCCCAGATTTTGCGTAGCAAAATCCAAGACCTGTGGCTTTTTTTGAAGTTTTTTCTGGAAAAACGCATTTTTTTGCGAGTTCAACCATATAAGTAAAGTAAGGAAGTTTTTTTGGAGGTAAGAATGGAATTCGACTTGCCGGAATCTGTTCTGGAGGAATTGCAAAAGGTGTGGAGGCGGGAGTGGAAGAAGATGACGGTCAGCGGGTCTTCGACATAGAAATCCAGTCGGTGATTACCAAGGAGGAGGCCCTGCGAGCCCGCTACTACCAAGGAATGCTTGACCTGGACAACCTGCTGAAGGGCAGCGACTATGTTGAGCTCCCCCAAACCTACATCATTTTCCTGTGCATGAAGGATCCCTTCCACCTGAATCTTCCCGTTTACGAGCCACACAGCTACATCGACCCCAACAACCAGCATCCCTATGATGACAAGACAAGGAAAATATTTTACAATAGTAATAAATCTAAAATCAAAGAAAATACACCTCCGGGGTTCTTAGGGGCAGGCAGCCCCTACGCGGTGCTGGGAAAGGATGGGGTTTTAGGGGAAGGAAAACCCCGCTGACCTGTAGAGGGTTGTCCTTCCCCACACCTCACTCGTCCTTGTACACCCGTGGCACCCGCTGGTCTATACCACAGGTTATCTCGTAGCTGATGGTGTCGGCCTTGTCCGCAATGTCCTGGGCAGATTGCAGGGC
>JAZNAS010000024.1:0-20925 GCA_045586625.1 Treponema sp.
AATTTGCTGGCCAGCAGAGAATACAAAGGACCTGCGATGAGGACGCAGACGGCAAATTCAAAGGCATCCCACAGGAAATTCGAGTAGTCTCTGATTCTCAGCAAGTGGATAAGGTTGGTAATTGCAATGTAGCCGAAAGCCCAGGGCAGCCCACGCCGCAGGTGTCTGGAATATTTCATGGCTTGGCTCCATCCCCCGAATGAAATACCTTCCGCAGGGCGATGAACACCGGAACCGCCATGAGTGTGAGACTCCCCGCCAGCCACAAGAAAAACTCCAGCTCCAGGTACTTGTACAGCACCCCCAGCAGGAATACAAAGCCGATAAGGAAGAAGCTCTCGTCAACAAGTCGTGGCGTGAAGTTCCATTCCGGCAGGATGTGGGCGAACACCTCAGTTCCCACCAGCAGCACCGCCACCACTGCCAGCACCAGCGAGAGAATCCAGTTCTTGTGGTACAGGGAAAAGCTCAGACCCACAAAGACGAACAGGAACAGGTAGGCGGGGACAGCCTTGCCTATGCTCAGGATGAGACGGACGAGCTTGCTCATGTCTTTTCTCCTTCGGTCATTCAATTTCTAACAGCTCCAATTCTACCCCCGCACCCGCCAGCTGTAAAGGCATTTTTGCCGGTCTGACACTTTTTGACCTTTTTTTCTTTTTTCTGACCCTTTTAAAAAAGTATCAAAAAGTACAATTTGCCTGTTTTGCCCTTGACAAGGCTGGGGTTTTAGTGTAAGAGGATTCCCTTGTTTTGCAGCCCGCCCCTCCCTTGCCCTCCATCCCCCTTTTTCAGTAAAATGACCCTTACCCGCTGGCCCCAAGGCCACTTTCTGCGGGCGGAGTCAGTGTGACTCTAGTGAGGAGTAATTTTTTTTATGGAATTTACACAAGAAAGTATCGATGCACTCACCGTCAACGAGGTGGACATCATGAAGCGGATTGCCGAGGAGCTGGGAATCCGTATGCAGCAGGTCAGCGCCGTCATCTCACTGGTAAACGAGGGCTGTACCATCCCCTTTATTTCCCGCTATCGCAAGGAGGCCCACGGCTCATTGGATGAGGTGCAGGTTCGTGATTCAGACCATCTTTTCAAAAGCTACTCGAACCTTGAGGCTCGTCGTCTTGAAATTGTAAAGGGTATTTTTGCCCAAAATAAATTGACAGATTCCCTCTATGAAGCTGCCATGTCTGCAAAGACCCTCACGGAGCTGGAGGACTTGTGGGCTCCCTTCAAGAAAAAGAAGAAGACCCGTGGAATGGTTGCCATTGAAAAGGGCTTGGATCCCTTGGCAGATGCCATGCTTCAGCTGGACAAGGCTGGAATCGAGGCAAAGGCCGCCGAATTTGTGGTGGAGAATACGGAAAATCCAGAGCTTTCCGTGGCAACTGTTGCCGATGCGCTGGCGGGAGCCCAGGACATTCTGGCGGAGCGTACCGCACAGGACAGCGAAAACCGTGCCGATGTGCGGGGATTTTATCTGCGTACCGGAAAGATTGTGGTGAAGGGAATCGGTGGAGAAGAAGAAGCTAAGGTTTCCGTCTACCAGATGTACTGGGATTATGAAGAGGCCCTGAACCAGATTAAGCCCCACCGTATTTTGGCCATTAACCGTGGTGAACGAGAAGGTAAGCTAGAAGTTACTCTCAGCGTAGATGTGGACGGCGCCATCGAGGTGCTGAAGCACAAGTACACCATCAACAACAGCTACCACGGCGAGGCCATCGAGGATGGACTGGTTCGCCTCCTGTCCCCCGCCGTCCTGCGTGAAATCCGTGGCGACCAGAGCGACGATGCGGACAGCCATGGAATCAGCATCTTCAGCGAAAACCTGAAGAACCTGCTGATGCAGCAGCCCATCAAGGGAACCCGTGTGCTGGGTGTTGACCCTGGTATCCGTACTGGAACAAAGTGTGCTGCCTTGGACGAAACTGGTAAGTTCTTGGGAGATTTTGTTATTAAGCAGGTAACTGACCCCGACGGTTCCGCCGCTGCCATCCGCCGTGCAATTCTCCAGCACAAGATTCAGCTGGTGGCCGTAGGTAACGGAACAGGAACTCGTGAGGTACAAGAAATTGTAGCCAAGGTAATTAGCGAGAATTTCCCAGAAGTCTTGTACACCGTTGTAGACGAAGATGGAGCCTCCGTATATTCAGCCAGCGATATTGCCCGTGAGGAATTCCCTGACTTGGACTTAACCATCCGTGGGGCTATTTCCATTGGTCGCCGTCTCCAGGACCCCTTGGCCGAGCTGGTAAAAATCGACCCAAAATCCATCGGTGTTGGTCTGTATCAGCACGACGTGAACCAGAAGAAGCTTTCCGAAATGCTGGACGAGGTGGTTGGCTCCGTTGTAAACAACGTGGGCGTCAACATCAACACCGCATCCTATTCCCTTTTGAAATACGTTTCCGGCATCAACAGCTCCTTGGCCAAAAAGATTGTGGCCTATCGTGACGAGCACGGAAAGATTACCAGCCGCCAGGAGCTGATGAAGGTTTCTGGCATGGGAGCAAAGACCTTCGAGCAGTGCGCCGGCTTCCTCAAGATTCCTGAAAGCTCAGACCCGCTGGACAACACCTGGGTTCACCCGGAGAACTATCAGGCTGCCCGTGAGGTGCTTCCTTTGGTACAAAAGAAGGAAGAGCTTTCTGCCAGCCTGAAAAATGAGCTGAAGGAAAAGTACAGTCTGGGAGACCAAACCATAAGCGATATTATAGAAGAATTGCAAAAGCCCAACCGTGACCCCCGTGACGGCTATCCCAAGCCCATCATGCAGAAGGGTGTCGTTACCTTCGAGGACTTGAAGGAAGGCATGAAGGTGACGGGAAAAATCAAGAACGTGGTGGATTTCGGCGCCTTCGTTGACTTGGGACTGAAAGAGACTGCCCTGGTGCACATCTCCGAGCTCAGCGACAGCTTTGTCTCCGATCCCATGGAGGTGGTGAAGGTGGGCGACATCAAGGAATGTACCATCATCGGCCTTGACCAAGACCGCCGTAGAATCAGCCTTTCCCTGAAAAGCGACGCCGCTTCTCGTGTGGGACAGGGTGGCGGCCGCACCCCCTCTGATGGTGAGGCTACTCGCAAGGTGGTACGTGCCGTCCGTGTTGGAGTGAAAACTGAGGGGGGAAGCCCTCGCCCTAATCGCCCAGAGGGGGGCCGCCCCAGCCAGGGAAATCGTCCCCGTGGAGACCAAAGTCGGGAGCGAAGCGGCAGTGACGATGGCATGAGCTACAATCCCTTTGCCGCCTTGCTCAAGAAAAAATAAGTGAAACCCGCCAAGGAAACAGACTTTTCAAGGATGGAGACTTCCCTTCCCGGCAAACCAGCTGCGGAAGGGATTTTTTATTCCAAGGCCAGGGCGCACACCCTGCTATCAGAATCAATATTCCTGTAAATCGGAAGTACAACTCCTGTTTTACAGGAATAAAAATTCCGATTTATTCATTCAATTCAGACTAATTTTAAAAAAAAGAGCCGGCCTCAAAGCCGGCTTTTGGCAATCCGTGGAGGAGGTCTGTCCGTCCAGCGTGATTGTATCGTAATTTCCTGCATTACAGGTTAGATTTGTCTTATGAAGTAACCCCATGCGGGGCAAATATTTCTGTTGGACTATCCATGGCACCCCCTATTAGATGAAGTCTTACCTTCGGCAACTCATCTCGCCGAACCGTTAATCCCCTCGTCCATCTACTTATATCATAGCACACTTCATCAGGAAAGCAAGTCCTTTTTTACAAAAAAGTAGATTTTTTCTGGCCTTGACATTGCCAGCCCCTTCGGTTTACTATTATTGTAATGACTGAAACAAGACTTCATTTGCATCATCATCTTTTCTCCGCTTAAAGAGCCTGAAGGGTGTTGGTGTTGTTGTATCGTATATAACAGGCCGCTTGCCTTGGGCAGGTGGCCTTTTATTTTATCTATTTTGTTTAGTTGTACTTGCAAAACTCAAAACCATGCAAGAAACAACCACGGGGAGGAGCCTATGGACAAATTGAAAATCCTTCTGCCAAAGGGTAGGATTTATGAGAATGTTGTAAGCCTGTTTAGTGGAGCTGGAATTACCATCAAGCTGCCAGACAGAGCCTATCGTCCCACAGTAAATCAGGATGACTTGGAGGCCAAGGTCATGAAGCCCCAGAACATCGGCAAGCTTTTGGAGCTGGGAGCCCATGACCTGGGATTCACCGGCCGTGACTGGATTGAGGAAACCGATGCCGACGTAGAGGAGATTATGGATTTGGGCTTTGACAAGGTGCGGATTGTGGCCGCCGTGCCCAACGAGATTGACGACACCGCCCTGGCCTCCCGCCGCATCATTGTTGCCACGGAATACGAGCGGATTGCTAGCCGCTGGCTGGCAGAAAAAAAGATGAACTCACTGGTGGTGCGAACCTACGGTGCCACCGAGGTCTTCCCTCCCGACGATGCGGACATGATTATCGATAATACCGCCACCGGCCGCACCCTGGTGGAAAACGGACTACGGATTGTGGACACCATCATGACCAGCTCCACCCGTATGTTCGCCTCCAAGGAAGCCATGGCAAATCCCCACAAGAAGAAGAAAATCATGGAGCTGAAGATGCTCTTTGAAGCCGTCCTTGATGCACGGGACAGAGTTATGCTGGAGATGAACGTCACCAAGCTACGGTTTCAGGACCTGGTCACCGGCCTTCCTTCCATGAGAAGCCCCACTGTGGCTCCCCTCTACGGGGATGACGGTTATGCCATCAAGATTGCCGTGAAGAAGAGCGAGGTCCCCAACCTCTTGCCCAAGCTCAAGTCGCTGGGAGCCACCGACATTCTTGAGTACGAGCTGAGAAAGGTTCTTTCATAAGGAGTTCACATGAGCACACCACGTATCGCCAGCCTTACCAGAAAGACGGCAGAAACGGAAATCACACTGGAGCTGAACCTTGACGGCAGCGGAAACTATCAGGTGGATTGCCCCATCGGCTTTTTAGGCCACCTGCTCCACTCATTCTGCAAGCACGGCCTCTTTGACCTAAAGGGCAGCCTCAAGGGAGACCTGGAGGTGGACCAGCACCACTTGGTGGAGGACACGGGCATTGTGCTGGGACAGCTTTTTGCCCAGGCCCTGGGAGATTGCGCAGGCATCTTCCGTTGCGGCTCCTGCCTCTATCCCATGGACGAAACCCTGTGCCGGGCCGCCGTGGACTTTGGTGGCCGCAGCTATCTGGTGTGCCAGCCAGAGCTGTCCAACATCCCCCTAGTCTCCATTGGAGCAGGTGGCCGAGCCTCCAGCTTCCAGACGGACACCTTCGTGGACTTCTGGCAGGCCTTTGTGGGGGGCGCACGATGCAACCTCCACCTGGACATCCTCCGTGGCCGCAGCGACCATCACAAGATGGAGGGACTGTTCAAGGCGGCCGCCCGTGCCATCCGTGACGCCATTACCCTGGACAGCCGCCGGCTGGGCTCCATTCCATCCACCAAGGGAGTGATTGTATGAGATACTTCCAGTGCGACTATGCGGAAGGCTGCTGTCCACAGATTCTTGCTGCCCTCACAGAGACAAACCTCCAGCAGACGGTGGGCTACGGCGAGGATGAGTTCTGCCGAGAGGCGGCACAGCTCATCACGGAGGAGTGCGGCACTCCCCAGGCGGCAGTCCATTTTCTGGTGGGCGGAACCCAGGCAAATCTCACCGTCATAGATTCAATTCTGCGGAGCCATCAGGGAGTCGTTTCTGCGGCGGGGGGCCACATCGCCGTCCACGAGACGGGAGCCATAGAAGCCTGCGGCCACAAGGTACTGTCCCTGCCCTCCACCGACGGAAAGATTTCCGCCCGCCAGATTCAGGAGCTGTGCCGCAGCCACTACGCCGACGAGAGCTTTGAGCATACCGTACAGCCCGGCATGGTGTACATTTCCTTCTCCACGGAATCCGGCCTCCTTTACTCCAAGGCGGAGCTGGAAGCCATTTCCGCTGTGTGCAAGGAATTCCATCTTCCCCTGTATATCGACGGAGCCAGATTGGGCTACGGCCTCGCCTCCCCTAAGAATGACTGCACCCTGCAAGACATTGCCCGCCTAGCAGATGTTTTCTACATCGGCGGAACCAAGCAGGGAGCCTTGTTCGGGGAGGCGGTGGTGATTGTGAATCCCAGCCTCCAGAAGGATTTCCGCTACATCATCAAGCAGAAGGGTGGAATGCTGGCCAAGGGACGGCTTTTGGGAATCCAGTTCAAGACACTGTTCACGGACGGCCTCTATTTCGCCCTGGCAAAGAAGACGGTGGACCAGGCCCTGCTGATTCGGCAAGCCTTCCAGAAAAAGGGAATCTCTTTCTTCTTCAACTCCTACACCAACCAGCAGTTCCCCATCCTCACTGCCAGCCAGCGTGAATACTTTTCCCCCAAGTACAAGACAAGCTTCTGGCAGCAGCTGGACGAGGACAGGGCCGTTGTCCGATTCTGCACCAGCTGGGCCACCACCGACGAGGCTGTTGACCAGCTTGTAGCGGACATTGAGCGGATGTAAGGGAGAATCACTAACCCCACTGCAAGCAGCGGGATATTACCCCCTCGGCATGAATAAAGATTTCTCTGTATCAAAAATAGGTACAAGTCAAACTATTCTCTCAAACAGCCTATTGGCACAACATATACACCGTCCTCCCGGCGGTGTGCGTATTTTCCTGCGCCTGTCAGAATCATCATAAATGCTGGCTCTTTCATCCTTTTTGTATCAATTTTTGCACTGAAAGCTTTGAGATTTTCGGCACCTTCTTCAATCAGATAGTCACCACCAAGTTTGATTTCAATAAGACCAAATGATCCATTCCTTAAAGTGGATAACTACATCGCATTCAAGTCCAGACTTATCCCTGTAATGGTAAACTTCTCCATCAAGACTTTCTGCATAAACACGTAAATCACGAACACACCTGGTTTCAAAGAATAGTCCCATTGTATTCAAATCTTTCACAAGGTCAGTTGGTCCTAGTCCTAAGCTTGCAGTTGCAATTGACGGGTCATTTAAAAGTGGGAGGGAGAAATACGAGTCCTCTTCTTGCTTGAGAAGTGTGGAATCACTTGACTGGCATAATTTTATGCAGTAGACTAGTTGAAATAAAATGATATTCCAAGGAGATTTCTCATGAACAAAGAGCAGCAGGCTTTACAGCAAGTCCCAGAAAATCCCCCTCCCCAGCAGGAGCCAGAAGCCCATGCAGGTTCCACTAAGGTAGTCTCATCAAAAAGCCGGTTGGTAGCCTTTCTCTTGTGTGCCTTTGCAGGTTCTGTAGGAGCCCATAACTTTTATGTTGGTCGCATCCGTCGTGGCATAATTCAGCTCGTCTTGATGATAGGTGGATTTATCGTATACTTTTCCAGCATAATGTCCCTAGCATTTTGGGTAGACGAAAGCTCTGAGCCAGCCGCCTTTCTCGTAGGAGTTTTGATTGCTTTGGTGCCTATGATGGTTGGTGGCCTGTGGATTTTTATTGACTTGATTATGATTTTGGCAGGAACCTTCAAGGATAAGAATAGACGTCCTCTAAAGAATTGGGCCATAAACGACTAATTCATCTAGTCATAAAAAAACTCACCGAATGGTGAGTTTTTTTTTGGAATTGTTCTGGAGACAACCGGATTCGAACCGGCGACCTATTGATTGCGAACCAATCGCTCTACCAACTGAGCTATGTCCCCAATGAATGCACTATACCACAATGTACGTCCTTCCGTCAAATGAGTTCCCCAGTGGTAAGTTTGGTGAACCTTCCCCCTTACCAACCTAAACTATAGTTCTATTTTCCATTTTTGTAAAAAGTCTATTTTTACGTAATCGCCGAGATTAAAAACTTCAGAATCATTTGAAGATTTATCAACTATCAGTATGCCATTTTTTGTTTTGTTTGTTCCAACTTTGTATCTTATTGCAGAACCCAAAAATATTTTTGAAATAATTTTGTCTTCTGAATTTTCTGACTCTGATTTTTCCAAGCTTATCCATTCTGGCCGTACAATAAAACAAGAATTTTCATTTTCAATAAAGTTTGCTTTTCCAACAAAATCCGCAACAAATTTGTTTTTTGGCTTAAAATAGATTTCTTCTGGACTCCCAATTTGTTGAATTTGCCCATGGTTCATAACGGCAATTTTGTCTGAAAGGTACAACGCTTCTTCTTGGTCGTGAGTTACGTAAATTGTTGTAATTCCAAAATCTTTTTGAATTTCTTTCAGTTCATCTCTAACTTGATTTCTAAGTTTTGCATCTAGTGAAGAAAGTGGTTCGTCCATTAAAAGAATTTTTGGTTTTAAAATTAAGGCTCTTCCCAACGCAACTCTTTGTTGTTGGCCACCAGAAAGCTCGTGTGGAAATCTGTCTAGTAAACCAACTAAACCAAGGAGTCTTGCGTTTTGCTGAATTAAAGCTTCTGCGTTTTTATAAAATTCTTTTGAAGAAACTTTTTCTTTTTTATTTTTGATTTTTAAGCCATAAAGAATATTTTCCTTTACAGTCAAATGTGGAAAAAGTGCATAATCTTGAAAAACAATACCAATTTCTCTCTGGCTTGTTTCAAGTTTATTTTGATTAATGTTGTTAATAAAAATGTTCCCTTCTTGTGGAGTTAAAAATCCCGAAAGTAATTTTAGCAAGGTTGTTTTTCCACAACCAGAAGGTCCTAGCAAAGTTGTAAAACTTCCTTCTTCCACCGCAAGAGAAATATTGTTGATTGTTTTGTTTTTACTGTAGGAAAAACAAACATTTTCAATTTTTAAATATGCTTTTGTTTCCATTTCTTCCTTATAAACTCATACATTAGTGATTCTACTTTTAATATTATAAAAGTTAGACAAGTTAAAACAAGTGCAAAAGCACAGGCTTTTCCCCAGTCCCCTTGTTCTGCAAGATTTAATATAGTTACCGAACTTAAAGGACTATCAAATGATATTAAAAAGATTACTGAACTAACAGTTCCTACGGCACGAACAAAATTATATGTAAAGGCAGAATTAATTCCCTTTTTTGAAATTGGCATCAAGATTGAACATAAAAGATTTAATTTATTTGCTCCTAAAGATTTTGCTGCTTCATCAAGATTTGGTTTAATTTGAGAAAAACTAGATGAAATAATTCTGTAGGAAAATGGTAAAAATGAAATTGTCATGGCAATGATGATTAATATTTTTGAACCTGTAAAATGAATTTTGTTTGCCGCAATTAAAATGGAAAGGCCTAAAAGGGAACCTGGAATGCAAGATGGAAGCTGAATTAATACATCATAGAAATTTGAAAACTTACAATTATTTCTGTTTATGTAAAAACTTGAAAATGAAGCAATTAAAGTTGCCAGTAAAGAAGTAATAAATGCAAAAATTAAGGAATTAATAAGTTGCTTTGAATATTCAAAAACAGATTTTATATGACTGAATGTAAAGTTTGTATTAATTCCCCAAAGTTCCTGAAAACTTCCAATTACGATAGAAACAAATTGTGATAAAACAAGAAAACTTAAAAATGCACAAAACATTAAAAGAAGGTATTTTGTTATTTTTGAAGATTTTATGGAAGTTGAAAAACTTGTTTTTGCTCCAATTGTGGCAAGTTTTAAAAAATGTTTTTTTGAAAGTCTTAATTGCAATATGAATAAAATTACAGAAGGAACAACTAAAATAAGTCCAAGCACAACGCTAATGCCAGAGTTGAGCCAGCCTGTTAGTTGTGTATAAATTTCTACTGCAAGAACTTTAAATCTTCCAGCTACAATTAATGGGTTTCCAAAATCACTTAAAACTGAAACTGTTATGAATAAAAAAGAAGAAAAAATTCCTTGTTTTGAAAGTGGTAATGTTACTGTAAAAAATATTTTTAGTTTTGATGCACCCATTCCCAAGGCTGCTTGTTCATAATTTTGATTTATTCCAGCTAAGCTTTGTAAACAAATTAAATATGCCACAGGAAAAAAACATAAAACTTGCGAAATTAATAATCCCCAAAAACCATAAAGTGAAATATCAAGATTTAGAATTGTATGTGTAAAAAATCCTTGTCTTCCAAATAACAAAATAAATGAAAGGCCTCCAACAAACGGTGGTGTTACCAAATGTAAAATTGGAATTAATGAAAAAAATCTTTTGAATGGAATATTTGCTTTTACAATGGCATAAGCGTAAAGATAACCAAACAAAACTGAAAAACTTGTGGAACAAATGCATTCAATTAAAGTGTTTAGAATTGTTTTTAAATACCTTTGTTGTGTAAAAACTTTCTTAAAATCGGAAAGTGTTGGTGTTGAAAAAGAACAAATTAAAGGAAATAAAATTGAAATGAGAAGAAATGTTACTATTAAACACCATATTAAATAAAAAACTCTATCGTGAGTTTTTATAATCTTATTCAATTCTATTTCCTCAAAACATTTTATTAGAAAATTAATCTACAATTTGTGACCATTTTTCTAAAACTTCATCTTTTTGTTGAGCTGCAAGATTTGAATCATAATCAATTAAATCTGTGTCGGTAATTTTGATTGCTTCTTTTGGAGGAATCGCAAGTGGATTTATTGGTGTTGTAAAATCAATTGCCGACATAATTTCTTGTGCTTCTTTCGAAAGAATAAAGTCTACAAAAAGTTTTGCTTCTTCCATATTCTTTGCATTTTTTAAAACTGCTACACAATCAACATCGCCAACAGTTTTTGGAGGTGCAATAACTTCTATATCAAATCCTTGTGATTTATATTTTGCCAAAGCGTGCAAGTAAGCAATTCCAAGGCTGTATTCACCTGTTCCAATAAGTTTTGGTGGAGCACTTCCGCTATCTGGAAATTGACCTACAAGTTGAGATAAAGATTCTAAATACTTCCAACCTGCATTCCAAGAAAGTCTTTGTAATTGATTTTGAACAAAAAGATATGCAGTTGATGATGCCATTGGATTGGTCATAACAATTTCGTTATCAAAGTCAGCATCAAGTAAATCATCCCAAGTTGTTGGATATTCTTTATCAGGAAACTTTTTAGAAAATCTTTCTGTGTTTACACCAATTCCTAAAGCCAAAATACAGAAGCCTGTCCAAGTTTTATTTGGTGAAATTGCATAAGAAGGAAAATCTTTGCTAACTTGTGATTCATAAACTTCCAATGCGTTTTCTTTATCTGCCTGAATGTGATAATTGGAAGCACCGCCTAAAAGAACGTCTGCTTGTGGATTATTTTTTTCTGCAATTACTTTGTTTATGATTTCACCAGTTGTAGCTCTAATATATGAAACTGGAATGCCTGTTTTTTTAGTGAATTCTTCACATAAGATTTTTGTTTCTTCATCGTGGATGATAGAATAAATTTTCAGTTCTTTTTGACTGTCTTTACATGCAAAAAATGTAAAAGAGAAAATTGTAATAAATAGAAAAAATACGACTGATGATCTGAATTTCATTTTAACTCTCCTATTAACTAATACAAAAAATCGAAAAAAGGATATTTTTTCATCGGCATTGTAACACATTTCGCAAATGTGTCAAGTCTGGTTCACAATCTCGTTCCAAGGTTTATTGAACTAGCGAGCCTTTCTTTTGTCTGCTGCGTTTCCACCTTTCTTTGAGTTTTAAGGATTTTTAGTTGCTGTAGCCCTTTTTTTCTGATAAAATAGACTGTTATGCAGTTTGACAATCCACTGATTATCCAAAGCGACAGAACCATTCTTCTAGACGTGCACGCTCCCAGAGCCACCGAATGTCAACAGGCGCTTATTCCCTTTGCGGAGCTGGAGCGCTCCCCAGAGCACCTGCACACCTACCGGCTCACGCCCCTTTCCCTGTGGAATGCCACCAGTGCAGGCTTTACCCCGGAGGATGCCGTGTCGGTGCTGAAGGAATTCGCCCGCTACGATGTACCCCAATCTATTGAAGTGTGGATTCAAGAAACTGCTGGTCGATTTGGTAAGCTCCACCTTTTGCCAGCCCCTGCTGACGATGCTGGCCAAGAGCAGCTCTACCTTGCCACAGAATATCCCATGATTTACCGGGAGCTGGCCGCCACTCCTGCCCTGAAAAAGCTGCTGACTCCAGCCGGCTCCCAGCCACTGGAGGCCCCAGACTCCCAGCCCTCGATTCCAGACCAAGGCAAGCTGTGCCACCGCTTCCTTTTGCCCCTCACCTTGCGGGGAACTGTAAAGCAGGAGCTTTTAAAGCTGGGCTGGCCAGTAAAGGATGAGGTGCCGCTGGTGGAAGGAGAGCCCTTGGAAATCAAGCTGCGGGACATCTGCCTTTCCGGCACGAATTTCCAGCTGCGGCAGTACCAAAAGGCTGCAGCCCAGGCCTTGGTGGGAAACAAGGGACCGGGCACCGGCTTTGGAACCATCGTGCTGCCCTGTGGAGCAGGAAAGACCATCGTGGGCATGACCATCATGGAGCTGCTCCAAACAAATACCCTCATTGTCACCACAAACATCTCCGCCGTGCACCAGTGGATGAACGAGCTGCTGGACAAGACGGAGCTGACAGCAGAGCAAATCGGCGAGTACACAGGCGAAAGCAAGGTGATTCGGCCTGTCACCGTGGCCACCTATCAGGTGCTTACCTGGCGGCCAGACAAGGATTCCTCCTATCCTCACTTCAAGCTTTTTCGGGAGCGGCCTTGGGGATTGATTATTTATGATGAGGTGCATCTTTTGCCTGCACCAGTTTTTCGGGTGGTAGCAGAATTACAGGCCATTCGTCGAGTTGGATTGACGGCAACCCTGGTGCGGGAGGATGGCTGCGAGGGCCACGTGTTCAGCTTGGTGGGCCCAAAACGATACGATGTGCCCTGGAAGGAGCTGGAGCATTCCGGCTGGATTGCCACCGCCGAATGTGTGGAGGTTCGTCTGGACATGAGCCCCGCAAAGGAGCTGGAATACACCATTGCCTCCCCTCGCAGCAAACATCGGCTTGCCAGCGAAAATCCTGCAAAAATTCCCGTGGTGCAGCAGCTGGTGGAACGATTTCCCACCCACAAGATTCTCATCATCGGCCAATACCTTGACCAGCTGAAAGAAATTGCCAAGCTGCTGAATATTCCCATTATCACAGGCTCCACACCAAACAAGGAGCGGGACATGCTCTATGGCGATTTCCGCAGCGGCAAGCTGAGAATCCTTGCGGTGTCCAAGGTGGCCAACTTTGCCATCGACCTGCCGGACGCTTCCATGGCCATCCAGATTTCTGGAACCTTCGGCAGCCGACAGGAGGAAGCCCAACGTCTCGGCCGAATCCTGCGTCCCAAGGACATGGTGGCTCGATTTTTCACCCTCATTACCAGAAACACTGCGGAAGAGGAATTCAGCGTCAATCGCCAAAAGTTTTTAGCAGAACAAGGCTATGCCTACAAGCTGATTCGCTACACCGGGCCAGAGGATTTTGACCAGCTTCAGGAAGCCTTGCCTCAAGGCGGCTGCACTTCAGGAGCAAGCCTATGATTCCTAGTGAAAGCCAACGGCAGCAGCGGGAGCAACAGGCCCAAAAGGTGGTGCTGTGGCGGGAATGCCTTACTCGTCTGCCAGACAATCTTTTCTTTGAGCTGATGCGAATGTATCTTGGAGAAATCAAAACCCCCTACAACAAGCAGAATCTCATTGAACGGCTGGGAGCCTTTCTCCACAAGGAGCAGGTGCAAAAAAAGCTCCTCCTGCTTTTGTCACCCACAGACTGCCAGCTTCTCAGTGCCATCCTTTACTTGGAGCATCCCACCCACAAGCTCCTTGCACAGTTTTTTGCAGACAGCTTTTCTCCAGTCCAGCTCCAAGAAAGCCTCATGAACCTTGAGGAGCGGCTCCTTGTCTTTCGCAACACCAGCAATTTGCTGCCAAAAGAGCAGCCTGCCTTTTTCCTAAATCCCATCTTGGAAGACAGCCTCCGGCAGCGGCTTCATCCGTCCCTTTTGCTTCCCCTGCCACAAGAATTTCAAAATCAGGTGGAAGGAAAACCTTTGCCGCAGCTTTCCGCAAATCTTTTGGCTGCCTTCTATTCATTTGCAAGGGAATATCCAGATCTCTGCCGCCAAGATGGAACCCTAAAGAAACGTGCCATTCAGCGGCTTTCCCAGATCTTTCCCTTTCGATTCACGGAGGATGTTACCCTTTTTTTCCAAACCCTGATTATTGGCCTGAAAAATCTTTCCCTGCTGAAAGAAAATTCCAAGGGCCTTGAGCCTGACCTTCAGCGATGGACAGCCTTTGCCCAGCTTTCAGCCCATGCTCAAGAAGCATATTTGACAGCGGCGGCCTGTGGACGGGACACCAGGGCAAACCTGCAAAAAAAAGCGGGGATTTTCCTTTCCATGACAAATCTCTGCCCTCCAGAAGGCTTTACCCAAGATACATTCCTGCGGCTGGAATTCTTGATTCAATATATGAATCCAGAAAATCTCAAGCTGACACCAAAGGCTTCTCCACAACCAGAATCGGCACAGGCTTCCTCAGAAGGAATTCCTTCTGGAGCAAGAGCCGGAGCCAACAGCCGCTTTGCCCAGATAATGGCAGAAGCAGAAAAAAATCGTCAGGCAACAGCTTCCCAAGCGCAGCTCCACGAAGGGCCTGGACAAAAAAGCCCCACTCCCCCAGCTGCCGCAGCAGAGGGACAAGCAGCAAGGGCACAGGAGCAAGAAGGCGATGCTCCCCCTCCGCCATCCCAGGAGCAAGAGCTTTTGTGGTGCAAGACCTTGTTTGAAGCGGCCACAAGGCTGGGACTCTTGCGTCCCACAGGCACTGGCTACGGAGTCAAGAACACCTTGCAATTGGTGTATCATCCTCAGCTGAGCAAGGAAAATTCCCCGGTGCCAGAAAAAGGCCACATCACCATGGATTCAGCCCTGACTGCTACCCTGCTTCCGGGATTGAGCCTTGAGCAAATGCTGCCCCTCATGCAATTTCTGCGAGTCGTCTGCTTTGACACCGCCATGACCTTGGAAATCACCAAGGATTCCTGTCTCCAAGGCTTTGACCAAGGGCTGCAGCCACATACCATCCAGGAGCTTCTTTCTCGCTACACACGACACCACCTGCCCCAAAGTCTTTCCGTCTCTTTGGAGGATTGGTATCATTCCTACAACGTGGCCACCTTGTACAAGGGCTATATCCTCCATTTAAAAGAAAAAAAAGATATTTCCCGGCATCCCGTCTTGGCCAAGCACATTGTGGTGCAGCTGGAAGAAGGAATTTACCTCATGAATTTTACCAGCGACCAGGAAGCCCACGCAATTCTTTCCAAGGGAGGCTTTGACAATGCTGGCTCCATCAAAAAGGCCTCCCAGCACAAGGAGCCTCCAGGATTCTCCGCAAATCTGTGGGAGCTTTCTGGCTCACCTTTTCTGCATTCTCCAGAGCACAGCCCATTCGACTGGCAACAACAAGAAGAGCTTCAGCGCAATCACATTCAGCAGCTTGAGGCGCAGCTGGCACAACAGAACCTGCCGCACCACCAGCGAGAAGGACTGCAATTCCGCATCAACCGCCGAATTCTCCTGATTCCAGAACAGCTCCAAGGCGCTTCTGTAAAGATGGAGCAATATGAAGCCACTGGAATGGATTTTGTCGGCAAGGTTCACGTGGCAGACCAAGCAATCCACCAGGGCAATTTGCTCAAGCTTACTTATTTGCAACAGGACAAGGAGCGGCAAGTTGTGGTTGGGCGGCCTGTAGAGCTCCAAAAAATCCAAGGAGACAGTCTTGTTGTTCTGGAAATCAACCAAAAACAAGAGGCATTTTCCTTGGGACAGGCTCAACAGGTATACAGGATTCAAGGCTCCATCTTTGCTTCTGAATCCTACAAATTATAATGGTAAAAAGAAAAATGAACGAAAATAAAAGAAGGAGGTTTTATGGATTTTACCAATATTCGAGGGGTGATTTTTGATTTTGATGGCGTTCTCGCCAATACCGCAAAAGACATTGCCCGGTCAGTTAATGCTACCTTGGAAAATTTTGGCTTTGAGCATCTATCCCAAGAGCAAATCATTATCTTTGTGGGTAACGGTGCAGAACGCCTATTACGCCGTTCCATTGCCGCTTCCATTCAAATATCAAAAAAGAATCCGGAGGAAATCCAAGCGCCTGCCTTTGAGGAAATTTATGCTTGGTATGTGGATTATTACCGAAAGCACGCTGTAGAGCAAACTGAATTGTATCTTGGAGCAAAGGATTTACTGGAGCTTTTGTCCATCCAAGAAATTCCTGCAGCCATTGTTTCCAACAAACCCCACGAAATCACTGATGCAATTCTACAAAAGATGGACATGGGCAAGCTTTTTGTCTCAATAATTGGCCCTGAACAGACAAACCACATAAAGCCAGACCCAGAAGGTCTGATTTTAGCAATGGAGCAGATAAATCAAGTACAGAAGGCAGCAGGAAAGCCGATTATTCCTCCAGAAAATTTCTTGATGGTGGGAGATTCCCACACAGATATTGAAGCAGGAAAAAATGCAGGCACAAAAACATGTGCCCTCGTCGGTGGATTCGGCAACAAAGAGAAGCTCCTTGCCAGTCAGCCAGATGCTACCTTCCATATGGTGTGCGAGCTCATTGTTCATCTGCAGCATTCCATAGATTTCCAGGCTGGAGCATGAACAGATTCTGTCTCATACAAGCCTTTAAGGTTACCATCCCTGTCCTCTTTGGTTATCTTGCCATTGGCATTCCCTTTGGTCTCATGCTGGTGAATGCAGGCTATCCTTGGTGGCTAGCTCCCGTCATGAGCATCTTGATGTATGCAGGGGCGGGTCAATACATGGCTGTCTCCCTCTTTGCCGCAGGAGCAAGCCTTTCCGTAACAGCCCTCACCATGCTTTTGCTGAATATCCGCCACATCGTCTACGGCCTTTCCCTGATTACCCCCTTCAAGGACACAGGAAGATGGAAGCCCTACCTGATTTTTGCCCTCACCGATGAAACCTATGCCCTCATGACTAGCTGCCCCCTGCCACGTGGGGTTCCCGCCGGTTCCTTTTATGGAGCCATTGCCGCTTTGGATCATCTCTACTGGATTGCAGGAAGCCTCATCGGTGCGGTGGCAGGCACCCTCATTCCCTTTTCCTTTGCGGGAGTGGACTTTGCCCTGACAGCCCTCTTTGCGGTTTTGCTCATTGACCAAGTAAAAAAATCCAAGGACATGGTTCCACCCATCATCGGATTCGCCGTAACGATTGGAGTGCTCTTCCTTGTTCCCCCAGATTATGTGCTTTTAGCTTCCCTTGCGGCAGGAGTTGCCATCTTGATGCTGGTACGGCGGCCAAGTCCAGCTACTTCCCAGGAGTCCTAACATGGCCCTTACACTGAACAATGCCCTGATTGCCACCCTTATAGCCGCCTTGGTAATCTTTGCCACAAGGCTCTTTCCCTTTGCCCTTTTTTCAAAGAATGAACCACCGTCAATCCTCCGTTTCATTGAAAAATACATCCCCCCCATGATTATGGCCATCCTCCTGATTTACTGCCTCAAGGACGTGAATTTTACCACTTGGCCCTTCGGAATTCCCCAGCTCATTGCCCTGCTCATTACCGTGACAAGCTACCTGTGGAAGGGAAATTCCATGGTGAGCATCTTCGGCGGCACCATAGTCTTTATGCTGCTGCAAAAATTGTAGCCAACCTCATTTTATTGACATATATGCAATTGTATGTTATGGTAACGCAGAATCACTCAGTGATTCATAAACTCTCTCCAACGTACAGTTCGCTGTACATCGGGGGGGGGGGGGTAAGAAATGAACTCTCCTCCCCCACTTCTTTTTCCCTTGGCTCTAACCCTCCTTTGTGATATACTTAGTAGCATGAACAAGATTTCGATACTCCCAGGGAGACCTATACCTTATGGAGCTTCTCCAGTGCGGGCTGGTGTGAATTTCAGTGTTTTTTCCCGCAATGCAACCTCTGTAATCCTAGATATCTTTGAAAATCCCGACGACAGCTCCCCGATTTTTTCCTATACATTAGATCCTGTCACAAATAGAACTGGTGATATTTGGCATGTATGTCTCCAAGGCCTTCAGACTGGAGCCCTCTACCTGTACCGAGTGGATGGTGCCTTTGAGCCAAAAAATGGCCACCGCTTCAACAAGAACCAGTTCCTGCTGGATCCCTACGCAAAGGCCCTTACCGACACCTCGATTTTTGCAAACCTTCCACCTCATTACCGTACTCCCGTGGACAAGCTGGACGTGGAGCTGGAAAAGCTCCGCTCCGCCCGTGGCTTTCCCAAATGTGTGGTCATTGACGACAGCGAATTCGACTGGGAAGGAGACCGCCCCCTAAATTACGGCATGAAGGACTCCATCATCTACGAAACCCACCTCAAGGGCTTTACCGCCAGCCCTACCTCCAAGGTGCAATTCCCTGGAACCTATCGTGGCATGGCAGAAAAGATTCCCTACCTCAAGGAGCTGGGAATTACCAGCGTGGAATTGCTGCCCATCCAAGAGTTTGACGAATACGAGAATGCCAACACAAATCCCCGCACCGGTGGCCGGCTGAAAAATCACTGGGGCTACAGCACCATCGCCTTCTTTGCCCCCAAGGCCTCCTATGCAGCGGATCGCAGTCCCGGTGGAGCGGTACGAGAATTCAAGGAGATGGTAAAGGAATTCCACAAGGCGGGAATAGAAGTCATTCTGGACATTGTATTCAACCACACGGCAGAGGGAAACGAGCATGGTCTTACCTTGAATTTCCGTGGCTTTGACAATTCGATTTATTACATTCTGGAGGACCAGCACAAGCAATACTACAAGAATTTTTCTGGCTGTGGAAATACCGTCAATTGCAACCATCCTGTAGTCCGCAGCCTCATCATCGACTGCCTGCGCTACTGGGTGACGGAGATGCACGTGGACGGCTTCCGCTTTGACCTGGCCTCCATTTTAGGGCGGGACAAAAACGGCAACCTTATCAGCGAGCCTCCCGTCCTGGAGCGAATTGCAGAAGACCCGGTTTTACGGAACACCAAGATTATTGCAGAAGCCTGGGACGCAGGTGGAGCCTATCAGGTGGGAAGCTTTCCCGGTGGCCGCTGGGCCGAATGGAACGACCGGTTCCGAGACGACTGCCGCAGATTCTGGCGGGGAGATGATTACCTTGCCGCCTCCTGTGCCACCCGCATTGGAGGAAGCGCCGACCTCTACGGTGACGACGGCCGAAAGCCCTATCACTCTGTAAACTTTGTCACCAGCCACGACGGCTTTACCATGAACGACCTGGTGTCCTACAACGGCAAGCACAACGAGGAAAACGGGGAAAACAATCGGGACGGATCCGACAACAACAGCAGCTTCAACTACGGCTATGAAGGGCCGACTCAAAACAAGGCCATAGAGAAAATCCGCAATCAGCAGATTAAAAACTTCTTCTGCAGCCTCATCTTCTCCCAGGGAACCCCCATGCTCCTTTCCGGAGACGAAATCCGCAGAAGTCAGCAGGGAAACAACAATGCCTACTGTCAGGACAACGAGCTTTCTTGGCTGAACTGGAACTGCATGGACACCCACAAGGAAATCCTTGTGTTCACCCAAAAAGCCCTCAAGCTGCGTCGCAATCACCCGGTGTTCCGCCGCCCGGAATTTTTTGAAGGAAAGCGGCACAGCACTCCCCTGTCTGCACTGCCAGACATCAGCTGGTTCGGCCCTGACGGAAAAGAGCCAGATTGGGAAAAAGCCAATCATTTCTTGGCCTATCGTCTCGGCGGCAGCAAGCACGAAACCTTGGACAGAGAAGACGACTGGGACTTCTTCGTGATGTGCAATTCCGCCACCACCGATGTCACCGTCACCCTGCCACCACCAGCCCGCGGGAAAAAATGGCATGGACTTGTGGATACCTCCGCTGAATTCCCCCAGGACTTCATAGAAGAGGACAAGCTGGAGCCACTGGAGGTGCAGAAAACCTACGTGCTTCCCGCTCGCACCACAGCAGTGCTGGTAGGAAGATAGACTCCCCATCCTGCCTCATTTCTGCAAGAGAAAAGGGGGGAACCTCAAATTCCACCGTTCTCCCCATCAACAGGCTGGCAAGCTCCCCTGAAAGCAGCCTGGAGTTGCTGCCTGTTACGAATAATGAGACAGGTGACGTGGCACGCAGGGAAGCCAGCCCCGCTCAAAACCATCAATCTTCTGAACCTCATCAATGAAAATAGAGCATTTGCTGTCACCAAGGATTCTATCCTTAATCTCCCTATGCAAAAAACACCTGAGCCTAAACCCCGCCAGTGAGCCCCACAAAGCAAACACCTGCCACCATCCATGCGATTGCGGAAATAAAACTATAGAGAACAAAGGCAATCCATTTTTTCCCCAAGCATTCCCTTTTCGTAACATCCCGCCATTCTATCAAATATGTTACTAGACCCCAAAATGACACCACTAGCACCATGGGATTCAGCATCCACACAGGCTGTAAATACATTGCCATATCCACAATATCCCGCTGGTGAGACTCGATACAGACGAATAACATCAGAATAGAAATGAAGCAGAGAAGAACATACGCCAGAAAAATGGATCCTGTCCATTTTATCAGCTTACTTGTTTTGCAAATTTGATTGTTTTCTACAGACTTCATGTACCCTTAAATCCTTTTGTAATATAGTACTATATTTATACAGCTCAAATTTCGAGTTTTAAATAAACTTACAAAAAAGGCGTAACCCGTTAAAATTTTGTCACCACAACAAAAAAACAAAAGGATTACGCCGATGTATAACCATATTTATAGCATAGTTGAGGATTTTGTTAAAGCGGTAGAACAGGAGAACCTGAAAAACTCCAAGAAACTTGTGGAACTTGCCAACTCCGGCAGATTCATTTATGCGGCCACACGTCAGAACATGAACAGGCTTATGACTGGTGAACAATGGGAGTATCTAAGAAAACGCAACATAATTGAATCTGACTGGGGCGTATTGAAACAGAATTATTTTTTA
>JAZNAS010000025.1:0-1532 GCA_045586625.1 Treponema sp.
AGGGAGAACCCTCCACAGCAGGGGCATAGCCGCACTCGGCGGTATGTACCGGGTGGTGGTCACACAGATTGTCCGTGGTGGCAGCAAAGGCCGGTAAGGGGATGCTGGACAGCACCATATTCAGCGCAAGCAGAGCGGTGATTCCTTTTTTGATCCATTTCATCTTTTCCATACGCATTTCCTCCTTGGGGAAATATGAGAAGAGGGAATTCCCTCGTTGTTTTCCTGATTGCGGCAGCTTTATTCTTCCGGAAGCTGACTGTTTTCACTGTCGATAAACTCTGTAAATTCTGTAAAAATCCGTCGCCCGATACGGTCATAGTCCATGGCAAGGACCTTGTCGATCTTCATCTTCCGAACATCCGCCGGGACGTTATATAGTGTCATAATCTGGTTCAGCGCTCCGACAATCCGGATCTCCAGAGAGGCGGAGTCGTGGGTTGTCATCAGGGTAGCGTATTCAATGCCGGACACCAGAGTTTCCGCTTCCGCAAAGTTTTCATCGTTCCAGCCTGTGCAGTATTCGCCGAATACCTCTTTGGCTCTGCGGGTATCGCTCCTGCGAATGATTTCCAGACACATGGGATTGGTGTAGGAAGAAAGGTAGAAGTCCTTGGCAATTTCATTTTCCTCACAGATGGCTGCCATGGCTACCAGCTCCAGACAGATTGCCATGAGAGAGGTTTTTCCCTCATCAACTGTCTGATTCATCATCTGCCACTGAAAGTCACACAGCTTTTCCACCAGGATCGCCAGCAGATGTTCCTTGGTAGGATAGTAAAAGGTGATGTGGCCTGTGCTGATGCCCAGCTCCTGGGCGATGGCCTTGACGGAGGTATTGGAAAAACCCCGTTCCAGGAACATCCTGTTGGCAACACGTACCATTGCCATCTTTATAGCGTTGTTCACTTTCTTCCGAGCCACTTAGCCACCTCCTACTGATGGACTACGAAAAATGGGCACAATACCCCTATTCTTATTCACAGTAATTTTAGCACGCATCCAATAAAAAATCAATATGTAAGGAACCTCTCGGGTGTGTTTTTCCCATATTTTTACCGATGAAGTGGCGAAGGGCGGGGCTGTTTCTCCTTGCACAAATCCGGTTGAAATGGGTTGAGGCCATCGGCGGCTTACAATGAAAAATAGGAATAATTAAAAAGTGGACATACCTGACCAAAAAATGGACATACCAGTTACCTTTAATTATAATGTATAGCAACATAAAACAGAACCAGGCTCTGAGGCAGTGATCTGACACCCCCACAGAGCCCGGTTTCGTTAAATCGAATGGAAAAAACCTTGTAAATCAAGGCTTTTCAAAAAGAAATTGGACACCCACCTTGATACTCGTTGTATCAAAATAGGTGTCCAATTATGGTCCGAGTGACAGGATTCGAACCTGCGGCATCGTGGTCCCAAACCACGCGCGCTACCAGCTGCGCTACACCCGGATAGAGATACTATTATAGCACTCACAGGGAAAAAAGTCTATAGCAAAAATGTTTCCCATAAGCTGGGAATGAAAGAGC
>JAZNAS010000026.1:0-85569 GCA_045586625.1 Treponema sp.
CCCGCTGACCTGTAGAGGGTTGTCCTTCCCCACACCTCACTCGTCCTTGTACACCCGTGGCACCCGCTGGTCTATACCACAGGTTATCTCGTAGCTGATGGTGTCGGCCTTGTCCGCAATGTCCTGGGCAGATTGCAGGGCTCCATGCTCCTGTGGTCCAAAGACAATCACCTCATCCCAGCGGGACACCTTGCTGTCCACTCCAAGGTGGATCATGCACTGGTCCATGCAAATCCGGCCGATGACAGGATAGAGCCTTCCGTTGATGGTGACCTCAAGATTATCTCCATAGCGACGGAGCAGTCCATCCCCATAGCCGGCAGGAATCACTCCCACCTGACAATCCTCCTGGGCAATCCACTGGCGGCCGTAAGAAATGCTCTCCCCCCTTTTCACCTGCTTTATGGCCACGATGCTGCTCCTCACATCCATCATAGGCTTCAGGTGAACCGGCTGCCGCGCCTGCCCACCGCCAGCCGCTCCGTTGAGATACTCCTCGGTAATGTCACCGGGATAGTACCCATAAATCACCAGTCCCGGCCGCACCATGTCAAAGTGGGACTCCGGATACTGGAACACCGCGGCGGAATTGGCAGCATGGCAGATGCCGGGGTCGATTCCCAGACGGCGGATATTGTCCACCACCTGTTTGAAAGCTTCAATCTGCCTTTTTGTGTAGGCTATATCCTCGGGTGCCAAAGAATCGGAGACGGCAAAGTGGGTAAACACACCGTCAAGATACACCCCCTGGGAATTGGCAATGAGCTGGGCCAAATCAGGAGCCTCCTCAGGAGAACAACCGATACGCCCCATGCCCGTGTCCACCTTCAGATGAACGGGAACCTTCCGTCCCATGGCAGTGGCGGTGACGTTCAACATTCGTATCAACTCGGAATCACAGAGGGAAGGAGTCAGATGCCGTTCAATGATTTCAGTAAACTCGGAAGGCTGAGGCAAGCTCAACACTAAAATCGGAATGGTTATTCCCGCCTTCCGCAGCTCCACCCCTTCAGAAACAGCAGCCACCGCCAGATAGTCGGCGCCACATTCCACCGCCGTGTGGGCCACCGGAATAGCCCCATGACCATAGGCATCAGCCTTTACTGGAATGCATAATCTAACACCAGGCTGCAGCTGATTCCGAACTTGCTCTATATTATTGCGTAAATTTCCCATGTATATATTGGCAAATGTTGCTCTCATAGTGTAACTATCATACTGATTCACTATTTTCTTATCAATAAGTATTGTATAAAACTCGCTCGGGTATTACAATGACTGAAAATTATACGTTGGAGATTGAATAATGTTTAAAATAAGTTTCGTCAGCATGATCTTAGGACTTTGTCTGGTGTTTTCTTCCTGCTTGACTACAAAAGAAGGCGGAGACTCAGCCACACTTCAAGAACAGGAAGAAGCTTCTCCAGAAATCACGAATGCAGATAACCTTATAGAAGAAGCTGACACAGGAGCAAAAGCAATTCCCGAACCAGAATTACCACCACCACCTCCTCCAACCCCCAGCTTGACGCTCAAAGCGGGAAAAGCTCCCGCTGCAATTCGAGAGGGACAAGGCTTTAAAACGAATTTTACTGTCACTGTCTTAAATCAAGATACAGAGGCAGCTGAGTCTGGAATCACTGTTACCGTAACCTATCCTGCTGGAAAGGAGAAAGCTGAGCTTACCTTTGCCACCACAGAACTAACCACTGACGAGCAGGGAATGGTTTCCTTTACTCCGCCTGACACCAGCTTCACCTGCAATAGTGAAATCACCTTCTCTGTAGAATCCAAAGACGGAAAGGAAATCGTTTCCATTCCCTATCAGGTAAGGACAAATCGCTACAACAAGGGGGGAAATATTGCCATTGTAGACTACGGTCTTACTGGCAACCCTATTCGAGACAACAGTCGGTCTGCATCCGCCCTCCTGACGGCCTTGATCAGAAATGGCTTTTCTTCCATTGGAAATGTGGATTTTGTCAATGAAGTCCACTCTGGAGACCAAGAAAAAATTTATCGCGCAGCCTTCAACCTGATTGGAAACAATTCAAACTTCCTGATTTATGGAACTGTAAAATACAATGGAGAGATTACCCAAAAAGATGGAGTATTCTACACTCCCCTCATTGGAGACATTACCTGCCTTGAAATGAAAACGGGAGAAGAGCTGTTCCACACGGTCATTGAGGTAGTTGGAGAAGGTGGTTCTGAATGGGCTGCATTACAAAATGCCCGTATGGATCTTTTTGGTCCCCAAGCTGCCGAAGCAATAATCCATGGAATGTAAGGATTCTCTGTGGTGAAAAATCTTAAGATTCCTCAGCCCCTAAAAAAAATGAACGCAATATTTCAGTCCAACGGCTATGAAGCCTATTTGGTGGGAGGGGCTGTTCGTGACATGATTCGTGGAAAAGCTGCATCTGATTGGGATGTGGCCACCAACGCCAAACCTGAGCAGGTGGTAAAGATTTTCCGCAAGGTCATTCCCACTGGCATTGCCCACGGAACGGTTACCGTCTTGTTCATGGGTCACTCCATAGAAGTGACCACCTACCGCACCGAAGCAGACTACAGCGACGGTCGCCACCCAGATACGGTGAATTTTGCAGGCACCATAGAAGAGGACCTTTCCCGCAGGGACTTTACCATGAACGCCATTGCAGCGTCACTGGAAGACGGCCATCTAGTGGATCCCTTTGCGGGACAAGAAGATATAAGGAACAAAACCATTCGCACCGTCGGCAAGCCCTACGACAGATTCAACGAGGACGGCCTGCGACCCATTCGTGCCATTCGCTTTGCCACCCAGCTGGGCTTTTCCATCACCCCAGAAACCATGGCCGCTATCCCAGCCTCCCTGGAAAAAACGGCCTCAATTTCAGTGGAGCGCTTTCGTGAGGAATTCATCAAAATCCTGAAATCACCAGAGCCATCTGTGGGCCTCAAGCTTTTGGAAGAGACAGGAATCTTAAAGCTCTTTATCCCGGAGCTGGTGGCCTGCAAAAACGTGGAGCAAGCAGATTGTCGTGGCTTTCATCAGTTTGATGTTTTAAACCACCTTTTTTACGCCTGCGACGGAGCTCCAGCCCACAAGGAGCTGGTTCGTCTTGCAGCCCTCCTCCACGACATCGGCAAGCCCAAGGCAAAGCGGGCGGGCAGTCTGCCAGACGGACGGCCCACCATCACCTTCTACAACCACGAAAAATACTCAGAGGAAATCAGCCAGAATCTCATGACCCGGCTCAAATTTTCCAAGGCAGAAACTGCCACCGTGTGCCATTTGGTTAAAAACCATATGTTTCATTACGAAAGCAATTGGTCAGACGCAGCTGTCCGTCGCTTTTTGTTCCGAGTGACACCAGAATCCCTGGAGGATTTGTTCGACCTGCGCATGGCAGATGTATACGGAATGACCCGCAGTGCACCAGTCCTCAAAGAAGGACCTTGGAGCAGCAATTTATTGGAATTACAAGGTAGAATTACCGAATTGTCCAGCCAGCAGCAGGTTTTGGGTC
This sequence comes from Treponema sp., assembly GCA_045586625.1. Classification (GTDB taxonomy): domain Bacteria; phylum Spirochaetota; class Spirochaetia; order Treponematales; family Treponemataceae; genus Treponema_F. The sequence goes on from JAZNAS010000026.1 coordinate 3,519, forward strand.
TCAAAGATTTAGCTATCAACGGCAAGGACCTAATGGCAGCAGGAATTCCTGCCGGAAAGCAGCTGGGAAGCATCCTGAACCAGCTTTTAGAAACAGTTCTGGATGATCCTGGGCAAAACAATCGGGAGCAATTGTTGACCATAGCCACTAAACTAGCGGAAAAATATTGCAACTAGAAAATCACAGGGGGAAATATGAGAATTACAGGCGGAGAATTACGGGGAAGAACCATCAAATGTCCAGATGGAGTCATCCGGCCTGCCATGGACAGAATGCGTGAGTCTCTTTTTTCAATTTTAGGTGATTTATCTGGAAAATCCTTTCTGGACTTGTTCTCTGGCTCTGGAACCATTGCCATAGAAGCTGTTTCCCGAGGTGCAAGCCATGTGGAATTGGTGGAAAAAGACAAAATCAAGATACAAACGGTGCTGAACAATGTTTCCATCACAGAAAAGGAAATGGGACAGAAAATTCACTGTCATTTTTTGGCGGTGGAGCTCTTTCTCAAGCGCTGCAAGAACAAATTCGACATCATCTTCCTTGACCCACCCTTTCCCTACAAATATCACAAGAGCTTGGTCGAGATGGTTGCAAAGGGAGAGCTGCTGAATCCCGGCGGAGTTGTTCTCATTCATCGCCCAAAGGAAAAGGAAATGCCGGAAGCCGTGCTCCAACTGGAACGTGGTGACCAGCGTGAGTACGGTCGCTCCATCGTGGATTTTTATTTCAATAAGTTATAAGCAAATCTTGACAAAATAATGAAATCTGTTAGAATGGAAGGCGTATAAAAGGCACTCTGTTATGGAGAAGGATTTAGAAAAGGTATTTGATAAGTTTCAAATGCAAGGAACCTCTGGTTTTATAAAAACTACAGATAAACCTGCTTCTACCCTCACTTCTGAACAAAAGGTTAGTTTGAATAGAAAAGGTAACGTATTGTTCAATCAGGGTGATATAGAGCAAGCCCGCAGAATTTTCATGACAACAGGTTATTCTGATGGTCTTACTCGAATTGCCGATGTCTATGCAAGTCAAAATAGAGAGCTTGATGCACTGAAACTTTATATTCTAGCACACAATAAAAGGAGATCAGAGGTGCTTTTAGAAAAAATTGCTGCTCTGATTTCAAAACTCATCATAGAATAGAGGAGTAGTTAAAGATGGAAAAATTTTCCCCCACTACTGTTGTACACGAAGATTTTCATAGTCCAATGCTGCATCACGAACATGTACCACAAGACTCAAAAGCTGCTGAAATCGCAGAATTGTCAAAGAGGGGATACCACCTTCTGAAAGACAACAGAATTGAGGAAGCAAATGAAGCCTTCCACACCATTCTCAGCCTGGAAGAAAACAACAACTATGCCTTGGTGGGACTTGGTGATGCAGAACGAAAGCAAAATCATTTTAGAGAGGCAATCAAATACTACACCCAGTGCTTGAACTATCATGCCTCGAATAACTATGCCCTCTTTGGTTTGGCTGATTGCTACAAGGCCTTGAATCAATATCATAAGGCAATTGATATTTGGGAGCAGTATCTTGTTCACGATGACCGCAATATTACTGTGCTGACCCGTGTTGCGGATGCCTACCGCAAGATTCGTGAGTTCAAGAAATCAAAGCAGCTCTATTTGCGTGTTCTTGATATGGAAGAAAATAACGCCTATGCCCTTATCGGTTTAGGTCATCTTCACTACGACTTCAAGGAATATCGTGATGCCTTGTACTACTGGACAAGGATGTTGGAGCTTAACGAGCAAAATGCAGACATCCGTGTATTGACTTCCATCGGAAACTGCCATCGCAAGCTGAAAACCTTTGAAAAGGGTGTATATTATTTTGAACGGGCCTTGGAAGTGGAACCAGGGAATTTCTATGCCCTCTTTGGTTTGGCTGATTGCTACCGTGGAATGAACCAGCAGTTCCGCTCAATTGAATACTGGAACAAGATTCTAGAGAAAGATTCCAACAACAAGGTTATTCTTACTCGTGCTGGTGATGCATATCGCAGTACAGGAGACTACGAGCGGGCTGTTGAATACTACAACAAGGCCCTCGATATTGAATTTGACCTCTATGCAGTACTTGGCTTGGCCCTTATCAGCAAAAGCACTGGAAAATACGAGGATGCAGCCAATAGTTTGACTCGATTGATTCAATCCGATCCTAGAAACTATCGCTTCTACATCGACTTGGCCGACTGCTACATGAAGATGAACCGCCGCTCCCAAGCCATCGAGGTTCTTGAGAACTTCCATCGACAGGGAATCAGAAGTCAGTCTGTAAACGAGATGTTAGATAGAATTCTCTCCAATCAATATTAATATGAATGATTGTCCCAAGCCAGAAGGTTGCGAAATTCGTCAGCAAGGCTGCCACCATTCTGGTTTACAAGAACCTCAAGGACTAATTCCTCTAGCAGGCTTATTGCCAGAGGAATTAGTCCAGTTGTCTGGAGTGCAGCCTGCCTTCCGGGGAAAGCAACTTTTCAAATGGATTGCCTCTGGAGTTACCTCCTTTTCCGAAATGCAAAATCTCCCCAAAAGCCTGCGGCAGCAGCTAGAAGAAGATTGTTGCATTCGCTCTTCCTTTGTCAGCAAGAAATTAGAGGATCCTGATGGTACCGTCAAGCTGCAAATTACCCTTCACGACGGAAAGTGTGTGGAAACGGTATTGCTTACCGATAAAGACGGACGTAAAACTGCCTGTGTTTCCTGCCAGGTAGGCTGCGGTATGGCCTGTGCCTTTTGTCAAACTGGTCGTTTGGGCTTTAGTCGTAATCTTGAAAGCTCAGAAATAGTGGAGCAATTTCAGTTTTTGGAAGAAGCTGTAGGAAAGCTGGACAATATCGTATTTATGGGCATGGGAGAACCCTTGCTGAATCTTCCTGCCATTCGCAAGGCAGTTGCAGTGCTTACTCATCCCGAGGGCAGGAATCTTTCTGGACGACGGATTACCCTTTCTACCTGCGGAATTATTTCTGGAATCTATGATCTTGCGGACAACGGCCCTGCCCTTCGTCTTGCAGTTTCCCTTACTACGGCCGATGAAGAGCTTCGACAGCAATTGATGCCCATAACAGGAGGAAATCCCCTACCTGAGCTCAAAGAAGCCATTTCCTACTACATCAAGAAAACTGGTCGTCGATGCACCTTGGAAGCAGCCCTTTTGTCAGGACAAAATACAGGACGGGAAAGCGCAAGACAACTCATAGAATTTACCCGAAACTTGAATTGCCACGTAAATCTTATTCCATGGAATCCTGTGGAGGGCTTGCCCTTTCACGAGCCTTCTGCCAAAGAATGCAAGGATTTTATTCGTCAATTGGAAAATGCAGGAGTAAATGTCACCCTACGCCACAGACGGGGAAGAAAAATTGGTGGAGCTTGTGGTCAATTGGGAAAGACAGAGTGAATTTATTCCGTGGGAGTACTATTTTTCTTGGCCGACCTAAGTATCATCAAAATTTTAGTAAACTAAACTTGGATTCCACTGTAAATCTCTTGAAAAAAAAGAAAAAATACAGTACCTTAAGCTATACTTAAACAAGAGGAGTGGTCATGCAGAAAAAGATTTACGTTGCAGGACTGATTGACGAGCAGGGAGAGCAGAATGTAAATCAAGCAATGACATCTGTTGCTGGTGTTACCTCATGTACTGCCAGTGCCATGAAAGCTCAAGTTCTTGTAGATTATGATGAGACAGTAGCTGGTGTAGAAGAGGCTATCAATCAAGCGGTACAAGGTGTTGGTTTGGAGATTCTTGCTTAAGGAACCAACTCAAATATGAAAGACAAGTCCTGCGTTCTGTAAATTGCAACGCAGGGCTTTTTTATTATGTTCCAGTGCAGTTTTTTTATCAATCTCAATTACCTTTCCTTGATCCATCCCTTTTCTATTGCAGCGGCTACCTGGGACTCGATCCAGGGCCACAAGGCGGGGATGCCAGTTTGAACTGGAGCCATCCGGCGATATACCTGTTCCTTGGTAACGGTGCCCAGCTTCCAGGTGTGGCCTTCCGTCAGCACGTTATGCATAAAGGGTTGGATTCGGTCAAGACTGGCGGCAAAGCGGGAATCAGCAGTGTTCATGGCATCGAATTCCTCCCACAACCGCCGCAATTCATTTCCCTGTCGTTCATCCAACATGCCAAACAATTTTTCCGCCGCCTCCTGTTCCCGCCGGGCCTTATCCTGATTGGCGCTAACATCAAAGGCAAAGGTATCTCCAGCATAAATCTCGATTAAGTCATGGACAGTTACCATAGCCAGGACTCTGCCAAGATTCACTGGTTCTGAGGCATATTCTTCCAGCACAATGGCCATGAGAGCCAGATGCCAGGAATGCTCTGCATCATTTTCCCTTCGACAACCGTCTGTAAGGAGGGTTCTGCGAAAAATATTCTTTAACTTATCTACTTCTGCAATAAAAATCATCTGCTGCTGGAGCTTCTTTGGGAAATCCTTTACTGCAGAAAAATTAAAGATCTGCTCAACTTGATTTGGTGTGCTGTGCGGTGTCAAAGCAGGTTTTGAGGGAATCATAATGCCTCCAAATAAAAGGCCACCCTTTCTAGGATGGCCCTAAGGATTTTAGTATTTGCTATCAGCGTAGCCCAACCAGCCGTCATTTTCTATCAGGGCCTTCTCAAAGCCAGCCAACCGGAAGATGTAGCTCTTGGAAAGGCTGCCGGAAATCAGCTTTACCTTGGCAGTATCATCATCTTTAATGATAATCATACATTCTGTATCCTTGTCTGCAAAGGTATGGAAGATATCCTCTATGTCACGAGCAGGCAACTCAACGGCCAGCATTCCGCAGTTGTACATATTTTGGCGGAAGATGCGGGCAAAGTTGGGAGCAACCACCACGTTGATTCCGTTCACCTCCAAGGCCCAGGGAGCGTGCTCGCGGGAGGAACCACAACCGAAGTTCTCCCTGGTGATGATAACCTTCTTTCCAGGAACGTCGGCCTTGGGATCAAAGCCATCCAGCTTCAAGTCCTCCAGCAAATAGGGCTTTAATGCCTGCTTTGAGATTTCTGTCAAATACTTGGCGGGAATAATCTCGTCGGTATTGATATCTGATCTATCTAAAAAAAGAACCTGTCCTCCAAACTGCTTCATCCTAGCGCTCCTTGTACAATGGTGAATTGGTAATAGTACCTGTTACAGCAGCGGCAGCGGCGCTGGCAGGACTCATCAGGTGAACCATGCCACCCTTGCCCATGCGACCGTTAAAGTTCCGGTTGGTAGTAGAGGCACACACCTCATTTTCTGCAAGGACACCGTTACTCATGCCCAAGCAGGCTCCGCAGGTGGGATTGGTGACGCAGAAACCAAACTTCATGAAGATGGAAATCAAGCCCTCATCAAGAGCCTGCTGATAGATGGAAGTAGATGCGGGGGAAAGGATTCCACGCACACCAAAGGCCATGGTCTTGCCCTCGTCAAGAGCCTGCTTCAATACAGCGGCTGCAACCCGCAGGTCCTCAATGCGGCCGTTGGTACAGGAACCGATATACACCTGGTCAACCTTTGTTCCAGCAAATTCCTTCACAGGCTTTACCTGATCGGGCTTGTATCCAAAGGTGGCCACAGGCTCAAGATTGGAAAGATCAAAGGTATAGACCTTTTCGTACTGGGCGTCAGCATCGGAAACCCACTGGCTGTATTCCTTTAAGGCCGCTTCCTTGGACTCGAACTCATCCTTGATGAAGGGCCACAGGTATTCCACGGTTGTCATGTCAGGCTTGCAGATACCGCTGGTGGCACCAGCCTCAACAGCCATGTTGCAGATAGTCATACGGGCTTCCATGGACATGGCGTCCACGATGGGGCCGGCAAATTCCATAACGCAGTTGGTGGCTCCGTTCACTCCAATCTGGGAAATGATAAACAGGATAACATCCTTGGCATAGACACCGTCAGCCAGCTTTCCTTCCAGCTGGAACTTGATGGTCTTGGGCTCCTTGAAAGAACAGACACCCTTCAACAAGCCCACCTCCAGGTCGGTGGTACCAACTCCAGCGGCAAAGGCACCGAAGGCACCGTGGGTACAGGTATGACTGTCTCCCATGATGATGGTATAGCCGGGACGGACAAAGCCCTTTTCTGGGAAAATTGCATGGCAAACACCATTGGAACCAATGTCAAAGAAGTCCCGAATCTTGTTGCGGTGGGCCCAATCACGGAGCATCTTGCCTTGCAGGGCTGTCTTGGAATCCTTGGCGGGAGTTACGTGGTCGATTACAACCTTGATTTTGGAGGGATCAAAAACCCTGTCCTTCTGTTTTTCCACCAAGTCAGCAATGGCCACTGGTGTAGTGATTTCATGACAAAAAACCCGGTCAAGCTTGAGAACCCAGGTATCGGCAAAAGGTTTCTCTGCCACATGGGCATCAAAAATCTTTTGAGCAATGGTCTTTCCCATAATTTTCCTCGTTAAAAATTAATTATATGTAAAGTTGTTAAGTAATAATAAAGTTAAATAGGGCAAAAGTCAAGGTAAAAATACCCTTCCACCAATGCCCACGAGATTCATCTTGATAAACTGAAAATTCAAAGCCGTGGCTGGTGGAAGGGTAAATCATCCTACAAAGGATAGATGTTCATTCGTTTGATTTTTCCAGCATTGTCCATTTCTGTAACGAAGGCTGTTACATGAATTACTTTCTTGCCATAGACGATGAAGTAGCTTACACAATCTCCCTGATAATGGACTGAGGTTATCTGGAATGGCCCACCATTAAAGCCGAATTTATGGTGAAACATCATCTCAATGGCCATTTTTCCTTCCAGATGGATGGTATCCATGTCGGCCTTAACCACGGAACTGTCGTGCAGTACTCCGTAATCATTGAACAAGTCGGCCAAGCCTACATTGTCTCCACGACGCATGCAATCGATATATTGTTCAAGAACTTGTTGTTCCAGTATTGCCATCTTTCTCCTCCTTAAAACCGCTCTGACCGTAGCAAAGCATCAATTCCACCGTCTACAAAAAGGATTACACCATTGATTCCGCTTGCTTGTGGTGAAGACAAGAATACGATTCCGTTGGCAATTTCCTCTGCATCAAGGAATTCCTTACGACCATAGCGGGTGGGAATGGGAATGAGCAGGGCTGCTTCCATTTGCTTTTCCGTCATGCCCTGGGTCATGGGAGTGGTAGTGTTTCCCGGAGCAACCGCATTGATACGAAGACCGTCAACTGCCCAAGAAGGTGAGATTCTGCGAACCCAGCGGGCCAAAGCGTGCTTGGAAGAACTGTAGCAAGAAGGACTATATTCCCGTGGAATCTGCTCCACATACTCCATAACACGCTCCATGTCCATAACGTCAGAGAGCATGTCCACCAAATCCATTCTGACGGTCATGTTGGTGATGGAGTTGGAAGAGGTGACCACACAGTTTCCTCCCCGTTTTTTCAGCAGGGGACGAACCCCTTCTGCCATTTTCACCGCAGCAAAGAAATTCAGTGAAAAAATGGTGGGAATGGGAGCTGTAGGGCCAACACCTGCATTGCAAATCATCACATCGATTCCCTCTGGATACCTGCGGAACACTTCCTCAATTGCACGATTGCATCCATCGGTGGTAGACAGGTCGGCATCAAAATCACCACCCTTGTAATCAATATTGAACACCTCATGACCAGCATCCAATAATTTTTTTCTCGTGGCAGCACCGATACCTGTACTACCGCCAGTTATGACACAAATTGACATAAATATATTTCCTCCTAATTTATAGTCAAGTAGCAGATAAAGTCTACCATCAGGAAACCTCTATGTCAATTAAAATTCAAGTACCTACGGAGGCACAAGATTGACCGCCTATTTTTTTCTTCGCAAGTGGCGGATTATAGCCACCACAATTCGATTGCCGGAAGTGGCCAAGGCTATGGCAAGGGCAATGGCTCCCGCACAGGTCAGGGTGGAAAATCCCAGCAACAGGGCTTCCTCTAAGTTCCCCTTTACCGTGGCCTCCATGGTCTCAAACATTCCTCCCCCAGGCACTAGCGGCAGGAGTCCAGGCACCAGATAAATGGTAGCAGGTTTTTTTTGTAGCCGTGCAAGAATCTCAGAGAGAATTGCAACTATCAGGGCGCCAAAGAAATAGGCCCTGTTATCTCCCACTCCGCTGGCAGGAAGAAAGGCAGTGTAGGTTGTCCAGCCCAAGCCCCCCACCAAGGCTCCCCACACAATATTGTAGCGACTGATATTGAAGCAATAAGACAGGGCGGCGGCAGCCCCGGCTCCCCATAAGCCTGCCAACAGCAATTTATACCACAACATGGGAAAACACCAACAATCCTAGAACAGAACCAACAGACAAGCCTGTGGCCACCATAAATGCATCCATCAGGCGAGCGGTACCAGCCATCAAGTCCCCGGCAATCAAGTCACGGATGGAATTCACCAGGGCAAGGCCGGGAACCACCTGCATCAAGGCCGCCGTCATCATCTGCACCGACTGGGGAACAATTCCAAAAACATAGATAATCTGGCAGGCAATGGAAATAAAGCCTCCACTGATAACAGAAAGAATAAACGAATTCAGATTGAATTTTCCAATCACCAGCAAAAGCAGTCGGAGCAAGAACCCCACCACAAAGGCGCAGAGCGCTTGGGGAAGGCTACAGCCAAACATGAGGCCAAAGAAAAAGCCGGTAAAGCCACCCATAATCACCAAGCTCCAAAAGCTATGTTCAGGAGAGTGGTCTATCCGCTCCAGCATACGGGAAACCAAGGCCAAATCTGAATTAAAGCCTCGCTGAATAAGCCTGCGAGACAAATCATTCAAGAGGGCTATTTTTCGCAAATTCACTGTACGTGCAGTAATCCGACGCATGGCAGTGTGACTGCAATGGTCCTTGTCTTGTACGGTAACCATCACTAGGGTGGGAGTCACAAAGGCAGAGGCCGAGCGAGCCCCCATAGCACGAGCCATACGAACACAGGTTTCCTCTGCCCGATAGGTTTCTCCTCCATTTTCCAGTACCATGGAACCAGCCTGCACTGCAATCTCCATTATCTGTTCTATGTACATGCTCACCGATCAAGTATACCAGATTTCTACTTGTAAAACTATTGATTATGGGCTATTATATGTAGAAACATATAATTTTTTTGAGGTTGATGGTGTCTAAAATCCAGATGAAAAATGCCATTGCAGAGCTTGATGGCGATGAGATGACTCGTATTCTGTGGGAGGTTATAAAGGACAAGTTATTGCTTCCCTTTGTTGATTTAAAGGTGGAATATTATGACTTGGGTCTCAAAGAAAGAGATGATTCTGAAGATGCCGTCACCTACAAGGCTGCTGAAGCCATTAAGCGATTGGGTGTAGGTGTAAAATGTGCCACCATTACTTCCAATGCAGCTCGTGTACGAGAATACAATCTGAAGGGATTGACCCCCAGTCCCAATGGTATTATCCGTGCTGAATTGGACGGAACTGTATTCCGCAAGCCCATCATTGTAGACAACATCAAGGGAACTGTTTCCTGTTGGAAAAAGCCCTTGATTCTCGGTCGTCATGCCTACGGAGATGTTTATAAAAACTGCGAGATTGCTGTTGATGGTCCCGGAAAGGCTGAGCTGGTATTTACCGCCGCAGATGGAACAGAAATCCGTAAAACAATCATGGAAATGAAGGGACCTGGTATTCTTCAGGGAATCCACAACACTGATAAATCAATCGAGAGCTTTGCTCGTTGCTGCTTCTTCTATGGCCTTTCTGAAAAGGTTGACGTGTGGTTTGCCACCAAGGATACCATCAGCAAGACCTACGATGGGCGTTTCAAAGAAATTTTCCAGCAGATATATGATAAAGAATTTAAAGCTGAATTTGAAAAGGCTGGCTTGGAATACTTCTACACCCTCATTGATGACGCAGTGGCCCGTGTCATGCAGAGCTCTGGCGGCTTCCTGTGGGCTTGCAAGAACTATGACGGAGATGTCATGAGCGATATGGTTGCCTCTGCCAGCGGAAGTCTCGCCATGATGACCAGCGTCCTTGTTTCTCCTGACGGACACTTTGAATATGAGGCTGCCCACGGAACAGTCCAACGTCATTATTACCGATATCTAAAGGGAGAAAAAACCTCCACGAATCCTGTGGCCCTTATCTTTGCTTGGACTGGAGCCCTTGCAAAACGCGGTGAGTTAGATGGATCTCCTGAGTTAGTGGATTTTGCCCAGAAACTAGAAAAGGCAACTCTTGGCATAATTGAAGATGGAATCATGACTGGCGATTTGGCTAAAATTGCAAATCCACCTGCAAAGCAGGTTTTGGATTCGTGGCAATTTATTGATGCCATTGCACAGCGTTTATATTCTTAACTGAAAACGGAAGAATGTTCGGGGTTAAATATGGTAAAAGAGACTTTCAAAATATTGTGCGCCGATGATAGTGTTTCCATTCGAACCTATCTGACCGAATTGTTGCAATCTTGGGGTTATACCGTTACCGCTTGTTGTAACGGAAAGGAGGCATGGGAAACCTATCAGCAGGATCCCTCCTTCTCTGTATTTTTGTTGGACTGGGTTATGCCAGAAATGAATGGACTTGATGCTTGCAAGCTTATCCGTCAGGCAGAAGATACCAGCTATAAATACATCATCATGCTCACCAGTAAGGATTCTACAGAGAATATCGTGGAAGCCTTGAATTCTGGAGCAGATGATTATTTGACAAAGCCATTCCATCCAGCAGAACTGAAGGCCCGTATCCATACGGCTTACCGATTCTTCGAGTATGAACAAAGGCAGCAGTCCATTGCCAATGAAACACGTTTTGCTTGTTACCAAGCACTCACCGAATTGGCTGAAGCACGAGATTACGAAACAGGGCAGCATTTGGCCAGAGTTTCTGCCATGTCCCGACTTTTGGCCAAGCAGTTAGGCCAGGACGAACATTTCTTAAATCAGATTGAGCTATTTGCCCCCATGCACGACATTGGTAAAGTGGGTATTCCAGATGGAATTCTGCATCTTCCCCGTAAGCTTACACCCCAGGAATTTGACATCATTAAGACCCACACCTCCATTGGATATGACATCCTAAAAGGCAAGCCCACCATGGAAATGGCAGCTGATATTGCACACTATCACCATGAAAAATGGAATGGCTGTGGTTATCCAGAAGGATTAAAGGGAGAAGAAATCCCCCTCTGCAGCAGAATTGTATCCATTATTGACGTATACGATGCCTTGCGAGCCATCCGTCCCTACAAGAAGGAGTACACTCATCAGGATTCTGTAGACTTGATTTACAAGGAAAGCGGAGTTTCCTTTGATCCCGCGGTTGTTGCTGCCTTCAAGGAGATTGAGTACGATATAAAAAAGCTCTTTGATGATTCCTATAAAACCTTTGCAGAAACACCACACTAAAAGAGCTTCTGCAAGGTGTCATTGAAAATAAGGAAGCCCAACTGATGGAGCGATTTCATCCGTTGGGCCTTTTTATTTCAGTAAGCCACACCAGGGAATGAAGAATTGGGCGCATAATTCTTGATAGTAGCTTCGTATTTCAGGGCTAGAAAGCTCCGTAACGAAAAAGCCCTCATGTCGTGGACCAGCATCTTTTCCCAGAGCCTGTACAGCATGTCCTTGATGAGAGCGAATTCGTAGCGCTTGACGAATAACACCCTCTCTAGAATCCACCACCTGCACGCCCTCCCCTGCCAGCTGCTGGATTTCAGCAGCAATATGAAGGAAATGGGTACATCCTAGTACAATGGTGTCTACATTTTGCTCCAAGAAAAAATCCACGGCAGGATGGGCAGCCTCAAGATAGAGATTTCTGTCTTGGCAAAGAAGATGCTGCTCAATAAATCGAATAAGTTTACCATCTCCTCGGCTTACCACACGACAGGAGGAAGCGAAATCATGGATAAGACGCTGGGTGTAGGGATGACGAAGGGTGGCCTCTGTTGCCAAAAGTCCGATGGTATTGTTCCTTGTTTTTGCTGCGGCTACCTTGATGGCTGGAACTGTCCCAATAAAGTGGATTTTAGGAAAATCCTGACGTAAGGACTCCAAGGCAGTAACAGACATGGTATTGCAGGCCAGCACAAAGGCTGTGGGGGAAAAGTGGGAAAGCACTAATTCCACCGCTTCCCTCGTGGCTGCAATCACTTGCTCAGGGGTCTTTTCTCCGTAAGGGAAATTTTTTGTGTCTGCAAGATAGAGACAGGAAGCCTCAGGACAGGCTGATTTCAAGTAGCCCATGTAGGGCAATCCTCCTGTTCCTGAGTCCAAGAAAGCAAAATCAAGGTGCATAATCATTTCCTACAGGGAAAAAAGATTGTCAAAGGCATTTCGAGCAGCCTGTTTTTTCTCATCCACATAACTGTTTGAAGCAGCTGAACTGAGATTCACAGAAAAATACTCACAGAAATTTGCAGCTTCCTTATCCCGCACCTCTTCATCTATCGTTTCGTGACAATCGTAATGGGAACCAGACTGGTAAAATCGACAGTTGACACAGCTATGCAAGGCTGCTCCACAATGGGGGCAATCGGTGGATCTAAAGATTTCCAAACCTGCTGCTATAGGTTCTTTACATTTCCAACACATAAATTCATCATACCCCATTTGACTAATCATTTGCAATGCCCTAAACTATATGTATGTTTGTCACTAATACTTGTAGTCATCCAGGATGTCACCGTGCAGGCTTGTCTTACATCAACAGCGAGGGTGTGCTTACCGATAGAAGCTATTTTTGCATCAAGCACGTGGAAAATCCAGAGGAAGTAAAAAATGCTGTCTACGATTACATTCGCAAGCATCAAAAAATTGTTGGCTTGAATGCGTCGGGACTCACCTTTACCGACATCGATTTAACCGACAAGCGTTTTTACGGCTGCAATTTTCAGAATTGTACCTTCAGCAACCTGCATTCAGAATATTTCCGGGCAAGGATGTCCATCTTTGACTTTTCCCTTTTTGTGGATTGCAATCTTCTAAAATCTAACCTGCAATTTTCTTCCTTTGCTGGCTCCACCTTTTCCCATGTGCTTTTTACTAGCTCAGATTTAGTCCATAATAATTTTTGTGGCATCACTTCCTATCAGTCTTCCTTTGATGATTCGGATTTGTATAATTCCCGATTCATCAAGGCAAACCTTATTGATACCTCCATCCAAAATTGCAACATCAAAAAGACGATTTTCTACGAATCCAACCAGCAGAACATCTCCTTCAAGCAGTCAAACACACGGGAGGCTGAATTCGAGTACAAGGAGGGAATCATCTTATGAAAGTTTACTTTCATTTCAACATCGATGGATTTTCAAATTGCTATGTAGTGACTAACGAAAAGACTATGGAAGCACTTATCATCGATCCAGGTAAAATCACAAGAGAGATTCTGGAGCAGGTGGAAAGCGGCCCCTTCAATTTAACGACAGTGTTAATAACCCACCAGCACAAAAGCCATATACGAGGATTAGAAACTCTCAAAAAGATTTATAAGCCCAAGGTCTATGCGGCAGACTTTGATATTGCTGGTTCTGAAGAAACAATCCTTAATGGTGATGGCATTATCTATGCAGCAGGCCTGCAAATAAAGCATTTGGCTTTGCCTGGTCACTCTGCTGATTCCATGGCATATAAGATTGGCCACATAGTTTTTACTGGAGACACAATCTTTGCAGGAATGATTTCCAATACCTCCAGCACCTATGCCCGCAGAACCCTGATTTCAAATATTTCCACAAAAATTTTGTCCCAGCAGGATGATATTATCTTGATGCCGGGACATGGGCCTCCATCCACCTTGGCTGCAGAAAAAAACTTTAACCCTGCCTTTCAACAAAGCCCCAAGGAGTATTTTTACTAGCGGCTCACCAAGGAAACTCTACCAGCTTCTATACCCCATCGCTGGAATACGTAATTGCTCAAGACTTGAGATGCGCCAGTGAATCCTACCCCCTTTGTGTCCCGAACATAGGCACAAAGCTCTGGTTCAGCCCGTAACATAGAGCCACGCTGAGCAAGATTATCTGCAAAGTAGGCCCCTGTTTTGGCCACAGATTGCTGCATGACATAGGCCATAAATTCGTTGTGCATGAGATAGGTATCATCCAGATTGTAGGTAAGGGAATCTTGAATGGTAAAAAATCGGTGCAGGAACTGTAGGGATTTTTGATCCGCACTCTGATATACAGCCGCTACCGTATCACGGAATTCTTTATCTACAAAGAAAATACCGTGAAACCCCTCGTGGGCGACAAAGGTATATCTCAAATACATGGCAGATTCCTGAGAAATGGAAATAATGGCACCATAGCCGCTCTCGTAGCCGCCACCAGCAGCCTTTTTGATGATTCCATTATGAAGAAGAATATCCTTGAGCAAGGCTTCCTTTTCATTCAAGGGAAAATTTGTTGCTTCTGCCAAGGAGAAAAAGGCGGCAAGGGTTTCACTTCTGTAGTCGTGGGCATTGAAGCCGTGCTTTCCCTCCAGCTCCTTGTCCTGTACCAGCGTGCCGATATAACCTGTTTTTTCTGTATAAAAGGCCAATCGCTTGAAAAAGTCATCTTGAACCTTGTAGTCGGCAGTGTCAAAGAAAAGGATGCCCGGAAATTGCTCCCATTCAAACAGCTCATAATCCTTGTGACGCCAACTAGATTTATTCCACAGGGGAATCATGCCAGGATCCGTTACGAGAGGCTCCACAACCCTACCGGCATCACCTAGAGGCACAGACTCCAATGTCATGGAAACAGCTTTTACCATATCTTCACCTTGCAGGAGGCTAAAGCTTCCAAAGGGATTTTCTAGCCCCTTTCTAGGAAAAGAAGCCTTCTGCTGATTGGGAGCGCGACGCAGGCGAATGCTTTCCCCTCCAATTTCAAAGTGAACTTGAGGCTGTTGGGAGGTTTTTTCCGGCATGGCTGGACTGGAAGCAAGCAACAGGCTCATGAGGGGAAAACGAGTGCTTGTTGCAGCTTGTTCAAAATCTTTTTTCGCCAAGGTGAAATCAAAATCCATATTAGTTTTACTTCTGTCCCATACTCCACCTTGGGAGGAAAAGGAATGAGAATCATTGCCGGCAAAGCCAACTTCCATGGGCTTCAATCCTACAGAGGCAATAGATACAGGCATGGTGGAATATAAGAGGATACCTCTAAAATCCTTGATGGCATCTGCAGGAATTACCATGGATATGGTAATAGAGTCGCCAGAAGGAATTTTATCTGACTCCAAGGGGGTGACACAACGGGCAAGCGGTCTTCCTGCCAAGGATTTGTTCAAGATGCGGGAATCAGTAAAATCACTTTGGTACAAAAAGCCAAAGGCAAGGTTTCCAAGGGAGGGATTCTCACCGGAAAAAGCTTCAGAGGCTTTATCCTTTTTTTGGGAAAGAGGCGGAACAAGGGTAATCTGACAGGAAACACCACCCCACTGCTCCTGTGCGCGGACCACGTGCGGAAGCTGCTCTTCATTTACCGCAAGATAAATATAGGCTGATTTTTCTGGATTCAAGATGGACCCTTTCTTGCCGTTGCCATTTAAGCCCTCCATAGGAAAGCTCTCCTGCAAGGAGATTGCTTCCCCCCGGCTATCTTTGGCCAACGAGGGATTATTGCCTAAATCAAGACTCGATTGAAAAAAAACTTGACTTTCACTAGAACAGGCAGCAAACAAAATCACACAAAATAAATGTGATACACAAATTTTGATTTTCTCTAACATAGGCTCCCATACTACCTTTTTTTTCGTAAAAACGCTATAGTTACACCATGCCTCAGTGCAGTTTTTCCGGAACAATCCTACAGCCTCATAACACTCCCCTGAGCCAGATGTTAAGTCAGCATCGAGAAATTTTAACGGCCCTTTCTCTGGCTGGAAAGAAAAGCAGGTTCTATCCAATCCATCCCTGTCATTGCCTTCTAGACGCTCCAATTCCTGCAAAGGAGCTTAAAAAACAAATTACAAGCTGCAGGATTTTTCCTCCACAAATGCAAGGAGGCTTTTTGTTCCGTCCTGTAGAGGTGACAGGAACACATCCCTTGACCATTCCGCCCCGGTTGGCTCACCAGCTCCTTCCCTCGTTATCTGAAAAAGACCTGCAGGATAGGGCAATTCCAGCTGGCTTTATCTTTGGATACGTAAAAATCCATCCGAAAGAAGACTTCATACAGCAAGAGCTTGAATCAATTTCAAATGAAATCAGGCCCTTGAATCTGCGTGTTTTTCGTCTCCATCACATAGAGTACCGTTGGACGAGCGACTCCCTGCCCGGATCCTTAAACTGGACCATGGAACTGCCTCACTGGGTAAAAATACATTCCTCTCAGTGAAACAGTCCCCCAAAAAGATTATGATTTAGTAAATTCTGCGTCCGTAGCAGTCTCCTCAGTATGAGAAGCTGTGGCATTGGAATCATCCCCAGCTGCATTTTCAGCGTGATGCTCCTTTGATTTAAGACTTTCTTCCCGCTGGGCAATTTCTTTCTCTAGGCGTCTGATTTCTTCCAGAATGCCACTAATCACGCTATTGTCTGCAGAAAGACTTGCCCCAGGATTCTCCGCAAAGAATTTTTCTACAGCCTCACCAAGAAGCCGATACTCCTTGTTTTGCCGAGAAACAAGCTGATGGGACTCTATTTTGGTAACACTTTTGTCGCTAAAATCCTGCACAGCGTCTCCAGCCTTGGATAAAGCTTCTTTTGAAACTTCCACACCCTTGTCAAGATATTCTTTCATCTTGTCTAAAAAAGCCATAACCACTCCTTGATAAAATCATCCTTAATACTAAAATAATCTATTCTAAGAATTTTTTCCACATCAAACTGCAAATTCACAGGATAGAGGCTCAATTTCCACAGAGGGATTGCATCTTTGCTAAAAATCAAAGGAAAAGCCTACGTGAAAAATTGACAAGGGATTGTCACCTACGTAACGACCACTTTCCATAGTTTGCCAGGAAACACCGAAGGAAAAGTTCCCCAAGGAAAGCTGACCGCCAATTGTAGGATAGCCACTGGAAAGGCCGGCCCAAAATCGAATTACATTAGCCACCGCCACTTCCAGGCCAAAGGCAAGGGACTTGAGAATGGTTTGTGAACCAGAAAGGAGCTGATTCATGGCCTTTGACTCCCCAGAAAGGACAATATCCACAGGAATTCTTCCAATGGAGAGGGGAAAGAGGGCCCCTATTCCCAGAGTAAAGGATAATTCTCTAGTCAAGGGTTCCAAGGACTGACCTGGCACAAAGTAGTCTCCAAACAGGTTTTTAAGACTCGTCCCAAGGCGTAGCTGTGTTCCAGGGTAAAGCAGGTCATATCCCACCAGCATCATTCCTAAATCAACGGGAAAGCTCACGTAGGGAGTAGATACAATTCCATCCAAAATATCATTCAGACTGCTACGACCAGCTACCACGGCGTCCACGTTGCTTCCATCAAGCATTTTGTAGAAAGCCACACTAGGATGGAAGGTGGCGCCCAGGGAAATATCCACCTCCCTGCCCTCCACTATCTTAAGGCTATAGGCCACTGGCAGGGTAAGATTTACCATGGCAAAGCCCTCCACTCCCAAGGGAAAGGGCTTTCCCTGTACAAAGGCGGAGGCAGTGGTGAAAAGTCCCACTCCCCAATTACCACCAATATAGCCGAAAGCAATGTTTGGTGTGGCGCCCAAACCACTGGAGGTAATCAACTCCTTGGCATTGAGCAGAATCTGACCGAGCTTATTTTCCACATTGGAAATATCCTTCAATATGGGAAACAGAAGCTGAGGCTTGAAATAGAGCTGGGTAGAAAAATTCAAGACAAAGCTTTTCCGCGGATAAAAGAGCCTTTGGGTTAGTCCCGCTGGATTATGAATCAAAGTGTCAAGTCCTTCTGGGACAGCCGTTATTGCCCCGCCCATTCCCGTGTACCGCCAAGTGGAAGGCTCTGCAAACTTGACTACGGGGCTTTCTGAATACAAGAATACACTGAAAAGCAAAAGAATCGGTAGCAATCCCCTGATTTTCATCCTAATCTCCCCAGCTCCGAATAGTACTGGCCGTATCCTGTGCCACAAGAGTATAGCCTGCGTTACTGGCCATGGACTCAAAAATACCTGCTACAAATTTCAGCTCCAGCTTATACTCCGAAATGATTTGAGCAGAAGGAATTTCCAATTCCTGGGAAAGCTGGTTAAACAAGCCCTCCACCAGCTGGGAATCATCAATACCAGCATTTACCAACGTGTAGTAGGCATCGCTTATTTTTTTTGCAATTTCTTGATAACTTTGTTGTATATCTTGAACAAGGGCTTGTGTACTCCGTATCAAGCCACCCAAGATTCCAGACAAAAGATAGTTTTGCAGGTCTCCTCCAGAGTAAACTCCAAGGGGAGCATTTTTTACCGCAGCATTGTAATAATTGCTGATTCGATACAGGGTATAAAAGGCAAAAGCCATTTCTGCCAAGGCCTTTTCCACTCCACGCGACAAAAAACTTTTGACAGAATCTGTGTACACCACATACAGCTCTTCCATGGAAATACCTGAAAGGGTTAAGGCTGAAAGAGCTGGATTTGCAAAATTGTAGATAATGTCATATACCAAGGGGCTGCTGTAAATGAGCAGGGTAACCGCAGCCTTTGCAGAACGAGACAAGGTGAGAGAATAGGTTCCTGCCACCAGCGTCTCTTTTTCTTGGGCCATCATGGTATCCAGGGTGGAAAGAATTCTTTCTCGTTGTACCACCGTTAGAACACGATAGAAGGCTGGGGATTCGATATTTACTTCCAAGGATGATAAAAGACGTTCTCCAGAATACCGAGAAATCGCTTCTGTGTCAGGAAAATCCAAACCAGTAAAGAGACTTTTATTTGAACAGGAAATGCAAAAAGTGAAGGCAAAAACACAGGAAAAAACAAGAATACAAGAACAAGCTGTAGCTTGCGAAGGTTTACAAAGAAGCCTCCCAATTCTTGTCCTGCACTTCATTTTCTACAGCCTCCCCGGAGGCCTCACATTCATCGCCAGCTCGAATTCGCTCCAGCAAAGGCTCTCCGATTCTCACCTGAATGGAGATTCCCTGGGGAAAGACCCCGGGCAACTCCACGTGGATAAAGTTTTCCGTAACGGCATGGGTCAACTGCTGAGTGCCATTATCAGGCTGCATTTCCATTCCATTTCCTGCATGGGCTGTCTTTCCATGCTGTGAATGGAGTGGATTTTTTCTATCTTGACGATTTTGCTCCGTAATGGCAGAAACAATCTGTCCCTTCCACATTGAAATATAGGAGCATTTTGATTGGATTGCAAATGAAGCAAGCCATTTTACCCGCTGGCCTGCCACAGACTGAGCCACCTGCCCCTTCATGGTGGCAGCCGGTGTTCCAGGGCGAGGAGAAAAGGGAAAGGCATGAACCCAGGCAAAATTACATTTTTCACACATGGCCTGGGTCAGGGCAAAATCCTCATCCGTTTCCCCGGGAAAGCCTGCGATAATGTCACAGGCAATAAAGGGGTTGCCCTTGGCTTGACGGAGCAATTCCACTGCACGGTACACCTGGGCAGAACGATAGGGGCGACGCATAGCCCGTAAAATGGCATCACTTCCAGACTGAACGGAAAGATGGAAATAGGGCTGAATCCTCTGGTGACTGATGACGGCACAAAGCTCTTCGTCCACGCTTTCTGGGTAAAGGCTTGAAATGCGAATACGAATACTACGGGTATTTTCAAGAATCCTTTTCAAAAGCCCCGCAAGATTCAGATATTCCTCCCCCCTTTGCCCCCGGTATAAACCACGATACTGGGACAGGTTCACTCCCGTCAGCACCACCTCCTGCTGGCCAGCTGCCTCTAGCTTCTGCACACGAGCCACTGCCTCAGCCACATCCAGGGACACAGCCCTTCCCCGGGCAAGGTGAATGCGGCAATAGGTACACTCGCAATTGCATCCGTCTTGAATCTTGATGGAGGAGCGGGAATGGGCAAAAAAGGTATCTGTAGCCAGACGAAATACAGGACTGACGGAAGAGTTTTGTGATTCGGCTACCGGGGTAAATCTAGATAAATCCTTATCATTCAAAGGCTTAACTGAAGCAAGCAGGGATTTCCTTTCATTTTTATCACCTGAAGTCTGCTTTTTTTGAGGAGCCTGAGCATGATGTTCCCGCTTGCCCTGGCCATGGCCTTCATCCTCTGAGTGGCGATTTTTTATATTGGTGGGCCTTGGCTTTTCTTCACAGAGGCGGCTTACTAAATTTTTCAAAAAATCTGTAATCTCAGGCTGGCCTTCTTCGGAAACCGAGTCAAGTCGGGCTTTCAATTCCACGGGAATGTCCGCCAGCAAATCCTTCCGGGAGCCTGGCAATACACAAATCCGCTGGTCAATAGCTTGAATTGCCTCCACCTCCAGCTCTGCATAGCAGCCTGTTACGAGAACGCAGGAACGGGGCATTTTCCGCAGCAAGAGCCGAATAAGACGGCGAGCCTTTTGCTCCGCCTTTCCTGTTACAGTGCAAGTATTTATGATAGAAAGAGCTACATTATCAGGAACTGGTGCAGCCGCCGTCATGGACTCCATGTCCACCACAAAGCCTGCATCAGCAAAAAAACGGGCGGCCGACTCAGATTCAATCTGATTCAGCCTACAACCGAGAGTTTCAAAATGAACGATATATTCTGGCACGAGAAAAGCCTTTTTACTAAAATTAGATTATCCTACAGACGAGCCTGGGCTCTTTCCCGCCCACGAGCAGCATCTGCCTGGCCTGCGTTCAAGGAAAGTGATTTTTCGTAGGCTGCTACAGCTGTACGATAGCTTCCAGCCATTTCCCGAGCATATCCAAGGCGCATCCACCAGTAGTCCAACAGGGGCTCCAGTCGAACTGCCATGGTAAGGGAAATATCCGCATGCTGATACTTTCCCTGGCGAATGTAAATCTCACCCATAAAATAATAGGCATTTCCTACTCGTCCGCCCATGTTGGGAACATAGGAAATATATTTCTCAAAGAGATCGAGAGCCTCACGATTTTTTCCCAAATAAAACTTGGCCTCTCCCAAAATCTCAATAAGACGATGGTCGTAGGCATTAACCCGCAAACCAGCATTGGCCCATTGCTCAGCCTCCGCATACTGACGGTTCTTCACCAGAGCCCAGCACATGACCACGTAGGAGTCAAGATTGTTAGGATTTGCCACCAGCTCCTGCTGACACACAGAAATAGCCTGAGCATACTGGCCATTGTAATAGAGCTGGAGGGCATCAACCTTTTGTTGTATAGTATTCTGCTGGGCAAAAACAAAATTTCCAGTTAACAGGGCTACTATTGCAAAAAAAATAATTTTATCGATTCTTACCATTGATTTTATCATCAGAACAACCTCTTATCGCACCATGGTGCACTTTCCGGTAAAGCTACAACCTGGCTCCAAGGCAATTTCTGCAGAACAAATATCTCCTGTTACAGAACCAGAGGCAGCCACAAAAACAATCCGCCGTGCTTCGATGTTTCCCTGAACTGTTCCGCGCACCAATACCCTATCTGCCACAATATCGGCGTCCACCACCGCTCCCGCATCTATAACCAAGTCACTGGTAGCATCAATGCGACCATTCACCTTTCCTTTAATCATGAAGGGGTCAGCAAATTTAATCTGTCCAGAAAAGGAAATGTCAGAGGCAAGGACAGTGTCAAAATCCTCTTCTTCCAAATCCAAGATTGAAATATCTTTTGTTTCAAACATAGATTCAACTCTAATAGGAATAGGAGTTTCCGTCAAGTCGTGAAAGTGGAGAAAATCCCCTTGCCTAAATCCTTAGATGGGTCTATTCTATATAAAGTACTAACTTTTATTCAATGTGAGGTTCGGAAGATGAATTTTGTTGAGGAAATGAAGAAGAAGGCTTGTGAATACCAGAACAGCCTTGTACTTCCTGAAGGTGCCGAAGAGCGTACCGTCATTGCTGCAGCTGAAATTGTAAAAGAAAAAATTGCTCGTGAAGTAATTTTGTTGGGAAAGGAAGCAGATATTAAAAAGACTGCTGAAAGCAAGGGTGTAAGTCTGGATGGAATTACTCTGATTGATCCAGAAAATTCCCTTTGGAATGATGAATTTGCCAAGGAATACTACGAGCTACGAAAGAATAAGGGTATGACCCCAGAGCAGGCTGCCACCGACATGAAGCACTTCCTGCGGTTCGGTGCCATGATGGTTCGCTTGGGCAAGGCAGATGCCATGATTGCAGGCGCCCTTTCCTCCACTGCCGACGTATTGCGTGCTGGTCTCACCATCATCGGAACAGCCCCCGGCATGACAACCGCTTCATCATGCTTTGTTATGGACACCCACAATCCTAAGTGGGGTGCCAACGGCTTGATGATTTTCTCCGACTGTGCGGTAATCCCCCTTCCCTCTGCTTCCCAGTTGGCAGACATTGCTGTTTCCGCAGCTGATTCTTGCCGCCAGATGATTGGTGCAGAGCCAGTTGTAGCCATGATGTCCTTCTCCACAAAGGGATCCGGCGGCAAGGACTCAAACGTGCTCCGTGTACAGGAAGCTGTAAAGCTGGCCAAGGAAAAGGCTCCCGAATTGTTGCTGGACGGTGAACTGCAGGCTGACGCCGCCTTGATTCCCGATGTGACGGAAAAGAAGGCACCAGGCAGCCCCATTACCGGCAAGGTAAATACCCTCATCTTCCCTGACTTGGGCGCAGGAAACATTGGTTACAAGCTGGTACAGCGTCTTGCTGGGGCTGACGCTTACGGCCCCTTCCTCCAGGGATTTGCCAAGCCCATCAGCGACTTGTCCAGAGGCTGTTCTGCCGACGACATCGTTGCCACTGCAGCTGTCACCCTGGTTCAGGCTGGCAAAAAATAAAGCTACCAGTGCTGGAAAATATTTTACTGGCAGTCCTGGCAAGATATAGGAGCCAGCCAAGCTGAAAGCTTATACAGGCCACCTTTGGAAAATGCCTCCAAGGTGGCCTTTTTTTGACAGGAAAAGAAAAGATAGAAAGCCTTACTCCAGCTCTGCCATAATTGCAAGGCCAGCAGAACAACCAATGCGGTTGGCTCCAGCCTCCACCATGGCCAGGGCCTCCTTGGCGGTGCGGATTCCTCCTGCCGCCTTTACGCCAATGTCTGGCCCCACGGTCTTCCTCATGAGAGAAACAGCCTCTACGGTAGCTCCACCGTCACCAAAGCCAGTGGAGGTCTTTACAAAGTGGGCTCCAGCTCCTACTGCAGCCTTACAGCAGGCCACAATCTCATCCTCACTCAGATAGCATACCTCAAGAATCACCTTGACAATGGCAGGCTTGCTGGCGGCTACCACACCAGCAATGTCCGCCTCCACATCATCAAAGCGACCTTCCTTGGCAGCTCCAATGTCAATCACCATGTCCACCTCTGTAGCCCCTTCCTTCACCGTCCAGGCAGCTTCCTGGGCTTTTACCTTGTGGCTGGTGGCTCCCAAAGGAAAGCCCACCACAGTACACACCTCCACAGAAGAGCCTTTCAAAAGCCTGGCCGCAAGGGGCACGTGAATGGGATTCACACAAACTGAAGCAAAGCTATTGGCCACAGCCTCTGTACAAAGCTTTTCCACATCCTGCCTTTTTGCCACAGCCTTCAAAATCGTATGGTCAATCATGGCTGCCATTTGTTTTTTATTCATGGTATTCCTCCTAAGACTATAGCCGTCCCAACAAAAAATCACTATATTATACACCATGAAAAGAAATATATCACCATGGAACCTAAAAAAGGTTGACACACTGAAAAAGCTTGCCGTTGCAGGCATATTCCTCGCCTTGCTTTCTATCCTCATCCTAGCTGGCTGCAGCAAAAAAGAGGTTGCCCCACAAAATAATGATGGAACAGAAGCAACCCAGATTACAGCCAGCTTTTATCCCCTGTACATCATGCTCATGAATATTACAGAAGGGGTACCTGGGGCCAAGATTAATCTCATGGCACCAGCAGATACAGGCTGTCTCCACCACTATCACCTGACCCCTGCTGACATGAAGCTGATTCAAGACACCGATATCATGGTGGTAAACGGAGCCCACATGGAAGAGTTCATGGACAAGATTCTTGCCACCTTAGACTCAAGCTCCATTGTTACTGCCACGGGAGATTGGCCCTTGGTGGAGGAGAATCCCCACGTTTGGGTATCTCCTGCAGGTGCCATCCATCAGGTGGAGCAAATTACCGCTGGTCTTTGTACCCTGGATGCGGCAAACAGCCAGCTTTACCAGCAGAATGCCGCCACCTACATCGCCAAGCTCCAAGCATTACAGGATACCATGCATTCCGCTCTCCAGCCCTTTGCAGGTGCTTCTCTTATCACCTTTCACGAGGCATTCCCCTATTTAGCTCAGGAATTTGCTTTCAGCCTGGAGGGAAGCATTGAACGGGAGCCAGACAGCGAGCCTACCGCAAAGGAATTGGTAGAAACCATCAATCTCATCAAGGAAGTCCAAGCAAGGGGAATACCTCTGGCTCTCTTTGCAGAATTGAATTATGCAACCTCTGCAGCAGAGGTGATTGCAAGAGAAACCGGTCTTACAGTACATCAGCTTGATCCAGCCGTTACTGGAATTCTTGACAAGGATGCCTATCTCCATGCTATGAAATATAATACTCAAATCTTACAGGAAGCCCTGAACCAGTAGTCCTGCTCCTTTGTGCAGACTTGTATGTGAAAAGAGGTTTTGTTGACAGAATTATATTTAAACAAGGTTTAAGTTTGTTTTAAACCTTGTATTTTGTCCACCATTGTGGTATAGTAAAGATATACTACTTTATAAGAGGTGTTAGAATGGCTCATAAAATTGATGCTAGCGGCTGTGTAAACTGCGGTGCATGTGAACCTGAATGTCCAGTTGGAGCAATCAGCGAAGGCGATGGTGTTCGTGTTATTGATGCAGGAACTTGTATTGACTGCGGTGCATGTGCGGGTGTTTGCCCCACAGATGTAATCAGCCAGGAATAAGCGTCTTCTACGTTTTGTAAAACAGGTTCAGCTGGAGGGTGAGGCTTTCCGCTGGACCTGTTTTTTCTTGACAAAGAGAAAATGATACAGAAAATTATTAACGGTTACGGAAGACTTCTTTTATCCCTTGTAAAAATTTTAGTTTTAGTTGGACTTTGTGCCATATTTGCTTTCGTCTTAGTTTTACCGCTCTGGAAATTTGCCACTATTACACCAGATTTGTATAGTATCGTAATTATTCTTCTCTTTGTTGCAGGACTCGCCTTTTTTTCTGGAAGAAGTCTAAAAAATTTTTTGAATACGGGCTTTCCTACACCTGAAGAACGGAGAAGACGCATTAAGCAGCTTCTCAATCGATCGGGAAGAATACTAGTGATTCTTATAGGCTTATTTGGAATTATCACTTGTATATTGAATGAATCGGTAGCGGTCCTCTGGATTGTGTTGCTACTGACCATCATTTTATATGGAGTTTTGGCATTTGGAACAAAAAAAGAGAAAAAATTATAATTATTTCCTCAGCTTCATATTCCTCCTACCAACCTGCGTTGGCTCGGTGCCTGTGCTCGCTCAGGTTGCCTCCGCAGAATTTCTTTCTGAACCTATAGTAGAATATGCCACTACGAGTCAATCTCACCAGAATATGGTGGAAACCTCTCTACTGCCAATAATCACCAGTCTCTCCTCTCGCAGCAAGGAATTTGCCCAGTACATGCAAAATGTGGAAAAATCTTATCAGAACATTAGTGCTGGTAGAAATTTTCAACCTAATTTTTATCTTTATACTGTTACAGCCGAGGACAAGTCATTGCCTGTCAGGAACTTGGTGAGTCTGGCGGCACGTTGCAGCATTCCTTATGGAGAAATTGCCCTGCTAAACGATTTAACCTCCGCCGAGGAGGATTTGACGGGAAAGACCTTGATTTTGCCCGATGCCCCAGGCTTGTTCGTGCCACTGAATCCTACGACTTCCATTGGAACCTTGGTAAAGAAACGTCTTTCAAATCCTGATTTGGGAAATGAATTTACTATCGATGGAAAAAACTACCAATACTTTCCCCAGGAGCGACTAACTCCCACAGAATTGGCTTTTTTCTTGGACACCAGCTTGAGAATGCCCCTAGACAATAGTGTTTTGACTTCGGGATTTGGAAATCGAGTAAGTCCTATCACTGGGCTGAATCATCAGCATAAGGGAATCGACTTGGCAGCTCCGGAAGGAACAAAGGTGTATGCCTGCAAGAGTGGAAAGGTTGCCATTGCCAGCTATGATGACATCTACGGAAATTATATCATACTAGACCATGAAAACAAAACCCAAAGCGTCTATGCACATCTTTCTGCCATATTGGTAAAGACAGGGGAGCAAATCTCTCGAGGAGCAGTTATTGGAAAGGTAGGCAGTACCGGGGCTTCCACTGGTCCCCATCTACACTTTGAAATTCGTGTTAACGGTGCAGCTCAGGATCCCCGCAGGCTGTTACCAGCCATTTGAGGTTTAAATGAAAAAGAATGTATTATTTTTTACAGTATTCTTTCTCTTGAACATAGTAGCTACGGGGGAAACCTTTAGAATCCACAAAACCATAATGGTAGAAATGCCGGAAACGGGAAATGTTGTTGTTCAGGCAGGAATCAACGATGCCTTGGCCATTACCCTTCCAGAGGACACCACCTTTTTTCAGGGGGTTGAGCTAGATATAAAGATTCCAGAGGTGCTTTCCCGTTATTATGGTTCCGTGGCCTATTCCTTGTATACCGGGCTCACTCCCATGCCCACTGCCACTACTATAAATTATACTGGAACAAGGGAAATGATAGATACTATTCCAGGACGGCTCAGCTTGAATCTTATCATCCCTTTGGTAGAGCCTAATACCATCAAAAAGACTCCCTACAACATTGTCCTGCCTGTTATATATAATCTGAATTCGGCGGTATTGTTCCTTCGTTTCCAGCTCGTTATGAAGGGAATTCCTGAAGATTACGAAAAAGAACCCTTTGTGATAACAGTAAAACCTGTATACATTGATAAGGGGAGAATGGAGCTGGATGTAACCTATCCTCAGAATGAAAATGGAGAAAGCCTGGAATTTCCTTATACCGTATTCATCGATGAGGAGTTAGCCACATTGGAGAATCAAAAGACAATTCTCAGCACAGGAACCCACTATATCTCCATGATATCGGATCACTACCGTAATGAAACGCGAACCTTTTCCATTGAGCCAGGAAAAACCACAAAGGTAGAGGTGGAGCTACGAGACATTGCCCCTACACTACAATTTGTTGCACCAGATAACACTAAGATTTTCCTTGATGAAATTGAAATTCCTTATACAAAAAATGCCTTTGTCATTTCTCAGGGGGAGCATCAAATTCGTTTTATTGTGGGAGATTACGAAACAGTAAAAACCATTCAGGCAGTGAATGGAAGATCCTATGTGGTAAACCTCTCTTTAGACGTTGAGGTTACGGAAACTCTGTAATTTCTAGTAAAGATTTTTGAGTTTATACCCGATAATCTAGTATCGGATGTGCAGATCCCCTCCCACCCATTGCACATCCGAATGCCTGATGGCATGGCCGGCAATAGCCGGTCTTTTTTTTGTATACATCTAAAGAATATATAAAACAAGATTATGCCAAATGATTAAGGGATTCCTGCAATAATCCTAAAAAACGGGCTTTTAACAAAGAAAAATCTACAGAAGAAATTCTACAAGAAGAAAGATGTGCCCCGAGAAGAGAACAGTCATCGTGAACAAGTTTTTTTTCTCCCCCAGTAGAATTTTGAACAGAAAGGAAAGACTGCACCTGCTGGTCAAAGTACTCAGCTGCAGCTTCCAGCATATCCTGAATTTCCCGGGTGGATAGAGGAAGCTTTGTTCCAATGAGCTTATTTTCTAACTCACGACTCCGCAATCGGACTGCTCCACAGAAAGCAATTCTCAGGTTCATGAGGGTTTCCTTTTGGATGCTTGCCAAGAAGGCATAGGAAGCACAATTTTCATTTAATGTCCATGAAGGGCCTATACGTCGGAACAGAGACAATTCCCAATCATCTAGAGGAACACGTACCTTGGTAAGCACACTTCCAGCAGGAACCTGGCTGCCAGCTGCAAAGGCAGAAAACTGGGTCATAGGTAGGGAAAGAATCTCTGAATTAATCCGAAACTCCAGCTTTGCATCCATAGCCAGTAACGGGGCAAAAAGTGTTCCACAGAGGGGCTCAATACAAATATTCCCCCCCAAAGTAGCAATATTCCGTACCAGTGGTGTAGCAATAGAACTGAGGGCCTGATAAAAAACGTGGGGAATATGCTTTTCTCCCAGCTCCATAATGGCGGCAAGGGTAACACCGGATCCGATTTCGATATATCGTTCCCGTTTTTCAATGAGATTAAACTCCTTGATGTTCCGGATAATCATGGAGACAGGAGGCAACTCCTTGAGATAGGTACAACCACCACAAATCCTTAGATTCGATCTATTTCTCAGCTGATAAAGCACCTCATCAAGACTGGTTCCAAAATAAACGTCTTTAGTTCTTTCCTTTTCGTCCATTTTTATTAGTCCTGTTCAATTTCTTTTCTTTTTCCTGTCGCTTATGGGCATAGCTTTGGAAAGCAGCTACAGCGTAAACAATAGCCTGTATCAAGCCATCTTGCTCCGTACAACTGCAATCAAAATGGCGTACCATATCGTAAATAAGCTGATGAGAGGGCCGCTGGTAGGTTGAAATAAGACTATAGGCTCCAAGAATTTTCCCTGCATTGCAAAAGCCACAGAGCTGGATTCCTGCCTTTTCAAAGGCTTCCATAATCAGCTCGTATTCCTTTGTTTTGGAGAACTGCTCCATAGTTACAATAGAGGCATCACGAGTGGCCACACAGGGAATGATACAGGTGGGAATAGCCTTGCCGTCCATCAAGACAGTGCAAGAACCACACCGTCCTTGAGAACATCCGAGCTTTGCAGAAATAAATCCCTCTCGGCGTAAAACATCCAAAAGGCTCATGGAGGGATTGGCCTCCAACACCATCATTTCTCCGTTTATGGTAATGGGTATTTTCATTCCGATACCTCCTGCAGCTCCCCTCCTCCGCCAACTATTCCAGACTGCTTCGTATCTACTGACTGACCCGTTGGCTGAGCCGAAAAGGCTTGGTAAACATAGTCACTTTGAAGGGGAATGCTTGAAATAGCCTTATTGCAGGCTTGGGAAATGGCAGAGGATATAGCAGAAGGCAACAAAGAATATACCAAGGTTCCCAGCTGCTTTGGCTCCTTACTTCCTGAAAGCAATTCCACAAAAATATCCATTGCTTCCATTTCTTCCCAAGTTACCAGTTCCTGTATACTTTCACGTACAGCAGCCTTAATGGTGGCCACAGCCCGCTCAGGAGATAGAATTTCCCCCCCCTCCACTGCAATCCAGATACCTCGGATCAGGGTTCGATAGGTAAAGATGTCCAGCTCCACTTCGACCACGGCAGCACCAGTGGCGGTGGAAAAAAAGGGTGAGCCAGAAAAATTTTCAGGATCCCATTGCTTCTTTTGTGTACTGGTAAGCCCTCGTGACACATGAATAGGCAAGGGCTGCTGAAATCGCTTTTTTTGGATTGCTGTACAGGCCTTTCGCAGCAGCTGGGTCATAAGGCCCACATTTCCAAAGAAACCAGCAGGATACAGGGGTTCGGTATCTACAGAAAAGTTTCCGTCAATGCGGATATTTTTTTCCTCCACATCCAGCTCTTTAGATACAATCTTTATCCATACACGCTGTACCCAAGAGGAAGGAGGATAAGAGTGAATTACCACCGTTCCATCCTTTTCGAGGGTCAACCCCATGGTGAGATCTTGAATATAACGAATTGCAGTTAAAAAGCCGCTTCCTTCAAAGCCACAGGAAACACCTATACCACGAATAGGCATGGGGCTCGCCAGCTTCTTTTCATAGGAATCCTTTTGAGAAAGGTTATATGACCAATACTTCCTTTGGAAGCTGCTTTTGTCCACCACAGCTCGCAGTACCCGCTCCAAATAAGTAAAATTGAACTTAAAGGGCTTGGTAGGCTGGCTTTCATGGTTCAAAAGGCGAACCTCATGGGGCATTTTTCCAACCTTATGAGCAATTTCAGACAAATGTGATTCCAGGGCAAAGAAAATCTGACTGTCCATCCGTTGCAAGGTCAAGGCGGTGGGAGGAGTCTGGGACTGAATGGCATAAGCTTCTATTTTGTAAACGGCAGGGTTATAGACTCCAACTGCAGCCACAATCAATCTGTTCATCAGCTCCTGGATAAAGGGATTATAGATTCCTGTATCCAAAACAATGGAAACAATCATGGCTAAAATCTTTCCTTCTGGAGAAACGGAACTACGATAGCTCACCATTACTGGAGCTGGCCGCTCGTAATACAAGCCCTGCTCCTCACGAGAAAACAACAGCTTCACCGGCTTACCACAGAGATAGGCTGCTACAGCCACCTGAGCAGACAAGATGGCAAAATACCACTGAGAGCTATTATTACCACCAGCAACAAGGGTCTTTCGTATTTCCACCTGTTCTGGAGAGATGCCCAAGCCTGCAGCGATGGAACGTCGAACTTGACTGAACCATTGCACTGGCGCATATAAAATCAATCGGTTGTCTTGATATAGTGCAATACCTCCAGCTGTTTCTCCACAATGGGAACAATAACAGTTATTAGAATAGTTTCCCGCTACTTGAATGTCAGCCTCTGCAAAAAACAATTCTGCATCGCTTCCTGTCTCCACAGTTCTCTGGGAAATAATATTTTGGCTTTCTATGGACTCTGAAATCCCTACTCCTTCCTCCAATCTATAGAATCGAATGATTACTTCCTTGGACAATTGACCAACCAGCAGCTTGTCCGGCCCCACCAAAATTGCCAAGGGCTCCCCTTGATAGGAAACATCTTCTTGAGCCAGCAAGGGAATTTCTGTTCCCAGCAGGGAAATGGTTTTTGATCCAGGTATATCCTTAGCGGTGTACAAGAAGTAGTCTTCAGGGAGCTGGGGATGGGAAATAGACCTGATTTTACCTCTTGGCAAGGGACTGCGAATCAGCACACCATACACCATGTTGGGAAGCCGTAGGTCAGAGAAAAAGGATGAGGCAAAATCAACCAGGTTCTTTCCAGAGACCTTTCTTCTAGTTGCCATAATATTTCCGTCCTAAGCTTACCACCGTATCAATGACCCGTTCCACCATCTCCTGGCTCATGCCTGGCCAAAAGGGAAGAGAAAAGCTCGTCTCAAAGCGTTTTTGGGCATGAGGATAATCCTCTGAATGTAAATCAAACCGATTACGAAGATAGGACAGGCGGAAATGAGGAATAAAATGCATGGAGATTCCCAATCCTGCTTCCTGAAGCCTCTGGGTGAACTCATTGCGAGTAAGCCTCAGTTTTTCCGGCACTACCCGAAGAATATATAAATGCCAGGCATTGCCATCTCCATCGGGAGGCAGTTGAAGAAAGTCACAATCTGCAAAGGCTTGATTATACTGGTGAGCAATGGCTTTTCTCTGCTGGAAAAGTACATCCGCCTTCTGCAGCTGTATCCGTCCCATAGCGGCCAGCACATCCGGCAAATTAAATTTATAGCCAGGAGCCACCACATCATATTCCCAGGATGCCATTTCTGAGGTGTAGCGGTTCCAAACCGGTCGGTCTATACCGTGCATTCTCATGGTGGACATGAACCTGTGATACTCTGGATTTCTTGTGCAGACCATGCCACCTTCCGCCGTAGTAATAGTTTTTGTGGCATAGAAGGAATACACACCAATATCTCCAAGGGTTCCAGCGTAGCCATTCTTTGTCTTTGAAGGAAAGGCATGGGCAGCATCCTCCACCACTGGCACTCCATGCTTGGCCGCGATGTCACAAATCGCTTCCATATCACAGGGAAGACCTGCAATATGCACTGGCACCACCGCCCGAATGTCCTTGTCTTGAGCCAGCTTTTGCTCCACCTGGGCAGGATCCAGATTATAGCCATCAGCCTCCACATCTGCATATACCACTCCACCACCAAGATGGCAGGCGGCGGTGGCGGTGGACACAAAGGTATAGGGAGTGGTAAGAATTTTTCCTGGCGTGGAATTTTGTTTTCCTGAATGGCCAGTACCATCTATAAGCGAGTCATCCCCTACGCCACAGGCATGATAGGCCAACTGCAAGCCACTGGTGGCACTATTCACCGCCAGAGCCCTAATTTCATCAGAAGCCTGTCTTCCCTGAAAGTCACTTACATAACAAGCAAACTCGTGTTCAAAGGCCAAGGCTTCCTTGGCAGTGGTAAGCCATCCTGAATCCATTACACGAAGAACTGCGGCCTTTTCCTCCTCCCCAATGGCAGGTACAGAAAAGGGGATAAAATCAAGGGGCTGCTGCCCATCAACGACCTTGCTCATTGTAAAACTCCTTTAACGAAGGAACTGCATCACAAAGGGTCTGTACAAGATACTCTGAGTTTCGATACAACTCTGCCTTGGCAGGATTAAAAATACAGGTAGGTGCAAGCTGCGCCAAGAGAGTATGCAGGCTTTCTCCCATACAGGTACTTCGTAACCGTAAAATTTTAGGATATTCCGTTGGAGTGGGATCCTCCTCATCCAACCACAGGGGCTCATCCAGCCGCTCCCCCCTTCGGAGCCCAGTCAAGATAATATCCACATCCTTGTAGGGCTCATAGCCAGAAAAGCGAATCACCTGTTCAGCTAATTCAAGGATTTTTATTGGTTCACCCATATCTAAAAGATAGGTGGAACCATTTTGTCCCACACCACCAGTTTCCAGCACCAAGGAACAGGCCTCTGGAATGGTCATGAAGAAACGTTTCATCTCAGGATGGGTTACGGTAAGAGGCAAGCCAGCCTTCAGCTGGTCCATAAAAACTGGCAGCACAGAGCCACGTGAACCAAGCACATTGCCAAAGCGAACAAACATGAAGGAATCCTGCACATTGGCCTTCTGGGCGGCATCCAGCACCAGCTTCTCACAGAGCATCTTTGACACACCGTACACGGAAACAGGAGACACCGCCTTGTCGGTGGAAATAAGCACAAAACGATGCACTCCATTCTCCAGAGCTGCATCTAATAAATTCTTTGTTCCAAAAACATTATTTTCTATAACAGCTACAGGATTTTCCTCCATCAAGGGAACATGCTTGTAGGCGGCGCAATGGAAAATCACATCACAACGCAGCTTGGAAACAATGTGGCGGGTATATTCCCTATCCTTCAAATCGCCAATGATAGGAATGATGGTAGCCTTTTCCCCTACCCCCTCCCGCTGCAGGGTTCGTAGCTCACGATCAATCAAGTAGATGGAGTTTTCTCCGTGGCCCAAAAGATACAGCCGCTGGGCACCTCCAGACAAAAGCTGGCGGGCCAGCTCAGAACCGATGGAACCACCAGCTCCTGTAATCAACACCCGCCGTCCACGCAGGTAAGCGAGACTCTTTTTTAAGGGAATGGTTACAGGTGTACGACCAAGGATGTCCAAGGGATCAATTTCTCTCGTTTGGATAAAGTGGGCGCTTCCGTCTACAATCTGGGAGATGGCAGGGAGAATCTTAATGCGGCTGAAGCCACGTTTTCGCAGACAGTCATACACTGTTCTGATTCTGTCATTCGGAGTGCTGGGCATGGCAATAATGGCTTCATCACCATCTTCAAATCCCAAGATAGGAATGGTCTTGTCGATGGGTCCCAATACAGGAATTCCATCAATCTCTGAACCGATTATATTGGCATCATCGTCAAGGAAGGCCACCACACGACCAAAAATCTTTTTCCGAGAGATTTCCTCGGCAATCATTTGGCCTGCAAAGCCAGCACCAATTATGTACAATTTCTTTCCAGTCTGCCCAACCACAGCTACCTCCCACAGACACGCATTTTTTCTTAGTTCGGAAGAGGCTCCTTTAGCGAAACTATAGCACACAAAAACCATTTCTTCAACGAAAAGTCATTGAAATGGAAGGAAAATCGTCATGAGTTTTGCAACTAATTCTAATCCCTAAAAAAAAAAAGTCGATATATAAAAAGGTGTCCTTTAAAATGTAGGGTATACCAATTAAAGCTCCCTTCCTGCACATTTCAAGTGAGTTCCATGGGAAAGAGGAGTATTCTGGCAGCACATTTCGTTGTCTGGGGGTGGGAATGAATAAAAATAAGCCGCTTATATGGGGGCTTTGTCTCCTTTTTTGTCTTGTAGCCTTGCCTTTAGGGGCAACCACAATCTCCATTCAGATTGTACAAATGGACGAAGCTCATGGAGATGTAACCGATTCCTCATTGCTGATAGAAGAAAGCATCATGGATTTTATGTTTTCACAAGGTTACATTGTATCTAATTCACCTGTTATCCATAACAAGGAAAAGGCTCAAAACGGTATGGTTCTCTCCTTGGAGGATGCAATTAACGGCAGTGCTGATTACCTTGCATACATCACCGTTTATTTCGACCGAAAAAAATCAGTCGCAGCAGAGGCTAATCTCCTTTCTAACATTGAACTAGCCCAGTGGAGTCTGGTAAAAGTTCGAGACAGACAGCAGATTGACGCAGGAACAGAAAAACCAGACCAGCTGGTTCAAATGGATGACTCTGAAAGAGGTATTAGAACCTTTGGACAGCAATTAGCGAAGGTAATTAATACTGCATTACGGAAGAAAAACTAAGAAAAAGAAGGATAGATTATGAGACGGTTTATTTTTTCACTGCTAATTATTTCATTGACTGCAAGCCTTACCTTTGCCACCTCTAAACCTTCCTTAGATGGACGGGCAGTAGTTGCTGAGGAGGGTGTCCTCCCTGCAGGATTGTTTGCAAAGACAGTTGGATATCTTCCTGGAGACAGCGTAAGTGTTACCAATCCTTCCACAGGGATAACCATCAATGTGTTGATTCTCGGTTCCATTGATCCCTCTGCTGGTGTTGCCATTCTCCTTTCTCCAGAGGCTGCAGACAAGCTTTTCATTACACCGGAGTCAAATACTCAGGTAAAGATTACCAAGCGGACGGGGATGCTAGATGAAGCAGGCACTGGAACCGGAACCTTGGTGGCAGATACTCCCACCGATACTCTATTGCCCAACCAGATAAAAGATGACTTGGACTCCAAGCTGAGTTCTTTAGATGAAACCCTGGGAACTACCACTACAACGCAAGACATAGCAGAAGACACAACAGCAGCTACCTTACCAGAAACCACAGAAACAGCGGAAGCCCTTACCATAACAGCTCCCGAAGATTCAGAGGCTATTCCAGAGGAAGTTGCTTCAGGCTCAGAAGAAACATCTCCACTAGCTACAGAATCAACAATCTCTGAAGCTGAAGTACAGGATGAAAATTTAGACTATGCCGTTACCGCTGTGGAAGAAGTACCAATGAATCATGTACTGGCAGAGCATGATCCTGTTTATATTGTGGAATCCTTAAGTGAGGATCCCTTCATAGGATTTGAAAACGAACCGGAGTTTGCAGAAGCATCCACAGAGGAAGTTCCAGCTGAAGAAATTGCAGAAGAAATTGTTTTGGTTCCTGTTGATCCAGAAATGGAGGCTTCAGAAGAGTGGCCATACACAGAAGATACATCCTTAGCAGACGAATATTTGGCTGCAGATGATTCTTCCTTGGTAGATCCCTTTGCCCCTATTATTCTAGTTCCAGCAGATGAAAATCCACCAGAGGATACTACACCTATTGAGGAAGCAGCTTCTACCTTTATTCCAGTACCTGTAGAAAGTAACGTGGCAAAGAATCTAACTCCTTCTCCCTCCAGTATCACAAATCAGAAGGGGATGGTAAAATCCCTTTCTGAGCTGGAATCAGGCAAGTACTATGTACAGGTGGCTACCTTCGCAGAACAGGAAAACATTGACCGGCTTTTGGAGGAATACGGTAGCAAATATCCTTTTATAATGGTTCCCCTTAAAAGTGGCAAGGCCATGCAGATGATGGTAGGCCCCTTAAACGTTGACGAATATGGAGCCGTTTTAGCCCGATTCAAAAATCTTGGATTCAAAGATTCCTTTTTGAGAAAGATAAGATAATAGTTGCCCAGTGGTCAGTGAGAACTGACCACTTTTTTTTACTTTAAAAAAACGACCCGACATACATCGGGCCGTTTTCAACCGGACAAAGTATTAGACCGACTTAGAAAATTGTACCAGATGGGATTACGGCATTCTTTCGGATAATGATGATTCCGTTAGAAGTAAAGAAATCTCCATGCTCTCCGTCTTCATAAACCTTGCCACTTACACCAATCTGACAATCATCACCAATGCGGGCATTCTTGTCTATGATTGTATTGGCAATCTTGCAGTTGCGTCCAATTCCCAGGTGAGGAATTCCACGTTCTACAATAAGCTTTCTCTGTTCCTCATTTTCATAGCTGTCGGCACCCATACAGATAACTCCATTCAACTCAGTGCCGCCCTCAATAACGGTTCTCACACCAATAATGGAATCATTAATGACTGCATCAGTAATAACGCATCCTTCAGTTGCCAAAGAACGGTTCATTTCTGCTCGGTTCAGCTTGGAGGGAGGCAGGTTGCGAGGATGGGTGTAAATAGGCTGATCCTCATCATAGAAGTTAAACTTAGGATGAATGCGGGTAAGATCCAAGTTTGCCTCATAGAAGCTGCGGATGGTTCCAATATCTTCCCAATACCCATTGTAAATATAGGACTGTACCTTTGACTTCTTGATGGCCATAGGAATAATTTCTTTACCAAAGTCAGTAAAGTCATTGTCCAGAGCAGCACGCATGGCCTCCGCATTGAAGATATAAATACCCATTGAGGCAAGATAATCCTTCCCCTCAGGCAAACCATCACGAGCATTCTCAGGAATCCTCCAGTCATCGATATTCAAATCAGAAGCAGGCTTTTCCATAAAAGCAGTAATACGCTGTTTTTTGTCAATCTTCATGATACCAAAGCCGGATGCATCCTCCCGGTTCACGCAGGTAGTGGCAATAGTGATGTCGGCACCAGAAGCGATGTGCTTGTCCAGGAAGGCCTTCAAGTCCATACGGTACAGCTGGTCACCGGAAAGAATGATGTAATGGGTGGGATCCTGAGTCTCGAAGTGGACAAAATTTTTCCGCACTGCATCGGCCGTTCCCTCGTACCAACCAGAATGCTCTAGAGTCTGTTCTGCAGCCAAAATCTCTACGAAGCCGTGGGAAAAACGGTCAAAGTTATAGGCCTTTGAGATATGCATATGCAGTGACGCAGAGTTGAACTGGGTCAGGATATAAATCTGGCGGAAACCAGAGTTGATGCAGTTTGAGATTGGAATATCAACAATTCTATGCCGACCACCAAAGGGTACTGCAGGCTTAGAACGCTCTTTTGTAAGGGGATATAGACGGGTTCCCTTTCCACCACCAAGAATAATTGATAAGACCTTTGCCATATTACCTCCGAAATTTCTTACAGCACACAAGAATTTCCTCTCCATGATTCCCATGTTATTATTTTAGTATAAACTGCTTAGGACGAAAATGCAATTAAAATTTATAAATAAAAAACCTCCAAAACCACAAGGATTTGGAGGTTGAGAACATCATGCCGGCTTTCCCTCTGGCAAGGGTCTAATCTCTTTGTTGTAGGTACGGAGCATGAATATGGTACAGAGAGCAATGGCGGCCACATCAGCCAAGGGAAAAGCCCACCAAACAAGACTTAAATTGCCTGTCTTGGATAGGAGCCAGGCAACAGGAAGCAGAACAGTCAATTGGCGTACCAGGGAGACATTCATGCTCAGCACACCTTTTCCCAAGGCCTGAAACACAGAGCCACTTACAATGCCGTAGCCTGCCATCAAAAAACTGATGCTGATAATCCGAAGAGCCGGCACACCGATTTCAATCATTTCTGGTGAAGCCTCAAAAAAGGACAGCAGGGTAGCTGGAAAAATCTGGAAGATGCCAAATCCCACAGTCATAATAGCTGTAGCATAAACTATGCACAAGATAATGGTCCTTTTAATTCTAATCCTGTTCTGGGCCCCGTAGTTATATGAAACGATGGGAATCATGCCGTTGTTGAGACCAAACACCGGCATGAACACAAAGCTGTTGAGCTTGATGTAGACACCAAAAACAGCAGTTGCAGTGGAAGTGAAGGCCATGAGAATCTTGTTCATTCCAAATGTCATGACAGACACGATGGAGGCCATGATAATGGAAGGAATTCCTATGGAATAAATGGAACGAATAGTTTGAAAGTGAGGTCTGAAATGCCTGACATCAAGCTGCACCTCATGGTTCTTTGTAACATTGAACAAAATGGACAAAAACATACCAGCAATCTGACCGATGACAGTAGCCCAGGCTGCTCCCGCCACACCAAGGGCAGGAAATCCCAGCAGACCAAAAATCATGATGGGGTCTAGGATGATGTTGATGATGGCTCCTGTTCCTTGGGTAAACATGGTATAGATGGTTTTTCCGGTGGCCTGCAAGATTCTCTCGTTGGTAATCTGCATAAAAAGACCGAAGCACATGATGGAACAGATTTTCAGGTAATCGCAGCCATACTGAATGATTTCAGGATCCGAGGTTTGGCTTTGGAAGAACAAGGGAGTGAAGAACAAGCCAAAAATAATGAATAGCAAACTACTGCAGGCAGCAAGGAACAACCCATTGGAGGCAACCTTACCGACAGCCTTAAAGTCCTTCCGTCCCAAATTCATGGACAACAGGGCATTGATACCAACCCCAGTACCAGTGGAGATGGCAATCATCAGATTTTGAATGGGAAAGGAAAGGGATACGGCGGTCAGAGCCTTTTCTCCAATTCTCGCCACAAAGATACTGTCCACCACATTGTACAGGGCAGTCACCAGCATTGAAACAATCATGGGGAGGGACATGGTGATGATCAAGCGGTTTATAGGCATTACACCCATTTTATTTTCTTGTTGCATTTTCACTCCGAATCAAGAGGATGTAAAATTTTCTTAAATATTACATTAAAACGCAAAAAAAAGCAAATATAGCAAGAACAAGAGAATCCATATCTGCGACATAAGATTAAAGCTGGATTCTCTCCACTGCAAGGGACTGGTTGGTGGTAAAGCTTTTTCCACTCTGCAAGGACACCAAGGCAGGTTTCTCTTCCCACTGATGGCTTGTATCTGCAAAATCTGGCAAGCCGTACCAAGGCTCAATGCAGAGGAAGGGATGCTGATCAGAGGGGCTTTGCCACAGCACCAGATAGGGATAACCAGCTGTGTTCACCTTCACCGCTTCACCAGTGGCTGTATTTTCCAAAGCCACCCAACGTGAGGTAAAATTGGTGAGAATGTGACCACCGGCAAAAAATCCATCCTGCAGCCTTATCTGCCCGGACTTGATGTAGGGATAGGGAATTGTCCGAGGCACAAAGCGTTTTTTCTGAGACTGGCCATTTCCTTCAGTCTGCCAAGAGCCCAAGGGGAATCCGTCGGCGGAAACCTGAACAAAATCAGGCAACTCCTGCTGCTCAAAGCGGATTGCAAAGTCATCCTTTGAAGAGCCAGACCAAGGATACACCAATCCAGTGTGGCTTCCGATGCTAAAGGACAGCTCCTCCTGCCCAGAATTGGTGACAGTGGTATAAAATACCAAGGTAGATCCTTCCAACCGATACTCCGTTTCCAGCACAAAGGGCCAGGGAAAGAGCTTGCGGGTATATTCGCAGTCAGTGAGCCGCCACAAAACCCTCGTGGCAGAGGATTCCACCAAGGTATGCTCCAAGTCACGGGCAAAGCCATGGTTTGTTAAAGGATATTTCTTCTCCTGCCAAAGATAATAGCCATCCTTAAGGCGGCTGACAATGGGAAAGAGAATTGGGGCACGGAATTTCCACACCTGTGGATTACCATTCCAAATGTACTCTACATCAGTGGAAAGATTCTTAAAAGAAAGAAGCTGGGCACCATTGCTTGAAATGGTAGCCTGAAAAATATCATTGCTGAGGATAATTTCCATAGAACCAGTTTACAGGAATTGGCAAATCAGGACAACCATTTAAAATAAAAAAAGCTGGCAACTACCTACTTTCCCGCGGATGCAGTATCATCGGCGTTGGAGGGCTTGACTTCCGTGTTCGGGATGGGAACGGGTATTGCACCTCTACCATGGTCACCAGCAATGACATCATAGTATCATGATGTTATTGATTTGTCAAGCATCATTTTAAAAAAAATTGAAAAAAAATGGGGATACCGAGAATATCCCCATTGAATGAGCCAGATGATGGCAAGCAATCTCAAATCTCGAAGGTGTGCATGATGCCCTTGCCCTTCACGTTGCAGTCCTCTGCCCGCATGGCCACAGCTCCCTGGGCACATTCATTGATGATTCGCTGCACCGACTCCGTAATGCGGATTCGGCCGGGAGTGCACAGAGGCTCCATGCGGCTGGCAGTGTTCACCGTGTCGCCCCACACGTCGTAGATGAACTTCCGCTTGCCGATGACTCCCGCCACCACCGGTCCTGAGTTCATGCCGATTCTCAGGGACAGGGGAATGCTGGAGGTCCTGTTGAATTCCGCCAGCTCCTGGTACATCACCTTGGCGAATTTCAGCATCACCAGGGCATGGTCGGGATTCGGGGTGGGAATTCCGCAGGCCGCCATGTAGGCATCTCCGATGGTCTTTATCTTCTCCACCCCCATCTCCACCGCCCGCTCGTCAAAACGGCTGAAAAGTTGGTTCAAGGCGGACACCACCTTCTCCGCGCTCTCCTGGCTGGAAAGCTGGGTAAAGCCCACGATGTCGGCGAAGAGGATGGTGGCCTCCGGGAAATACTCGGCGATGGTCTCCTTCTCGTTGGCCTTGAGGCGGTCGGCAATGGCATCCGGCAGGATGTTCCGCAGGAGGCCGTCTGACTTCTGCTGCTCCAGCCTCAAATCCTGGGTACGAAGCTGCACCATCTCCTCCAGCTGCCGCTGGCGACGGCGGTTTATTCTCTCCCGCCAATAGAACATCAGCAGGATGAGAACCAACAGGACCAGAGAAAGGATGACCCAGAACAAAGGCCGCTGCCAGAGGAACGCCTCCTGGGTGAACTCGATGACCGTGGGTGTGGAGCTCCACATTCCGGCGGCATTCATGGCGGCAATCAGCAGGCGGTATTTTCCCGGTTTCAGGTTGGTGTAGCTGACGCTGCGGCTTTGGGTGGGCTGGCAATAGTCCGTGTCGAAGCCTGTCAGCATGTGCTTGAACCGCACCCGCTCAGGGGAGACAAAGCTCAGTCCGGTATAGTCAATCTGGAGCCGCTTCGCTCCGGCAGGCAGCACAAAGCTGTTGGCATCCTTGGAAAGCTGCTTGTCGTCCAGCACGATGGACTCGATGTGCACCAGGGGCTGCACGCCTCCCGCCTGGTTTTTCAGCGGGTCATAGACCACAAAGCCATCCACCATGGTGAACCAAAGGCGGCCGCTGCTGTCCCTCATGCTGAGGGCGGTGGAATTGGCTCCGTCGGAACGAAGGCCGTCGTTCTGGTTGTAGAATTTTGCATCCACCCGGCTGCGGTTGTTCTTGCCGGTGGCCAAAT
Source organism: Treponema sp. (assembly GCA_045586625.1). Lineage (GTDB taxonomy): Bacteria > Spirochaetota > Spirochaetia > Treponematales > Treponemataceae > Treponema_F. Next base: position 45,093 of record JAZNAS010000026.1, read on the forward strand.
CGTTCAACTCTGCCAAAGGAACGGAGGAGATTCCCCGGTTGCTCACCATCCAGACCGTGCTGTTGTGGTCAAGAATCATCTGGAACATGGAGTCGGTTCCCATCCCGTTCTCCGAATCAAAGGTGAAGAAGCTCCGCTGGATTCCGGCCGCCTCCACAACACCTGCATCAGGTTCATAGCGGCTGATTCCCGTGCCGGTACAAATCCAGTAGACACCGCTGCCGTCCTGCATAATCTTGAAGACGACGTTTCCCGCCAAGCCCTCCGCGGTGGAAATCTTGTCCACAATCACCTCGTCCTTCATCAGATAGACTCCATCTCCGTCGGTTCCAATCCACACCACCCCCTGATGGTCCTGGTACAGGCACATGATGTACTCGTTGTCCAGACCGTCGCTTTTCTGGAAGCTGTGGACAGAACCATCGGGACGGACGATGCTGAGACCAGTTGTCGTTCCCACGTAGACATCCCCGTTGTCCAGCTGGATGGAGACACGGTTCTTGTCCCCTGCAAGGCCGTCGGCTGCGGACCAGCTGCGGATGCTGCCAGTCGCCGGGCTGTAGCTGATGTGGGCGGGGGCGGTGTAGGCGCTGACCATCACATCCCCATTGTCCGCAATCTCCAGATGACGGATGCGAAGCCCCTCGCAGTATCGGGTCAGCTTGTTCTCCACCCCAACATCCTGCTGGTAGCACAGAAGCCCCCTGTCCGTACCCACCCAAACCAGGCCATCATGATCCTGGGCGATGGCATTCACCGCCGTGTTCAGGATATGGGTGTTGAATCGGCCGGTGCTGATCTTAGACAGGCCCTTGGAGTCGGTGGCAACCCAGATATTGCCCTCACGGTCCTGGATGATTTTGTTGACGGAGTTGCTATGCTCAGGATACTCCACCCAGGCTCCCTCCCGGAACAGCACCAGCCCCTTCTCCGTGCCGAACCAGCTGACTCCCGACCTGTCGTGGCAAACCTGATACAGGGGCGTGGAGTCTATGAGGGTGTTGGTGGTCACCTCCTCCACCAGGCCGTTGGAAATCCTTACCATGCCATCTCGTCCCAATCCCAGCCAGAATGCACCGAACACATCCTGGGAAATGGAGGTGACGAAGTAGGAGCCCAGATAATCCAAGTCGGTGTATCGCTGGAACTTCTTGTCGGCATAAAAATAGAGGCTCCGGGAGTCAGTGGTGCTAAGCCAGATGCGGCCAGCAGTGTCGCAAAAAAGCTCCTCCACCAGGCTGTTTGCCAGGTCCACCGAGTCCTCAATCTGGGGGATGCAAACCCGGTTGTCCGCCGTAATGTAGCAAACGCCGCCGGCAGTCCCCACCCACAGGTTCCCCTCCTTGTCCTGGGCAAAGGCACGGACGGAATTGTTCGGGATGCCATCCTCCTCGGTGAAGGAGACATTTCCCTCCGGAGAGATTTTCTGGACGCCCTCGCCATTGGAGCCCACCCACAGGTTGCCAGCGGCATCCTGGAACAGGGTCCGGGCTGACACGAAGCTGTAGTCCGGGCTGGAATGCCGGTTCAGCACCACAAAGTCGAACCCGTTGAACCGCACCAGCCCCTCGTAGGTACCGATATAGATATACCCGTCCGCAGTCTGAATCACATCGGTGACGGAGTTGGCAGGAAGCCCGTTTACCGAGGTCCACTGGGTGGAAATATAGTCGTTCAGCATGGAGTGCTGGGCAGTGGAGAGCTGCACCACCAGCAGGGCCAGAACACTTGCAATAAATCCCTTTCTCATAATTTCTCTCATAGGTACAGTATATCATGAAACGGATGGCGGGGAAAAGTTTTTTGAGGGAGGCCGGAGCTGGAAAGCACCCCGCCACCATACCGGGCGGAACAAGATTCGCAGTTGAAATTGCAATTCCCGGCAGCATGAAAATTCAACTTGTACTGTGCCATACAGCCTCCTTCTGCTTCCGGCGACTTAAAGCATTCCTTGGAGAGAATGAACTGCCGGAGAGCTGACAGTCTTGGGGATTTCCGGGAGGATTTTCTCAATATGCAGAAACAAAGCATGGCTCCCACTTCCTCCATATACATGAGAGATTTTTTCAAGGGTGTGGACAATTGATAAAAATAGTATACTTAATATAAGTGCTATGTATACGATGGGAGGAATGCGTATGTCTAGGAGACTTTCAGAGGAAGACATAAGGGGAATACTTCAGATGCACAGTGATGGAATAAGTATGGCTAACATTGCCAAAGAGTATGGCTGTAGTGTCAATACCGTATTTAGACATATATCAAGTGTTAATGGTGTCAAGCAGATGAGGAGTTTTACTCTTGAGCAAAAGCAGTCAGCTGTTAATGATTGGTTGTCTGGAAGGTACACTATACGGCAAGTCGCAACTTCTCATGGCATTGGAATAAGTACACTAGAGAAATGGACGAGGTTACACAAGGCTGGAAAATTGGGTGATGTTCCGGCAAGACGCATGGGGCCACCTAGGAAGGTTTCGGATGACATACTTGCAGAGGCAGTGGAGTTGTATAACAATGGTAAGGGGATAAGGTCTATTGCTGAACATATAGGGGTTTATCCAGATACAATCAAGAAAAACCTTATAAAAGTCGGTGTTTACAAGGGGGCAAAGAGAATGTGTTCAACCAAGGGGAGGAAGGATAAGTTCTCTGACGAAACCAAGAAATGTATTCTATCAGACTATACTGATGGTACTATGACCATACCGAAGCTGGGGGAGAAATATGGAGCATCTGCTCCAACCATAACCAGGATACTGAAGTCTTTCGGGGTTCAGCATGAATCTACAGGAAGAAAGGGAATTGCCCAAGATGGCACTAGATACGACATAGAGCAAGTCATTTCTGACTACAAGACAGGAGAATACACACACAAGACTCTAGCCGAAAAGTATGGTGTTTCTACAAGGACAATCTCTCGTATCTTGGACAGTGCGGGGGTTGAGGCCATTGGAGGGAAGAGGCTGGCGTCTGCCACAGAGGTTGCCGAAAAGATGGGTGAAGTGGTCTCTCTGGCTGACAAGGGCAAGGGAGTGTTTGACATAGCAGAGGATACAGGACTGTCTGTGGGGACTGTCAAGCATATCCTTGGGGCTGACAAGCGGTGTTCCAGGCATGATGAGGTTGCACTCCTCCACTCCCAGGGACTTGCCGTCAAGGACATCGCCTCGGAAGTGGGGGTGTCCGAGCCTACCGTGAGGAAGATACTTTCTTCTGCAGGAGATGCGGATGGAATTAATCAAAAGAATCTCTGAAGCACAAGATTTTTGAGGAGGCAAACACCTATGGATTACAGTACTTTGAGGGTTGCATTGATTGAATTCACCTTTTCCAAGGCAGACGAGCCGCAAATTTCATACGGAGCCATTCCAGATTTCCTCAACCTATGATTCCCTAGCCCATACGTGGAGCATCTGCCCTGGAGGTGTCCACGGTGAGGCCAGCCGCTGCTGCAAGGGGAGCAAGCATGGTTGGAGCCGTGGTGTTTTCCTCGCTGATACAGCGCTTTCCCGGATAGATGGCGTACTTCTTCTTGCAGTCATCGGGAGAAAAATTAGGCATCACCACGTTGGCTCCCTGCATGAGGGCATCAATACGATAATCCCTGTCCATGCTTCCCAAGGCGGTGGTTGCCGGAATCCAGGCTTCTGGCAACAAGAGGCGAGCAAGGGATACCGTTCTCAGGGTCAAGTCAACGCTCCCCGCTTTCTCGTGACAGAAGGGCGTGTCAGGATGAGGAATAAAGGGGCCGATTCCCACCATGTCGTATCCCTTTTCAGCAAAAAACAGTAGATCCTTTACTATATGGCTTGTCTTTTGACCAGGAACTCCAATCATCAGGCCGCTTCCAGTCTGATAGCCCAAGGCTTGCAACGTGTCAAGGCACTGGATACGAGTTTCAACCTGCCGCCCCTGGTGCAAGGAAGCGTAGAGCTCAGGATCGCTACTTTCAATCCGCAGCAAGAAACGGTCTGCCCCAGCGTCCTTCCAGCGGCGGTAATCCTCTGCACTCCGTTCCCCCACAGACAAGGTGATGGCAAGATTGGGATGGACAGCCTTGACGGAACGAAGCACCTCCTCCAAAAACTCAGCCCTTGCTCCATCCTCTCCAGACTGAAGCACCATGGTACCGATTTGGGCCTTGCAGATGGCATCCGCACAGGTCAAGATTTCTTCTTTTGTAAGACGATACCGTTCAGCCCGTGGATTTCCTCGATTCAAGCCGCAATAAAGACAGGTATTGCCACAATAACTGGAAAATTCTACCAATCCCCGCACTGCCAGCCGTGGGCCGCACCAGCGATTTCTCATTTCTACCCCAGCTTGAGCCAGCTGAGACAGAGCCTCCTGTTCTTGAGTCTCCAAAAACCAGCTGATGGCAGAGGCGGCAGCTTCCTTTTGGGAAGATAGCCCCTGCCCCATTCTGCATTCCTGTCCGTATGCAATGATGGTATCAATAGCCTGCTGAACCCTCATCTTGCCTCCCGATAGGCAGCCAGAGCCTGTGGAAAGGGAGACAAGCACCGTTCCAGCACTCCCGTAAGGGCAGCAATGGTCATGCCGTAATTGGTGATGGGAACGGAAACGGCAGAGGCAGCTCCAATTCTATTGCCCATCTCCCGATTGGTCAGCATACAGCCACCACAATGGATAACCACATCATATTCATCTAGATTCTGAGGATATTCCTTGCCACTGCAATGGCTAATGGTCAGCAGCGCATTCTGGGTGTAGGAGGCAATCAAGCGAGGAATCTTTACCCGGGCAATGTCGTCCTCCATGGAATGATGGGTACAGGCCTCCGCAATAAGCACCCTATCCCCGGCTGAAAGCCTTTCGATTCTGGCTGCACCACGAGCCTGCTCCACCATATCGCCCTTGCTGCGAGAAAGCAGTATGGAAAAGGTGGTACAGGGAATGTCCTGGGGACAAGCCTGACAAATTTCCTTGGCAACCTGGGAATCACACACCACCAGACAGGGGGACTTGGCAAGGGCTTCCATTGTGGCCAGAAATTCCTGGGGCTGGGTTATCACCGCAACACCATGACCATCCAAGGCTTCCCGAATGGCCATAACCTGGGGCATAATGAGCCGTCCTTTTGGAGCCTCGCTGTCAATGGGAGCCACCAAAACCACCAGCGGTAGTCCTTCAACCTTTTCCAGCAAATCAAGGAGCAGCGGAGGCTTCTTTGCTTCAGACTTTGTGACCAAGGCAACAAGGTTCGTGAACTCCTGCAGCACCCGCTGCCGTTCTGGGGGAAGCTGCTGTGCCTCGTGGCAGGAAAGGGCCAAAATCCCCGCTGCCTTTTTTGCAAGCTCCTTCCTTTCATCTTGTTCCAAGGGACATAGGTCAATCTTATTGCGAAGAACCAGCAAGGGAGTGGAGCTTTTGCTACAAGCGGTAGCCACAGCCTCCTCCTCGGCTCCCCACTTTCCACTATCCACCACCAAGACTGCTACATCCACTGCCTTCAAGGCCTTTTCCGTGGCTGCAATACGATGGGGTCCCAGAACTGAAGTATCATCCAAGCCCGCAGTGTCCACCAGAATAACTGGTCCCACAGGAGGAAGCTCCATATTCTTTTCCACAACGTCGGTGGTGGTTCCAGCCTGTTCCGATACAATGGCCGTTGACTGGCCAGTCAGCAGGTTCAACAGGCTGGACTTTCCCGTATTGGTCTTACCAAAAAATCCGATTCGTAGACGCATGGACTTTGGCGCTTGTTCCATTGCTGCCTCCTAGAACCGGAAATCCCGCTTTCCCCGCATTCCTTCCTGAAGATAATTTTCAGCCAAACGGCGAACCTTCAGGTCTGGAATCTGGAACAATTCCTTTGCAATGAGCCGGGTTCCAATAGCCTTTGTTTCTGCAGAAGCATAATCCTCCAAATATTCCTGCAGGGTAATCAAGGCATTTGGATGGCAGCAGTTGCCAATCTGGCCTGACTTTACCAGCTCCATGAATCGGTCTCCCGTTCGGCCTGCCCGATAACAGGCAGTACAGAAGCTGGGAACATATTTTTGCTCCATAAGCCAGCGAACAATCTCATCCAGCGTTCGGGTATCACTTACATCAAACTGGGCAGTCTCATCATGACGCTCCTCCTGGGTGTAGCCACCAACACTGGTTCGGGAACCACCGGAAATCTGGGAAACACCCAAACGCATCACCCGCTCCCGAACAGCCTGAGACTCACGGGTAGAAACAATCATTCCCGTATAGGGCACAGCCAAGCGGATAACGGCAACAATCTTTGCAAAGGTGTCATCGTCAATTCCATTGGCAAAGGAAGACGCATCGATTCCATCTGCATCACGAATTCGAGGCACACTGATGGTATGGGGACCAACACCCTTGGCCGCCTCAAGATGCTCCGCATGCATCAGCAAGCCCACCAAATCATAGCGGTACAGGTTCAAGCCAAAAAGCACTCCAATACCCACATCATCAATACCACCGTCCATGGCTCTATCCATAGCCTCCGTATGCCAGTCGTAATTGCTCTTGGGACCAGTAGGATGCAGCTTTTCGTAGGTTTCCTTGTGGTAGGTTTCCTGGAACAAGATGTAGGTTCCGATTTCAGCCTCGTGGAGCATCCGGTATTCCTCCACCGTAGTGGCGGCAATGTTCACGTTTACACGGCGGATGGCACCATTCTTGTGCTTGACAGAATAGATGGTATCAATGCTTTCCAGAATGTATTCAATGGGATTGTGCTTTGGATCCTCTCCTGCTTCCAGTGCAAGTCGTTTGTGCCCCATATCCTGCAGGGCAACTACCTCCCGCCGAATGTCATCCTGACTCAGCTTCACGCGGGGAATAGTCTTATTGCTTCCGTGATAGGGACAATAGGTGCAGCCATTGATGCAATAATTGGACAAGTACAGGGGAGCAAACAAAACGATTCTGTTGCCATAAATTCGCAGCTTTAATTCCTGTGCAATATTTTCCATGGTAGTGTTCATGTCATCCTGATCGCACTCCAGCAAAACAGCTGCTTCCCGGTGGGTCAATCCCCGGCCACTGCGAGCCTTTTCAAGGATGTTTCCAATAAGCTGTCGGTCGGACTTGTGGGCACTGGCCCATTCCAGTGTGTCCAAAATTTCTTGATGGTCAATAAATTCCTGGGCATGAGGTGAAGCTACATTATACATACGTCACCCCCTATACCTTTGCCAAAGTAGACTTTACAGTTACATTGGACAATTGCCCAACCTTTCCAGTAAGGGAACCGATTTCGTCGGTGGTGGCATCCACAATTAAGGTGATAATGTTTAAATCACGCTCCTGATAAGGAATACCCATTCGACCAATGATGATGTGTCCAAACTGACTCAGTGTGTCATTAAGCTGCTTGGAAGACCCTTCCCGATTTTTCACAATAATGGCAATTACGCCTACATTGCGTTCACTCATATATACCTCCAAAACCGCTGGAGGCCTGATGATATGGGGGCACTATGCACCGGAATGCAAAATACATGAGGTGCTTTCTTTTTGTACGCTCCCCTTGGCTTCAAAGTACAAGTACTTCTGACCGCAGGCACAACGATATATAAAAATACTACTCTTTTTTAAAGAAAGATACAAGTCTTGAAAAATACAATAAACACAATTCTAAAAAAAATACCCCGCCACCGTAGTGACAGGGTGCATGATTCACGTAGAAACATCAGGACGCAAGCTGTCGCTTGCTAGTCGAGTTTCAACTGCCTTACTTATTAAGGGCAGTTGAAACGTCAACGGCAACGGCGACGGTGGCACCAACCATGGGGTTGTTTCCGATTCCCAAGAATCCCATCATTTCTACGTGGGCAGGAACGGAAGAAGAACCTGCAAACTGAGCGTCAGAGTGCATTCTTCCCATGGTGTCGGTCATGCCGTAGGAAGCAGGGCCGGCTGCCATGTTGTCGGGGTGCAAGGTGCGTCCAGTTCCACCACCAGAAGCAACAGAGAAGTATTTCTTGCCCTTCTCCACGCACTCCTTCTTGTAGGTACCGGCAACAGGATGCTGGAAGCGAGTGGGGTTGGTGGAGTTACCGGTGATGGAAACGTCAACTCCCTCGTGCCACATGATGGCTACACCTTCACGAACATCGTCTGCACCATAGCACTTTACCTTTGCACGGTTACCCTTGGAGTAAGGAATCTCCTTCACCACCTTCAGCTCACCAGTGTAATAGTCAAACTGAGTCTGTACATAGGTAAATCCGTTGATACGGCTAATAATCTGAGCAGCGTCCTTTCCAAGACCGTTCAAGATACAGCGGAGGGGCTCCTTACGTACCTTGTCTGCCTTGGCGGCAATCTTGATGGCTCCCTCAGCAGCAGCAAAGGACTCGTGGCCGGCCAAGAAGGCAAAGCACTTTGTCTCCTCACGCAGCAGACGGGCAGCCAGGTTTCCGTGACCCAAACCAACCTTGCGGTCCTCGGCGACGGATCCGGGGATGCAGAATGCCTGCAAACCGATTCCGATGGCCTCGGCAGCATCGGCGGCGTTCTTGCAGCCCTTCTTGATGGCAATGGCGGCACCCACCACATAGGCCCACTTTGCATTCTCAAAACAAATGGGCTGTGTCTCCTCTACAGTCTTGTAGGGATTGATGCCAGCCTTGTCGCAAATATCCTTAGCCTCCTCGATGGAAGCGATTCCGTTTTCATTCAACGCCTTGTTGATCTTGTCGATGCGGCGCTCATAGCTTTCAAATGTAATCTTATCTGCCATTCTCTTACCTCCGCCTTACTCGTGCCGTGGGTCAATCAGCTTCACAGCACCATCCTCAGGAGTGGTGCGGCCATAAGAGCCACGAGCCTTGTCCATGGCCGTGGCAGGATCATCGCCCTTCTTGATGAAGTCCATCATCTTGCCAAAGTGGATGAACTTGTATCCGATGATGGCACCCTCTTCATCAACAGCAACCTGCTCGACATAGCCCTCTGCCATCTCCAGATAGCGGGGGCCCTTCTTCAAGGTGGCGAACATGGTTCCAACCTGGGAACGCAGACCCTTTCCAAGGTCCTCCAGAGAGGCACCAACCACCAGACCACCCTCACTGAAGGCGGACTGACTGCGACCATATACAATCTGCAGGAACAGCTCGCGCATGGCTGTGTTGATGGCATCGCAAACCAAGTCGGTGTTCAGTGCCTCAAGAATAGTCTTTCCGATGAGGATCTCAGAAGCCATTGCAGCAGAATGGGTCATTCCGGAACAACCGATGGTTTCTACCAACGCTTCCTGAATGACTCCTTCCTTGACGTTCAAAGTCAACTTGCAAGCACCCTGCTGGGGAGCACACCAACCCACACCGTGAGTAAAGCCAGAAATGTCCTTCACTTCCTTTGCCTGCACCCATTTTCCCTCCTGGGGAATGGGAGCTGGTCCATGATAGGCGGACTTAACCAGTGGACACATGTGCTCCACTTCTGTTGAATACACCATAGATTTCTCCTCGAAAAAATTGAAGAATATGTTCCTCCTAGGAACTGAGTCAGTATACCATATATATACCCTAAAAGCTAGTATCCAAGGATAAGATTCTATATTTTCATATCCTTATCTCCTTACACCTTGACAGCATTTTTTTTCTTGTACTCTAATGAAATGTTTAGGAGGAAGAATGAAAAATAAAGTATTTATTTTCTTGCTACTTTTTTTAAGCTTGCATATCTACCCTCAAACCAATGCAACAACAGAATATTTCATTGGGGGAACAGGGCCTGCAGGAGGTATTATCTTTGCCATTTCTAGGGATTATGCATGGGAAGTGAGCGAGTCCTTAGGTCACATGACCTGAGACAAGGCCTTTAAATCATGCCCAGAATATCACTCTGGTGGATACAACGACTGGTATTTACCTACTAAGGATGAACTTGAAAACATCTACTACAACTTGGTAAAACTAGGTATCCTGCATGACCACAAAACCTATTGGTCCTCAAACCAAGAAGAAAGCATGGCTTTGTGGGGCTATAACTTTAAGAGAGGTCGTCCCGGCTTGTATGGTGCTTCAAAGAAACTGGAAATCAGAGCGGTGCGATGTTTTTCAATCCAATAACATCGGCGATGCTTTCAAATCCAGTAGCATTGCTGGCACTTTCTAAATCAGTGGTTAAATCGACGATTTAAAATGAAAAAGGGCTGTTTGTAAGAAAGCTCCAAGAAGAATCTTCATGAAGCTTCCACCACAGCCCTTTTTTATGTAGACTTCAATTACTTGTTGGAGCAACCTGCCTCAACAACTTGCCCCAGCATGGTATCAAGCATAATCAAGCAACGAGGCACGTGGAAAGGCCCCTTGAAGGTGCTTCCCTTGGTGGAGGGCATGGTGGGCTTGCCGTCACGGCGAAGATACCCGTACCACTCTCCATATTCCGGGTCGCAGAAGTACTGCTTGCAGTAGTCCACCACCTTGTTAAACCAGTCCAGATACTCCTGACGGCCAGTATCACGATAAATCATCAGGCTGGCGATGAGCATCTCGTTGTGGGGCCACCACAGCTTCATGTCATGCTCGTAGGCTTCAGGAGGATTACCAAGACAATCGGTAAAGTACAGAAGCCCCTGATACTCATTGTCCCAGCCACCCTTTGCAGCCCAGTCAAAGATAGTGATGGCCTTATCGTGAATTGACTTACCCTCGTCACCACCAATGTAGTTGGCGTACTCCATCAAAAACCAGCTGCACTCAATGTCATGGCCAGGATTAACCACACGACCAGCTGTCACATCCTTCCAGAACTCACCGTTCTTACCAACCGTTTCCAGGGTACACTTTAAGTCCTCCCGCATGTGGTACTTGAAGATAGTTTCCACACACTCGGCGGCATGCTTGTTGTACTCAGCTGCATTGTCCGGATCGGTACGACGCATGACGCTGGTTATATTCAAGAAGATCATGGGTTCTCCCAATCCTCTTCCCTGTCGAGTTTCGCTCTCCACCTTAGGTCCCATACCAGTGGGATCCTTTACCAAACCATTGTTCAGCTGGTAAATCATCTTATAAGCTTTACGGGCACGCTCTAGGTGAACCTTGTCACCTGTTACACCGTAATACTCTGCGTTAGCAATGGCATAAAAGCCTTCACTAAAGCAATAGCGGCGCTGACGAAGAGGCTTACCATCTTCAGTTACCTGAAAATACAGTCTTCCTCCAGCTTTATGGTTGATGCAGTGGTTTTCCAGAAAGTCCAGGCAACTTTTTGCTGCTTCCAACCATTCTGGTTTATTACCGTAAACGCTACACAGATAGGAAAAAGTCCAAGCACAGCGTCCCTGCATCCACACACTCTTGTCGGTGGAATAAATGCGTCCAGTTCGGTCAAGGCAGGTATAGACACCACCGTGCTTCTTGTCAAGGCCATTCTTGAGCCAGAAATTCACACAGGCTTCCAGCTCCTTTTTTACCCATTCTCTGGTAGCAACTAAAGAACCCTTGTCCATAGCTTCCTCTCTAGCAGGAAATTTTACTGCAAAATGCCACAGCGTCATCAATCATGGCGCGGCACTTCTCTACAGTAGCCATATCTTCAGGAATGAGATTTGCCAAGGGCTTGCGAACCCCGCCACACTCCACTCCATCCCGCAGGGCAATAATCTTCTTCTCCACAGCATACATATTGCCGTGGCAGCTGCACATTGCGGCGATAATCTCGTTGGCCTTGTACTGCACTTCCTGAGCCTCGGGAATACGTCCAGCCTTTACCAGCTTTTCGATCATCAGGTACAACTCAGGCATTACACCGTAGGTTCCACCAATACCACCGTCAGCTCCAATGGCAAGCCCACCAACAAGCTGCTCATCAGGTCCATTGAATACCACGTGGTCGGCTCCACCAGCAGCCTTGAACATCTGGATGTCCTGAATTGGCATGGAGGAATTCTTCACACCGATAACCTGCTTGTTCTCCATCATCTTGCGGAACAGGGGAACAGTCAGGGCAACTCCCGCCAGCTGAGGAATGTTATAGATAACAAAGTCTGTGTTGGGAGCGGCAGAGGAAATGTCGTTCCAGTACTGGGCAATGGCATGGTCCGGCAGCCTGAAGTAGATGGGTGGAATTGCAGCAATGGCATCTACACCCAAGCTTTCAGCGTGGGCAGCCAGCTCCATACTGTCAGCAGTGTTGTTGCAAGCCACGTGAGCAATAATGGTCAGCTTGCCCTTTGCGACAGCCATCACATTTTCCAAGGTGATTTTCCGCTCTTCCTTTCCCTGATAAATACATTCACCAGAGGAACCACATACGTACAATCCCTTTACACCCTTGTCAACCATCAACTGAGTAAGGATACGTGTCCGCTCAGGAGAAATGAAGCCATCGTCATTATAGCAGGCATAGAATGCAGGGATGATTCCCTGATATTTTGTCAAATCTTTCATGTACATTAACCCTTAACAGCACCCATAGTGATGCCCTTTGTAAAGTATTTCTGGAAAATCAAGAACACTACGATGATAGGAACAGAGGCCAAAGCAGCACCTGCCATCAAAAGACCATAGTCAGTGGAGCTTTCACCCTGCATGGTAGCGATTCCCAAGGAAATGGTCAGGTTCTTGTTTGATGTCAACATAATCAACTGCATGAAGTAGTCATTCCATGAGTTGATGAAGGTAAAGATGGCGCAGGCACCAACACCAGGCTTAATCATAGGGAACATGACATCGGTGAAGGTACGCCACTCACTGGCACCGTCAATACGGCAGGCTTCTACCATTTCCGTAGGGATACCCTCAGCAAACTGCTTTACCAAGAACACACCAAAGGGCCAACCAACAATGGGGAAGATTGCTGCCCACAGGGTGTCGTAGAGTCCTAGGGCAGACATTTCCCGCAGCAGGGGAATCAAAATAACCTGCTTGGGCAAAGCCATGGCGCAAACTACCAAGGTAAAGATAAGAATACGACCAACAAATCGCTTCTTAGCCAAAACGTACCCTGCCATAGCTGCAGTAATACAAGTAAGCAACATGGAAGCTACTGACATGAATACAGTATTCAAGAGCCAACGAATGGCAGCAGGCACTGTCGGACCATCTAAACCAAAAATGGTAAATAATGGTGCAGCACGCTTGTCCATCAAACGAGTAAAGTTATCAATAATCCACTGAGAAGGAATCCAAACAGGAACCGTAGCGTTGATTTCTCGTCCAGTTTTAAATGCACCAGTAATAATCCAGTACAAGGGGAAGGTAAACAAGATACCAATAATAATGATTACTGCATAAGAAAGGTAATTCCATCGGCTCTTGTTAAGGTTTGTCTTAATTGTCAAATTTTGTGTTGCCATAGCCCCCTCCTATTTTTCCTGTCCAAGCTTGAACTGAATGGCGGACAATACAGCAATGATAATGGCAAGGATTACACCCATGGCATTACCGTATCCATACTTGAACAGCTTGAAGGCATTGTAATAAATATAGTACATGATGGTCATGGTAGAGTTACTTGGTCCACCCAGAGTCAGCAACTGAATCAATGCAAAGCACTGGAAGGAATTAATCGTAGTAATAACCAAAATATACAAGGTAGTAGGCATCATCTGGGGCCACTTAACCTTCCAGAAAGCCATCAAGGAGGTGGCACCGTCTACCTTTGCAGCCTCAATCAAGGACTTGTCAACATTATCCAAGGCTGAAACATACAATACGATGGGCTGACCAACGGAGGTGGTCAACAAAATCAAGATGATACAACCAAGGGCAAAACGAGGATCTCCCAGCCAGTTAATATTGCTTTCAAGAAGTCCTAAAGAAGTTCCAACATAGTTAAATACACCGTAGTAGTTGTTGTACATCCACTTCCATACCATGGCTACCGCTACAGAACCAGTAACAACAGGCAGATAGAAGATACAACGGAAGGCTGATGTGGCCGCTACATGCATCTTGCTGATGACGGAGGCAACCCACAAAGAGAAGAAACAAGTGATGGGAACGGATACCAAAACGATAACCAAGGTATTTCTTAGTGCAATCCAGAAAACATCATCCTGGAACAGGGTCTTGTAGTTATCAAAACCGATAAAGATGTCATCACGTCCCATGGTGGCATCAAAGAAGCTGGTGAACACACACATGAACATGGGATAAACCACGAACATGATAAAGAACAACAAGAAGGGGAGCAAGAAGAGATAGGCTGATATGGTTTCATGACGAACCAGCCGATTGCTCAAAGGGCTTGTCCCTAGTTTTACCTTTGCCAAAGTTTCCTCCATAAAATACAGTCGATTTATTCAAACAACCAAAATTAAAATAACCACTTAGTAAAAAAGTCCTCCCCCAAGAAGGTTTTAGTTTCTTCATGGAGAAGGACTTTTATTTAACGCATATACAAAATGCCTACAACTTATTTTGCAGCAGCATTTGCATTAGCAGCATACTGCTTAACAACGTTGGCAACGTTCTGTCCAGCACCAACCTGCTGCAGCATGTTCCACCACTGGGTGCGTGCCTCTGCCCAGCCAGATGTTACCTGATAGTAGTCACCCAAGTAAGGCATCAGAACATTGTACTCGTTCATGATAGCATTGTCTGCCCAGATCTTGGAAAGATCAGCACCGTCAGCTGTGTCACGAACTGCGAAGTAGTTGGCAGCCTTAACAGCATCAGCGGTAGCAGCAGAATCACACATATACTTGATGAAGGTCTTTGCGGCAGCAATCTTGTCGGCATTGCCGTTGTCAAAGATACCGAATCCCCAGATACCACCCTGGAGCTTGGTGTCTGTTCCCTTCTGTGAGGGGAATCCAACGAACATGATGTCATCACCATTAAGAGTCTTTGCAGCACCAGTGTTGGCAGAGTTGGGGTTCAACTGCTGGGCGATGTTCCAGCAGAATGCCATCTGCAATGTTCCGTTGTAGAACAATGCGATTTCGTCACCACCAGCGATACCAGCATCGAAGTTGATACCATCTGTAGCATAGAGCTTCTCAAGAGCCTGTACGTTCTTGGGATCGTCCCAAGTGTACTTGGTGTGAGCGGCATCGGTGAAGGTTCCGCCGTAGAGGTTGTTTACAAGAGCACGTGTACCCTGGTCTCCACCCTGTCCTACGCAGTAAACAGCACCAACGTTCTTGTATCCAGCCTTGTAGAGAGCATCTACAGCCTTGAAGAAGTTGTCGGTTGTCCATGTGCGGGTCTTCTGATCGATGTACTGGAGAGCTCCAGCCTTCTCGAATACAGTCTTGTTAATAGCCATACAGTGAGCTGTCATTACCAAAGGATACTCATAAGCGGCACCGCTCTCGGTGAAACAAGCTGCCAAAGCGGCAGGATTGATTTCAGCCTTGTCAGTGGCATCATAAAGATCAGAGATGTCAACCATCTTTCCCTTGGCACCCCAGTTGGCAACCAATCGCTCTGGTCCTTCCATAATCAAGTCAGGAGCGGCACCACCTTCGATAGCTGTGTTAACCTTGTCGTCACCATCAGCATAGGTCAGGTAGTCTACAGTAACCTTGATTCCAGGGTTGGCGGCATGGAAACCAGACAACAGTGCGTCAACAGTCTTCTGATCACCCCATCCACCAATTGGGTAGGTCCACAAGGAGATTTCTGTCACTCCAGATGCGGAGCCAGATGCAGCAGCCTTGTCCTTGCCTCCACCTGCAAACACAGTTGCAAGGCAGAGCAAAACTGCAATACCAGCTACAATTTTCTTCATTAGATTCCTCCTAATAGAATTTTCTTCACACTAGATGAAGTATACTTGTATTCTAGTTTAGGTACAGCTATTTGTCAACATTTTTTTTTGAATATTCATTTTTTTTTTGCTTTTTCTAATCTTTTTTTGCTTTTTTTTTATATAAAATTTTTTAAGCTCATATACAAGTTGACATGGACTTGTAATATGTTGTAAGGTTATGATATGTCCAATCAGATTAACCATCTTCAAACAGAAATTTGTTCCGCAGTTCAAAAGAGAATCCGATCAGGAGAGTATAAGGTGGGGGAAAAATTATCTGAAAATCTGTTGGCCACTGAATTTAACTGTTCTCGTATGCCTGTAAGAGAAGCGCTAAAGCATCTTGAACAGAACGGTTTGGTTGTTATTCTACCTAAGTCCGGAACCTATGTTCGAAATTATACCCAGGAAGAGATTTCCAATGCCTTGGAAATCAGAGCCTATCTAGAAGCCCTGGCCTTTGCTTTGGTGGTGGAAAAGGGTGCTGACACCAGTATAATGGAAGAACAAATAGAAAAGATGGCATCTTGCATCGAAAACGAGAATTTTGACTTGGCTACTTTTGGTGAATGCCACTTAAAATTTCATGAAGCCATGATTGTGCTGGCAGACAATCCTTTTCTACAAGATTTATACAATAAACTGCATCTCAATGCACTGCAAAAGATATTCTTTAATCCCATGACAAAGGAAGAGATGATTTTTACCCATGGAGAGCATAAAGAGATTCTTCAGTTCATTAAGGATAAGAATCCTGAAGGGGAACAATACATCAAGATGCACTTGTGGAAGCGAAGAGCACTGTAAGTACCCCCTCTGAAATAAATTCTCCTCTACTCCAAATAGCAGCTTTTTCGTTCTGATTATATTTTTCACAACAATTTTTTCAGTTTATACATCCCCTACCTTTATTTTTTAAGACGTGAAACGATTTTTTGAAAAAAAAAGACTGCTTGGAAAACCAAACAGTCTTTCTTGCGGCGAACCTGACTTGAACAGGCACAGCTCGCGCCACCAGCACCTCAAGCTGGCGTGTCTACCAATTCCACCATCGCCGCTCGTGTTGAATTAACAACACGGAAGATACTATCACAAAGAATATAAAGTGTCAATAGGCATTGCCCAATCCTCCCGGCTTTACCTGGAAGTGGCTGAACTCCATGCCGAAGGAGGCCCGCCCCTGGGTGACGGAGCGCAGGTTGGTGGAAAAGCCGAACATCTTGGCCATGGGAGCCTGGGCGTGGATGATGTCGCCGCCGGCCTTGTCCTCCAGGCTCAGGATGATGCCGCCACGCTGGGTCACCTGGCTCATGGCGTCGCCCACAAAGTCCTTGGGGCATACAATGTCCACGTTCATCACCGGCTCCAACAGCTCAGGATTCGCCTTGCCGCACACCGCATCAAAGGCGGCCACCGCACAAGCCTCAAAGGCAAAGGTGGTGGAGGTGAGCTCATTGTAATCAAGTCCTGTAACAGTGACGGCAATGTCGGTGCAGGGATAGCCATATCTGATGCCGGCACCAAAGGAATTCTCGATGCCCCGCTGCACTGCCTCAAAGATTTCAGCAGGAACGGCAGGGTTTTTATAGGTGCAGTCATAGCTGTTGCCACTGCCGGTTTCACGCTGGGCAACCTCCAGTGTAATGCCAGCAGTATTTTCCTTTCCACCCAGCACCTTGTCGTAGGTTTCTGTGTGGCTGGCACTGGCGGTGACGGACTCACGATAGGTAACCTGGGGTGAGCCGACACGGGCCTCCACCTTGAAGTCCTCCAGCATACGGGTAACCAGCACATCCAGATGCAACTCACCCATGCCGGAGATAATCAGCTGGCCCGTCTCCGCATCCTCACGAGAGGTGAAGGTGGGATCTTCTTTTGCAAGAATCTCCAGCGTCTCCTTGAGGCGGTCCCGGTCGGAAAGGGTGGCTGGCTCCACCGCCACAGAGATAACTGGCTCAGGAAAGTTCATGTCCTCCAGCAGCACTGGCATTCCCTCGCTGCCCAAGGTATCCCCCGTCTGGGCCAGCTTGAGCCCGATGAAAACGGCGATGTCACCGGCAGAAACGCTGTCCATCGGCTCGCTCTTGTTGGAGTGCATCCGAAGGATGCGGTTTACCCGCTCCCGCTTTTTCTTGCCCACGTTGAACACCTGCTCGCCGGCCTTTATCTTGCCGGAATACATCCTCACATAGCACAGGCTTCCCGCCTCACGGTCATGCTGAATCTTGAACACCAGTCCCAGGGGCGTTCCCTCCGGAGAGCAAGGAATTTCTACAGGAGCTTCCTTTTTAATGTGCATTCCCCTGGCGGGAGGAATTTCATCTGGGGCAGGAAGATAATCTACAATGGCATCGATGAGGGGCTGCACACCTGTGTTGCGGCGGCTGGCCCCGCAGAGGAAGGGGACGAAATCCCGCTGGATGGTTCCACGGCGGATTTCCTTTACCAAGGTTTCCAAGGAAATTTCCTCCCCCATCAAGAAAAGCTCGGCAATCTCGTCGTTGTGGGAGGCAATCTCGTCGATGAGCTTTTCCCGCCACTCATTGGCCAGGTCAAGCCGCTCTGGAGCCACCTCACCTTCTTCCATCTTCTCGCCCTCGGAGGCTGCATCCCAGCGGATTTCCTTCATCCGCAGCAGGTCGATGACCCCCTCAAATTCGCCGCCAGAACCAATGGGAATCTGGAGGGCCAGAGTGGCACAACCGAATTTTTCCTTTACGTCCGCCATGGCCGCAAAGAAGTCCGCCCCGATGCGGTCCATCTTGTTCACAAAGCAGATGCGGGGAACCTGGTACTCGTCGGCCTGGTGCCACACCGTCTCCGTCTGGGGCTGCACGCCTCCCACGGCACAGATGACGGCCACCGCCCCGTCAAGGACACGGAGGGAGCGCTCCACCTCGGCGGTAAAGTCCACGTGGCCGGGAGTGTCGATGATGTTGATTTGGTGGTCCCGCCAATAGGTGGTGGTGGCGGCGGACTGGATGGTGATGCCCCGCTCCTGCTCCTGGCTCATCCAGTCCATGGTGGCGGCCCCGTCGTCAATCTCGCCGATACGATGTATCTTTCCAGTATAATATAAAATACGTTCAGTAGTAGTTGTTTTGCCCGCATCGATATGGGCCATGATTCCGATATTTCTCATGTGTGAAAGCATAATGGAATATGATAATGGAAAAAAAGGTTTTTCTCAAGGGAGGCCGAAAGCCCTTGCTGGTGGGGAATCAGGGGGATTTTTACCAGCGAGAAGTTGACAGGGTATTTTTTTGTTGGAGTTCCCAAGGCGTACCATAAAAAGTTTTAGGACCAACAACAGGAATTTTCCCTAAAAATACCACCTTGTTGAGATTCTTGCAGCCAGAAAATGCAAAATCCTCGATTTTTTCTACAGAGGCAGGAATTGTAATGCTGTCCAAACCAATACAAGAATTAAAAGACTTTCCAATTTCACGAATCGGAGAATTCAGCTGGACTTCCTTCAAGCTGTCACAGATAGAAAACAAATCATCAGGAAGCTTTGTTATCGATGCATTCATTACAACACGCTCCAATCTCAGGCATTGTTTAAAGGCGTTTTTTCCCAGATATTCAATGCTCTCAGGCAATTCAATTTCTTCCAAAGAGGAAAACATAAATGCCTCATCCTGGATTTCCCGAAGGTTCTCATGGAATATCACCCGTTTTACCGTAGATTTCATAAAGGCCTGTCTTCCGATGGTGTGAACATCAGGGGGAATTTCCACCACTTCTTCCGAACCATTATATTTCTCAAGAACACCATTATGACGGACAAAGATTCTGTCGTATGTCCGTTCAGCTTCCTTTCCATCAGAGTCAGCAGAAGAAATCATAATTCCTTGCGGAGCATCTTGCTCGTGGGGCAACTGCAACTGGATTCCCTCATCAATGGCTGTGCTTCCTTGGGCTATAAGCTGATTCACCAAATCATCCCGATTAGCCATGATACTGCCAATAGAAACAATTTCTCCTGTAAGAACATCAACCGTCTTTCCAGTAATCCAAATTTTTTGGGTAAGATTGTAATGTCTCCAAAGCAAATATAATCGGCTCCCGCAAGATAGCCAATATTTTGTGCTGATGCCTCATCCACATAGCCTGACAAGTTGAAATCCTGCTCAGTCATAATAAGCTCCAGAGCATCTCTTTCCACTCTGCGGACAGTCTCAAAATTAAAAAAGGCTTGTGACAACAAGGTTTGGACGTAAGATTGCAATACGGTGCCACCTTCCAGTGCTTCAAAGGGAAGAACCGCCAAGGTTTCTCCATCCTGCGGGGTAAAATCACTTAATTGAACAGTAAGCTTAGCTAAAGCTTCATTGAAATTTGATTGATTCAAATCAGCATTATTTTCAGACTCCATAAATTCCCCTCCCCCGGATACACAACCAAAAAGACTGCAACAAAAAAAAAGATACAAACAAAAATTTTTCTCAACATCACTGTGCCTCCTCCATGTCGTGCCATTTCAATCATAAATCAACCTACGTACAAAGTCGGTGGCAGGATGGTTCCTCACCTCCTCTGGGGTAGCAAGCTGATGGATTTTGCCTCCATCCATTACAAGGACACGGCTTCCCAACAAGAGGGCCTCGTTGATGTCGTGGGTGACGAGCATGACGGTGATGCCAGTTTGCTGGCGGATGCGGAGGAACTCCTGCTGGAGCTGGCGGCGGGTAATCTCGTCCACGGCGCTGAAGGACTCGTCCATCAGGAGGATTTCTGGATTCGCAGCCAAGGCACGAGCCAGGCCCACCCGCTGCTGCTGGCCACCGGAAAGCTCCGAGGGATAGCGACGGCGAAAGGTCTCATCCAGCCCCACAATCTCCAGCCACCTGCCCACCTCCCGGCGGATCCGCTTCCGGTCGGCCCCCCTGCTGAGGCTGGGGACGTAGGCAATGTTCTTTTCCACCGTCATGTGGGGAAAAAGCACACTGCCCTGAATGGAGTATCCAATCTTACGACGCAGCTGGGTAAGATTGGACTCCCTGGTGTTTTGTCCTTGAACCAGCACCGCTCCCCCAGTGGGAAGCAAAAGACCATTAACCATGCGGAGAATTGTTGTTTTTCCACAGCCGGAAGAGCCGATGATGGCAAGACATTCACCCCGCTCTACGGTAAGGGAAAAATCCTGAATGACAAGATTGTCTCCATAGGCAAAATCTACCTGCTGGAATTCAATGAGACTCATTTTAACAGTCCAGCTTCCTTCAAGAAGCTTGTGGCAACAGCTGCAGGCTCCTGTCCTTCAACCTCCACCTGATAGTTCATGCGGGCCATTTCTTCGTCGGTGAGAATCTTCTCCACCTTCTTGAATACGTCCAGCAGCTCAGGGTGGGCAGCCAAAGCTTCATCACGCACTACAAAGCCACACATATAGGAAGGATAAAAGCCCTTGTCATCTTCCAAAACCGTTACGTTGGAAGATGAAAGCTGTCCGTCAGTGGTAAAGGCATTTACTACATCGATTTCCTTCTGGCGGATGGCATCATACTTCAAGCCCATTTCCATATCTACAGTATCCTTGAACTGCAATCCGTAGGCCTGACACAGGGCATCAAAGCCATCCAAACGCTCGAAGAAGTCATAGTTTGCCCCGAACACCAGCTGGGGTGCAACAGCAGCCAAGTCAGAAAGGGTTTTGAGGTTGTACTGCTCTGCAATCTCAGTGCGAACGGCGATTCCATAGGTGTTGTTGAAGCCCAACATTCCAACCCAGCTCATGCCCAGCTCCTTGTAGCCGGCAGCCAGCTGGTCAAAGAGGGCCTCGCTGTACAAGCCCTGCATTTTCAGCACATTGTTCCAGCCAGTACCGGTATATTCTGGATAGAAGTCAAACTCACCCTTTACCATGGCAGGGTGGATGTTCATGGTTCCACCACCAACACCTTCGGTAAGCTTTACCGTCAAATCCGTATCCTGCTCAATGAGGGTTTTCATCATGCTGGCCAGGATGAACTGCTCTGTCATGGACTTTGTTGCCATGTGGACGGTTCCACCTTGGGCAACATCCTTCTTTCCACCAGCAAAAGCTGTACCAGCAACCAACATACATGCCACCACGAGGGCTGGCAAAACAAACTTAGTCTTCATTTTTCCTCCAAAAAAATTAAGAAACTATAAATTTATTGATAATTCAAAAAAAATCAACACAAAGAAACTTAGGTTCTATGCTTTTTCACGGATTTTTCTACGATTCCAATCAAGAAGTCGGCAGTGACCGCCAGCAAGGCAATGAGCATGCTGCCGGCCAAGGTCATGGCCTTGTTGTTGGTGGTAATTCCACGGTACACGGCCACTCCCAAGCCACCAGCCCCAATGAAGGAGGCAACCCCGGAAAGGGCTAGGGTCATGACCGTCATATTCCTGATGCCTGCCATAATCACCGGCAAGGCAAGGGGAAGTCGGATTCGCAGCAAAACCTGCCAGCGGGTACTTCCCATGGCAGTGGCAGCCTGCACCATTAGCGGGCTTACGGTGGTCATGCCGGTGTAGGTATTGCGAACCATGGGAAGCAGAGCATAAATGGTCAGAGCAATGATGGCGGTGGTATTGCCAATTCCAGAGAAGGGAATGAGAAAGCCCAACAGAGAAATCGAGGGAATGGTGTACAAGAGATTTATCAAGCCGATGGAGGGCCTTGAGATAACGCGGAATTCACTGACCAGAATTCCGATTACCAGACCCAGCACCATGGCGATGGAAATGGCGGTAAAGGAAATCCACAAATGCTCACCCAAAAGCTCCAGAAAAAAATCCTGACGTGACCTCATGAGCTTCAAGGCCCCAAAGACGATTCCCATTGCCGCTACCCTACTCGGTTTACAGGATTTCCCTGCTGAAAGGCCTTGATGTTGTCCGCCGCAATGGCCATAAGACGACTGCGAGCCTCCTGGGTAGCCCAAGCAATGTGGGGAGTGATAATGCAGTTGGGAATGCCCAGCAGGGGATTGTCCTGCGCCATAGGCTCCCTGCACACAACATCGGCGGCGTACCAGCCAACCTGCCCGGACTTCAGGGCGGCAGCCATGTCCTGCTCATGAACCAAGGGACCACGGGCGGTGTTGATAACGATGACCCCTCTTTTCATCTTGGAAATGGAGGCAGCACAGATAAGATTTTCTGTCTGGGGAGTCAGGGGAGAATGCAAGGAAATCACATCGGCAGTGGCAAGGAACTCATCAAATTCCAAGGGAAGGATGCCACTGTCCTGGGGGATTTTTGAGGGAGTGCGGGTACAGCATACAACCCTCATTCCCAGGGCCTGGGCAATGGCTGCCACAGACTTTCCGATGCTGCCGTAGCCAAAGATACCCAGGGTCTTGCCCCACAGCTCAATCTGGGGGCTTTTCCAATAGCAAAAATCCTTGGATGCAACCCATTCTCCTGCATGAACGGAATCGCTGTGCTGCTGAACATGACAACAGGCTTCCAGCAAGAGGGCAAAGACAAACTGAGCCACCGCCTGGCTGCTGTAGCCGGGAACATTGGTGACGACGATGCCCTTCTCTCCGGCAGCAGCCAAGTCCACCACATTGTAGCCGGTGGCCAGCACGCCCACATACTTTAGGCCAGGACAGGACTCCATCACCTCCTTGGAAATAATGGTCTTGTTGGTGAGGATGATGGAGGCATCTCCAATCCGCTCCACCACCTGCTCAGGAGCAGTCCGCTCGTATACAACCAACTCTCCCAGAGCCTCTACAGGACTCCAGCTAATGTCACCGGGATTTAAGGCATGGCCGTCAAGCACTACAATCTTCATATTTTCTCCTTATAAAATGCTTCACCCTTTTAAGAAGCTATAGTGTTCCAGATGATACAGGGGCACAAGGGGAATTAAAATGGGAGTGTTCTTTACATAACACTGATATTCAGGGTCGTCACCGTAGTTCTTGTTCTGACGGATTTCCAGACGGCGGGCACCACCAAACATGATGTACACAATGGCGAGGTAACCACAGGCCGAAACAATCCACTGGCCCACCGTTTGGTTGGAGCCAACACCAGAAATGAAGCAGCCTGTCCAAAAGATAATTTCTCCCAGATAATTGGGACAGCGAACGATTTTGTACAAGCCTGTGTCACAGAAGCGATGGGGATTTTGTTGCTTTGATTGGTATTTTTGCAGGTCAGCCCAAGATTCCAAGCCGATGCCAAAGGCCATAGCAAGTCCACCAATACTTGCCCACACCCAATTGGTGGGAAGCATACGGGATACGTTGTCCAGTCGGAAAAAGACGGGAGACACCTGCATAACGTAAAGTATTGCCACGGAAAACCAAATGGCCAGCTTGAAAGGAAAGGTGACGGGCCTGCTGGTTTCTGTCAATTCAGGGAGTGCCTTCTTGTAAGAGGTGCTTTTGAATTCTCGAATCAGCAAAAAGGTGCTGAGCCGCAGGCCATACAGAATCAGCAAAAAGCACAGGGTAAAGGAGGATGGCTGCAAGCAATCGCTATACATGACAATCAAAGCCACCGAGCACCCCACTACAGAAAGGCCGTAGCCAACGGATATGAAATAGAGGAAACGATACCATCCTAAGCCACTGATAATTAATGCCACACAAAACAAGGCAAGGAAACTGATAGAAAATATCATGGGTGCAGTATAGCATAGAGGAATGAAATATTAAAGTGGTGGCTGGGGAACCCTACCCAGCCTCGCACTTCGCTCCGCTCACAGTTCGGCTGTGCAGGGAACTCCCTAGCCCCCGTTCACTCTTTCGTTCATCGGGCTATACTGTGAATAGATAGGGAGCGACGGTTGAAAACCGGAAAATCGCGATATATTGAGCGATTTTAGCGAGTCTCGGTGCGTGCTTGCACGCCTTGCCCCTGCGAAACTACCACAGGTCTTGGAAAACTTGCGTTTTCAGAAAATCTACGATTTTCCCAGGTGAGGGCGATTTTTTTGCGTACGTTGTGTAAGATTTTTCCTTGCGTACGCTGTGTAAAAGTCCAATCTTACACATAGTAAGATTGAGCTCTTACACCATGTAAGATTGCACGAGTACAAAAAGCAAGAGTCAGCCCATACCATGCACAAGATTATCCCCAGATTTTGCGTAGCAAAATCGAAGACCTGTGACTTTTTTTTGAAGTTTTTTCTGGAAAAACGCATTTTTTTTGCGAGTTCACCCCTATAAGTAAAGTAAGGAGGTTTTTTTGGAGGTGAAACATGCTGACAGAAGCTGAATTGCAGGAAAAGTGGGAAAGCCTCACCTTTACCGATAACTTCATCTTTTCCAGGGTCATGCACGACGAGGATATTTGTCGTCAAGTGGTGGAGCTGATTCTTGGAGTACGGATTGGAGAAATACGCTACCTTTCGGCACAGGATGAACACAAAACCGACCCGGACTCCATGAGAATCATCATGGACGTGTTCCTGCGGGATGAAAACCGCATTATTAATGTTGAAGTTCAAACTGGCCACAAGAAGGAGCTGCCCAAACGAAGCCGTTACTACCAAAGCGTGGCGGATGTGTCCACCACCTCAACGGGAACCAAGTACCGGGACTTGCCGGAAAACATTCTGATTTTCATCTGCACCTTCGACCCATTCGACAGAAAGCTCCCCCGCTATACTTTTCAGTACATTTGCAACGAAGATAAACGGCTCAAACTGAAGGACGGCTCCCTCCGCATCTTCTTGAACACCAAGGCCACACAGCTTTCAGCCCTTGACCAGAAATTGCAGGCATTTTATCATTATTTGCAGAGGGGCGTGGTGGAGTCGGATTTAGCTCAGGAGATTTCCAGCAAAATCACCACACTGAAAAACAATTCCCTAGAAAGGAGGTCGTTCATGACACTTGCACTAAAGATGGCAGATATAGAATACGATGCTTACGAGAATGGTTTTGATGAAGGCTTTGCAGTAGGCCGTGAAGCTGGACTCCAAGTTGGCCTCCAACAAGGGCTGGAGCAGGGGCTGGAGCAAGGACTAGAGCAAGGGCTGGAGCAAGGGCTGGAACGTGGAGCCTACGAAACCAAGCTGGAGACGGCAAAATCAATGTTGAATATTGGAATCCCACTAGAACAAGTTCAAATTTGTACCAAGCTTCCTCTGGACGTAGTGCAGGGATTGCTGTAAAAAGGGAGGTTTTAGGAGGACAAGGGGCAAGAGCTCGTACTCCCTTGCACCGCTGACCAGTAGAGGGGGTGTCCCCTCCTAAAGAAACAACCTCGGGCTAGTGCTGGACAGATGGAGCTGGTGATCTAAGCGGCGGTCTTGGTGGCACACTCATTCCATCCCTCCGTCTTTTTCCTTGTCTCCCCTCAAGAACTCCCAATACAAGGACACGCCAAATATGGAAACCAGATACATCATAGGAAAAAAAAGAAATGGATCATTTTTAACATTTACTCCAAACACAATTATGCCCATTAGAGAAAAGACGAGATAAGGAATAGGCAATAAAGTTTTTCCTTGCACACCAGACTTGATTGAGAATACGAAATAAAGAAACCA
Organism: Treponema sp.; assembly: GCA_045586625.1. Taxonomy (GTDB): domain Bacteria; phylum Spirochaetota; class Spirochaetia; order Treponematales; family Treponemataceae; genus Treponema_F. The sequence goes on from JAZNAS010000026.1 coordinate 71,281, forward strand.
ATAGAGAACCAGGGAGAATATATATAATATTCCGTCCTTGACAACATCTTCTATGATGAGAGCGCTTGAATTACAAACATACAACAACACTGATAAAACTAGATTTATCAGTGCTACAGAGAAAAAGACTAACGCATTCTTTTTTGACTTCATCATTTTGACTACTTTTCCCATTTCTTCAACCAAATGTACATACAAACGTACCTTATCCACAGATAAAGTAAAGATAACATTCCTAACGGCATCAGTATAACAAAGGCCAATGAAATCGAATAATTGCTGTACCATAATATTGGTGAGGTGGGAACATTCTCCCCAACACCGTTCTGCACATAATATTTTCCATCTTCCCTGTAACCATTTGTCGCATTGCCCCCGATAAAATGATTGGAAATACACATGAGGATAAACAATGCTAAAGTGACACAAGTTAAAATTAGACATAGTTTGTCAAAAAACTTCATTTCTTCTCCTCCCGTTCAAGTGAAACAAACCCTTCTGCTCCTATTCCTATTCCAAGTTTTACTCCAATTTTCGTACCTACACTAGCTCCCAAAGTAACCCCTCCGACATAAAGCCCATCACCTCCACGCTGCGCCCGTCCGGGCTGTAGCGGTACTCCGTGTGCCGCTGGGCGGTTGTCTTGTCCGAGGTCTCAATATAGAGGTTAATATCGTGTTACAATCTTAATAACGATACTGAAACAAGCCTTTTTCCTCATATCTTTTAAGTGGAACAACAATATCATTCGTTTTTGAGCCTATCGTGTACATAATTCTAACATCGATAGACTCTCTTTTATAGTTTTTTAAATTGAATACATAGGGGGTTGAGTATGTCCCAATTGTGTATTCTGATACAGAAACCTCCATGGTCATTGAATTGACAGTTTGATGATATTCCGTAATAAGTGAAGTTTTACCTTCAAAATAACCATTGCTTTGACCATTTAAATCAGGATTCAATATTTCTATACTATCAATCTGTATCTCTTTCACCCCATCATAAGTCCAAAAGCAAAATGTCATACAATATGGATCCACACCTTCATACATCGCCTCGTTAGTTGCATGAGTTGTGATGTACAGATATACCTTGTCCAATGTACGGTCTGGATTGCTGTTTGACAACTCAACAAATTGCTCATGGTTAAATGTATGACTTTCAAAGTCAATGGAACTGTATTTCACCACTCTCCATGGCTCAAATGACAAGAATGACCCGCAGTTTACTGGCTGGACAACAAAAGAAAGTACGATAACCATAAAAAAAAGAGATTTAAATAACATTTCTCACTCTCCACCAACCAGCTGCCAATAGTGATTCACATTGCAATTCAGGTTTGCCCAAATATTACTCAAAACCAACGTGTCATCATCTCCAGTATAGGATAAAATCGCTGTCATTTCTTTTACCTGCTCATATTGATTCCCGAAAATCACCTGCCTAAAATCATAGGCAAGGATATTTGCATTCACCAGCAAAAGTGCCGCGGCAAACAATAAAATTGTCTTTTTCATCGTTTTCCTCCCTGGGCATACATCAGATCGAAACCATATCTCTACTCTATATCCTCAACCACTTCTTTTGGAGGGACCTCCAGCAGGTGCGGGTTCTTGAGCTAAAATCGCAATTCTCGCCAAGCAGCGGAATAGTAGTGGCCGTCACAAATTCGCTCGTCAGTGGTAATGGTAAAGTCCAAATAACGAGTTCTTTTAACAGAGCCATCCTTCCCCAATTCATCTTGGTGGCGGGCAGTGCTGAAGGCAATGAACAGAGGCACCGTACCAAAATCATACAGATGATGATAGATGGTGGGAATTCCCAAGGATGCAATGGATGAAATAACCAAGGAGCCGTGGAATGGACTCAAATCCGTCAGGAACTTTGGGAGCCAGCCATGGTAGTCTAGCCAAGTTAAAAAACCCACCATCCCCCGCAGCAGGAATCGTGGCATAAAAGCCAAAAGCCCCACCAGCTTGTCAAAGCCATTTTCCTCGTCGGAGGCATTCTTGTATTCCTGGATTTTTTCTGTACATTGGCGGTACACATCATCCAGGGTATCCTCCGGCTTAAAGTAAAATTTGATCATGGTTTCTGGAGCATTGACAGACATTTCCTTTTTTACTGCCATAATCACTTGGATATCGTCTCGAGCATAGAGATTCAAGCCACCAATGAAACGATTGACACCGGGATTTTGGGAAACTGCCCGCACGTAGGCTGCAATGACAAGGTGAAGGATTCCCAAGTCAGGATAACCTTCCTGTCTTTTTTTATGGATGTAGGCATCGATTTCCTCAGTGGAAAATCCGTCCTGAAAGAAATTCTGAGTCCCTGTGCGAGAAGGCATAATAAAGGTGGCTACCCGCATCATGGGATCACCAGTACGGATCAACCGACCATCCTTTCTGTCCCCCAAACGACGTCTTTTCTTTTCTTTCGTTTTACTCATTATTTTATAGTACTTTATAAAAATTAAATCTGTCAATTATAAAAAAAATCCCCCACAAACCATGAAAAGACCAATATTGAAAGCAAGTCCCATTGTTGCTATACTGTCAGCATGAGGCTCATCCTTGCTCCTATGGCTACTCTAACCCACGCTGCCCTGCGTTCCACCATTGCCCGGTTTGGTGGTTGCCACGAATATTATACAGAAATGATTCAGGCCGGCACCCTTTTGACAAATGGTCCCTTTGAAAAATACTACCTTTTTACCACTCCTGAACCAGAAAAGCTTGTGTGGCAAATCACCGGGGAAAAGATTCCCGCCATGGTAGAAGCTGCCAAAATGCTGTCGCAAATGGATGGCATTGGGGTGGACATCAACATGGGCTGCTGTGCCCCAGACATTGTTCGAGCTGGAGCGGGAATCGCCTGGATGCTGAAGGAGCGGCAGGAGACGGAAAGGCTGGTGGCACAGGTGGCAGAAGTGGTCCGGGGAGCTGGCAAGCGGTTCAGCGTGAAGCTTCGGCTGGGGAATGAGGACTTTACCAAGGAAGGCTTCTTTTCCTTTGTTGATATGCTGGCTCAAAGGGGAGTACAGCAGATTACCCTGCATCCACGTACAAAAAAGGAAAAATATCGTAATCCGCCAAAGCTTGAATACGTCAAACAGCTTGTGGAATATATTGAAGAGAGGGGCTACGATATTCAGGTGGTGTTGAATGGTGCTGTATCGGATGGAGCCAGCGCGGAAAGGGCTGCAAAATTGGCTCCTGGCATTTCAGGCATTATGATTGGTCGGGCCGCCGTTCAAAAGCCCTGGGTTTTCAAGGAAATTGCCAATTACCAGGACAAGCTTAGGAGAACCCAAGCAACAAGCTTTCAGGTGGATTTGCTTGAGACAGCCTGCCACTTTATCAAGCGGCTGCAGCAATTTCAGCCTCCAGAGTTTTACAAGACACGGTTGCAACGATTTTTTGCCTTCTACAGCGACAACGTGCAATTTGCCCATCACCTTCGGACAAGACTTTTAAATCACCCCACCCCAGAAGGCTGTATCCAGCAGCTGGAGGAATATTTTGTTGCCGCCCCAACAGAACGGGTACGATTGATAGGAGACAAGTAGCAAAATGAAAAAAGGATACATCAAGCAAGTATTGAAACAGTATGCGCTCCTCAGCATTCCCTTTGTCGTTCTCATTGTAGCCTCCCTGTGGATTAGTAATATGTACCAAACCGCCAGCATAGAAGAATCACAATTGGCTCAATCCTTGTATGCTTTCGCTGTCAATGATGAAAATTGGGAGCCACCAGAGCTCCAAAGCTACCAAGCAGGCTCTGCAGAACAAGTATTTCTTGAAGGGATGGAGCTTTTCATTCAAAAAGACTATGAGCAGGCCCAGAAAATCTTTCACAAGAGTTTGACTCAACCAAGGAAGGAGCCTGCGCTTCCCATTTATGCCTATTTTTTTATCAATGAATGCATCCTCAAGCAAACCGGCAAGGGAAATGTTCCCGCCGTTACCAATGCCCTGCATTTTATGGCTAAGTATGAACCCCTTGCAAACAATACAAATTTCTTGTGGAGCATGATTCAAACCATTGTGTTTTCCGACCTGGATTACGACGACGCAGTCACCCTGATGGAATTATATCTGGACAAGGCCACAGGTCTTACCATTTACAGCAAGGCCTATCTTATCAATATCATGGCCATGCTAGAACATAATGGTGGAGAATATGAAAAAAGTATCCGTCGGTTTTACGATGTAGAAATCCTTCTAGCAAATGGACGGGCCATCACTCCTGAATTAGAATTTGAGCTTTCCTTTGCCCGTGAATACATTGCCAACATCAAATTTATTTTGGAGGATTATGAGGGTGCCATTGAGATTTTTACAAAGCTCATAAAGGAGGAAACGAGCGAAGAATATTTCACTAACTATGTATCTTACATCAACCTAGCTGATTCTTACCTTAGGTTGGGAAAACCTCAGGAGGCTATGGTGGCTATACGGGAACTACAAAGTCGACTGCCAAGAATACAAGCAAAGGATATTCCAGAAGTAGAAGCAAATGTTCACGATATTCTTGCAAATATCTTCATGATGGAAGGCAATCTTCATCAAGCATACCTGCATTTGCAACAAACAGAGGCTTTTTACCAAGAACACAACGGTGCCCTGCTCCTGAACGGAAAGCATTTAGCTACCCTCACCCGCTGCAAATATTTAAAGCAAACAGGAAATTTCTCGGAAGCACAAGCATTGTTGCAGGAAATGATACATCAGGAAATAGATTTGCAACGAGACTTTAAAAAAGAGGCGTTGTTGCTTTTGGAGGAAATATATTTACATACAAATCAACAAGACAAACTCATTCCTGTATATCAAGAGCTTCTGAAAATAAATCAAGAATTTACAAAGATTCTGCAAAATGCCTACTTGGAATTTTCTGGCTATTATCGGGAAAATAATTATTTGAGACAGGATAATTCTCGACTCAAGCAGGGAAATTTAGTAGCAATCCTTGGAATTGTCATTATTTCAAGTGGGCTCATTATTATCTTGATTTTGTTCCGATTGCTCAGTACAAAAAACCTTACTGACCAGTTGACAGGCATCTACAATCGAAAAAAACTGATTCAGCTGTCCAGAATATACCGACGGAAGGGAACTCCGGAGGCATTCGGTGTCATCATGCTGGACATTGACTATTTCAAGCTTTATAACGACACCTATGGTCATGTAAAAGGCGATGAAGTACTTAAACAGGTGGCTCACGTGCTAACGGAGTCTGTTCGTAGCAATGACATTGTGATTCGCTATGGTGGAGAGGAATTCCTAGTGCTTTTGACTAATGTAACGACAGCAGTAGCTGAATCAGTGTGCCAACGGATTCACCAAAAGCTGGACATCATGGCGCTTCCCCACAAGGCATCCAAGGTTTCAGACCATGTAACGGTGAGTGTCGGCTTGTGCCATCAACAAAAGCAAAATACCTTCACCATGGAAAAGCTTATTCAACAGGCAGACGAAAGTTTGTATCAATCCAAGGAAGCAGGTAGAAATCGCACCACAGTCTGGCACAAACAAGCGAGCTCAACCTGATAAAAAGAAAAGGCCTTCCTGAAGGTTCTTCAAGAAGGCTCAATCTCACCTGCACGACTCCAGCAGGAGTCCAGTACAACACTACAAGCTCAACTCCAGCAGGAGTCCGGTACAACACTACAAGCTCAACTCCTGCTCAAGAATCGCGGCGCATTGGCCAACCAAGAGCTGGCAGGGCCGCTTCTTGTAATAGGCTTCAGTCCGCTTTTCGGGCACAGGAGCGTCGGGACCAGGTTTAGCCAGCCCCAAAAGATCACGGCAAATGATGGAGCCATTTTCCGCCTTGAACTTGGCGGCCAGCTGCTGGATATAATCGTAGTGACCGGCCTTTTCTGTAGAATCCTTTGGGTCGCTGTAGCCCTTGTCAAGGCCCGCCACCATAAACATGGCACTGACAGCCCCGCACACCTCTCGCATTCGTCCCATGCCACCTCCAAAAGATGAAGCCAACATCATCGCCTGCTGAAAGTCCATGTTCATGTCCTGGGCAAAGGCACCAAGCACCGCCTGGGCACAATTATACCCTTCTTGAAACAGCTCCATGGCCTTTTTTGCCTTGGCAGAAGTATTCTCCAACTGTGTTTTCTCTTCTTCTGGAGCACGCATCAATTTTAAGGTCCTTCGATTACAGAAACAGCATTGTCCATGAGGGAAACATCAATGTCCTCCACGGCACCTGCGTCAACAGAAGCCGCCACAGCAGGATCAATGGGCAGGCGAGCCAAAACAGGAAGATTATAAGTAGCAGCAACCTTCTCAAGCTTGCTTTCACCGAAAATCTTGATTTCCTTGCCGCAATCAGGACACTTTACGTAGCTCATGTTTTCCACCAAGCCAATGACAGGAATGCTCATCATGCTGGCCATCTTTACAGCCTTCTCCACAATCATTCCCACCAATTCCTGGGGTGTTGCTACCACAACGATACCGCAAATGTCCAAGGACTGGAACACGGTCAGGGGAACGTCACCTGTTCCGGGGGGCATATCCACAAACATATAATCCACGTTGTCCCAAACCACGTCAGACCAGAACTGCTTTACTGCACCGGCAATGATGGGACCACGCCACACTACAGGGTCGGTTTCATTTTCCAGCAGGAAGTTAATGGACATGACCTGCACCCCGTCACGGCTTACCATGGGATAAATCTCATTTTCCTCCCCAGTAACCCGTCCCTTGAGGCCAAAGGCCTTGGGAATGGAGGGGCCGGTGATGTCTGCGTCAAGAATGGCAGCCCGCTTTCCCTGCTTTGTCATTGCTACAGCCAGCATGGAGGTGACCAGGGACTTTCCTACACCACCCTTTCCACTGACAACACCAATAACCTTTTTGACGCTGCTTTTTGGATTTAATTTTTCATGAATGTCACGGGCAGAACAATCCTGTCCGCAGTTTCCACAATTATGGTTACAAGACTCACTCATTTTATCCTCCTTTTATCAAATCCATTGATTCAAAGAAAAGTCTATAACAAATATACTACAAAAAATTTATTTTGATAAAACATGACGTGACCATGCTCTATCTGATTTGGCAATATGGTTCAAAAGCCATTTCAAGAGGTAGTCATACAGAACCAACCCGTCCTGCTGCTGGGGGTCGGTCAATTTTTTCATCTGGCCATTGATTTGGGATATGAACTGGTCATGCTGCATCTTGTGGAAGTCAACCTGGGGATAGCCCTTTGCCCGCAAGAAATCCTCCTCGAATTTAAGATGGTAGTCTGTATAGTCAACCAATTTCTTGAGGGCGGCATCGATTCCCCTTTTGTATGATTCCGTGTCCTCATGGGCCAAATCGTACAGTTGATTGGCAATGAGCACCAGCTGCTGATGCTGGCTGTCGATGGTGGGAACATCAATATTATAGGATTCTTTCCACTCGATCTTCTCAAACATAAAACCTCCCGGTTTAGTAAAGTTCTCTCAAGTATTTTTTCGGGCAGTTTCCTACGAAGCTGCTCCAAGGATACCTTTCCCAAAAAAGCTGAATTGTAGAAAGGAATCCTCTCACTATAGTACTAAAAAAAACAAAAATAGTCAAAAACTAGAATAAGCCACTAATATTTCCCATCTCATCCACATCGATGGAACAGGCTGCAGGAACCTTGGGCAAACCAGGCATGGTCATAATGTCTCCTGCCAAGGCCACCACAAAGCCAGCTCCCGCATACAGCTGCACATCCCGCACAGGGAAGGTGTAGTCGCTGGGAGCACCACGCCAGCTTGCATTGTGGGAAATGGAGCTCTGTGTCTTTGCCATGCAGATTGGCAAATGACCGTAGCCAGCCTCCTGATATTTTTGCAGTTTCTTCAAGGCTGAAGGAGCTATGTCCACCGCCTTGGCACGATATAATTTTGTGGTCAAAACCTCAATCTTTTCTGCCAAGGGAAGCTCGGCGGGATACAGGAAGGTAAACCTGCCCTCAGCCTTCTCGCAGAGCTCCACCACAGCATGGGCAAGGTCCTGTCCACCCTCGCCGCCCTTTTCCCATACCTGACACAGCACAGCCTGGGCACCAGACTTTTGGCACAGGTCTTGGAGACAGGCAATCTCCTCCTGGGTGTCGCTGACAAACTGATTCACTGCCACCACAGTGGGCAGACCGAACTGAGCAAGGTTTTCCAGGTGAATCTTCAGGTTTTCAAAGCCCCTTTCCACGGCCTCCACGTTGGGCTGGGAAAGATTGGCCTTTTCCACGCCGCCATGCATCTTCAGGGCACGGATGGTGGCCACCACAACCACTGCGCTGGGGGTAATCCCACCCAAGCGGCACTTGATATCAAGGAATTTCTCTGCTCCCAAGTCGGCGGCAAAGCCAGCTTCTGTAACCACATAGTCTCCAAGGGCCAAGGCACAGAGGGTGGCATTCAAGCTGTTGCAGCCATGGGCAATGTTGGCAAAGGGACCACCGTGGACAAAGGCGGGATTTTTACCCAGGGTCTGCACCAGGTTGGGGCGAATCGCATCCTTCATCAAGGCGGCACAGGCTCCCACGGCATTCAGCTCCTTGAACTGGACCATGCGTCCATCGTAGGTATTTCCGATAACGATATTTCCCAGTCGCTCCTTCAATTCAGGAATGGAGCGGGAAAGGCAGAGAATTGCCATGATTTCACTGGCAACAGCGATGGTAAAGCCATCCTCACGGGGGACACCATCGGTTCGGCCACCAAGCCCCACCACAACCTTTCGCAACGCCCTGTCGTTCAAGTCCACGCAGCGTTTCCACGAAATGGTCCGGGGATCTATGTCCAGCTCATTTCCCTGCTGAATGTGATTGTCTATGATGGAAGCAATCAAATTTGTGGTAATGGACACAGCGTGGATGTCACCAGTAAAATGAAGATTTATGTCTTCCATGGGAACAATCTGGGCATAGCCGCCACCACAGGCACCACCCTTTACCCCAAAGCAGGGACCAAGGGAAGGCTCCCGCAGGGCAATCACCGTCTTTTTTCCTATCTTGTTCAGGCCATCGCCCAGGCCCACAGAAACGGTGGACTTACCCTCTCCTGCAGGAGTGGGAGTAATGGCAGTTACCAATACCAGCTTTGCAGGATTTGAGCCAGCCCTTTGCTGCAAATCCATTACGGCAGGCAAGGTGAGCTTTGCCTTGTAAGTACCATAAAGGTCAAATTCATTGGCAGAAAGGCCCAAAGAAGAAGCAATCTCCTGAATAGGCTTCATATTATTTTTCTGGGCGATTTCAATATCTGAAAGCATGCGCACTCCTATGAAAATTTGAACTGCATATCTAATATACACTGAAATGAAGTTTTTTTAAATAGACCTTTTTCTCCATTTTTTGTATCCTGTTTTTGCTTTCCATTGTTTTAGTGATAATCATTTACCATACAAAATTCATAGTGGGAGGAAGGTTTTGAATAGAAAAAGATTGTGTCATGGTTTATTAGTTATAGCCTTTGTCCTTTTTTGTAAGGTTCCCCTGTCGGCAGAGCAAATGGGCTCTGCCACCTTTGGATTTTCCCTTGATCTGCCAGAAGGCTTTGTGGTGACAGGGAACACAGGCGATGGACGGGGCTACCAGTTCAAGCATCAATTTTGCCCCGCAGAAATCATCATCAGGATATATGAGACAAAACGCTACCAGTCTGCAAGGGCCGCCTTGGAAGATACCCTGAACAAGCTTTCTGTCACCAGCAAGGACATTGATGCAGTAGAATGGAGGCAAACCGACTGCTCCCTGGCCCAGTTCCAGATTGCCCTTGCTGGCCAAGCCTATGGAGGACGGGGTGTAGCCGTAGAATTGCCGGAGCAAAAGGGCTGGTTCACCATGCTGTCCTATGCACCCACCAGCGATGGGCGGGGAAACAATCCCTCCTTTGACCTGGACCAGCTCATTGTTTCTGTAATCGACTCTTTGAGCATTGACCGGGGGAGCCAGTTTGGGGTGGGGCCTGTCACTGCATACGGCTTTCCGTCTGTTGAAAGCACCACTGTTCAGCTGGAAATTGCAGGTCGTACCATTACCACAGAAATTGGCAAGGAAGACATTGCAATCCAGCAATTTGTCATTGACCGAGAATTTGCCATCTACACCTTGTACCAGGACACCGACCTGCTGATTCCCGCATGGCAGCGGTTTTACCGCATGATCTATCGCAGTGCCTACCAGCAGCTGAGAAGACCAGCCTTTGACATTTACGCTTCCTTGTACGACCTTGATCAGGTGCTTCAAGCTGAAAGCCCATCCTTAGCCTTGGCGCAAAGTCTTATGGACTGGGTGCAGGTTTTTCCCTATGAGCGGAATTTCCAGGGGAGTGATTTTTCTGCTCCCACTGCCCTGCTGACAGGTGGAATGGGCTCCGATTGTGACAGTCGCGCTGTTTTTCTGGCAATTTTGCTTCACCACATGAACTACAAGACCGTGATGTTCCTGTCTCCCGTCTACCAGCACGCCATGCTGGGAGTGGAGGTGGAGGCCACCGGTGCCAAGATGAAGGTTCTTGATACAAGCTACATGGTGGCAGAAACCACCGACCAGGTGGCCATTGGTCAGGTGGCACAATCCATGTCGGTGGAGGCCAATTGGCTGCCGGTCACCTTTCCCTGAAAATGGCCGATTAAAATCTGCCCCCTTTGGGAAAGCAAGCTTATTTCATCAACCGGGAATATTTTTCCGCCGCGGAAACAACCTAAAATCAATCTCCTTGGGAAAGCAAGCTTATTTCATCAACCGGGAATATTTTTCCGCCAAGGTTCTAGCCTTTTCTGCGGCCAAGCCCCGGTAACGCTCCGGGTGGGCAAAAAAGCTCGCTGCATCATCGACCCCAAGCTTTTCCAGCTGGGCAGTAATCTTGGCATAGGCATCAGAGTGCTTGACTAAAACCTCATAGAAGGAAGCGCCCGTTTCCTCTGCCTCCAGGGTAATCCTTCTGATAACCTCATGGGCGTCAGAAACACCAGCCTCTGCCAAAAGGATGTAGGCAGGCTCTGCCAAAACTCCACCACGAACCTTTCCTCCAGCCTCAGCAAGATTACGAGCCATATTGATGTGGTCAGCCTGCAAGCCGGAAACAATCTTTTTCATGCGGGCTACAGCCATGGTAAAGCCTGCAAGGTAGTCTGCCACAAAGCGCTGGCTGGCTGAATTGGACAAGTCCCGCTGATGCTCAGATATCTGGTCCATATAAAAGGTCATGACACGAGGGGCAAAGGCCTTCCACAAGGATTTTACATGCTCGCTGTTCCAGGGATTCCGCTTTTGGGGCATGGTGGAGGAGCCTACCTGGGTGGAGCTAAAATATTCAAAGACCTCGCCGATTTCAGAGCGCTGGAGATTCCGCAAGTCATCCGCTAGGTTAGCGATGATGCCAAAGGCCACGTTGCATTCAAGAAGGAGACGAAGCAGATATTCGGGCTCCACCAGCTGGGTGGAATGCTCGGAGGGCTCCAGTCCAAGATAGCCAAGGTAACAGCGTTCCAAGGCTTCTGGGTCACGGACAATCATGGAAGGTCCGTTGTAGGCTCCCACTGGTCCTGCCAGCTTTCCCTTCAGTTGGGTGGAGCGGGCCTCTATCTCCAAGATGGATTTTCCGAGGCGAGACACATATTCAGCCATGGCAAAGCCAAAGGTAATGGGAACGGCGTGCTGCCCGTGGGTTCGTCCCACCTGGGGAGTTTCTGCGTCCCGGGCCGCAATGGCACACAGGCAGTTTTCCAATTCCTTCAGCTGGGGCAGCACCACCTGCTGCACACAATCCCGCACACGGACTGACAGGGCTGTATCCAGAATATCCACGCTGGTGGCTCCCAAGTGCACCAAGGGGGCAACCTCGGCTGGCACCATATCCTTCATGACATTCACCAAGGCACGGACAAAATGATGGGTCTTCTCTTCTTCCTGATACACAGCAGCAGGGTCAATTTCCGTGGCCACCTTGTCCAGCTCTTTCTCCAGCTGGGGGGTCAGCTGATTCCGCACTGACAAATGGGCCTTGATGAGGGCAATTTCTGCCTTAACACAAGAAAAAATAGCTGCCTGCTCGGAGATATGGTCAGACAGGGATTCAAAAACGGCTGCCTCGGACAGGGAATAGCGGTGGTCCAAGGGAGAAATGTTCAAAAAAATGCTGCGAGTTTCCATGGGATACAGTATAGCATAGAAGAATGAAATGTTAAATGGTGGTCTTGGCTGCACCCGCCTCCTCCGGCAGGTTTCCATACATTACAAATCTCATTGCCTATACCGTAGGAAAATAAACAAATAAATCAATGAGAAAATTATTGATTTAAATAAAGGCTGTAATGAAAACTTGATGAACATACAAGAGAGAATAATTGCTAAACCGAAAAAAAACCATGGAAGCATTCTTCGCCCCAATACAATATATATTGTATATCCACTGACAAGAAACAGTGTACGCAAAGAACTAAGTCCGGCATAAAATTGTTGTTGAGAAAAACGGTATATAACTCTATACGAAACCCACAATAGTGCAACAACGCAAAATATTGACAAAATCTTTTGCCACCATGTATTACATTTCAATGTTCAAGCACTCCTGCAGATATTGCTGAGCCATAAACTCGTATATTTGGTAAAGTACATCTGACTTATATGGAATAGGGTTTTCTGGGTTTGTGTCATCCCAGAAAAAAGAATGGCTCTGGGTATAAAATGAATTCAAAATCTCTCCATCCTTTATAAACTCGATGTAATATCCACCTTCAAGCAAGGCCTCCTTGGGTATCGCAAGAAAAATCCTTCTTCCCTCCAAGCTATAACAAATCGGTCTGATATCAGTACTGAATGGCCCGTTATATAGTTCATAGGAAGTATAATCATTCATTTTCTGTGTTTTTAAAACTATTCTGATACTGTCCAGTTCCTCCAAATACTTTGTTGTAAATCCAGTGTGCCTGCATCCCATAGTACACATACACAATAACACTACAAAAATGAATATGAAATTGTTTTTCATTTTTCCTCCATGTTGAGTCACTTTCTATGATATACCCGAAGGATTCTGCTTGTCTATCAAAGAAACCTCTTCCATAACACAGATTTTGTACCTACTCCACCGCTGCCGCAAGTTTTGGGGAGCCGGCTCTCGGTCGGAGTCGTAGTTGTGGGGAAAGTATCAAAAAAATACAGAGTGTATAATCACAATAGAAAAACTACTATGAACATAAAAACAACAAAGCAAAAAGAAGGAACGGTAACTATTCCCGCTATAATGCCTGCAATAAGCAACTTTTTATCTTTTGCCTTCTCTTTGGTCTGGGGATTCATCAGTTTCCCAGTCCCAATGAGAATACATTTTATGGACAAAAATAAGTACCATGCGAGAAATAACAATAAGAGAACCATTCCAAAAGTGGAATTTTTGAAGATATTTGTCATTTCATTTCCTCCACCAAATAATCATCCCTCAAGCCAATATCATATCATTCATTAGCTCCAAAAGTAAGAAAAAAACAAGCTTTTTTCCGAAAATCCGTCAAAAAATTGATTTTTAAACTACTAATATATATGTGAAGATTTTTTGTTGGAGGTATAAATGGAGAATCAAACCGAACAAAAACAGCCATCCCAAGAAAACCGCAGGCACAAGGACTCCCTCTTTGTGGATTATTTTTCCAAAGACAGGGACTGGAAGCAGCACTTCCTTTCCCTGTACAACGCCCTCCACGGCACAGATTTACAGGTGGAAACCACAAGATTGGAACGAGTAAATCTGGATCAAGTCTTGTACATGGATTACTACAACGACATTGCCGTTATGGTAAATGACCAGTTCATCATGATGATTGAGCATCAGTCCACCATCAACCCAAACATGCCACTGCGGCTGCTGGAATATGTAACTCGAATCTACGGCAACATGATAGATTCTAAGGCCAAATTCTCAAACCGACTGATTCCACTGGCCAAGCCTGAGTTCATCGTCTTTTACACCGGCAAGGAGAATCTACCGCCAGAAACTTACCTTTCCCTGTCAGACGCATTCAAGCTGAACTGCACCCCAAACCCAGAGCTCACCCTTGAATTGAAAGTAAAAGTATGTAAAATTATAGGTAAAGAACCAAGTCCAGTAATACATAATTGCCCGGACTTGGAACAATACGTACGGTTTCTCAAGCTCATTGACGAAGCTAAATCAGATGGGCAACCAAAACCACTTACAAGGGCCATTCGAGCGGCTGTCCGTCACAACGTACTAAAAGATTATTTGGAGAGAAAAGGAGGTGAGGTTTTGAG